>CACMHY010000002.1 GCA_902613595.1 uncultured Bacteroidota bacterium
TAAAATGATCACTAAAGAACAGGTTTTAGAAGCTCAAAAATTATGGGGCGACGGCGTTGTAAAAATTGGATCCTTAAAACAAAGTAGAACTGAATGTGAAGAATATGCTAGCAATTTTCTTGACAATCGTTATGCTTTTGAACAAGGCGATGTTTTATTTAAGCCTACTAAATGTGAGTTAGAGCAATTTAGGCCAACTAAATCAGAAGCATTGTCATATTTTATTGCTGGTGATGATAGAGCATGTAAGGAAGATAAGGGATTTGCAATTAATCCTTGGACAAATGTGAGATTTGAGAACACTGGCTTTATTTTAGAAGAAAATAGAGCTATCGCGATGGGGAATTATTTTTTCACAGATTTACAAGGTGTTGAAGCTAAAGTTGAGTACACATTTGGATATAAATTATCACAAGGAAAGCTGAAAATTGATTTACATCACTCCTCATTCCCATTTACAAATTAAAAAGACTTTTAAACTTAACTTATCCCTTATTCATATCAAAATTGTGAATAAGGGATATTTTTATTGAAACAAAGTTTAATGATTATGAGAATATACATCTATTTTATTTTTTTGAGTTTACTTTTCCTATCATGTAATGAAGGCCATAAAAAAAATAGTTATCCAGAAACAAAAAAATTACCTGTAACTGACAAATACTTTAATGAATCAGTAACTGACGATTATCGTTGGCTTGAAGATGATAACTCTGATAACACAAAAAAGTGGGTAATTAATCAGAATAATACAACTTTCAAATATTTAGATGAGATTCCTTTTAGAAATGAACTTAAGAATAGATTAAAACAACTTTGGGATTATGAAAAAATCTCAGCACCATTTAAAGAAGGACAATACACCTATTTCTACAAAAACGATGGTCTTCAAAATCAATCTATTCTTTACCGAGAAAATAATAAAAATAACGCTGAAGTCTTTTTAGATCCAAACAGTTTTTCTAAAGATGGTACTACTTCTCTATCCACCTTAAGCTTCTCTAAAACAGGAGATTTAGTTGCATATTCTATAAGTGAAGGGGGGAGTGATTGGAGAAAAATTATAGTGATGAACGCCATTAATAAAAATATAATTGAGGATACTTTAGTAGATGTAAAATTCAGTGGTATACAATGGAAACTTGATGAAGGTTTTTTCTATTCTAGTTATGATAAACCAAAGGGGAGTGAGCTTAGTGATATGACCGATCAGCACAAATTATATTACCATAAGCTAGGGACTAAACAATCTGAAGACATAATAGTGTATGGTGAGAAACAAGATCAAAAGCACAGATATGTTGGGGCTAAAGTATCTGATAATGGGAGGTACCTTTTTATTTCAGCCTCTAAAACAACTTCAGGTAATATTAGTTTTTTAAAAGATTTAAATTTGAATTTGAAAAATAGCCCCTTAATTAGAGTAGATGAAAATTATCAAACAGATAGTTATCTATTGCATTCAGATGGGGAAAAGCTGTATATAGTCACTAACAGAAATGCACCAAATCAAAAACTTATAGTGGTTAATGCCAGAAAACCGCATGAAAAATATTGGAAGGATTTTATACCTGAAGGGAAATATGTTCTTTCTCCAACTACTGGAGGGGGATATTTTTTTGCTCGCTATATCGCTGATGTAATAACGAAAGTAATTCAATATGATATGGATGGTGTAAATATGGGAGAAATAGAATTACCAGGATTAGGAACAGCTTATGGTTGGAGTGGAAAAAAAGACCAAGAAGTTTTATATTTCAGTTTCACAAACTACCATTCTCCTAGCCAAATATTTTCTTATAATCCAAAAACAAAAATGTCAATAAAATACTGGGAGCCCAAAATTGATTTTGATTCAAACGATTATAAGTCAGAACAAATTTTTTATAAATCAGAAGATGGAACTAAAATTCCGATGATTATTACTTATAAAAAAGGTATAAAATTTGATGGCCAAAACCCTACCATTTTATATGGCTATGGAGGTTTCAATATAAGTATCCGGCCTTCTTTTAATATAGCAAATGCTGTTTGGTTAGAACAGGGAGGGATTTATGCTGTTCCAAACATTAGGGGCGGCGGAGAGTATGGGAAAGAATGGCATAAAGCAGGAACACAACAAAAAAAACAAAATGTATTTAATGACTTCATTGCAGCAGCAGAATTTCTAATAAAAAACAAATTTACCAATCCAGAGTTTCTTGCTATTAGGGGAGGTTCAAACGGTGGCTTACTAGTTGGAGCCACAATGACTCAAAGGCCTGAACTAATGAAGGTCGCATTACCTGCAGTAGGAGTTTTAGATATGTTACGTTATCACAAGTTTACTGCAGGTGCAGGCTGGGCATACGATTATGGTACTTCTGAGGATTCTAAGGAGATGTTCAATTATTTAAAAAGTTATTCTCCAGTTCATAATGTAAAAGAGGATACAAATTACCCCGCGACTTTAATTACAACTGGGGATCATGATGACCGTGTGGTTCCTGCACACTCTTTTAAATTTGCAGCCCAGCTACAAAACAAACAAAATGGAGAAAATCCAGTTTTAATTCGGATAGAGACCAACGCTGGACATGGAGCTGGGACTCCTGTATCAAAAAGAATTGACCAATACGCGGATATCTTCGGATTTACTCTTTTTAATATGGGATTTAAAGTTTTACCCCAAAAGATCAAAAATAAAGTAAAAGGGTAAAATTTAATTCATTATGATACGTGAGGCAAAATCTAAAGATGCAAAAGCTATTGCTTCAATTTATAACCACTACATTTTAAATTCTTCAATAAGCTTTGAAGAAAAACCTATAAATGAAAATATTATAATCGAGAGGATAAATTATAGTGGAAAGAATAAGTGGTGGATTTATGAATCTGCGGATGAATTATTAGGTTATGCATATTCTACTAACTGGAAATCTAGATCAGCATATCGCTATACGGTCGAAAGCAGTATTTATTTAAAGCCAAATAATTTTCGAAATGGAATAGGAACAGCACTTTATACAAAACTTTTAGAATCATTAAAAAAAGAGGGATTTAGAAGAGTTTTGGCTGGAATTTCTTTGCCTAATGAATCAAGTGTTCTATTTCATGAGAATTTTGGATTTAAAAAAGTAGGACAACTTGAGTCAGTGGGATATAAGTTCAAAAAGTGGATAGATATCGGTTATTGGGAGCTTAAAATTTAGAAACACTAATTTTCCATTTCAAACTCCTCCATGAATTTTGTTGTATACTTTCCATTTAAATAGGCAGGATCATTCATTAATTTTAAATGAAACGGAATAGTTGTTTTTACACCCTCTATAATAAATTCTTCTAGAGCACGCTTCATTTTATGGATTGCACCCTCTCTTGTTTGAGCTGTGGTGATTAGTTTAGCAATCATTGAGTCGTAGTGAGGGGGAATTACATAACCACTATAAACATGAGTATCCAGTCTTACCCCATGTCCTCCAGGGAAATGCATTGTGCTTATCATTCCAGGACTTGGTCTAAAATCATTAAACGGGTCTTCTGCATTAATTCGACATTCTATAGAATGGAGTTTAGGGAAATAATTTTTACCTGAAATTTTTTCACCTGCTGCAACCTTTATTTGCTCACATATGAGATCAAAATCTATTACTTGCTCAGTAACAGGATGTTCTACTTGAATTCTTGTGTTCATTTCCATGAAGTAGAAATTCTTATTTTTATCTACTAGAAATTCAATTGTACCTGCCCCTTCATATTTTATAAATTCAGTTGCTTTTACTGCAGCCTCACCCATTTTGTTTCTAAGCGTAGATGTCATGAATGGGGAAGGAGTTTCTTCAGTCAATTTTTGATGACGCCGCTGTATTGAGCAATCCCTTTCAGAAAGATGACATGCTTTCCCACTTGAATCTCCAACTACTTGGATCTCAATATGACGAGGTTCTTCGATTAGCTTTTCAATGTACATACCGTCATTACCAAATGAAGCAGCAGCCTCTTGTCTTGAACTGTTCCATGCTTTTTCAAGGTCCTGTGGTTTCCATATTGCTCGCATTCCTTTCCCACCACCCCCGGCGGTTGCTTTTAACATTACCGGATAGCCTATTTCAGATGCTATTTGTTCAGCTTCTTTAAAACTTCCAATTATACCTTTTGAACCTGGAATAGTCGGGATTCCAGCTTCTTGCATGGTTTTTTTTGCCGAAGCTTTATCTCCCATCTTACTTATCATAGAAGGAGAAGCACCAATAAACTTAATTTTATGTTCCTCACATATTTCAGAGAATTTTGCATTTTCAGATAAAAAACCATAACCAGGATGAATAGCATCTGCATTTGTTATTTCGGCCGCAGCAATAATGTTTGAAATTTTTAAGTAAGATTCGTTACTAGCAGCTGGCCCAATGCAAACGGCCTCGTCCGCAAATCTAACATGAAGGCTATCAGTGTCAGCTTTTGAATAAACAGCAACTGTTTTTATACCCATTTCTTTGCAAGTACGAATAATTCTCATGGCAATTTCACCCCTGTTTGCAATTAGAACTTTATTGAACATTTTAATGTTTAAAGGGGTTTGATTAAAAATAACGGTTGATCAAATTCAACAGGAGAAGCGTCGTCAATAAGAATTTTGACAATTGTACCACCTAATTCAGATTCAATTTCATTAAAAAGTTTCATAGCTTCAATAACACAAAGAACATCTCCTTCCTTAATTATGTCTCCAACTTCAACAAATGGAGGTTTATCAGGGGCTGATTTTCTGTAAAAAGTTCCAATTATAGGAGATTTTATCGTAATTAATTCGTCATCCTCAGATGTAGACTCATCTTTTTTATTTTCATTCCCTTTATTATCCTTCAAAGACAATTCCATGGATTGAGAAGTAGAAGGTGAAATTGACAATGGGTTTACATTTTGCAAAAATTTACCAGGTTCCACACCAGAAGAGCTTCCTCCAGTTTTAATTGTTATTTTAATATCCTCCATTTCAAGTTTTACCTCCTGTGCACCAGATTTGGCTACAAATTTTATTAGGTTTTGAATGTCTTTTATGTCCATTTTTATTGATTTTAATTTAATATGCCCACGTAAGGTAAGCTGCTCCCCAACTGAAACCGCCACCAAAGGCAGCAAAAACTAGCTTATCTCCTGTTTTTAATTTATTTTCATAATCTTTTAACAATAGCGGTAGTGTTGCCGCAGTAGTATTTCCATAATATTCAATATTCATCATGACTTTACTAGGATTAAGGTCCAGACGTTTTGTTGTTGCATCAACAATTCTTTTATTTGCTTGATGCGGAACAAGATAGTCAATACTCTCATTATCAAGTTCGTTTCTTTTCATGATTTCTCTTGTGACGGTCGACATTTCTGAGACGGCATACCTGAAGACAGTTTTACCATCTTGATCAATGTTGTGCCATCCTTTATCTAATGTGTCTTTTGATGTGGGATGCAGTGAGCCTCCTGCTTTTATTTTTAAAGACATTCTATCTGAACCATCACTTCTAAAATATTCGTCTTCCCAACCATTTTCATTTAAGCTAGGTTCAAATAAAACGGCCCCTCCTCCATCACCAAATATTATACAAGTTGTACGATCTGTATAATCAACAATGGAGGACATTTTATCAGCACCAATCAGCAATACTTTTTTATATCGCCCTGAACTCACATATGCAGCTGCAACACTCATTCCATAAAGGAAACCAGAGCAAGCAGCATTTAAATCATATGCAAAAGCATTCCTAGCTCCTATTAATGAAGCAACGTAAGGTGCAGTTGCTGCTACATGTAAATCTGGTGTAACTGTTGCAACAATCACAAGATCAATGGTATTTACGTTCGTATTTTTCTTTTTTAAGAGATCTTTAGCTGCTTTTATTGCCAGATAAGAAGTTGCTTTATTTTTGTCCAAAAGGATTCTACGCTCTTTTATACCCGTTCTACTTTGAATCCATTCATCAGTTGTATCAACCATGGTTTCTAATTTTTGATTAGAAAGGATTGTTTCAGGTGTGTATCCTCCGACAGCAGTTATGGCTGCTTTGAGAATTTTTTTTCCCTTCAGATGCATTTAGTTATCTGCTTTTAAAGCGAAATTAAGGTTAAGATAATGGTTTTTTAATGCAATCAAAATAAAACAATCAAAAAGATTATTGATGAATCAACTAAGATATTGTTTAACTATTTGTGATTATGCAGTCTCTGTTTCAGTAGTATCAATAAGTACTTTACCTCTGTAATAGAGCTTGCCTTCATGCCAATGAGCTCTATGATAAAGATGCGCTTCACCTGTTTTCGAACATGTTGAAATTTGTTGATCAGCAGCTTTATAATGAGTCCTTCGTTTGTCTCTTCTTGTCTTGGAAATTTTTCTTTTTGGATGTGCCATGGTTTTTTTGTATTTATAATAAGCTTTTTAATTTCTCCCAGCGTGGGTCTTTATGAGTATCAGATTTTTTGTTTTGTGGGGCTAATTGTTCTAATTTACTTAAAATATCGTTTTTTAAAGTTCCGTTTCTAATACCTGGATGGACTTTTTTTAAAGGTAGTGATAAAACAACCATTTCATAAAAATGTTGGGCTACATTAATCTGGTAACTCCCTTCTGGAATCATCAAAATTTCATCTGGGTCGGCATCATTAGAAGTACCAAACTTGACTATCAAATCAAAATTTGTTTCCACAGTATGGTTGAATAATTCTGTTGAAACATCACACGATAGCAATACCTTTCCTCTAACATCAAAATGTAATTCCAAGAATGAAGCTTTTTTGTGCAGAGTCAATTTACCTTCTAATTCTGTTTTGTGAAAATCTTCATACTCAAAGTATTCAAAGAACTTATTTTCTAAGGCAAATGAGAAGTTATGTTTACCTTCTTTTAACCCTACAAAAGGTATTGTGAATTCCCTCAATTCCATTCGCAATATTTAAACTACAAATCTATTAAATTTTTTAACTAATAGCATTAAATTTTGTTTCGTTAAAATGACAATTAATTAAATTAATTTATTGTTAATTAAATATTCGGCTATTTGAACTGTATTAGTAGCTGCTCCTTTTCTCAGATTATCTGAAACAATCCAAAGATTTAATCCATTTTCTACAGATTCATCCCTCCTTATACGGCCAACAAAAACTTCATCTTTTCCCTCCACATTAATTGGCATAGGATAAAAATTTCTGTTAGGGTCATCAACAACTTCTACTCCATTTGTTTCATCTAAAATTGATTTAATTTTTCTAATGTCATAATTTGATTCAAATTCAATATTTACTGACTCACTATGACCTCCAATTACTGGAATTCTGATTGCTGTTGCTGTAATTCCTATTGAAAAGTCCTCTAGAATTTTGTGAGTTTCATGGACTAATTTCATTTCCTCTTTTGTGTAGTTGTTATCAAGAAAAACATCGCATTGTGGAAGTGCATTTTTATGTATTTGATATGGGTAAGCTTTTTCTCCTATTTTACCATTTATCTCATTTTCAAGTTGTTTAACTGCTTTTATTCCCGTCCCAGTAATTGATTGATATGTAGAGATAACTAATCGTTTGATTTTAAAAGCTTTATGTAAAGGAGCTATCGCCATCACCATTTGAATAGTTGAACAGTTTGGATTAGCAATTATTTTATCTGTTGAAGTTAATTTGGATGCATTAATTTCTGGAATAACAAGCTTTATTTCTTTTTTCATTCTCCAGGCCGATGAATTATCAATCACAGTTGTTCCATTTACTGCAAATTTTGGTGCCCATTCTAGGGAGGTGTTTCCACCAGCAGAGAATAAAGCTAGATCTGGGGAAGCATTGATTGCCTCCTCTAATCCAATAACCTTTATCTTTTCCCCTTTAAATAAAATAGTTTTACCTATTGATTTTTCAGATGCGACTGGTATTAATTCGCTGATTGGAATCTTACGTTCTGTTAAAACTTCTAACATAACTTTTCCCACCATGCCTGTTACCCCTACAATAGCTAGTCTCATTTTTTAAATTTTGTTAAAATTACTACTTACAGGGTTTTGGACAACATCCATGTGTATTTATAACAAATATTATTGTTTTGTTATTAGATGAATATTTTTTATTCGTAGATAACTCTTTTTACTCTGGGGCCAATAGCAGTTAGCAATTCATAGCTTATAGTATCAGCAGTTAGAGCCAGATCTGAAATAGAATTTTCTTTTCCAAATACGTAAACCACGTCTCCTTCATCACAAGAAATTTTCGTTACATCTACCATAAACATATCCATACAAACATTTCCAACAATAGGTGCAATTTTCCCATTTATCGAAACGGTTCCTTTATGATTTCCAAGTCGTCTACATATTCCATCTGCATGACCTAGCGGAATAGTTGCAATCTTTGTTTCTTTTGAAACCTTCCACCCAAAATCATAACCCACATATTCCCCTTTTTTGACAATGTGGATTTGGCTTATTGATGAAATTAATTCAGCCACAGGCTTAAGTTTTTTATCCCATTCTGGTCGATTTGCAAAACCATGTAGTGCTATCCCACATCTTACAGCATCAAATTGATATTCTGGAAAATTAAATAATCCTGAGCTATTTAATAAATGAAACTTTGGAGTTATTTTAGAAATTTTAAGATGTTTTTCTCTAAGTTGCAAAAATGATTCAATTTGATGTTTATTTAATTTCATTTCTTTTTTAGCCTGAGATACAGCAAGGTGTGAGTAAATACTTTTAAGCGCAAACGTATCATCTTTTAGCTGATTTACAATCCAATCACAATAACTTGGATTAAAACCTAACCTATTAAGGCCAGTATTGTACTTAATATGAATAGGAAAATTTTTTAATTTCTTTAGTATTAATTTTTCTCGAAATTCTTTTAGTAAGTTCACACTGTACAAGCAGGCTTCTAATTTATTATCAATGATATCGTCAAGCCCATAGGCCTGAGGATAAAAGACCATAATTCTTGACTTGACACCAATTTTTCTAAGAGTCTTTCCTTCATTCGAGTAGGCGACGGCAAATATGTTAACCCCTAATTTTTCTAATCTTTTTGCAATTGCTGGTAGAGCACTCCCATAAGCCGAGGCTTTTACAACAGCTATTAGATTAGTTTCAGAATTTAAATTCCTTTGAAGAAATTTATAATTATGCTCCAAATTTGATAAATAGATGTTGAGTTGATTCAAGACTATTATTTTATTTTTTTGATTTTTTGAAATTCAGCCCTTGAAAGAGGTATGTAACTTTCCTTTTCACCTAAGTGAATTAATGATTTATTTTTAGATATCCTATGACTATGATTTGCTAAATTTCCACTTTTAGCACATATAGCGTGAACCTTAGTTATATATTCTGCGGTTGCCATCAGGTTAGGCATAGGTCCAAATGGATTACCTTTATAATCCATATCTAAACCAGCTACAATCACTCGAATGCCTTCATTAGCTAAATCATTACAAACTTTAATTATTCCATTATCGAAAAATTGAGCTTCATCAATACCAATAACATCTGAACCTACAGCTTTAATTTTGATATCAGATGATTTTGAAACGGATTTTGATTTAATTTCATTTTTGTCATGTGATAAAACCAAATTAGTTTTAAAACGAGAATCAACAATTGGTTTAAAAACTTTAACTTTTTTTTTTGCATATTTTGCTCTGTTTAATCTTCTAATTAGCTCCTCCGTTTTACCAGAAAACATTGAGCCACAGATTATCTCAATCCAGCCAAATTGTTCATTGGTCTTTAAGGTATTTTCTAAAAACATTTTGTAATTTTCATTATTAATCTTGGACTTAATATAAATTGATTATCCAAAGGTATTAAATAAAGGTGGCTTCAAAATATTAAATCGGATGACTGAAAAAATTAAAATGGCTTTAGTTCAGTGGGCAAGAAGTATTATTAAAGATCAATCTAATTGGGATGAAGAGAAAACACATGATACTATTCAAAAAATTTATGAGCTTTCAATTTTTCAAAAAATGCTAATTGATCAAGAGGAAGTTGATCAAAACCTTTGGGAAAGACATCAAAAAAACCTTGATGAGATGATCAATTCAATTACTGTAGATACAAATAAAGAAAAGACAAAAGATGACAACATGGAGGTGCCTCCAATGATGGAGACAATAAAAAATATGGTTACTGAAATGCCAGAACCCGAAACATATGAAAAGCTTTTTGAAACGGTTGAAACACCACCAACTTTCTTATCAAAAACTAATGAAAGCATTAAGGATGAATTAGATACTGAAAAAGATAATTCAAACGATAAAAAAAATATTAACGACCAATTCTCAAAAAAACTAAGCGTTGACAATAATGAAAGATTAGCCTTTATTAAACATCTTTTTGATGGTGATAAAAACAATTACGAGCGTGTTCTTAATCAAACACTAACTTTAGGTTCTTGGTCAGAAGTATCCAATTTAATAACCTCTAAAGTGAAAATTGAATATAATAATTGGAAAGGAAAAGAACATATTGCAGATCGTTTTTTAGCTATTTTACAGAAAAGCTTTGAATCATGAAATATTCTAAAATAATATAATAATACTACTAATTTGCTTTATTTAATACCAACTCCTATTGGTAATTTGGAAGATATTACATTAAGAGCTTTACGGTTATTAAAGGAGGCAGATCTAATTTTAGCTGAAGACACTAGGGTCAGTTCGGTTCTCTTAAATTATTATGATATATCCAAACGTGTTGAAAGTTATCATCTCAAAAACGAGCATTACAAAACTTCAAGAATTATTGAAAAACTCAGAACTGGAATAACCATTGCAATGATTTCAGATGCTGGCACACCAGCTGTATCAGACCCTGGGTATTTGTTAGTCCGCCATGCTTTAGAAGCACGGATAAAGGTAAAATGCTTACCTGGTCCAACCGCATTAATTCCTGCAATAGTTCAAAGTGGACTTCCATGCGATCGTTTTATTTTTGAAGGATTTCTACCTCACAAAAAAGGTCGAGTTAATAGGTTAAAAATTATGGCTAAAGAATCAAGAACTCTTGTTTTTTATGAATCCCCTCATAAACTCTTAAAGCTATTTGAACAGATGATCCCTTTTTTTGGGATTGAGCGAAGATTGGCAGTAATTAAAGAAATTTCTAAAATATATGAAGAAACATTTAGAGGAACTTTAGAAGAAGCTAAATTATTTTTTGAAGCTAATCACCCTAAAGGCGAATTTGTAATTGTTGTTGAAGGGACAAAAAAATAGATTTATGAAATGGGGAAAAATTCTTCAACCACCAATTGAAAATGTTAAAAAACTCTCAGCCGTATTAGGAGTTTCTGATATAGTTTCAAAACTTTTGATTCAAAGAGGTATAAATAATTATGACATTGCAAAGGACTATTTTCGCCCTCTGTGGACACATCTTTATAATCCTTTTCTAATGAAAGATATGAAAATTGCTGTTGACCGAATAAAAGAAGCAATTGAAAAAAATGAGAAAGTAATGGTATTAGGCGATTACGATGTAGATGGAACAACATCTGTATCACTATTAATTTCATATTTAAGTGATAAAATAACTGATTTGAAACCATATATTCCAGATCGATATTCAGAAGGTTATGGAATTTCAGAAAGGGCTATTAAATATGCCGATTCTGAAGGTATTAACTTAATTATAGCCCTTGATTGTGGAATAAAAGCTATCGAAAAGGTAAGATATGCAAGTTCATTAGGGATTGATTTTATAATATGTGATCATCATGTGCCAGGAGAAAAATTACCTGATGCAGTCGCAGTTTTAAATCCCAAACGAACAGATTGTAATTATCCATTCAACGATCTTTGTGGGTGTGGAATTGGGTTTAAATTAATACAGGCAATTAATAATAACCTTGGACTTTCTGATAGTGATTTAACTATTTATCTTGACCTTGTAGCAGCTTCTATCGCTGCAGACTTGGTACCGCTGGTTGGCGAAAATAGAACATTGATGTTTTTAGGGTTGAAACAACTAAGAGAGAATCCGCGTCTTGGATTTAAAATTTTAATTAAAGACTTAACAAGACCAGTAAATGTATCTGATTTAGCTTTTGTTATCGCACCAAGAATTAATGCTGCTGGCAGAATGGATCATGGTATTAATGCTGTAAAATTAATGACTAGTAAAGATCAAAAAGTAGTTCTTTCGATAGCTAGGACTATTGAGTTTTTTAATACAGAACGTAAAAGCACTGAAGAAAGAATAACAAAAGAGGCTTTACAACAAATAAAGTTGGAAGAGATTACAAAAAGTTTTTCTACAGTTGTCTATCACCCTTCTTGGCATAAGGGAGTTGTTGGAATTGTGGCGTCAAGATTAATTGAATACTACTACCGTCCTACGATAGTTTTAACTAAATCAGAGGAATTAATAGTTGGTTCTGTAAGATCAGTTCACGGATTTGATGTTTATGAAGCACTTCAAGCATGTAAAAAAAATATTTTTCAATTTGGAGGGCATAAATATGCAGCGGGTTTAACATTAAAAACGGGACAACTTAAACCATTTAAAGAGGCTTTTGAGACTTATGTTAGTGAAAATTTGCAACCTGAATTTAAAGAGCCAGAGATTAAGTATGATTTAGAAGTCGAATTCATTGATCTAAATTCAAAATTATTACGGATTATAAATCAGATGAGACCATTTGGCCCTAAAAATATGTACCCTGTTTTTGTAACTCACAATTGCAAAGACACAGGTGCAAGTCGAATAGTAGGAAAAGATAAAACTCATTTGAGATTAGATGTTTTAGACTCTAATCGAACTCATTTCCAAGGGATTGGATTTGGATTGGGGCACATGCTTAAAAAAGTAAAAGAGACAGATACATTTTCAATACTTTATACACTTGATGAAAACCACTACAACGGTAAGGTGAATCTCCAGCTTAAACTAAGAGATATAAAATTTAATTGACAGGCCTTTTTTTTATTATTTCAATAAGTCTATTTGTTGAAGGGTCATGAGAATTTTTACTCTTATCCTCAATATCATCGAGGACTTTACTTGCTAATTGTTTTCCTAATTCAACACCCCATTGGTCATAACTAAAAATATTCCATATGATACCTTGAACATAAATTTTGTGCTCATACATAGCTATTAGAGAACCAAGAGATGCTGGAGTTAATTTGTCAATTAAAATTGTGTTTGTTGGTTTATTTCCCTCAAATATTTTGAATGGAGCTATTTTTTTTTGTTCTGAGGGACCCATACCCATACTATTGAGTTCATCTAGAACTTCAGTTTCATTTTTTCCATTCATAAGCGCTTCAGTTTGGGCAATAAAATTTGATAGTAATTTGTTTTGGTGGTCTTCATTGCCATTTAGTGATTTTCTAAAACATATAAAGTCAGTTGGTATAAGCTTTGTTCCTTGATGAATTAGTTGAAAAAAAGCATGTTGAGCATTTGTTCCTGAGGCACCCCAAATGATAGATCCAGTTTGATAATTTACTAAGCTTCCATTACGGCCTACTATTTTACCATTACTCTCCATAAAAGCCTGTTGAAGGTATGTGGGTAAATTTCTGAGATATTGAGTATATGGAATGATAGCTTCACTTTCTGAACCCCAAAAATTATTGTACCATATACTAATTAAACCCAGAACTACTGGAATATTTTTTTCAAAAGGAGTATTTCTAAAATGAGAATCCATTTTACCAGCACCTTCAAGGAGTTCCTTGAATTGCTTAGGGCCAATAGCCAAACAAATAATTAAACCAACTGAGCTCCATAATGAAAATCGACCACCAACCCAATCTTTCATTGGGAAAATATTATCAGAAGAAATTCCAAAGGAAACTGTTTTTTCAACATTACTTGATACTGCAACAAAGTTTTTTTCGATAGAGCTATTAGGAGCTTGCTTTAAAAACCAATCACGAATACTATTAGCATTGGTTATCGTTTCTTGTGTATTGAAGCTTTTAGAAACAATTACAAAAAGGGTTGTCTCTGGATTTATTCCTTTCAATATCTCCTTGTGATGATCTCCTTCAATATTCGAAATAAAACGAATATCAAGATGGTTTTTGTAGTTAGCTAACGCCTCAACAACTAATTTGGGGCCTAGGTCAGAACCTCCAATACCAATATTAATAACATGAGTAATCTTTTTTCCTGAGTATCCTCTCCAAAGACCATTTATTACTTTTTCACAAAAAACATACATTTTTTGTTGCATCGCTCTTAATTCAGGAATTATATCTTTATCATCTAAAAAAATTGGACTATTATCTAAGTTTCTTAAGGCAGTATGTAAAACAGCTCTGTTTTCGGTAGTGTTTATTTTCTCTCCTTTAAATTGAGCTTCAATTGCTTTATCAAGTCCAGCTTCTTTTGCCAATCTAATAAGTAGATTAAGCCCTTTTTTATCAATTCTATTTTTCGAAATATCGACGATTATATTTTCCCAATCCAACCACGTGTATTTTAGGCGATCGTGTTCTTTCTTAAAATGTTCTTTAATGCTTACTTCTGTAATTTGTTTTTGATAAGCTTTTAATAATTTATAAGAATCAAGTTTAGATAAAGACTTATCAGGAAGAATTTTTGGCATACGGTATAGATTTATTTTCTGCAATTTCTCTCATAGAGTTGTTATCAAACTTTATACAATCTAATTTTCTTTTATAAGAAACAATATGTTTAGAATACTTTGCTATTAAGTCATTCGAAATAGGCTTCGCATCAGGTAGTTTTTGTTTAAATGGGTCTACTTGCCGTCCATTTTTCCAAAACCTGTAACAAACATGAGGGCCAGAAGTATTACCTGTCATTCCAACCCAACCAATTATATCCCCCTGCTTAATATATTGTCCAACTTTTACTTTTCTTCTTTTCATATGCAAATATTGCGTTGAGTAGATATTGTTATGTTTTATTGTAACGTAGTTGCCATTTCCCCTTGAATATCTTGATTTTATAACAGTCCCATTTGCTGTAGCTAAAATAGGAGTACCGACTGAAGCCGCAAAATCAGTTCCCTTGTGAGGTCTAATCCTGTTTCCATAATAGGATATTTTTCTTCTCAGGTTATATCGCGATGTAATCCTGTTGAATTTAAGAGGGCCTCTGAGAAAGGCTCTTCTTAAACTTTTTGCATTTTCATCAAAATAGTCTACTATTCCTTTTTTTGGATTTGTAACATATTCAAAAGCATATAGAGTTTTCCCTTTATGTTCAAAACAAGCAGCTTTTACACGATCAACACCTATTGATATTGAATCGTCTACAAACTTTTCAGTATAAACTACCTTAAATCTATCCCCTTTTTGTAAGCGAAAAAAATCTATAGTCCAAGCATAAATATCGGATAAATGATATGTAATTTCTTCATTAACCCCAATATTTTTCATTGTTTCGTATAAAGAGCTTTTTATAGTTCCTGATACTTCAAATTCTATTTTCTTTATAGGTTTTTTAATTACATTTCCATACAAGCTGTCTTTTAGGTGAATTATAGTGTAGGCTTTTGGATCAGGGTGGTAAACGAAATATTCAGGGATAGGGATACTATCATTTAAGAAAAATAAACTATATGGTTTACCTGTGGCTAGTTTTCTAACATTTACTTTTCCTTTAATTTCTTGAAGAATTTTGTAAACTTTTGGATAGTCAATCCCATTATCTTCTAAAATTTTTCCAAAAGTATCACCCCATTTGATTTTTTGCGTCTTAACCGTGTATTGATTTAAATCTATACCAAATAATAAGTTAGGTACTTTTACCTCAGAAGGTATATTAATTTCAACACTTTGATTTTTTGGAGATTCATTGCAGCCAAAAAAAACTAAAAACAAAATAAGCTTCAAGAAACGATACATCTTATTTATTTTATGTAAATTTCAAAACTTTTTTGGTTCCTTTCTTAGGAATTAAGAAAAGTTATCCGATTTTTTTTAAACTATTTTACAATAATTTGGAACGGATGTTTTAAGTTTTTAAAGTTTTCTAAATCTGCTTTAATTGAACCGACCAAAATATCTGCTTTAATACGAACAGGAATACGATTCTTATCATCAGAAACCCATAAGGTAACACTTTCTTGTTCCTCGAAAACCCTTCCTGATTGAACTATTGGTCTAAATTTCATGCATTTAATTTTACCAAATTTTGTATTTATAATTTCTTTACCTAAATATTTCAACCTAAAAACATAATTTTCAAAATCAAAAAACATGTTTATGTCAAAACTTTCATTGAGTTTTATTTCATCTATCGGGTAAAAGTTTCTTAAATAATAAAAAGACGATATTAAATCTTGTACTCCATTTTTTATTTCAAGCTCACTAACCTCTCCCTTTTTTTTGTTGTTTACAAGAGCAGTTTTTTCTTTATGATTAAAATCAATTTCTACATTCTTTGTATAACCTCCTTCATTAATATTTCTAATAAACTTATATGGTAGTCCAGTTTCTTCATCAAAATAACTTTCATAATAATCTTCTACTTTAAAAAACCAGCGCGCTAAACCTGTTGTTTCTCCAAATCCTTTAGCATGATAAACTGGACGCTCATTAATTGTATCTCGTTCCAAAGAGAGGGTTGCGTAGCTCGCGTTAAATGGTCCATAGTGCAATCTTAATTGAAACCATTCTCCTTCTTGGAATGATTGGTTTGTTTTTAATGCTTCACTATTATTCGCCTGACTAAATAGAATTTGAAAGCTTAAAAAAATGGATAAACACAAAAATTTTGTCATATTTCAAAGATAATAAATCAATAATTTGAGATTTAATTGAAAGCAGCTGAAAATATTTAACACCTAATATTTTTTTAGTGTCTCAAATATTTTTTTCCCTTTTTTATTTCCTAAAACATAAATGATTTCCTTTTCTGATGCTGATTTTATCCGAGAGAAAGTTTTTAGATTTTTTAAAAGCTTTAGGCGTGAAGCTTCTCCTATACCTGGTATTTGATCCAATTTGGATTGTATACTACTTTTACTGCGCTTTTTTCTATGAAATGCAATTCCAAATCGGTGGGCTTCGTCTCTTGCTCGCTGCAATATTTTTAGTGTTTCAGATTTTTTATCTAAATAAAGTGGAATTTTATCACCAGGGAAATATATTTCCTCTAAGCGCTTAGCAATTCCTAAAATTGAAATCTTACCTCTTAGACCTAAAATATCCAGACTTTTTAATGCTGAAGAAAGTTGTCCCTTGCCACCATCAATAACAATCAGTTGGGGAAGTGGAGCTTTTTCTTTCAATAGACGTTTATATCTTCTCAAAATTATTTCTTCCATAGAAGCAAAGTCATCAGGGCCTTTAACTGTTTTAATATTATAGTGACGATACTCCTTTTTACTTGGCTTACCTTTTTTAAAAACAATACATGCGGCAACAGGATTTGAACCTTGGATATTTGAATTATCAAAGCATTCTATGTGTAAGGGCTCCTCAGGCAGTCTTAAATCAGTTTTCATTTGATTCATTATTCGCTTGGTATGACTTTCAGGATCCAACATTTTGATTTGTTTAAAGCGTTCAATCCGAAAGTATTTGGCATTTCTAAGTGATAAATCCACTAAGCTTTTTTTATCTCCTTGTTTAGGTACAACTAGATTTAATTCTTTTGTTAAACTAACTTTTTCTGAAAGTAATATAGTTTTTGTATTACAGGAAAACTTTTGTCTTATTTCAATTATTCCAAGCTGTAGTAGGGTTGAATTACTCTCATTAAGCTTTTTTCTTATTTCAAGGGTGTAGGATCTAACTATAGCCCCATATGATACCTGTAAAAAATTAACATATCCATAGTTATCATCTGAAACAATAGAAAATACGTCTACATCAGTAATTTTAGGGTTTACTACTGTTGATTTGGCTTGAAATTTCTCTAAACTTAAAATTTTTTCTTTTACCAATTGAGCTTCTTCATATTTCAAATTTCTGGACATTGTTTTCATTTCTTTTTTGAAATGAGTTATACAGAAATTCAAATTTCCTTTTATTAACGCTTTTATTGAATTTTCGTGCTTTTTAAATAGTGAAGCTGAAGATTCTTTAGAGTTAATTTTTAATAAATGATTCAATTCATGATTTAAAAAAGGATGTATTTCTTTAATCAATCGTAGTAGAATTTTTAAGTTTTTTACACTAGTAAAAGGGCCAAAATATTCACCATTTTTATTTTTTAAATTTCTTGTTATATAAATGTTTGGTTTGGGAATCTTTTCTAAGCAAATCCAAGGATAGGTTTTATCATCTTTGAGAAGAATATTATATCGAGGTTTATATTTTTTAATCAAATTATTTTCCAAAAGCAAAGCATCCATTTCAGATTCTACAACAATGTTTTCCACTCTTTTAATTTTTTTAACAAGGACTTTTGTTTTATGATTTTCTAAATTTTTATTAAAGTAAGATGTAACCCGTTTTTTCAAGTTTTTTGCCTTACCTATGTATATAATTTTTTCTTTAGAATCGAAAAACTGATATACCCCTGCAACTTGAGGCAAGGTTTTAAGTTGGATTTCAATAGAATCTAATTTCACAAAACGAAAATATTGATTTTCTTTGGGTATATATATATGTAATATTATTTTATGAATTCTAATTTAACAAAATTAGCTCTTCGGAAATCTTTTTTAAAAAAGCGCTTTGCACTTTCTGATCAAGAACATAAAGATAAGAGTTTTGCAATTGCAAATAATTGTTTAAAACTACCCATATGGCATTTAGAGTATTATCATATATATCTCCCAATAAAAGCAAAGGCAGAGATAGACACTACTTTAATTTTGACTATATTACAAGGAAAGGACAAACAGGTAATTTTGCCTAGAACTAAAGGTTCAGAATTGGAACACATCTTATTGACAGATATAACAAAACTTAATATCAATAGGTTAGGGATACCAGAACCCGAAAAAGGAATAAAAATTTCTCCAGAACAAATTGATGTAATTTTTCTACCACTGTTAGCTTGGGATAAAAGCGGAAATCGTTTAGGTTATGGAAAAGGATTTTATGATAATTTTTTATCTCTTTGTAAAAAAAATACTTTAAAAGTCGGACTTTCTTTTTTTGATCCCGTAGAAAAAATAATTGACATACGTTCTGAAGATATTCAGATGGATTTTTGTGTTAATCCCGATGGAATAAAAAAGTTTACTTCTTGAAAAAATCAGGAAAAGATTTTTTTATTAAAAAAAATCAATATCCCAACCCCTGTGCTTATTGCAGTGTCCGCAATATTAAATATATATTGAAAAAATAAATAGTCTTTACCACCTATATAAGGTAACCATGATGGCCATGTCCATTCAATTAATGGGAATTGTAACATATCAACAACATGGCCATAAAAAAGAGGAGCGTATCCCTGTTCAGGTAAAAATTGAGCAATCTGACCGTTACTATCTGAGAACAAAATGCCATAGAAAATCGAATCGATAATATTACCTAGTGCACCTGCAAATATTAATGATAAGGCCCAACAAAGTAAAACCCCACTTTGTTTTTTTATGGAATCCAATAACCAGTAGCCCAAGCCAGAAATTGCGGCAACACGGAAAATAGTTAAAATCAATTTTCCAGTATTTTCGCTAATAAATGGAATAAAATCATTGATTTTAGTACCCATAGCCATCCCTTTGTTTTCAACAAAAATGATCTTAAAATATTCCCAATCTAAAATAGGTGAAATACCGTACCCCGATAAAGGAAAGTTTAATTTGATATATATTTTTGTAGTTTGATCAAGTAACAGAATTAAAATTATAATTACTGCAGCCCATGATTTATTGAAATATGTTTTATATGTATTCAGGGCCTTTATTGGACTTATTTCTGCATATTTTTAGCCTCAATACTTAAAGTAGCGTGTGGAACTAAAAATAAGCGTTTTTTATTAATTAAATTACCAGTTACACGGCATAAACCGTAAGTTTTGTTTTCAATACGAATTAGGGCATTTTTAAGATCACGGATAAACTTTTCTTGCCGAAGAGCAAGTTGAGTGTTTGCTTCTTTTGACATTGTTTCGGACCCTTCTTCAAAAGCTTTAAAAGTTGGGGCAGTGTCCTCAGTGCCATTATTACCATCATTCATATAGGAGCTTTTCAAAAGATCTAGATCTGCTTTTGCTTTTTCAATCTTTTCTTCAATTAGGCTTTTAAACTCCTGAAGTTCACTGTCTGTAAATCTTGTTTTTTTGCTCATGGCTGTACCTTTTTAATGAGAATTTCAGTTTTAAAATTATCAAATTCTATAGGTGTTCCTTTTAAAATCGTTGATTCAAATTTAAGAGTATTAGCTAATGTTTCATTTAAAATATAATTTTTATTTTCACTTAAAGCTTTATCCAGTCCAGATTCACTTTTCAGTAAAATATCAATTCTGTCAGTAACTTCCAAGCCTTTATCCTTTCTGTGGTTTTGAATTCTGTTAACTAGCTCTCTTGCTACACCTTCATTTTTTAGTTTCTGGGTTATGGTCACATCAAGGGCTATTGTCATTTCTGAGTTTTTAGCTACCTCCCATCCTTCAATGTCTTTATAAAAGACTTCAACATCAGACATATCTAAAATAATATTTTTTTTATTTACTAAAATATTTAATTCTTTTTTTTCTTCTAGAAGATTTACCTGTTCAGAATTTAGATTTTTTATAGCCTCTACAATGGATTTCATTTCATTTCCATACTTAGGACCAATAATTTTAAAATTTGGGCGAACCTCTTTCACTAATAAATCATTGGCATCATCAAGTAGTTCAACTTCTTTTATATTGATTTCACTTTTTAATTGTTCAATTGCATTTTTAATGTGTTTTTTTTGCAATTCATTTTTTACAGGGATTATCATTTTCGCAAGTGGCTGACGTACTTTTATCTGTTGTTTTTTCCTTAAAGAAAGTGCTAAAGATGTGATTTCTCTAGCAATATTAGTTTGAGATTCCAATTCAGAATTTATAAGGTCTGGGTTTGGATTTGGGAATTCAGATAAGTGGACTGAGTTTTTTTTATTTCTTGTTAGATCTTGGTATAATCGATCCATAAAAAACGGAGCAACTGGCGCTCCTAGCTGAGATACTATTAGCAAACATTCGTAAAGAGTTTGATATGCAGCAATTTTGTCTGGTCCATAATTACCCTTCCAAAATCTGCGTCGGCTAAGGCGAACATACCAATTACTTAATTTTTCCTGAACAAAATCAGAAATTGCCCTACAAGCAATTGTCGCTTCATAATCTTGGTAAGCATCATCAACAACTTTAATTAGACTGTTTAATTCTGACAAAATCCACTGGTCTAGCTCGGCTCGCTCAGTATTAGGGATAAAATTTTCGTTTTTAAAACCAAATTGATCAATATTAGCATATAGGCTAAAAAAAGAATAAGTATTATATAGAGTTCCAAAAAATTTACGCTGAACTTCAGCAATTCCTTCAATATCAAATTTTAGATTATCCCAAGGATTTGCATTTGAAATCATATACCAGCGAGTTGCATCGGGGCCAAATCTATCTAATGTTTCAAAAGGGTCGATAGCATTATTTAATCTCTTTGACATTTTTTGTCCCTTCTTGTCAAGTACAAGACCATTTGAAACAACATTTTTGAAAGCTTTTTTGTTAAAAACCAAAGTAGCGATGGCATGTAGTGTATAAAACCATCCTCTTGTTTGATCAACACCTTCAGCAATATAATCTGCAGGAAAATATATTTCATTATCAATTAATTCTTTATTTTCAAAAGGATAATGCCACTGCGCATAAGGCATAGCACCAGAGTCAAACCATACATCAATTAAGTCTAATTCTCTAAACATTGGTTCTCCTTTATCGCTTGCTAGGATAATCTTATCAACTATATTTTTGTGAAGATCAATTTTTTCATAGTTGTTGTCTGAATAATCTCCGACTATGAAACCCTTAAAAGGATTTTCCTTCATAATACCTAATCTTAAAGAGATTTCAATAGCTTTGCACAATTCTTCGAGTGATCCAATTACTTTTGTTTCTTTTCCATCTAAACTTCTCCAAATTGGTAACGGAATACCCCAAAATCGGGACCTAGATAGATTCCAATCATTTGCATTAGTAAGCCAATTTCCAAATCTACCTTCGCCTGTAGCCTTTGGCTTCCAGTTTATCTCATTATTTAAAGCAGTCATATTTTCTCTAACTTCACTTATTTTAATAAACCACGAGTCTAGAGGATAGTATAGAATAGGTTTGTCAGTTCTCCAACAATTTGGATATTGATGAACATATTTTTCTACTCTAAAGGCTTTATTTTCTTCTTTAAGTTGTATTGCAATTTCAACATCTACAGAACGTTCAGGTGCTTTTCCATCTGGGTAGTATTCATTTTTAACGAAGCAATTTCCTAGGCGTCCAACTTCTTTTCTAAATCTTCCCTGCATATCGACTAGTGGTACTTTATTATCATTTTCGTCTAACACTAAAAGGGGAGGTACTTCTGGATTTGCTTCCTTTGCTGCTTTGGCGTCGTCTGCACCAAAAGTAGGTGCGGTATGTACAATTCCTGTTCCTTCGTCAGTTGTTACAAAATCTCCTGAAATTACACGATATGCATTTTTAGAGTTCTCAATTGGAACTGGGGATTCCGACCAAATTTTTTCATATCTAATTTCTAGGAGCTCAGACCCCTTATATTCGCTTTCTATTTTGTAGGGTATTTTTTTATCACTTGGTTTGTAGTTGTCTACACTTGGAGATTCAATAAACTTTTCGCCAAATTGTTTTTTTATTAGATCTTTAGCAATAAGAACTCGTATAGGCTTGAATGTATATTGGTTAAAAGTTCGAATAATCAAATAATCTATTTTTTTCCCAATCGTAAGAGCTGTATTTGAAGGTAATGTCCACGGAGTAGTTGTCCAAGCAAGAATATAAAGGTCTATTTCATTTTTTAGACCTTTAGGAAGGCTTTCTGGAATTGTCTTGAACTGTGCAGTAATAGTTGTATCTGTAGTTTCTTGATAAGTACCAGGTTGATTTAGTTCATGTGAACTCAAACCTGTTCCAGCCATTGGAGAAAATGGCTGAATAGAATAACCTTTATAAAGAAAGCCTTTTTCATGAATTTGTTTAATTAACCACCAAACACTTTCCATATATTTGGATTTATAGGTAATATAGGGTTCTTTCATATCAACCCAATAACCAATTCTTTCAGTAAGCTGATTCCAAATATCTGTATATCTCATTACTGCTTTTTTGCATGCAACGTTGTAATCCTCTACCGAAATAGTTTTTCCAATTGATTCTTTTGTAATCCCTAGTTCTTTTTCAACTCCAAGCTCAACAGGAAGACCGTGAGTGTCCCATCCTGCTTTTCTTTCTACTTTAAATCCTTTTTGGGTTTTAAAGCGACAAAAAATATCCTTAATTGTACGGGCCATGACGTGGTGAATACCAGGTAGGCCATTTGCAGACGGGGGACCTTCATAAAATATAAATTCTGGTTTACCCTCCTTGCTTTTTATACTTTTTAAAAAGGTTTTATTAACCTTCCAGTCTGCAAGTATTTCCTTGGCTATTTTGGGTAAATCTAGTTTATCGTACTCATTGAATTTCACCTATGAAATATTTTAGTTGCTTTTCAAAACCCTAAGAAAGAAAAGTAAATGTAATAATATAACAATTTGCAAAATTAATTAATTTAACTCGAAAATATGTGCCTATACCAAGGGCTTTTTTCGTTACAGATGGTTTAGAATTTTAGATTTAAACCTAATCTTAAATTTCTACCTGGTGCAGATACACCTGATGCAAAACTTCTATAATGAACATCGAATATATTTTCCAGCCCAATTGTTATTTTTCCATTTTCATTCCAGCTAAATTGCGTTAAAAAAGATAGTTCAGACCATGCAGGTGTACCTGCATAAATTCCTTGAGACTGAGATATAATGGGTGTTTCCTCTAAACCGTCTTCACCACCTAGACTGTATTCTTCTGGGTTTTTACTTCCGCTGTATTGGTATCTTAAACTTGCAAACCATTTCTCTTTTTCGTAGTTAATAAATAAATTAAGAAAAACTGGAGAAATTGAAGGCAAAGGGCCGTATTGTTCATTTTTTAATGCATTAATAATGTTGATGTCTCCTTTTAATGAAATTTTATCTGTAAAAAATATATTACCATCTAATGATGTTCCTAACATATATCGATTACCTAAATTATTATTCGCTAAGGTGATTAACTCTTCACCGTTGTATAAAATAGTACTGTTGCTACTTGTTGTTTGATCAGAAAAAATAGGGTAATTATTTCGTCCAATATGCCTTGAGATTAGTGTTGTAAAACCTTGAACTGAGATATAATTTTTTTCTTTCTTTAAGTATTTAGTAAGTCCTAATTCAAAATTATAAGCATATTCAGGTAAAAGCATAGGATTTGGAACAATTAGATAGCCCCTGTTTTCTCTGATTTTTCCAACATCGTCAATATTAGGGTTTCTAAAACCATTTGAAATTATTGCTTTCCATTTCGTTTTTATACTTGGTCTGTAAATAAGAGACAAAGTTTCTGTTAATGCCTCAGAATTTAATTTTACCGAGGATAATAATGCATTTATGTTATAATACTCTTTCCACTCTCCTTGTAAAGAAGTATCGGTTAATCTAAGTCCTGCATTTAAAGTCAATTGAGTATTAAGATCCCAGACCCAATTTATATATACAGCATAACTTCTATAAGAACTACCTTTACTAGGATAACGCGTGGGAAATGGAAGGGCTGGAGTAAAACCTGTTATGACATTTTCTTCAATAATTAGGTCTTTTTTTGAGGCAAATGAATTAACATCATTATGAACGCCTTCAAATCCATATGCAAAAGCATGTTTTTTATCTATCTTAAATTCAAAATCTCCATTAACACTTAAAGAATTTACTTTTTCATTTTTAGTAATACGAGTCAAACTATTAAAGGTTCGGGAGATCCTTGATTCTTCAAAATTTTGAATTGCAATTGTAAACTTTCCTGAATTTAATAGTTTTTTTCTTGGGAATATTTTTAATTGAGGAGAAAAAAGCAATCTTTTTTGGGGACCATAATACCATTCTGCATAACGTAAAAATCCGTTTCGGTTTTCAACTAATTTATCATATCTAGGAATATCTGACGAATTTGAATATTGAAAATTAACAACTAGTTGGTTTTCAGCATTGAGTTTGAATAAAAACTTTTGAAGTAAATCAATTTGTTTATAATCGGTATTTTTTTGAATTGAAGGATTCAAATTTATGACAGGATCAGGTGAATAAGTATTTCTATTATTTAATGAATACAAAAAGTTTAGTCCCCAATTTTCGTATCCATGAGTTCTGTTTCTACCCATTCGAATGTCTCCAAAATCAGAATAACTGAGACTTGTTAAGCTCGCCCATTTCTTAAAACTTAATTCAGTTGATATGGAATTTATATACGAATTATTTGCTGTAGAATAATCACTAGAAAGCTGAGTTCTTATTTTTTTTTCATTGTTAATCAATGGATTTTTTGTGTAGTAGTGAACAACTCCTCCTAAAGCATCTGATCCGTATCCTACCGATGAAGAACCATATACAACCTCTACACGCTCTATCATATTTGGGTGAATAGTTAAAGAGTTTTGTAGATGACCGCTTCTATAGATAGCATTGTTTAGTCTAACCCCATCAACAACCAAAAGCAAACGATTTGCTTCAAATCCTCTAATGACGGGGCTTCCACCTCCTCCTTGTGACTTTTGGATCCTAATACCTGGACTAAGGCTTACTAATTCTGCTCCCGATGTAGGACGCCGATTGGAAATATCCTTAACTGAAATAATATTTACTTTTTCTGCTATTTTTGAACGTTTTGTAGCATTTCTTGCGACCGAGAGTATGACTTCATCTAAAGTCTCGTTTTCTGCTTGAATTGGGAAACGAAAATTTTGTGATAATTCTTTTAAGCTTATTTTTATACTTTCAATTTTAAAACCATAAAATTGGATGTAAACTGTTTCACCGATTGGAAAAACAGAAAGATCAGCAATTCCTTCAGAATTAGTTATCGTTGCCAAAGTTTGATCTTCATTGTAGATAGCAACTCCTTCTAGGGCTTCATTCGTAAACTCATCTACAATGGTAATCTCTTGTCCAGCTATCCAAAAGGAAAGAAAGACAAAACACAATGAATTAAGGCACCTTAAAGATTTCATTTAATATTTTAAGGGATTTGGGTGGCTTAAATTGCTGTAAATGTAATTCGAAATAGGTTATAACTTTATCTAGAAGCATAATTTTATCTTCTTTCAAAATTCTTATTTCATTTACCTTATCAAAATCCATACCCAAAAGTTGAGTGAAATGTTCTTTCAGAGGGGTTTTAATAAAATTTGTTTTTGGCTTAATTGATGTAAAACAGCCAGTTTCCATATCAAAATAAGGGGCATTTGAATTTGAAATATTTGGGGAAAAACCAATGAATTTTGTTATATCTAGCATAATTTTAAGATGAAATAAGCTTAAGAAATGATTTTTGTCAAGCCAAACAAGTTTTCTTTGGATATAATTAAATAGTAATTTATTAGGTCCTTGTTCTTCGCGCACAACCTGATGAATGACCTCTGAAATAAAAAAAATCAAAGCTTTTTTATTTAAATCATAAGGTATTGAATTAAAAACATATGCTATTTTAACCTCAGTGATGTATCCAATTTTGTTCTCCTTGTTCGGGGGGGCCTCAAGCTCTAAAAGGTTTAAAGGTTCAAAAAGTGGGCGAATTTTTTTTTTCTTACTCCCAGACAAAACACCTTTTAGCATATATGACTGTAAACCATATTCTAAAGTATAGCAATTGGCAATTAAGCTTGTATCACCGTATTTAACAATACCCAAATTAACAGCATGAACAGTTTTTTTTATTTTGTTAGACATGAGTCAAACAACTCCTTGGGCTAGCATTGCATCTGCAACTTTTACAAACCCTGCAATATTGGCTCCCTTAACATAATTAATAAACCCTTTTTCATTTCCAAAAGAAATACATGATTGATGGATATCTTTCATAATTGTCTGCAAGCGTTTATCTACTTCATCCCTCGACCAGCTGTAGCGTAACGAATTTTGAGCCATTTCTAATCCTGAAACTGCTACGCCACCTGCATTTGAAGCCTTACCAGGCGCAAATAAAATTTTATTCTTTAAGAAAATTTCTATTGCTTCAGGAGAGCACGGCATGTTTGCACCCTCTCCTATACAGATACAGCCATTTTTAATAAGATTTTGTGCGTCATATTTCCCTAGTTCGTTTTGTGTAGCACAAGGTAAAGCAATTTGACAGGGAACATCCCAAGGTTTTTTGCCTTTAAAAAATTCAGAATTAGGGTATTTATTAGTATACTCAATAATTCTTCCTCTTTTCACATTTTTAAGATCCATAATGAATGCAAGTTTTTCCAAGTTAATACCTTCAGGATCATAGATATACCCGGATGAATCTGACATAGTGCAAATTTTAGCACCAAGATGTAAACATTTTTCAGCAGCGTATTGGGCAACATTTCCAGAGCCAGAAATGACAACTTTTTTATCTTTTAAGCTATTATCTTTATTGACAAGCATCTCTTGGGTAAAATATACGACACCATAACCTGTAGCTTCAGGTCTTATAAGCGAGCCACCCCAACTTACACCTTTACCAGTCAAAACCCCTGTAAATTCATTTTTCAGTCGTTTATATTGGCCAAACATATAGCCTATTTCTCTACTCCCAACACCAATATCTCCAGCTGGAATGTCTCTATTTGGACCAATGTGACGAAATAATTCAGTCATAAAGCTCTGACAGAAACGCATTATTTCCGTATTAGATTTACCTTTTGGATCAAAGTCAGAACCTCCTTTTCCACCTCCCATGGGTAGAGTTGTCAAACTATTTTTAAAAGTCTGTTCAAATGCTAAGAATTTTAAAACACTTAGGTTAACACTTGGATGGAATCGTAATCCACCTTTGTAAGGACCGATGGCGGAATTCATCTCAATTCTATAACCTCTGTTTACTTGAATTTCTTCTTTATCATCAATCCATGCAACTCGAAATGAAATTACTCGCTCAGGTTCAGCGATCCTAAGCAAAATATTTTGTCCATAATAAATGTCATTTTGAACTATGTAAGGGATAACATTTTCAGCAACCTCAGTTACAGCTTGCATAAACTCAGGCTCATTCTTATTTCTAGCGTTTACTTCTGAAATAAATTGTGAAATGATTTCTTTCATTTAGCTCTTATTGTGTTTCTCGAAGATATGCTCTTTTTTCTAAAAATTTGGATTAGAAAAGAAAATTAACTAAGCTTTCGACCTTTGATAATTGATGTAACTTAATTTTATTTTGTTGGCTGCTGAATTTAGTATACGATGAAATGAAAATTCCTTCAAACCCGAGTTTTTCTGCTTCTTGAATTCGCTGGTTAGTTTTTGAAATTGGGCGTAGTTCTCCAGAAAGCCCAATTTCAGATGCAAAACATAGCTTTTGTGATATTGGAATATCATGGCAGCTTGATAGAATTGCTGCTATAACAGCTAGATCCATTGCGGGATCAACCACACTTATACCACCAGTAATGTTTATGAATACATCTTTACTAACCAAATTAAATCCTGCTCTTTTTTCCAAGACAGCTAGTAACATATTTAAGCGCTTTGAATTAAATCCTGTACAGCTTCTTTGAGGGGTACCATAAACTGCTGTACTTACCAATGCTTGCACCTCAATCATTAAAGGCCGAATACCTTCAATAGTAGCTGCAATTGCGTGTCCGCTTAAAGTTTCCTCTTTTTCAGAAATTAATACTTCTGAGGGATTTTTTACTTGACGTAATCCTTTTTGTATCATTTCATAAATTCCTATTTCAGAGGTAGCTCCAAAACGATTTTTTTGAACTCTTAAAATTCTATAAACATGATTTCGATCCCCTTCGAACTGAATCACAGTATCAACCATGTGTTCGAGTATTTTTGGACCAGCTATCGTACCGTCTTTTGTAATATGTCCAATTAAAATGACTGGAATATTTGTACTTTTTGCAAAACTGATGAGTTCAGATGCTACTGATCTTATTTGTGTAATACTCCCTGCGGCATTATCAACATCTGAGTCGTGAAGGGTTTGTATAGAGTCTACAATTATTATATCAGGTGTGAGACTTTGAATTTGTAAAAAAATTAATTGAATATTGGTTTCACATAGAACATAACAAGACTCCTCACTAAGGCCCATTCTTTTTGCTCTAGATTTAATCTGTTGTTGGCTTTCTTCTCCTGAAATATAGAGTACTTTATTATTAATTTGGAGTGCTATTTGAAGTAATAAGGTCGACTTACCAATACCTGGTTCTCCACCCAAAAGTACAACACCTCCTGGGACCACCCCGCCACCTAGAACTCGATCAAATTCATCATCACCGGTTTTAATTCTAGAAGTTTCTTTAAGACCAATTTTATCCATTCTAATTGGTTTTATAGCCTTTGTTAAATTATCTGTTTTCCAATCTTTGGAAATATTTTTATGTATTACCTCTTCAGTAATGGTGTTCCACTCTTTACAAATCTTACATTGACCCTGCCATTGGTTATGCTCCGCCCCGCAATTTTTACAAAAAAACCCTTTTTTGATTTTCAAAATTCGCTATAAGTTTAATGCCTTTTTCCTATTTACTAAAGGTAGAATAAAAAAAGAAAGGCTTCCAAAAAATATGATCATCAGTGTTTGAGAAGTCCAGACTATCCAACCGAACGCCAATCCAGATTCATTCGAAATTCCGAAGGATGAAAGTGTCATAGCTACAGATAAGGGGTAAATTCCAATACCACCATTAGTCGCTGTTAGAGTAAGCCCGCCAATTACAAAAGATGGTAACATTTGTATTATTTGTAAATTTTGCATTTCAGGGATGGTCCATTTTATGATGTAGAACATACTAAAATACATTGTCCATATAAATATAGTATGGGTAGCGAAAGCCAATTTGTAAGGCATATTTTTAATTGACATAATACCCTCGATTAAACCTTCAATAAAAGCGTTTATTTTTGTCAATATTTTTGAATTATTTTTTCCTAAAAACTTTTTTAAACCGAAAAAAATTAAGGATAAAATAAAGATTACAGCTATAAGTTTTTGTAAATCAAAGGTTTTTTCACGAAGAATTTCCCATATGGATTCAAATTGTAAACTAAGTGTTAGAAAAATTAAACTTAAAAGTATTATGAAATCTATAAGTCTCTCAGCAATTATAGTACCAAATAATTTTTCAAAGGGAATCTTTTCATAATTGCTTAAAGTAGTAGCTCTTAAAATTTCACCTGATCTGGGTATTCCAAGATTAGCAATATAAGATACTAGTACGGCCAGAATAGAATTTATAAATCGAGGATAATATCCAAGTGGATTCAATAAAAATTTCCAACGAAAAGCTCTTGAAAGGTGGCTCAAAATGCCAAAAACAATTGCGCTAATAATGTATTTTAAGTCAGCATTTACAATATAACTAATTATAAGTTTTCTTTCCTCATCAGAAGTCATTACAACAGATAAATAAATAAAGAAGATTCCTAAAAATGGAGGGAAAATTATTTTGAGATTATGATAAAGTTTTTTCACAATTCTTGTGATAAATTATTCGATAGTTTGTTGAATGAAAGCTTTATTTCTTGTTGGTATAATTATTATAAGTTAATTAAATTTTATTTCTTCGTTATCTATAAGTCTTGTATTGCCAGCAAGCACAGCAATAAAAATCCGGTATTTTTTATGTTTATGAAACTTTTCTACTGGTATTAGATTATCTATTGATGCAATATAAAAGTACTCAACTTTTAAATCTTCACTAAGTTCCACAGTATTTATAAAAAACCCTTTCATCACATCGAATTTTTTAGTCTTTTTAACTTTTAGTTCTTGCAAAGCATAATAAATTTTTTTTGCAGCAGATCGTTGTCTTGAATTTAAAAACTTATTTCTTGTACTTATTGCAAGGCCGTCATCTTCTCTTTCTGTCGGACAAGATATTATTTTCACATCTAGGTTAAGACTCCTGTTAAGAGCTTTTATAATCTGTGTTTGCTGGTAATCTTTTTCTCCGAAATATGCATTATTGGGTCTTATTTCCTTAAAAAGCTTTTCTATAACAGTTGCAACACCATTGAAATGTCCTGGGCGAAATTTCCCTTCCATATGAAGAGCAATCGAGCCAAAGTCATAAGATTTACTTTTTATTCCAGAAGGATACATCTCGTCATGACCCGGATTATAAATAATCACATTTTTTGAAAATTGTGATAGGAAAGATTTATCGCTAGTTATATCAAATGGATATTTTTTTAGGTCATTCAAATCATTGAATTGAGTAGGATTTACGTATATGCTAACAACAACTACATCATTATCACAGCAAGCCTTTTTAATAAGAGTCGAATGGCCTCTATGTAATCCTCCCATAGTTGGAACAAGACCAATCTTTTGAGCCTTAGAATTTAAATGCATCTTGAGTTTTTCTGAGGCCTTAAATACCAACATTTAGCAATTTGTTAACGCTGCTAAAGTAGGCAGTTTTTAATAATATGTCTATTTATTTTGTATTTTTGCAAGACTTTTCCCATAGGAAAATCAAATATGAAAGACAAGAGAGTATTAATTATTTCCTCTGAGGTTGTTCCTTATTTGCCTCAAACAGACCAAGCAATTAAATCATTCCAGATCCCAAAAACAGTAAATGAGAATGGGGGACAGACACGGATTTTTATGCCGCGCTATGGATTGATAAACGAAAGAAGACATCAATTACACGAGGTTATAAGGCTTTCTGGTATGAACTTAGTAATAAATGACATGGATATGCCATTAATTATTAAGGTAGCCTCCATTCCAAAAGAAAGAATGCAGGTCTATTTTATTGATAATGAGGAGTATTTTAAAAGAAGAGCAATACTTCACGACTCTGAAGGCAAGATATTCAAAGATAATGATGAACGGATGATTTTTTTCACAAAAGGGGTTATTGAGACAGTTAAGAAATTAAATTGGTCTCCAGATATAATTCATCTTCACGGTTGGTTTACCTCCCTTTTTCCTCTATACTTAAAAACATATTATGCCGATGAACCACTTTTCTCAGATAGTAAAATAGTTTATTCAGTTTATGATCCTGATTTCAAGGGGGTTGTTTCAAAGAAAATTATCGATAAGGTTGCATTCGATAAAATCGATAAAGGTCAAATAAGTGAGCTTAGAAAAGCAGACTTTCATGCCTTAACTAACCTAGCTATAAAAAATTGTGATGGAATAATATCAGCCTCAGAAAATTTAGATGATGATATTCTGAGTAACTTAAAAAACAGTAAAAAACCTCTTTTAGAGTATCCTAAATCTCAAGAGGATAAATTATTAATAAATTTTTACTCAAAGGAAATATAAACCTGATGTGGTGAGGTATTTTGAACATTCTTTTCTGACTTGTTTCATATTGATTTTCATACTTATTTCATGTGATAAGGAATATCATCCTGTAGGAGAATCCATTTTTTCAGATCTAACTTTAGAAACAAAAACTAAAAACATTCCTGTATTTACCTACCAACAAAGTGTAAATGAAGTTCAATCAAATGTTCAACCACTAGCTCAATTAGGACGAATTAACCATCCTGTTTTTGGAGATGTTAGAGCGAGTATTTTCACACAAATATCAATTGGTTCAGATCTATTTTTTGGAAATATTAGGCAACTTTTGGAGGATTCTGGAGATGAGGACGACGTAAATATTATACAAGAAAATGAGACAATTAGAGAAGTTTTTTTAGAAATTCCCTTTTTTTCGAACACTGATGATTCTGACAATGACGGTGTAATTGACCCTCTAGATTCAGATCCAAACGATCCTGTAAGTAACTCAGATGATGATGATTTGTCTGATATAGTCGAGTTTCAATTAGGATTAAATCCCTTAAGCGCTGATAGTGATGGAGATGGTATTTTGGACCACAATGACGACGATAATCAAAATTATGACAGCGAAAATAGGGTATACGCAATTGATTCTATTTATGGAAATCGTAACTCAGAATTTGACCTGCAAGTTTATGAGTTAACTTACTATCTTAACAACCTGGATCCTAAAGACAACTTTGAATCAGCCCAAATATATTATTCTAATCGTGATTATTTTGATGAAGGATTTGTTGGAGACAAACTTTTCAGCGGACAAATAAAGCTCGACTTTGAAGAGGTCAGGTTGAACTTTAAAGAGGATGATCCAGATACCGAAGATATTGACGAAACAACTTTAGTTGAAACTAGATTAAGTCCTCGCATTAGGATTCCATTAAATAAAAACTTTTTTCAAGAAAATTTAATTGAACTTGAGGGGACAAATTCATTGCTTGATGACGCTACTTATCAAAAAAGAATGAGGGGCCTCATCATAAGAGGAGATAATTTTTCAGAAAACCTTTACATGCTTTTGGACATCCAAAATGCTGTGATTAAGATTAACTATGTTTTTGATGACTACAATACAAAAGGCACATTAGATGATTTATCAGACGACCTGATTGAAAAAAGAGAAAGAGATTTAGAATTGACTCTGGGAAATATTAGAATAAATTCTTTAAAAAATTCTGTGTTTGATTCAGCTATTCAAAATAGAATAGAATCTTCTTTAAATAATGAGCCTTCAGATAAATTATTTATTCAGAGTAGTCGTTTACATGGAAAAATTAGACTTTTTTCAGGCGAAAATCCTGAGTTCAATGAGATACTGAACAATATTAGAGAAGAAAAGATACTTGTGAACCAGGCAAATTTAATTTTTCATGTTGATTCTGAGATGCAAACTGAAGAAATTACAGCGCAAAGAATTTATCTTTATAATTTCAAAAACGGTTTGCCAATTAGTGATTATATAAGTGATTTTTCAACTTCAAATTTTGGAACTAATTCAAATAAGTCAACTTTTGGAGGTATTTTAGAATTTGGTGAAAATGGAAAACCTTTCAGATACAAATTTAATGTGACAAATCACATAACTAATATAATTAAAAATGATTCTTTGAATTACGACTTAGGACTAACTGTATCGGGAAATATTGAAAATCCATTACCTATAAAAGCTAAGACAGGTGACCAAGATTTAGATATTAATTTTCCACTGTCTGCCACACTTAATCCACTAGGTACAGTTCTGATAGGTTCTCACCCTGACAGTACTTCAACCGGTAAAAAAGTTAAGCTGGAGCTAATTTATTCTTCATATTGATAAACTATATATTAATCCAAACTGTATAGCAAACAAATAATATTATAAATCCTACCAAACCTTGAATTAAAGTTCCCAGTGTGTGGCTTCTCAGTGCAGTTTTAGTGTCCATTTTACTCATTTGTGAAACAACCCAGAAATAAGAATCGTTTACGTGAGAGATTGTCATAGATCCAACTCCTATTGCCATTATGATCCAGACTTTGCCTAATTCTGTATCTAATCCAATTATTGGAACTAAAGGGAAGCAAATTGATGATGAGGTAATAATTGCCACTGTAGATGATCCTTGGGCAGTTTTCAAGAATGCTGCGATTAAAAAAGGTACTAATAGCCCAAATGAGCCATATAATGATTGATTCGTCAAATAATCTTGAAAGGGAATAGTTTGAATTACTTTACCCAAACCTCCTCCAATGCCTGTAATTAGTAGTATTGGAAAAACTTGTTTAATGGCTTGTATAAAACTGGAGGTAATAATTTTTTTTCGATTTATTTTAATCAATTGAAGGGAAAAAAGCATTCCAATTCCTAGAGCAAATACAGGATGTGATATAATATTGGCAAATTCATTTAAAATTTGATTGTTTGAAATAAAATTTGAAATAGGCCTAATGCTAAGAAGAAAAACAGGTAATATAATTGGTAAGATAGCTTGGCTAAAACTTGGAGAAGTTTTGACTTCCTGTTTTAAGACAATTATATCATTCATATAATTATTTACACCCTTTTTTTTAATAATATAATTAGCGTAAACAGCTCCAATAAGAGCCAATATAAAGGCAAAAAATGAGCCGAAAATAACAAGTAAAAAAAGATTATCTAATTTTAGATTAAATGCCGCAGCAAGTGGACCTGGAGTAGGAGGTACTAAGACGTGAGGTGCAAATAATCCAGTAGATAATGCAACCGATAGGCCAGTTAAAGAAATTTTAGCGTGTTTTGAGAACGTTTTATTTAAATTAAATAGAATTGCAAAAGCCGCATCACAAAAAATAGGAATAGAGACTAAGTAACCAATAAAACTAATGGCATATGGCAAAGGAATTTTTTTTAGATATTTTAATATACCCCTAGCTATGGAATAAGTTCCTCCAGATTTTTCAAGCAAAACCCCTATAATGATCCCGAAAAAAATCAATAACCCTAGACTTTTTATTACTCCAATGAGTCCGTCAAATATTAAGGAAAAGCTTTTATAAATTGGAATTTGAAGCAAAAATCCTAAAGTCAGTGAAGCTACAAACAAAACTAAAGATGGATGTAGTTTGATTTTTGAAATGCATAGTATTATAAAAACCAAAACTAGGAAGACACTTGCTATTGGGAACAACATAGTATCTAAATATAAATAATAAATATGAAGAAAAACTTACTTATATCATTCAGCTAATATAGCGTTCATAATTGTTGGTGCATGTACACGAGAGTTTTCTATGAACCATTTGTTTGTTTTGTATCCCCCACAAACAACTCCTGCTAGAAATACTCTTTTTGAATTAGATTCCATAGTTTCATTATTATATACAGGTGTTTTGTAGTCATCTTTTTGGAATCTTACACCAACACTCTCAAGCATTTCAAAGTTTGGCTCATAACCTGTCATAGCTAAAACAAAATCATTTGCAATTTTATAAGATTTTTTTGTATCCTTGAAATGAACAAAATCTTTTTCAATACTGGTGATTGAAGCATTAAAATAGGCTTTTATACTTCCTTCCTCGATTCTATTAATTATATCAGGTCGAGCCCAATACTTCACATTACTCCCAATTTCTTTTTCACGAATAATCATAGTTACACTTTTAGCACCCTTTCTGTAGGTTTCTAGAGCTACATCAACAGCCGAATTTGCAGAACCAACAACTACTATATCCATCCCAAAATAAGGATGGGGTTCGGTATAATAATGTTTCACTTTGGGAAGATTTTCACCAGGGACATCAAGTAAAAAAGGGCGGTCATAAAATCCTGTAGCAAATACAATATTATTAGAATTGTAAATTCCTTTGCTAGTTTCAATCCTAAATTTCTGTGCTTCACTTTTTATAGTTTCTACAGGTTCGTAAAGATTTAGTTTGAGCTTCCAGTGGGTCGCAACCCTTCTGTAGTACTCTAAAGCTTCTGCTCTTGTAGGTTTTGAATTATGAGAGATAAAAGGAATATCCCCAATTTCTAACTTATCAGAAGTTGAAAAAAAAGTCATATTTAGGGGATAATTGTAAAGCGAGTTCACCATTACACCCTTGTCAAAAATCATATATTTTAAGCCTCTTTTTTTTGCTTCAATACCGCAAGCAAGTCCTATCGGGCCAGCGCCAATAATAATTACATCAACCATTGCTCTAAAGTATGAATCTTTTTAAGAATATTTAAAAATTATAAGAATAAACTATCAATATAATTTATTTAATAGTTTTATTAAATATTTATAATAATAATATGATAAAATTTGATATTATTGATAATAATTTTTTACTAATTATAGTTTCTTTCTATAATTATATAATTTATGATAGTAATATCTTTTGTCTTATTAAAATTGAAACGATGCAAAGTGTTAGATATGTTGTCATTGTTACATTTCCAAAATAAAAAGCTACCAGAATAGAAGTTGATAACCACCAAATCGGAAACAAAAATGCTCCTAATGCGTATTTCATTGAACTAACAAAAACTTTATCATCAAACAGATTTATTATCCTTTTTGATATCCATAGCGGAATAAAATTTGGAAGTCCTAAAATTGATGAAAAAACATGTCTTAATCTATTTATATTGCGTCTTTTTGGCAAATCATTAGATGAATATTTGAGAGCTTTTTTTAAATCATAAAAACTCATTCTTGTTGTTATTCTATTTATACACTCTTTTTGAATAGGATATTTTTCGGTCTTTAATGGAAGCCAGAGACATTGCTGCATTCTTGTCTGTAGCTCTTCTCTAATTAAATTTATATTTTCAGCTTCATTAAGTTTAGTATTTATAAAATCTGATACTAATAATGGTTTTCCGTAAACAAGATGAAGAGTAGTGCAAGTTTGCTTGTGGTGCCCATAATTAATTCCAACTGGAAGAATATAGATTTTTTTACCCCTATTATAATTTTGGGCTTGAAATGCAAGCCTACTACTCCCTTTAGAAAGCTTTTTTAGATAATACTCATCATGATGACCGCCTTCTGAAAACATCATCAAAAATTTGCCATTTCCCAATAGCTCATAACATTTTTTGAAAGTAATATCATTTTTTTTCAAATTACTATAACCGTTTCTTATCCTATATACAGGAAGCATTTGTAGTGCATCTAAAAACCATTGAAGAGGACCACCAAAAACGTCACTTCTTGTTAAGGATGTAATTTTTTTTGGTGTCATAGAGCCGATAAGCAGGGGATCTAAAAAGGCACCTTGATGATTTGGAGAAAATAATACCCCACCGTCCTTAGGAATGTTTTCATACCCATATTGCTTTATATCTCTAAAAAAAATTTGGTTATAATACCTTAGGAAATATTTTAGTGAAAAATAAAAGATGTTTTTCAAAGGATTGTCAGGTTACTTGTCAATTTAAGTTTAATGTAGCGAGTAAACCTAGGAATTTTTTTTAAAGATTGATAACTAAATTTTAAAATAAAATAATTTACAAGCAATGTCTTTGGAATAAATTATACTTAATTAGACAAAAATATATTAACTTGGCAATGAATAATAGACAAGATAAAGGTCTTCAGATTATTTTTCAAATATAACTTTTGCTTGTTCGGTTGTTCGAAACAAATGAAAATAAAATAATATGAAAACAAAGAATATATTCAAAAGGGTATTTTTTGCCCTATTTTTTTTAACCATCCAACTTACTCTTGCACAAAATATCATTTCAGGAAAAGTAGTTGATTCTGAGAATCAAGAGGCTATTCCTGGAGCGAATGTTATTGTTGTAGGATCTAATACTGGAGCAGTAGCTGATTTCAATGGGAACTTTACATTAAATACCTCTGCAGAATTTCCCTTAACAATTGAGGTAAGTTATGTTGGTTACAGCTCCCAAAGTTTGGAAGTTACAAGTCTAGACCAAGAAATTGTTATTTCCCTAGATTTTGGTCAAAACCTTAATGAAGTTGTTATTTCAGCATCGAGGAGATCAGAAAAGATTTTGGATGCACCTGCTTCTGTGTCAATAATTTCAACTCAGGATATTGAAAATACAGCTAATGTTAACGATCCGGTAAGAAACTTAATTAACATACCTGGATTGCAATTTCAACAGCAATCTGCTAATTCGATAAATTTTGAAATGAGAGCTGGCTCTGGCGTTTTTGGTACAAGCGTATTTCCTTTACTAGATTACCGATTTCTACAATCACCTGCGTCTGGATCTTTTTTCGCTTTCCAATCAGGATTATCTAATTTAGATATAGAGAGAATTGAAATCGTTCGCGGTGCTGCATCTGCCCTCTATGGTCCTAGTGTTGAATCGGGTGTAGTACACTTTTTCTCTAAAAAAGCTATTGATAAACCAGGCACATCAGTTGAACTTATAGGGGGAAACTTAAGTACTCTACAAGGAGCAATTAGACATGCCTATGCAAATGATAAGAAAACGTTTGGATTTAAAATCAATGCTCAATACAAAAAAGGTGATGAATTTAGCTTAGATCCTGTTGAAGATGCTCAGTTTTTAGGAGCGATTAATGCTGCTACTGCTAATGGTATTTTCCAACCAATAGTTTCAGGAAATAGAATTGACCCTGCCCAAGTACCTACTTCTCCAATACTTACAAGATCAGAAATAGATCCTGATGGAGATGGGAACGCATACTTGAATGAATATGAAACCTTTATGGCAAACGCTCATTTGGAGTTTAGACCTAATGATAAAACTGATGCTGTAATTTCAGGTGGAATTAATTCAGGGAATGGACTAATAAACCAGGCACAAGGACCTGGATATGCAGCTGGAAACGACTATTGGGGTCAGGCTAGGATTAGATCTGGAGGATTTTTCGGACAATTGTCCTACACAGCTAATGATGGAGGTAGTGAAAATGCACCATTTTACCTTTACTTATCAGCACAAAGAATTATAACTAAAAGATCTGCTCTTGATATTCAACTTCAATATAGCTTTGATACTGAAAACTTTCTTGATTCTAACTTCACTTTTGGTGCAGACTATAGAGATATTGGCGCAGATTCAGAAAATACGCTTTTTGGGATTAATGATGGAAGCAATGATTACATAAATTATGGTGTCTATGGACAAGGGACTTCACGTTTTAGTGACAAGTTAGACCTTACTTATGCACTTAGGTATGATAAACTAAATTTTATTGACAAAGGTAAAATAGCACCAAGGATAGCACTTGTATTTAAACCAAATGCAAAAAATAGTTTTAGGTTAACATACAACGAAGCTGTTTTTGGACCAAGTGCACTTGAAACGTATGTTGACTTTCCAGTGCAAATCCAATCTCCTGGTGTTTTAGACGTATGGTTGTCAGGACAAACATCTGCTCAAAATTTTAATCCAAATGCACCAATCGAAGTTGTTGGGGGCAATGGATTAGTACTTCCTGCGGATACAACTGATTGGCCGCTTGCAATTCCATACGGAGCTGTTGCAGGCCAGGTTCTACCCGCACTTTATCAAGGAGTTGGAGCTAATCCTAGTTATGCTCCTCTTTTACCTTTAGTTCAGAACTTTTTTAGTACGTATCAACCTAGTGGGACTTCTGGAACAATACAAGGATATAACGCATTTAACGGAACTCCAATGCCACAAGCTGTTGGTACACCTTCAGCATTACTTGGAACTACAACTTCTTGGGAAGTTGGATACAAAGGTTTGCTTGGAGACAAATTTGCAATAGGATTAGACGTATACACTTTTGCTAGAACTGGCTCAACACAGTTTACTGCTATTGGTCCTACATTTAGGTTAAACGGATATCAAGGGATACCTAATGCATTAGGTGCTCAAGTTGCTGCTGATTTTGCTGCTGATCCTCTTATTAGTGGAGCAATTACTCAAGCTGTAACTGCTTTAACACAAGCTGCTGTAGAAGACCAATATAGAGCATTAGGTATACCTGAAGCAATATGGGCAACTGGTGCTCCGGCAGGAGCATTAGGTCCAGGAACACCAGCAGTAGCTCCAGTATCAGCAGCTGTTGCCGCAGCAGCACCTGGCCAGATTGCAGCTGCAAATGCTGAAGTTGCCACCCTAGTGGGCGGAGCTTTTATCCAAGGTGGACAAGCTTATGTCGATGTCATTAAACCAGTAGCAGAAGGGGGTCAAGGAGCAGGAGCTGCAGTAGGCGCCATAGAATCCCAAAGAGTTCCACAAGGAGATAACATTACTCATATTTCTGCAGGATACAGAATTTTCGATAATGTAACACGTTCACATTGGGGAAGTGATCTTTCAATGGAATATTTCGCAACTGAAAAATTAACTTTCTGGGGAAATGCTTCTTGGTTAAGTCAAAATGAGTGGAACCCAGGGGAGGAAAATGACGACGACCTTCCTTTCCAAGATTTTCTTAATGCACCAAGATTTAAATTCCGTTTAGGTATGGATTACCTTGATAGAAATGGGTTTCAGTTCTCCCTTGCATTCCAGCATGATGATGAGTTTAATTCCAACCAAGGGTTTTATGCAGGAACTGTTCAAGAAAAAAATTTAGTGGATGCCAGTATCGGATACAGGCTATCTGATAGTGTAAAGTTAGACCTTTCATCGACTAATTTATTTAATCAACAGTACAGAGCATTTCCAAATATGCCTGTCATCGGTAGAAGGCTAAATCTTAGATTGGTTTTTGACTTCTAAAATCGAGACTTCAAATAATTTATAGGCAGCAATTATTGCTGCCTTTTTTTTGTTAAAATTTTTGTCAAAAAAAAAAGAGGTATTACATAAATTTACCTGCAACTCTCTTATCTTTACCAATCTAAAAATTGCATTAATACAACTACTTCATTATGGCTAAAAGCATTGGTAAAGTATCACAAATAATTGGCCCAGTTGTTGACGTTGAGTTCAGTGGAGAAAATAATTCACTACCAAAAATTTATGATGCTCTAGAGATAAAAAAAGAAGATGGTTCCACTCTTGTTTTGGAAGTGCAATCTCATATTGGTGAGGAAACGGTAAGAACCATTTCGATGGATTCAACAGATGGCTTAAGCCGTGGAGCAGATGTAACAGCCCTAGACAGTCCAATCCAAATGCCAATTGGAGAAGAAATTAATGGACGTCTTTTTAATGTTATTGGAGATGCGATTGATGGTATGCCAAACTTACCAAAAGATAAAAAGAAAGGACTTCCCATTCATAGAGATGCTCCTGCATTTGAAGAACTATCTACATCAACGGAGGTACTTTTTACCGGCATCAAAGTAATTGATTTAATTGAGCCTTACGCTAAAGGAGGTAAAATAGGTCTTTTTGGTGGTGCCGGAGTAGGGAAGACTGTTTTGATACAAGAATTGATTAATAACATTGCCAAAGGACACGGTGGTCTATCTGTTTTTGCAGGAGTAGGTGAGCGAACAAGAGAGGGTAATGATTTGCTCCGTGAAATGTTAGAATCAGGTATTATAAAGTATGGTGATGACTTTATGAAATCTATGGAGGAAGGTGGCTGGGATTTAAAAAAAGTAGATAAAAAAGCGTTGAAAGATTCAAAAGCTACTTTTGTATTCGGTCAGATGAACGAACCTCCAGGTGCGAGAGCAAGAGTCGCTCTGTCGGGTCTTACAATAGCAGAATATTTTCGTGATGGGTCTGGAGACGGTCAAGGAAAAGACGTACTCTTCTTTGTCGATAACATATTTCGATTTACCCAAGCTGGTTCTGAGGTTTCAGCACTACTTGGAAGAATGCCTTCTGCTGTAGGATATCAGCCGACTTTAGCTACAGAAATGGGAGCCATGCAAGAACGCATCACATCGACTAAAAAAGGGTCCATTACTTCAGTGCAAGCAGTCTATGTTCCTGCAGATGATCTAACTGACCCTGCACCCGCAACTACATTTGCTCATTTAGATGCAACTACTGTACTATCTAGAAAAATTTCTGAGTTGGGAATATATCCAGCTGTAGATCCACTTGATTCGACTTCTAGAATCTTAACACCAGAAATTTTAGGTGATGAGCATTACTCGTGTGCTCAAAGAGTAAAAGAATTATTACAACGTTATAAAGAGCTACAAGATATAATAGCTATTTTAGGAATGGACGAGCTTTCTGAAGAGGATAAACTCGCTGTATCAAGGGCTAGGCGAGTTCAACGTTTTCTATCCCAGCCATTTCATGTCGCTGAACAATTTACAGGAATACCTGGTGTTTTAGTTGACATTAAAGATACGATAAAGGGCTTCAATATGATTATGGACGGAGAACTAGATCATATTCCCGAGGCTGCATTTAATTTGAAAGGGACAATTGAAGAAGCAATTGAAGCTGGAGAGAAAATGATAGCTGAGACAAAAAAGTAACATGAATCTTTCGATTGTTTCACCTGAGGCTGTACTTTTTAATGGTGAAGTGGAGAGTGTCACTTTACCAGGGACCTCTGGATATTTTCAGATATTGAACAACCACACCTCTTTAGTGTCAACACTAGTGGAGGGTAGAATCAAAATTCAAGGGAAAATAAACATAGAGGAATCAAACAAAAAGAAGTTTGAATATAAAGAGGGCTTTACGTATTTAGATATTATTTCAGGCGTGGTAGAGGTTTTAAGTAATAAAGTCACAATCCTGACTGATTAAATTTAAATTTTTCTTAAAGCATCGAAAACTTTTTCTGTCTCCCAACCTTTGTAAGAGAAATAGCGAAGTAACTTTTTTTTTTGATCGTATTTTGTAAGATGAGAAAATTCTTCTAATTTTTTTTCTAAAAGTTCACGAAATTTTTCTTCATAATCAGAGTCTAATATTTCCTTCATGCCTACATTTATATTATATTCAGAAATTCCTCTTTTTTTTAATTCTCTTAAAATTCTGCCTTTACCCCATTTCTTAATGTTAAATTTTCCTCTTGCATAACTTTGGGCAAAACGGGTCTCATTTAAATAATTATTTTGTATCAAGTCTGCGACTATAAGATCAATTGCACTTGAGATAATTCCCAATTCTTTTAATTTGTTAATTACCTCTTTATGACAACGTTCTTGATAAACACAATAGTGTTCAAGTTTTTTTTTTGCGTCCGAAATTGTTAAAGATTTTTTACCTTGCATATAGCGAAGATAAAAATTCTTTATTCTTTTCGGATCAAAAAAAAACCGCCTGTAAAGGCGGTTCATTTTAATTTCGGAGTCTTCTTCTATCTTTATTCAAAAATCGGAACTCCAAATATGGGTAAGCGTGGCGTGGAACAATTCTAATCCACTTTTTGTATTCAAAATACCATTTTAAGCGTAATGATGGATTTCCACTTAAAATGAATGCAGCTACAAAAGGATGAGTATGTAAAAATATCTTTTCTTTTGTATTGCTCTTGTTCTTAGTAATTTTACTAAGCTCTGTGTTGATTTTGTCAATTAGTACAATAGGAGCCTCGACTTCACCATTAACATTAGGATTAGGCTCATTGGTTTTGATACTCATTTCTGGCCTTACTCGCTGACGAGTAATTTGAATGAGACCAAATCTACTTGGCGGAAGAATTTTATGTTTAGTTCTGTCCGCACTCATTTCGTTAATCAAATGTTCAAATAACTTTTTACGGTTAGCGTTAGAATTCAAGTCTATAAAGTCCACAACAATTATTCCACCCATATCACGTAGTCTTAATTGTCTTGCGATTTCAGATGCTGCGATTAGATTTACTTCCATCGCAGTCTCTTCTTGATTTTTAGAACGATTAGATCGATTTCCACTATTTACATCAATTACGTGCAAGGCCTCAGTATGTTCTATAACTAAGTATGCTCCTTTTTGCATTGATACCGTTTTACCAAAAGATGTTTTAATTTGACGTTCAATTCCAAATTTCTCAAAAATTGGAAGATGATTTTCATATAGCTTTACAATTGATTTTTTGTTCGGGGCTATTGTTTCTAAATAATCTCTAATTTCATTTTGCATTTCAGCATCATCAACATGAATACCCGTAAAACTGTCATCAAAAATATCTCTAAGTATACTAGACGATCGATTGATTTCACTCAAGACTTTTGTTGGATATCTGTCAATTTGTTTCAATTTAGATGACAAGTTTTTCCATCTAGTCAACAATTGTTGGATATCAGCGTCTAAAGCCGCAACTTTTTGGCCTTCAGCAACTGTACGTATAATTAAACCAAATCCTTTGGGCTTAATACTTTGTACTAGTTTTTTTAAGCGGCTTTTTTCTGTTTTATCTTCAATTTTTTGAGAAATTGAGACACGATCAGAAAAAGGCATCAAAACCATATAACGTCCAGCTAGAGAAATTTCAGAACTTAATCGGGGTCCTTTCGTCGAGATAGGTTCTTTAACAATTTGAACTAAAACTATTTGTTTGGAAGACAAAGTGTCTCCAATATTACCGTCTTTATCAATATCACTTTCGTAACGAAATTGTTTTAAAAGATAATCTTTGTTTTTACCTGTGCTTACCTGTTTAATATATTTTACCAGAGAAGGGAGTTTTGGACCTAGATCATGATAATGAAGGAAACCGTCTTTCTCAAAGCCTACATTTACAAATGCGGCATTCAAACCAGGAACAGATTTTCTAATTTTACCGACAAAAATGTCTCCAACAGAAAATTTGTTGTCTTCAATCTCTTGGTTTAGCTCAATTAATTTTCCATCCTTGAGCAACGCAAAATCAACAGCAGAGGAATTCGAACGTATAATTAATTCTTTATTCACTCTGTCACATTTTGTGTCATCACTTTATCTTAAGCGATGACTGATTAAACAATAATTTCAGGATTTACCTGCAGCAGCTTTCAACTATTGAAGCTGCATTTCAATGAACTTTTGTAAAAGTTTTAAGTGATTTACCCAGCACTATTTTTTCTTGTGGCGATTGGCTCTAAGTCTTTTTTTTCTTTTGTGAGTCGCTACCTTATGTCTTTTTCTTTTTTTACCACTTGGCATATTTTGTTGTTAGATTATTTTAACTTTTAGGGACAGCTACTTTTGATTTGATTCCCTGCACAAAAATCTTCGCTGGTTTGAAAGCTGGGATGTTATGTGCGGGAATTTTTATAGCTACGTTTTTAGAAATATTACGACCTGTTTTTTCAGCACGAGTTTTAATTATAAAGCTTCCAAATCCTCTTAGATATACATTTTCTCCTTTTTCTAAAGAAGTTTTAATTTCTTTCATAAAATTTTCAACGGTAGCCTGAACATCTGCCCTATCAATCCCTAATTCATTTGATATATTTGAAACAATTTCTGCTTTTGTCATAGTTTTTGTATTATTTGCTTAAAAATCCAGGCTCGCAAATATATCATTTTTTAATTACAAAACTCTCTGTCTAAAGTTTTTATATTATAATTGCTCATCAATAAAAATTAAAAAGTTAGGTTGAACTGGACTCAAACATTAATGGAGTGGTTCTATAAAAATAAGAGAGATTTTATTTGGCGTAGAACCAAAGATCCTTATAGGATTTGGATATCCGAAATAATGTTACAACAAACAAGAGCTTCTCAAGGGCAAACTTATTATAAAAAGTTTATAGGTATTTTTCCAGATCTTCAAACACTAGCTTTAGCTAATCAAGATAAAGTTTTAAAATTATGGCAAGGGCTTGGATATTATTCTAGAGCTATAAATTTACATTCGACAGCCCGGTATCTCTACAATGAATATGATGGAAAATTTCCTAAGACTTTCAATGAAATAATCAATTTAAAAGGTATTGGCGATTATACTGCTAGTGCTATAGCTTCAATATGTTTTGATATTCCTGAAGCTGTAGTTGATGGAAATGTCTATCGATTTTTATCACGTTTTTTTGGTATTTCAATACCAATAAATACAAGTAATGCTCATCGTGAATTTAAAAAAAAGGCGACAGAATTGATGGATTTTAATAATCCGGGTGATTTCAATCAAGCTATTATGGAATTTGGTTCTATACAATGCAAGCCAAAAAACCCTTTATGTCTAAAATGTCCATTTAATGATAATTGTGTAGCATATAAAAATCAAAAAATTGATCTTTTTCCTGTAAAAAAGAAGAATTCCAAGTTAAAAAAACGGTACTTCAATTATTTCGTATTTCAGAATGGGGAAAAAAAAACAATAGTTGAAAAAAGAAATGAAAACGATATTTGGAAAAATTTATTTCAATTTCCATTATTAGAACTTCCAAAGCTTAATTATAAAAAAGATGAATTATTAAATCAGATAAGATTAAAATACAATCATAAAATTAAATTTGAAAATCTTCAGTTGTGGAATTCTAAACCAATCATTCAAAAGCTTTCCCATCAAAAACTGCACATTTTTTTCTGGATAATCAATTTAAAAAAATGGAATACTAAAAATTGGACTACAGTTGATGATTTAAAAAAATTACCTATTCCAATTGCATTACAAAATTTTATCGATAATTTTTATAATTGATTCATGATGTTTAAATTTACTTACAATCCATTTAAACTTTTAAAAAAATTTTATGAGTGGAACTCTAAATAAAGTAATGCTTATAGGACATCTTGGCGATGACATTAAAATCCATCATTTTGAGGGTGGTGGTTCAATAGGAAGATTTCCCCTCGCAACCAATGAGAATTACACAAATAAAAATACCGGTGAAAAAATTACTAATACAGAATGGCACAATGTTGTGGTTAGAAATAAAGCTGCTGAAATATGTGAAAAATATTTAAGCAAAGGTGATAAGATATACATTGAAGGAAGAATAAAGACTCGCAAATGGAAAGCAGAGGACGGTGCTGATCGATATTCAACTGAGATAAATGTTAATGAATTTACTTTTTTAAATACAAAAAAAGACAGTACAAAATTATCCTCACCTGGAATAGATCAAAGTTCTAATTTTGATACTAGATTAGGTGAACCAGATGACTTACCTACTTAAATTTTAAATATTGGATTATTCCCAATTATTTTTTTTTATAAGTTTTATCGAAAACCTTCAATCAATTTGGTTTCAACTTCTAATTATATTTTTATTACTAACATGCTCAGCATTAATTTCTGCCTCAGAAGTTGCTTTTTTTTCTCTCCAACTAAAATCCTTAGAAGACCTTGATGAAGATGATATCACAACTGGAACTTCACGTGTGATATCTTTATTAAAGAACCCCAAGCGTCTTTTAGCTACAATTTTAGTTGCTAACAATTTTATCAATATTGCTATTGTCCTTTTATTTACAATTCTAAGTAAAAAAATTTTTGTAGGTATAAATAATCCATTTCTACTACTATTCATTGATATAGGTATTGTAACAACATTAATTTTAATTTTTGGTGAGATATTACCAAAGGTATATGCGAACCGAAATGCATATGCTTTTTCATTATTTATAGCTCCTATTATTCAATTCTTAGACCGTTTTATTTTATTTTGGATAACCTCACCTATGAGTAGGACTACAGCTTTTCTTGAAAAGAAACTTGGTGATAAAAAAAATAAGATTTCAGTAGATCAACTTTCCCAAGCACTTGAACTTACTGATGATCAAGAAACAACGTCTGATGAACAAAGAATGCTCGAAGGAATTGTGAATTTTGGTAATACTGATACTCGAGAGGTAATGTGTCCAAGAATTGACATTTTTGCTCTTTCAGATCAAATGAGCTTAGAGGAAATTATTCCTTTGATATTGAGTAAAGGCTTTTCTCGGATACCAGTTTACAGCGAAAAAAAAGATAATATTAAAGGAATTTTGTACACCAAAGACTTACTTCCGCACTTAAATAAGTCAGACTATCAATGGAAAAAACTTCTAAAAACCCCATTATATGTTCCAGAAAACAAAAAACTCGATGACTTACTTAAAGAATTTCAGCAGAAGAAAAATCATCTGGCAATAGTAGTTGACGAATACGGAGGAACCTCGGGATTAATAACTCTTGAAGATATTATAGAAGAAATCATTGGAGATATAAGTGATGAGTTTGATGAAATAGATTTAAATTATTCTAAAATTGACGAATTAACTTACGTTTTTGATGCAAAAATAAGCCTCAAAGACTTTTTTAAGGTAATAAATATTGAAGATTTAGGATTTTTTGATAACATTAAAGGCGACGCAGAAACTTTAGCAGGTCTTGTTCTTGAAATTACAAAGAAGTTTCCTAGGCGTGGTCAAAAAGTTGCTTTTAGGGGCTACAAATTTATTGTTGAGGATGTTGATCAATTTAGAGTCAAGCAGATAAAAGTCTGTTTACCCAATAAAATGAATAAATCAAATTAATGTTAATCAAAAATTTTTTCTTTTGTTTAATCCTTTTGTTTTTATGGAGTTGTAATTCAGATGTACAACCTAAACCCGAAGCTTACTTAAGATTGAAATATGAGAAACCAAATTATAAGGCTGCTAAGAAACATCCTAACTTTTCGTTTGAGTATAATACTCTTGCAGAATTAAAAATAAATAAAAATAAATCACCACAATTGATTTATCCAAAAATGAAAGCTACACTCTACATGAATTATAATTCAGTTAGGAAAAATATAGATTCACTATTAAATGATGCATACCAACTTCCTTTTAAACATATTTCAAAAGCGGAATCAATTCCTGAAAAAATTTTCATCAATAATGAAAAAAAAGTTTATGGGACACTTTTTTCAGTAATAGGCGACGCTGCATCTCAATTTCAATTTTTTTTGACAGATAGTACAAATCACTTTTTGGTAGGTTCAGTCTATTTTTATGCAAGACCAAATTATGATTCCTTATTTCCAGCAATTAAATTTCTGGAAAAGGATTTAGTTTATCTTATAGAAACATTTGAATGGAAATAAAAAATATACGTGTTAACATTGGACATTAATTAGATATGGTTGCTTAAAAAAAAAGATGCATTTTTGCATCGCTGTGAACTTATCAATTAAAAAATGGTTTTATCTAATTATACTTTCTATTATTTGGGGGAGTTCTTATATCTTAATTAAAAAAGGTCTTGTAGGTCTTGATCCTTTACAATTAGGATCCTTACGAATAATTATTACAACAATAATCTTATCTATATTTGGGTGGAGTAAATTAAGTAAAATACCCAAAGACTCCTGGAAATGGATTGCTCTAACTGGCTACTTTGGTACTTTTTTTCCTACTTTCTTATTCGCATACGCTGAGACAGCTATTGATTCTTCTGTAGCTGCTGTTCTGAACGGAATGACTCCCCTATTTACTCTATTAACAGGTCTTGTATTTTTTAGAAGTGAATTAAAAATAAAAAAATTATTCGGTATAATTCTTGGTTTTGTTGGAACATTAGTTTTGGTATCTAACGAACTTACAATCAATAGTGGTTCAAAAAGTTGGTATGCTTATTTGGTAGTTTTAGCAGCCTTTTGCTATGCTATAAATGTAAACTTAATAAAATACAAACTAGAGGGTATATCTGCACTTGCTATAGCCCTAGGAAACTTCATAGCCATATTATTTCCAGCTACTCTAATATTAATTTTTTCAAATTTTCCGATAGAAGAAGTCTTAAAAGGAACTAAAGTGTCAATTTCTATAACGTATGTTTTTATCTTGGCTTTTTTTGGCACTGCTTTGGCAAAAGTCATGTTTAATGATTTAGTTGCAATTTCGTCCCCCGTCTTTTCAATTTCTATTACTTATTTACTTCCAATTGTTGCAATTTTGTGGGGTGTTTTAGACAATGAAATTTTTACGTTAATACAGTGGATTGGATGTGCTTTCATACTCCTTGGGGTCTACTTAGTAACAGAAAGTAAAAGCCTCAGTAATAAAAAAAATATTAAATGAATATTTAATAAATTTACACTAAAATGATATGAAATTCTTACTTAGTCTTATTTTTACTTTACATACTTCACTTTCCCTCGCTCAAAAAAAATATGATATTATTTTGAAATCCATTGAAAACAATGTTTCGAAGTATGAAAGTGTAGCAAATCAAATATGGTCTTTCGCAGAAGTTGGTTATCAAGAAGAAAAAAGTAGCACTTTGCTTCAAAAAACACTCTTGGAGGAAGATTTTTCAATAGAAACTGGAGTAGCAAATATTCCAACTGCTTTTGTTGCATCATACGGTTCGGGTGGCCCAGTTATAGGTATTTTAGGAGAATATGATGCGCTACCAGGTCTTTCACAACAAGCGGTACCTTACAAACTTACCGGGAATGACAAGGCAGGACATGCTTGTGGACATCATCTTTTCGGTACAGCTTCAGCCGCAGCCGCAATTGCAATAAAGAATTATATCAAAAATCAGAAAATACCAGGAACCATAAAATATTATGGGTGTCCTGCTGAAGAGGGAGGGTCTGGAAAAGTTTATATGGTAAGAGAAGGACTGTTTGATGACTTAGATGTAGCTCTTCACTGGCATGCTGCAGACGAAAATTCAGCTAGTGCTGGAAAATCTCTAGCAAACAAAACTGCAAAATTTAGATTTTATGGTGTTTCTTCTCATGCTTCTGGCTCACCTCAAAATGGACGTTCAGCTTTGGACGGTGTTGAAGCAATGAATCATATGGTAAATATGCTAAGAGAACATACAACTGAAAGCACAAGGATTCACTATGTTATAACTAGGGGAGGCAATGCACCAAATGTTGTACCTGATTTTGCTGAAGTATACTATTACGCTAGACATGAAAAAAGAGATGAAGTTCAAAATATTTTTAATAGAATTGTTAGTGCGGCAGAAGGCGCAGCTATCGGAACTGAAACAACAATGGATTACGAGGTAATTAGCGGTGTTCACGAACTTTTACATATAGAAAGTTTGCAAAGAAGAATGCACAAAAATTTAGAAAAAATCGGAGGTTATTTCTATGATGAAAAAGAAAAAGCTTTCGCAGAAGAAATTTCAAAAACGTTAGGTGTAAAATTAAACACAAATTATGTTAAAGATATTGTACCCTATAATCCGGTTGGAAAAGCAGGTGGTTCTACTGATGTTGGAGATGTAAGTTTTGCTGTTCCCACTGTTGGTTTAAGAGCTGCAACTTGGGTACCAGGAACTTCTGCACATAGCTGGCAAGCCGTCGCAGCAGGAGGCACAAGCATCGGTATAAAAGGGATGATGGTCGCAGCAAAGACACTAGCTTTAACCGGTATGCAGTTGATTGATGATCCTAAAGCAATTTCACTAGCCAAAAAAGAGTTTTTGAACCAGAGAGGACTTGATTTTAAATATGAACCATTACTTGGCGATAGAGAACCTGCTCTAGATTACAGAAATTAAATTCTAGCAATGAAAAAAAGCATTTTTAAAGTTCTATTTCTTTTTTGTTCAATTTCATTTTCTCAAGTATATAATTTTAATTCCGTTAGTAAAGGAAAAAGCATCACTCATAAAATAATGTTTGATGAAAATTATTTTGTTGAAACTCAATACCAAACAAAAACATCAGAATTCATATTAACTCGAGGTGGACATTACAATAAAACTGATACAAATACTTTTAAAGTTAACTTAGAATTCAACTCAAATTTTTTTAAGGACAGTCTTAGATTCATCGAGTTTGAAAAAAAAGATTCTTGGGTAAAACTATCGCAAAAGCCTATTGACTTAAATGGGAAATGGTTGATGGCAGGTAGAATTACTGATGAGGGAGAAAAAAGAAGAGACATTTCAAAACCAAGAAAAACAATGAAATTTTTGAAAGATGGAAATTTTCAATGGATCGCATTTAATACTGAAACCTTTCAATTTTTTGGCTCAGGAGGTGGGACCTATTCCGCTAAAAATGGAATTTATACCGAAAATATTGAATTCTTTTCTCGAAACAATAACAGTGTTGGAAAAATTTTACCATTTAATTATAGTCTTAAAGGCGTTGATTGGCATCATTCGGGTAAGAGCAGCAAAGGAAACTCTATTTATGAAATTTGGACAAAAAGAATCGATTAATTACTTCACAAAAATTTACCTTTGAAGAGATATTTAAATCAGAATACTTTTTAAAAAGACTATGATATCCAGTCAAGAATTAATAGATCTTTTAACAATTGAAAGGAAAGAAAAGTACCATTTTGTAGGTCAGAATTACAAAACCGCTTGGGGCCGGGTTTTTGGGGGTCAGGTTCTTGGGCAATCACTTCATGCAGCCTATCAAACAGTCCCAAATAATCGAATAGCCCATTCTATGCACGGTTATTTTATTCTTGGTGGAGATGTTAATATACCGATCGATTATCATGTAGATGATATTCGAGATGGAAGGAGCTTTACAACAAGACGTGTAGTAGCTTTCCAAGAAGGTAAAGCTATTTTTAATATGGCTGCATCATTCCATATAAAAGAAGAAGGTGAAAATCATCAAATACAGATGCCTAATGTACTTACACCTGACTTACTATTAACAGATATTCAGCAAGCAGAAGCATTACAAAAAAAAGATCCAATACGTTTTCAAAGATTAATGAAAGCACATCCACAAATTTTCGAATTCAAACCTGTCAATAAAGCCATTTATCTACAAACTAGAAATTCACTGCCATTGGCTCATATTTGGTTTAGAATAAAAGATAAAATCACTGCAGACATTGCTCTTCAACAACAGATTTTAGCTTTCGCTTCTGATTATAGTCTTTTATTAACAGCAACTTTACCACATAGACAGAAAATTGTGGATTCAAAAATGTATTATGCAAGTCTGGACCACGCATTATGGTTTCACCGTGATTTTAAGATTGATGATTGGTTACTTTATGCAATAGAGAGTCCAAGTGCCTCTAATGCTAGAGGTTTTTCAAAAGGTAGTATTTTTGACCAAAAAGGGAAAATGATTGCTTCTGTAACTCAAGAAGGACTAATGCGTAAATTTAAATGAAGATGAGGTTAGTTAGTTTTTTAATTTTTTCTCTTAGCATATGCTTTATTAATAGATCCATTTCACAGCAATATGAAAAGGTCAACGGCTTATGGAATGCAGCTTTTGTAGATTTACCAATCTCAAAAAAAATAAGTTTTAGAACTGAATTTCATTCACGAACCATATCTTATTTAGGTATTTGGGATCAACAGCTTTTAAGACCACAATTTTCATACAAATCGTCAAAAAATATATCATGGAGAGCCGGATATACATTTATTAAAAACTTTGATCAAGATAATACTGCTGATCCAAGGTTAAGGAGGGAGCACAATATTTGGGAGCAGGTTGAATTTTCTGCCCCACTAAGTAAATCTTCATTTAGGACTTGGATTCGGCTTGAGCACAGATTTCAAGAGAATTTGCCACTTCAAAAAAACAGAAATTTAAAAACCTTTGACTTTTCTAGTAGACTAAGATTTAGATTGACTTATTCAAAAAACCTATCCAAAGAAGATGCTAAAACTATTTGGGACCTTGTTATTTATGATGAGATCTTTTCATTGTTAAATACTCAGGGCATTCCTTACAAGTTCAATCAAAACTGGACTTTTCTTGGTTTCAACATAAAATTTAATAATAAATTGAATATTCTTACCGGCTTTCAAAAAAATACCATTCTTAAGCCATCTAGTGATTATCTTATTAATAGATTATGGAATACAATAATATTCTATAAAATCTAGGCAAAATTAATTTTATAGATAAAGTTTTTAGTAAACTTTTCCAGATTAATCAGGTTTATAATTAGATTTTAATTAAATACAGAAAGATTTTTTTATTTTTAAGTGAAATACAAAAATTATGATAAAAGACAGTGCATGGAGGCCATTACCTGATTTTTTAACTATTGGCAACAGTAAGATTGAGGGATTAGGACTTTTTGCATTAAAAGATCTGCCTGAGGGAAAAGATTTAGGAATGACACATATTTTTGATAAAAGATTTAAAGACCAATATATAAGACTACCTCTTGGAGCATTTATCAATCACCACGAAATACCAAATTGTAATGCGATTTTTGCAGATTTTGATTCGGAAATAGGGGAGATCAAACACATACGAATAATAACTTCCAAAAAAATAAACAAGGGAGAGGAAATTACAGTCAAGTACATAATAAACAAACTTAAAAACCCAAATTGGGAGCATGAATACGAAGCTACCCAATGATTTATTTTAGTATTAACTAGAAAAATTATTACTTAAAACTAAATTTTCAATAATTGTAATTTCTAAACAGAAAGAATATTTATAATTAAGATCGTTTTTTGCCACAAAATTTAATTGTAATTTTCATTAATAAATAAAGGTTTTGGTAGTACGGCCTCAAAAACTAGTGTTTAAATACCGGATTATTAACAATCTGTTAATTATTTATACTATTTTTTGCTAAAAACATAATTAAAAACTTAAATTCTTACAGAGATTTTATTACTTTAGCTATATCAATTCTTCGATAAATGAATTGGTTTATGGTTATAGCCTTTGGGAATAATTCCCAAAGGCTTTTTTAATGAATTTGTTTATTGAAATAGGTTTAAAATTTATCTCAATTAAAAGAATCTATACTTAAATTTGAAAATGTATCAATTTTTTTTAGCTACTATGATCTGTTTTGTTGGATTTACTCAGATTTCCTATAGATCATTTAAATTACCTAAATCAGTTTCGGAAACATCTGGACTTGAGACCTATGGTAACTATCTGATAACACACAACGACTCGGGTGATAAAGCAAAACTTTATGTAATTTCTAGTAGTGGGAAAAAATTAATTGAGATAAAAATTAATAATATTGAAAATAATGATTGGGAGGATATTTCGTCAGATTCAGACCACTTTTATATTGCTGATACTGGAAACAAATATGGGACAAGAGAAAATTTAAAAATATACATTCTGAATAAAAAATTTATACTTAAAGGATCCATAGGAATTAAATACTCTAAACAGTCAAATTATGTCAAGAACAAAAAAAGTGAATTTGATGCTGAAAGTTTAGCTGTTGTTGGAGATGAATTGGTCTTGTTTTCTAAAAATAGGAGAACATTGAAATCAGAAATATATGTTTTTCCAAAAAAAAAGGGAAACTATATACTAGAACCAAAGTCAACAATTAATTCGAGAGCCCTTATTACAGGTGCCGATTATGACGATATCAATGATCTTATGGTTTTAACAGGATATAGTTTGAAGGGCGATCAATTTATTTTTAAAATAAATAATTTTAAAGCGAATAGTTACAAAAACTTAAAGCTTGACCGATATAAAATACCAGTTCGAAATTCACAGATTGAAGCTATTAAAATAATTAATCAACAAGAGTTTTGGGTTAGTTCTGAAAGTGAAGAACAAAATACACCCAGCCTATTTCATGTTAAAATAGAATCTGAATAATTTCCATTTGGTCATATTGCATCATACAAAATTTTTATAATAAATTGTAAGCAAAAAAAAATAATAAAATTGAATGGGTTTTAAGCGCGAGTTTAATTTAAAAATTAGAAAAACACACCGTTATTTAGGAATATTCATTGGATTACAGTTTTTAGCATGGACGGTGTCAGGACTCTATTTTAGTTGGACTGATATAGATGAAATTCATGGAGATCAGTTTCGAGTTGAGTCTCCACCTGAAAAAGGATTATTTTCTAACCTGATTTCTTTCGATAGTATACCTGTACTAGTTGAAAAGCTTAGTTTGGTATCGATTGATAATCAACCATATTATTGGATTAACGGTCAAGTACTTTATCACGCCCAGACAGGGATTTTAAAAAAAAATATTTCAGAAAAAGAAGCCATAGGTGTTGCGAAACAAAACTTGATTGAGGGTCTTAAGGTAGACCATGTTGAATTATTAAAAACTACTGATTCTCATCATGAGTATAGAGGTCAAAAATTACCGGTCTATGCTATACATTACGACCATCCTGATTTGTTGGTAGCATATGTAGATGCAAAGAGTGGTATTTTTAAAAAAATACGTCACGAAAGTTGGCGTTGGTTTGATTTTTTGTGGATGGGACATACAATGGACTACGCAGGGAGAGATAATTTTAACAATTTATTACTACGCATATTTTCACTTTTTGGATTATTTACTGTTATTAGTGGATTTTTACTTTGGGGTACTAGTTCTCCAACTCTAAGGAAAATATTAAAGTGACAATAGTGTGAGAATTTTTTGGGTCCTCTTGTTTATTAATTCAGTAAACCTTAAATGTCAGGATATCTATTTTCCAAATACTATTGAGGCTATTGGATTTGGATCTTGTAATCGTACAGATTTAGACCAGAAAATTTGGGATGTTATAGCAAATCAGCAAATGAATGCTTGGGTTTGGTTGGGAGATATAGTCTATGCTGAAGGGGAGAGTATGGATGATCTTGCTTTAAAATATTCAATTCAAAAATCACTACCATCTTACAAAAAATTATCTTCCCACACAAATATATTTGGAGTCTGGGATGATCACGATTTTGGGAAAAATGATGGAGGAGGCGGATTTAGAAAAAAACAACAGAGTAGAGATTTATTATTTGATTTTCTTGACCTCCCTCCAAATCATCCTGCAAGGAAAAGAACTGGTGCGTATCAAAGTTATTGTTTTGGAAATGATCGACAAAAAGTATGCCTGTACCTTTTAGATGTAAGATATTTTAAGGACGAATATGAAAAAGATTTTAGTTCAAAACAATACTATAAAAAAAATAATGGGAGTTTATTGGGAGAAAAACAATGGAAGTGGTTGGAGAAAGAATTATTGAAAAATGGTGCAGAAGTAAATTTGCTTGCAGGAGGGATACAATTAATTTCTTCTGAACACCCCTATGAGAAATGGGCAAATTTCCCTAAGGCCAGGCAACGCTTATTTAATTTACTAAAAGAAAACAAGATAAAAAACCCAATATATTTGAGTGGTGATCGTCATTTTGCTGAGATTTCAATTATTGAACTTCTCCCAAACTATAGACTTTACGATATAACTTCAAGTGGTTTAACACATTCATATGAAGATTTGGAAGAAGAATTTAATCCTAAAAGAATAAGTCCGTTAATTACAGCTAAAAATTTTGGAATGATTAAGTTGAATTGGGTTACTAGAAAAATTGCTTTGCAAATTTGTAATATTGATGGCAGGATTTTGTTTGAAAAAACAATCAAAATTCAATAATCTATTTTTAATTTCTTCAATTTTTAACATTAATTTTAGCTAATGGAAAACATATATTTTGTCCCTTTCTCAATTATTCTAGCCTTTGCAGCTTTTTTTCTCTTCAAGAGCAGAAATTCTTTAAGTAAATATGTTCTTGAAGAACTAAGAGCTCAACTTCAAAAGGAGTTTCTTTTTAATAGAGAAGAGCTTTCGAAAAATTTGCATGAAAACAGAGTTGAGCTTACTCAAAGCCTTCAAAGATTGAATGATACAATTTTAAAAAAAGCAAAAGATGATCGTTACGAATTGAGAAATACGTTGAAAGAATTTGAATCTAGTTTTGTAAAAAATGTTGAGACATTTAATACAACCCAAAAAGAGAAATTCGATCAAATGAAAGTGAAACAAGATGAAATGATAAAAACAACTGAAATTCGTTTGGAGAGAATGCGAGAAACTGTTGATGAAAAGCTTCATAAAACACTTGAAGAGCGCCTTGGGAAATCATTTGAAATGGTAACTAAACAATTATTAGTTGTTCAAAAAGGATTAGGTGAGATGCAAAATATAGCTTCTGGGGTTGGAGATCTAAAAAAAGTGTTAAGTAATGTTAAAACCCGAGGAGTTTTGGGAGAAATTCAATTAGGAAATATTTTGGAAGAAATTATGACTCCTGATCAGTATGATAAAAATGTTAAAACAAAAAAGGGGTCTGATTTCCAGGTTGAATATGCAATTAAATTACCTGGCCGAAACAAAACTGAAGAGCCAGTCTATTTACCTATTGACGCCAAGTTTCCACAGGAAGACTATATAAGGCTTCAAAATGCTTATGAGGCAGGTGATGCTGTTGCAGTAGAATTATCCTTGAAAGCTATTCTTCAGTCAGTAAAAAAATTTGCTAAAGAAATTTCAACAAAATATATTGATCCTCCAAATACTACCGATTTTGGAATAATGTTTTTACCGATTGAAGGTTTGTTTGCTGAAGTAGTTAGACAACCAGATATGATTTCTATGCTACAAAGAGAATATAAGATTGTTGTTACTGGACCCACAACTCTTGCTGCTATGTTAAATAGCCTCCAAATGGGCTTTAAAACTTTAGCAATTCAAAAAAGAAGTAGTGAAGTTTGGAATGTACTTGCAGCAGTAAAAAAAGAATTTAGTTCTTTTGGAGGAGTTTTAGAGAAGGCACAAAAGAAAATCAACGAGGCTAACCAGGAAATTGAAACTTTAGTTGGTACAAGAACAAGAATTATGCAATCCAAACTTAAAAATGTAGAGCAGCTCAAAGAAAATACTTCACAAAAAGAGTCAACCAATAATTATATAGACTAAAAGAAAAATAGTTGTCTAGATATCTAAAAAAAACATTAATATTTTTCTAAATATGAAACCCCAAAAAGATTTGGGGTTAAATGTGGTACCTCCAGGAATCGAACCAGGGACACAAGGATTTTCAGTCCTTTGCTCTACCAACTGAGCTAAGGTACCTTTATTAGAATTCAAACAAATATAAAGGGGTTTTTGAATTCTCACAAAAACATTTCACTAATTTTCTTTGTAATTTTATATAAAGAAATTACTGAAAATGCATTTGATTATAGACCTTGGTAATACTAGAGTAAAATTTTTTGTATTTCATGAAAATAGGATTTTACATAGAACATTTGAGCCTATTCCGGCGTGGAAAAATACTCTAAAAAAAATACAAAAAAAATATCCTACTATTTCAAATTGTATAATTTCTGATGTTAACGGCTCAATTACAAATGACCTCAAAGTTAGTCTAGGTTCAATTTCGGTGTTTTTTTGCTCTCCTAAATTAAAGCTCCCATTTAAAACATTGTATAAATCCAAAAAACAATTAGGTGCAGATCGAATTGCGTTATTATCAGCTTGCATTCTGGATTTTCCTAATAAAAATGTTTTTGTAATAGATTTAGGAACTTGTATTACTTATGATTTTATTGATAAAAAAAGTTTGCATCATGGAGGTGCAATTAGTCCTGGACTCAAAATGCGTTACAAAGCTTTAAATTTTTTCACAGGAGGTTTACCCCTGTTGAATCCAGAAATTAGTGATAAATTTTTAGGGGATTCTACTGAAAGCTCAATTCATACCGGTATTACAAATGGAATAATTACTGAGATCAATGAGCACATTTGTTATCATAAAAAAAACTGTAAGGACCTTATTGTTATATTTTCAGGAGGAGATGCTCAAAGGTTGTCTAAACCATTTAAAAATAAGATATTTGCAGACACAAATTTTTTAGCTAAGGGATTGAATTTCATTTTAGTAAATAATTTAAGTTGATGATTAGAATAACATTATTATTGTTTATTCTGATTACAACCAGTATAATAGGTCAGAATAATACTGCATCACCGTATTCTTCAACTGGATTGGGTGAAAGGAGTTTTAATGGTACACAAGCTACAAGACACATGGGAGGGCTTGATGTTTTTACCGACTCAATTCATGCTAATCTTGTAAACCCTGCAAGCTATGCATTCTTAAAATTTACCACCTATTCTGTTGGGGTAAATTATACAAATAACAATCTTTCTTCTGTGTCAGAATCAACAAACGTTGAATTAGCTGCTTTAGACTATTTATCAGTGAGTATTCCTACAAAAAAATTTAGTTTTGGTTTCGGTATTGTTCCTTATTCGTCTTTAGGATATCGTATACAAGCAATTAGCGAAAATCAAAACCAAAATATTTTTAATAGATATGAAGGTTCTGGGGGACTGAATAAGGCATACTTTTCAATAGGAATACCAATTACAAAATTTTTCGCCTTGGGATCAACAATTAATTACAATTTTGGAAATTTATTTTACAGAACTGGGCAATTTATCGAAGGGGTAGAAAATGGAACATTTCTTACACATGATTCAAGTATATCAGGATTCAATTATCAATTTTCTGCCCAAGCGATAATTCCTTTTGGGAAAAAATACAGTACCCAATTAATGTTTTCTCATCAACCATTGAGATCTTTAGATTCTCAAAACAGTAAAATATACTACACCCAGTCTTTGTCTAGGGAGACTATTATAGAATTTACGGAAATTGATTTAGCTTCCTCTAGCCTTGAAAATACCAATTTGGATATTTCCCCAATTACTAGTATAGGCATTGGCTTCGGCAGAAATAAAAAATGGTTTTTGGGAGCACAATATGATTATACAAAGTCTTCAAATTTTAAAAACCAATTTTTTGAAAGACAAAATATATCTTATAAAGATGGACAAAAATGGGTTGTTGGTGGATATTTTATTCCAAATTATTCATCATTTACCAGTTTCTGGAAAAGGGTGGTATATCGTTTTGGTTTTAGAACTCAACAGATGAGTATAATAGTTAATAATTCGCCAATAAAAGAAACTGGTATAACTTTCGGTCTTGGTTTGCCACTAGCGGGTTTATCCAACGCTAATGTTGGTTTTGAATTAAGCCAAAGGGGTAAAAGAGATTCTGGAATGGTTCAAGAAACAATCGCTTCATTGAGAATAGGACTTTCACTAAATGATATATGGTTCATAAAAAGAAGGTATAATTAAAATGATTAATAATTTTAAATTTTTTGTATTTAATTTGATAATTTCTTACGAAGTCATTAAATCTTATCAAGATTTAAATAGATTGTATATAATTTTTTAAAGAGATTTTATATTTGTGAAAACTTTATTATGATGAATAAACTATTACTTATAACCACATTACTTGTCGGGACATCTGTATTTCAGTTATCATACTGTCAAGATAATTCAGCTTGTATGCAAGATTTATCAATCTTTGCCGAATATGTTAAAGTAAAAAATTATGATGCAGCAATTGAGCCCTGGATGAAAGTAAGAGAAAACTGTCCAGATCTTAATGCCGCAATTTATACTTATGGCGAACGCATCATAAAAAATAACATAAAGAATGGAAATTCTGATCTAGTTGAATCTTCCAAAAAAGAATTAATAAAGCTCTATGACGAATGGATTCAATATTTTCCAAAAAACAAAAATAAAAGTATTATCGGTGATGTGATTGGAAAAAAAGCCCAAGCCTTACTTGACTATAAATTGGCTGATTTAAAAAAAATCTACTCTACATTTGATGAAGCTTTCACTAAAGATGCAACTAGTTTTACAAATCCAAAGTTTTTATACAATTATTTTAAAACACTTTACGATTTATATAAATCTGGCGATAATCAAGTTAGCATGGAGATGCTGATAAACAAATATGAAGAAGTTTCAGAAAAATTTGATTTAGAAACAGTTGCATTAGCAAAAAAACTTGATATTATATTGAAAAAAGAAGACGAGGGTAAACCTCTAACAAGTAGAGAGCAAAGAAGAAAACGAATTTATAATATAAATTCTAAGGCAATAGGAACATATTTATCCAACTTAGATGCAATCATCGCTAAAGAAGCAACTTGCGAAAATTTAATACCTCTATATAAAAGAAATTTTGAAGAATTTAAAGAAGATTCGGTGTGGTTAAAGCGTGCAGCAAGCCGAATGGATAGCAAAGAATGTTCAGACGACCCTTTTTTTGTTACTCTTGTTGAGGCATTACATTCGCTAGATCCATCGGCAGATTCAGCATATTATCTTGGTTTACTTAATGATAAAAGAGGAAATGCCAATGAGGCTCTTAAATATTATGAAGAATCAATTTCTTTAGAAACTGATAATTATAAAAAAGCAAAAATCCTACTTAAAATTGCTAATAAATTTAAGTTAGCTGGAAGAAAATCCTCCGCACGAAACTACGCAAATAAAGCTCTTAGCTTTCAGCCCTCTCTAGGCAGAGCTTACCTATTAATTGCTAATATGTATGCTGACAGTGCAAATGACTGTGGAGATTCTCAATTTAATAAAAGAGCAGTTTATTGGTTGGCTGCTGATATTGCAAAAAAAGCTGCAAGTGTAGATAATTCCCTTTCCAAGATTGCAAAGAAAACAGCTGACAGTTACAAAGGTAGGGCTCCTAGCAAAACTGATATTTTCACAGAGGGTAATGAGGGGACTACAATTAAATTTGATTGTTGGATTAAAAGATCAATTAAGGTTCCAAAGCTTTAAATTAAATTGAAAATTAATTTTTTTTTAAGGTTAGTTTTGTTCACATGTATCATATTGGTCTCTTGCGAAGACAACTCACAGGCTTTAAAAGAGATTAACACCAATAGACAGGACCCTTTGGGTATAGCCAAAAACATAAGAATGGTATATAGTGACTCATTAAAAATACAAGCTATTTTGACAGCTCCCAAGCATGTAGATTATTCAAATCTAGAATTTAAATTTGCAGAATTCCCAGAAGGTCTAGAGGTATTATTTTTCGATAAATTAGGAAATAAAAACAAAGTTGTTGCTGATTACGGAATTTTATACACAGAAACTAAACTAATAGATCTAAAAGGCAATGTGGAGCTGAAATCTCATGATGGATCATTATTAAAGACAAATCAACTTTACTGGGATTCTGAAAATGAATGGTTATTTACCGAGCAGGAATTTACATTTCAGGATGAAAAATATGATTTTTATGCAAAGAGATTGGATGGAAATAAAGATTTTACTAAATTTTTAACGGGAAACCTTATTGGAACGGTTGCTGTTTCTGAAGAACAAGACAAAGACACATTGAACATAAATCAATGAAAACATATAAAATTTCTGAAATATTATATTTGGTTATAGCAGGAATATCACTTTTCAAAACAATTTCACTATGGCAGACAGACAATACTCGAGCATACTACTTCTTTGGATTTGCAATTTTGTCAGTGTTAATGGCTCTTTTTCGGAGACATTACAGGAAAAAATTTAATCGAAGAGATAATACCTCTAAATGATTCTATCTGACCTAGTAATTTTAATATGTTTAATATTTTCAGCTTTTTTTTCTGGGATGGAAATTGCATTTGTCTCTTCAAATAGAATTTATTTAGAAATTGAAAAATCACAAAGCAGTAAAACCTCTAGAGTTTTAAAAAATATAACTCAGAACCCCTCTAGATTTATAGCTACGATGCTTTTAGGAAACAATATTGCACTTGTTGTTTATGGAATTTTTGCAGGAGATAGAATTTTACAATTATTTTTTTCGCAAAGTGTTTTAATCGGACAAGATCCTAACATACTTATAGTTTTTTATCAAACATTGATATCTACTATTGTAATACTTCTTACAGCAGAGTTTATACCAAAAGTTTTTTTTCAAATTTATTCCAATTTAAGCATAAAGATATTTGCCATACCTGTAGCTTTCTTTTTCTATTTATTCTATCCAATTACTTATTTAATTATTCGTTTTACTGATGTTATCTTAAGAAGATTTTTAAAAACTGAATCAGATCAAATTCAGCTTTCGTTTTCAAAAGTAGAACTAGGCAATTACATAGAGGAGCAGATAGAATCAACAGATGATAAAGAAAGTTTAGATTCTGAAATTCAAATTTTTCAAAATGCTTTAGATTTTTCCGAAGTCAGAGCGAAGGAAGCTATGGTTCCTAGGGCAGAGCTTGTTGCAGTTGAAGAAAATACTCCAATTAAAGATGTAAAGAACCTTTTTATAGAAACAGGATTTTCCAAATTACCAATTTATAAAAATACAATTGATAAAATTATGGGATATGTTCATGTTTTTGATATGATGAAAAACCCTTTATCAATTCAAAATATACTTTTACCTCTTGCTTATGTCCCTGAAACTATGCTAATTAATGATGTATTGAAGATTCTGACACGTCAACAAAAGAGCATATCTGTTGTAATTGACGAATATGGAGGTATTTCTGGGATAATTACAGTAGAGGATATCGTAGAAGAACTTTTCGGGGAAATTGAAGATGAGTACGATTCAACAAATCATGTAGAAAAAAAATTAAATTCTACAACTTTTAACTTTTCGGCGCGCCTAGAGGTTGATTATATAAATCAGAAATATGGCTTGTCTCTTCCAGAGACTGAATTCTATGAGACTATAGGTGGTTTAGTTGCATATAATACAGGTGAGATTCCAAAAAAAGGAGAGCAAATTGAAATTTCCAATTATGTACTAACAATAAAAAAAGTTTCTGCAACTAAAATCGAAGAAGTAGTTATTAACGAAATCAACGAAATTTAAAAAAATTGAATTTTTAATGATTTTAAAATTACATTAATTGACTTTCTTAATTCGATGGAAAAGACTAATTTCGCTCACCAACAAATTTTAGCATATGGCCATTTTGGGGAAAATTAGAGAACGTTCTATTTTTTTGATCCTAGTCATTGGTATGGCATTATTTGCATTTGTGATTTCTGGAGTAATTGATGGCAATTCTCAAAATACTGCGTCATCTGACCCGGTTGGCATAATCAATGAAGAAAAGATTGAATCAGAATTTTTTCGCCAAATGGTAGATCAAACAGAAAGGACATATAATTTTTCTACTATAAAGTCTTTAAATCTAGTCTGGAATCAAACATTAAGAAACACAATTTTTGAACAGGAATTTAAAAAACTTGGTATAGACGCAGGTAAGGATCAATTGGAGCAAATTATTTCCTCAGATGACAACTTAATTAATAACCCAAATTTTCAAAATGAAACAGGTTTTTTTGACTTCGAAATATTCTCAAATTATATTTCTCAATTGAAAACACAAAATCCACAAGCATATGAGAATTGGAAGTTTCAGGAAAAAAGTATTATTGGCGTTGCAAAACAGAGAATTTATTTAGATCTAATCAAGTCAAGTAACTCAATGACCGATGTTGAAGCAAAAAAGCAATATCATCTTGAGAATGATAATGTAAACATCAAGTATGCTTTAATTCCATATGATATTATTGAAGATAGTCTCGTAGATATTAATGATAATGAGATAAAAAAATACATTAGGAATAATAAGAAGAATTATGAAAAAGATAAAACTTCAAGCATCCAATATGTAATTTTTGAAGAAAAACCTACTGAAGCTGATTTACTTGAAATAAGGTCAAAATTAGAGGTTTTGAAAAAAAGACAAGTAGTTTACAATGATGTTTCAAAATTAACTGACACCATAGGAGGTTTTAAAGAAATATTAAACAATAGAGAGTTTATAGAACAGTATTCGGAAGTCCCTTTTGATTCAGTATATAAATCACGTGGGAGATTCAATAATGAATATGCTGACATCTTATTTGGCTTAAAGGAGGGAGAAATATTTGGACCCTATCGAGACAATAATAATTTTAAATTATCAAAAGTTATTGATATCAAAAAAAATGCTTCAATAAGAGCGAGTCACATATTAATATCTTATAAAGGTGCAACAAGATCAAACTCAGATATTTCCAGAACTGAAAAAGAGGCTAAAAGTTTGGCTAATGATGTTTACAGAGAGGTAAGAAGGTCTTCATCAGATTTTGCAGCACTTGCACTAAAATATTCTGATGGTCCCACAAAAAATAGAGGTGGTGATTTGGGATTTTTTCAAGAAGGAGAAATGGCTGACGAGTTCTTCGCCTTTGCCAGTAAAAATAGAGTTGGTAAGATAGGGATTGTGAAAACTGAATTCGGATATCACATCGTAAAAATTACTGATAAAGATGATTTAGCGTTAATCGCAGATATTGTTCTTAAGGCAGTAGCTTCTGAGAAAACATCAAATGACGTATTTAGAAAAGCTACACAATTTGAAATGGACTCTAAAAAGGGTAAAGATTTTTCTAAAATTGCTGAAAATGAAAAATACAAGGTTCGTCAAGTCACTCAAATTGCTCAATTAGAGGAAAACTTACCAGGACTTCCAAAACAAAGGAATATAGTTCGTTGGACTTTTGAAGACGACTCAAAGGAAGGCGATGTGAAAAGGTTTGCATTAAATGGAGGTGGTTATGTTATAGTTCAGCTTACTGGAAAAATTGATAAGGGTCTTGCTTCTATTCAAGATGTAGGTAAAGAAGTTAGAAAAACTATTTTGAAATCAAAGAAAGAGGCTTTAATAAAAAAACGTTTTCAAAAAAATCAAAGTTTTGATTCTTTGGCTAAAAATAAAAATATAATTATTGAAACAGCATCTGCTATCAATCAAATAAATCCAACATTACCAGCCTCTGGCAACGAACCTACAATCATAGGAACTGCCTTTGCTCTAAATGAAGGCGAAACTTCTGAACTTATTGCTGGTGAAAAAGGAGTTTATAAAATTATCTTAATAAAAAAGAATGTAGTGGCTGACTTGGATGATTATTCTAATTATTCAAAATTAATCCTACAAAAATCTAGTCAGAATCTTGCTGAAAACATTTTTAAAGCCCTTGAATCTGTTTCTAATATAAAAGACAACAGATCCTTATATTATTAGAGACACATTTTACTGTACGGTATAATTGTTGAAAACCCTTTTTTAGAAAAATATTTCATTTCACGCCTTTCCCCTGTAGCTAAGAAAAAATCTCCACCCCAAGCTCCTAGACTTTTTACACCTCCATTGAAGTCTGAGAAAAGAGAACTTTTTATAGGTTTTTTATTAATTAATTCTCCTATTAAAAATTCATGTTTTTCAATTAATATCTCAAATTCATTAAGTTTCTTTGTTTGTGCAATTTTATCAGTTAGAGTATTTAATTTAGAAATGATAGAATGGGTAATTAATTTTAAATCAAAATTTTTAACAGCATTCTGGCTATTCATTTTCCTATTAAGATTTACAAAAAATAATTTATCGGTGAAAGGTGGTGAAAAATTAACTTTTTCAATTATAGGTTTGTAAGAATTGCGTGTGAAAAAAATTGGGCCTTTAGCCAAGCTACAGGCAATATCGTATCCACTTCCACCAAATGAAGACTCACCCAAAATATAAGGATTTATTTTAGACCATAATGCTATGTTAGAAATAAGTGTTGAGGAACTCCCTAGGCCCCACTTAAAATCAAATTCAAGAGAAGTTTTTACTTCACCTCCAAAATTCAAAAATGACTTATTTAGACTTTTTGCAGTATTCAGAATATTTTCAAGACGTTTAGCAATTATAGAGTCTGAAGTTTCTTTTATTTTTATTTCAGGGACGATAAAAGTTGCTTCAAACCACAAAGAATTTTTATTATCATAACTTTTCCAAGATAAAATTCTTGTTCTATTTTTTTTAAATTCAAGATTTTGCCCTTTTCTGCACGGCAATGCTAAAGCCTTTGCTCCCCCCAAAACAGCGTATTCAGAGGTAAGTAATAATTTGCCATTACTAAAATATGAATTCATCAAGAGACATTTTTATCTAAAAATTTTTCAACTGCATCTATAGATATTGGCCTTTTTTCAAAATATTTTAAAGCAGCCAATTTTTGATTTTCACTAGCTTGAAGCTGATTTAATATGTTGGTTAAATGCATTTTCATATGGCCTTGTTGTATGCCAGAAGTAATAAGAGAACGAAGAGCAGCAAAATTTTGAGCTAAACCTGCTACAGCGACTATTTCCATTAATTCTTCTGCACTAGGATTACCTAACAACTCTAGACACCAATTAGCCATTGGATGAAGTTTTGTAAGCCCACCGACAGTACCTAATGAAATTGGTAGGGTAAGTTCCATGCAAAATTTTTCATCCTTTATGTAAGCATTACTTAATGATTTATATCCGCCTGAGCGAGCAGCATATGCGTGTACTCCTGCTTCAATAGCTCTAAAATCGTTCCCAGTAGCAATTATCAATGCATCAACTCCATTCATTATACCCTTGTTGTGAGTAACAGCCCTATACGGTTCAATATTCGCAATTTCAACAGCATTAATAAAACGTTTTGCATAATCAATTCCCTTACTACCATTTTTCTGAAGTGTAAAATTTTCAACACTACAATTTATTGAGGCGCGCACGATACATTCAGGGGTATAATTTGAAAGTATACTCATAATTATCTCCAATCTTTTATTTGTTTTTTCAGAAAGATTCTCTTTTTCAGAGAGGTCAAGAAATTTTTTAGCAATGTGCTCAAGACAAGAATTAATAAAATTAGCACCCATTGCATTATCGGTTTTAAAACGCAAATGGAGCTGAAAGTAGTTATTCATTCTATTGGTTTTATCAATAAGTTCGATGCTCTGAATTCCTCCACCACGCCTGTCCATATTTTTTGTTATACTCTCAGTACTTCTTAATAATTCTTCTTTTTTATCATTAAAAAAATCATATAGCTTGTTTGAGTCACCGTAAAATAAGAAATGGACTTGGCCTACTTTTACAGTCTCAATGATTTCTGTTTTAAATCCTCCGCGTGTACTCCAAAATTTTGCTGAATTACTAGCTGCTGCGACTACTGAACTTTCTTCAATTGCCATTGGCAAGGAGTAAAGTTTTTTGTTTATTAAAAAATTTGGAGCAACACCAAGAGGTATATAGAAATTAGAAATGGTATTTTCTATAAATTCATCGTGGCTTTTTTGTAATTCTGAGTTGTTATTCCAATATTGCTCAAGTTTTTTCTTGGCCAGTTTTGGATCTTTAAAATGAGTTTTAGTAATCCAATCTATTTTTTCAGATTTTGATAATTTAGAAAAGCTTTCGATAACTTTGCCCATTAAAACTTTTTAATAAATATACTCAATTTCAATCCCTTCTAGGATTAAGGTTGTACCAATTTTCATAAATTGCTTGAAAAAATTATGAGAGCTAATCATTCCTTATTAAAATTATATTTCGAAAAAGTTTCAGGGTATTTTATCAATTGCAAACCTCAATATTTGCTAATTTTTTCAATTAACTTTTTTTTTATAAATGCACAAAATTCGAATCTAGATTTTGGGGAATTGTGGCAAGGAAAGTTCGAACCAGAAAGATTAGAAATGATTAGATCTATGAATGATGGAGAGCATTACACTTTGATAGAACAGGATAAAAATTCAAAAAAAATAGTTTCCTACTCTTATGAAAAAGTAAAAGAAAAAAATATAGTTTTTGATTCAAATGATTTTTCAGAGATATCAGATATTTCAGATTATTCCTTTTCTCAAGATGAAAATAAAGTTTTACTTGAAACAAATAAAGATCAGATTTACAGAAGGTCAAAACAAGCATTTTATTGGGTTTATAACTTAAAAACTAAAAAATTAGATAAAGTATTCAAAGAGAAAATTCAAGAGCCACTTCTCTCTCCTGATGGAGATAAAGTTGCTTTTGTATTTAAAAGAAATCTTTTTGTAAAAAATTTAAATTCTCAAAAAATTTTGCAAATAACCTTTGATGGTGACTATCAAACAATAAATGGCATCACTGATTGGGTGTATGAGGAGGAGTTTGGTTTTGTAAGAGCATTTGATTGGAGTAAGGATTCAAATCATATTGCGTATATGCGATTTGATGAATCAAAGGTTCCATTATTTTCAATGGATGTTTACGGAAGAGAAACTTATCCTTTTCCATACATGTTCAGATATCCAAAGGCTGGAGAAGAAAATTCAACTATAACACTTTATACCTTTAACTTGCAGAGTGGCTCAAAAGAAACTATTCTTTTTCAAGATAAGCCTTACTATATACCCAGAATTAAATTTGAAGGTGGAGAAAAAAGTTTAATTATACAAACATTAAATAGACATCAAAATGATCTAAAACTATGGCGATGGGATATAGAAAAAAAAGAATTTCAACTTTTATTAAGGGAGCAGGACAAAGCCTATGTAAGTATTTATGATGACCTAATTTTTTTGGAAGACAACAGCTTTCTATGGACAAGTGAGCGGGATGGCTACAAACACATTTACCATTACAATAAAAATGGAAAATTACTAAAACAACTTACCAGTGGCAATTGGGAGGTAACAACATTATATACATTTAATCCAAATACTAAAGAAGTTTACTATCAGTCAGTCGAAGGAAGTTCAATTGAAAGAGGGATTTATGCTGTTAAGCTCTCAGGAGAAGGTAAAAGAAAACTGCAACCAACCAAAGGGACTAATGGAGCTACGTTCAGTAAACAAGGCACTTATTACATACATTCATATTCTGATGAAAAGACACCTCCTTTGTATTCTTTGAATAAGACAAAAAACAACAAAATTGTTAGAGAATTACTTGAAAATTCTGAACTTTTAAACACTTTGAAACCTTTTAATTTTTCAAGTAAAGAATTTTCAAAAATTGAAATCAATGGGAATGAATTAAATACTTGGATTATTAAACCTAGAAATTTTAATCCAAAAAAGAAATATCCATTGCTTATGTTCCAATATTCTGGGCCAGGCTCCCAACAGGTTGCAAATAGGTGGGGAGATCCTAGAACGCTTTGGCACAAATATCTTGCAAATCAGGGATATATAATAGCATGTGTAGATGGAATTGGAACAGGTTATAAAGGGGCTAAATTTAAAAAATCTACTTACTTAAATTTAGTCAAATTTGAGACATTAGATCAAATTGATGTTGCTAAATATTTTAGTTCTTTACCTTACATTGATGACAAAAGAATAGGAATATGGGGGTGGAGTTTTGGTGGACATATGGCAGCACATTGTTTGTTAACAGGAAAAGAAATATTTTCTCTTGCCATAGCTGTGGCTCCTGTTACAAACTGGCGTTTTTATGACACTATATACACAGAAAGATTTTTAAGAACACCGCAAGAAAACCCAGAAGGCTATGATTTGAACTCACCCCTAAATTACGCTGATCAATTAGAGGGTAAATTTCTTATTATCCATGGTTCGGGGGATGACAATGTTCATGTTCAAAATACTATGCGTATGGTTGAGGAATTAATACAATCAGACAAACAGTTTGAATGGATGATTTATCCAGATAAAAATCACGGTATATATGGTGGGAATACTAGAAAGCACCTTTACAAGAAGATGACAAAATTTATTCTTCAAAACCTATAATGTAATACTTACACCAACTATGGGAGAAAATAAAAAGTTAATTGGACCTAAATCAACGTTTGGACATCCTCCAGGACTCTATGTTTTATTTTTTACTGAATTGTGGGAGCGATTTTCTTATTATGGTATGAGAGCTTTGTTTACTCTCTTTCTTGTAGCTAAAACAGATTCTGAAAATCCAGGATTTGGATGGACCAATTCAGAGGCTATTACTCTTTATGGATGGTATACTATGTTGGTTTATCTAGCATCTTTGCCTGGTGGATGGATTGCGGATAAAATATTAGGTCAAAAGAAAACGGTAATGTTAGGTGGTATTTTACTTTGTATTGGACATACAATTTTGGCTTTTGATAACGAGCTTAGTTTTTATTTAGGATGTTTTTTTGTCATTTTAGGTGTAGGAGGTCTCAAACCAAATATTTCAAGTATGGTTGGGGGTCTATACCCAAAAGGAGACGAGAGAAGGGACCTAGGATTTTACATATTTTACATGGGGATTAACATTGGTGGATTTGTGGCACCTATTTTATGTGGATGGATTGGAGAGACATACAATTGGCATTATGGTTTTGGTTTGGCAGCAATTGGAATGTTTTTTGGACAATTAACTTATTTTTATGGGCAGAGATATTTAGTAGGTGTAGGAGATTTTATCGGTGAAAGTTCTCATCCGGATAATAAATTAATAAAGCACAAACTCACACAAGTTGAGAAGGACAGAATAAAAGTTTTACTAATCTCCTTTTTATTAATAATCATTTTTTGGGGTGCTTTTGAACAAGCCGGTGGTTTAATGAATCTTTATGCAAAACAAAAAACAGATCGGATGCTTTTAGGGATTGAAATTCCAGCTTCATGGTTTCAATCTCTAAATTCATTTTTTATAATTACTCTTGCTGTTTCTGTTGGGGGATTTTGGATGCGTTGGAAATTAAAAGGTAAAGAAGCATCGTCATTATATAAAATCGCAGTTGGAATTTTGATTATGGGATTGGGTTTTATGTTTATGCGTTTTGCTTCGTCAGATTATGAGGTTTTTGGTAAATCAGCTATGTACTGGCTAGTATTAGCCTATCTGTTTCATACCATTGGAGAATTGTGTGCCTCACCTGTATCCCTGTCATTTATAACCAAATTAGCTCCATTGAAGTATTCCTCATCAATAATGGGTATATATTGGGCCGCTACTGGCCTAGGCAATAAACTTGCTGCTGCAATTGGAGGTTTTGCTGAAAAAGCAGGAGAAAAGCAAATCTTCACAGGGATATTTATTTTTTGTACACTTACTGCTTTATTAGTTATTTTACTTCTTAAACAGTTGAAAAAACTCACACATGGTGCTGAAGAACTCCAAAAAATTTAATTGTTTTGTAACTTTACGGTGATTTAATAAGTTTTTAATTTTGGTTCGTACAATATTCACATTAATTTTCCTGATTCACTCAGTCAATTTATGCGCTCAAAAGATTAATTGGATGACCTTAGATGAGGCAAGGGCAGCTCAAAAAAAAGAGCCAAAGAAAATTTTTATGGATGTTTACACTAACTGGTGCGGACCTTGTAAACTATTAGATAAAAACACTTTCCAAAACCCAGATGTGTCTCGTTATATTAGTGAGCATTTTTATGCAGTAAAATTTAATGCTGAAGGAACAGAAGAAATAACCTTTTATAATAAAAAATTTACAAACCCAAATTACGACCCTAACAGAAATGGAAGAAATGCTACTCATCAATTTACACAATTTCTTGGAGTAAGGGGATATCCAACGATGGTTTTTTTAAGTGAAGATGGAGATCCAATCATGCCATTAGTTGGTTATTATAAACCAAAACAAATTGAACTTTATTTGAAAATGATAAAACAAGGCGACTACCAAATTTTTTCAAAACCAGAAGACTTTGAAAATTACAAGAAAAACTTTGTACCGCGTTTTAGAGGGTAATTATTCATTTAGATTTTATTGAATTAAAAATTAATCTGGCAGTTTTCATGCTAGCCCCTGGTTTACCTAATTTTAATTTCAATTTTATATAGTCATTTTGCATGTTTTCTAATTCTCTTTCTTCTAATAGCCTATTTAAGCTTGAAGTTAGGTTTTCAAAATTTAATTCTTTTTGTATTAGTTCAACCAAACTTTTTTTATTCAAAATCAAGTTTACAAGAGATACATATTTAACTTTAACAAACTTCCTTGCAATCCAGTAATTTATAGGATTAGTTTTGTAGCAAACAATCTGAGGAGTGTTAAAAAGAGCTGCCTCTAAAGTTGCTGTACCACTCGTAACTAAAGCAAATATGCTGCAATTTAAAAGATTGTATGTTTGGTTGTAAACAATCTTAATATTTGAATTTTCAATGAAAGAGTCATACTTTTCAGAAGGTATTCCAGAAGCTCCAGCTATAACAAATTGATATCCATTAAATTTCTTTGCAACCTTAATAAAGACAGGTAAAATTTTATTTATTTCTTGTATTCTGCTACCAGGCAATAGGGCAATAATTTTTTCCTGATCTAAATTATATTTCTTTTTAAAAAGAGGATTTTCAATAAAATTTTTGTGTAGATCTAATTGAGGATGACCAACAAAGTGAACAGGGAAATTATATTTTTTTTCAAAAAATTTTTTCTCAAATTCAAGAATTACATAAAGTGCATCTAAATTTTGTTTAATCTGTTTTACCCTCCACTCTTTCCAAGCCCAAATTTTAGGACTTATATAATAATGGTTCTTAAACCCCTTTTTCTTGGCCCATTTAGCTATTCTTAAGTTAAAACTAGGATAATCAATGTAAATTATTGTATCTGGATTAAAATCTTTAATGTCTTTTTTACAAAACTTTATATACTTAATGATTTTTGGAATATTGAGAAAAATATCAACGAATCCCATAATTGCAAGTTCCTTATAATGCTTTACATCAATTGGCCCCTCCTTTTTCATTAAATCACCCCCCCATCCTCGAAATTTTGCTTTTTTATCAAAAGATTTAAGAGCTTTAATTAATAATGAACCGTAAAGATCCCCTGATGCTTCTCCTGAAATAATATAATATTTCACGGGTTAAAAATTTTTAAATTTTTATTCTTAAAACTCCTATAACAAAAACTAGGATCAAAGAAATCGCGACTAAACCAGCTGCAAAATCATATTTATTTTTTCTGAGTGCAATAAAAAAAATAGGTAAATTGATAAGTGCTGCGAGTGAAATCACCCCCCCCAATTTTTGTTTTTTGTATAGTTTTAAAATACTTTCCTCAAGCGGAACTTCAGATAGGAAAAATAATAATATTAATACACCAAAACTTGTCCACAATAATCCCGCAAATAGTCCCCAGAAAAAATATTTACTTTTTACAAATTCCATTTTTTCAGTGTCTGAATCATATTGTGATCAGTTAAATCATATTGTGTAGGTACTATCGAAATATAGCCATGATCCAGTGCCCATTCATCAGTATCCATACCATTATCATTATTTAAAAAAGTTCCTGTCAACCAATAATAATTTTCACCCATGGGATTTGAACGTTTATCAAATTTTTCTAACCATGTCGTATTGGCTTGTCTACAAATTTTGATTCCTTTAATTTGATTTTCTTTTAGCTTTGGCAAATTAACATTTAGGATTAAATTTTTAGGTGTGGGATTATTTATAACTTCAAGAGTTATCTTTTCAATATAATTTTTAAATGGTTCAAAATCAGCATTCCATTTAAAATCCAATAACGAAAAACCAATTGCAGGAACTCCCTGAATCCCTGCTTCAATAGCTGCACTCATCGTACCTGAATAAACTACATTTATTGATGAATTTGATCCATGATTAATTCCTGAAACACAAATATTGGGTTTTCGATCTAAGATCTCATTTATTGCTAATTTGACACAATCAGCAGGTGTTCCTGAGCAGCTATATTCAATTATATTGATATTATCTGATTTTATTTTTTTGCAATGTAGTATTGAGTTTATTGTGATTGCGTGTCCCATAGCTGATCGCGGTGAATCTGGCGCTACAACCAAAACTTCCCCAATATCACTCATCACATTTATAAGCGCTCGAAGTCCAGGTGCATTAATTCCGTCATCATTTGTAACTAGAATGAGTGGTTTTTTATTCATAAATAATTTTCGCAGTAAATTTATAAAATCTTTTTCCGCAATCTTCCATATAACACTAATAATAGTATTTTAGAATATCCTTATATTTGCTCGCAATGAAAAAGAAATTCAAAACTATCTTTTTACGGAATCGTATTTCACTAGTAATTTTAATTTCTTTAAGTACGCTTGTTTTTGGATTTAGTCCAAAAGAACAAGATCCAAATAAAGACAAGTTACTTATTGAGATAATCTCCTACGTTATTAACCGTGGGCATTACGACCCTAGAGAAATAAACGATTCTTTTTCTGAAAATGCTTTCATGAATTATTTAGAAAGCTTAGATGGCCAACATAGATTTTTCCTTCAATCTGATATTAGGACCTTTGAATCCTTTCGTTTCAAAATTGATGATGAGATAAAAAATGCACAAATCAATTTTTTTGACCTTACTTTTTTAAGGCTCAAGAAACGAATGAAACAAGTTGAAAGTTTTTATTCAGAAGTTTTGAGTAAGCCCTTTGATTTTAATATAAAAGAGGAAATTAGTTTAGATTTTAAAACTATACCTTATGCTAAATCAGTTGACGAGTTAAAAGCTTTTTGGAGAAAGCGCTTTAAGCTAAATGCTCTTGAAACATTTATAGGAAAAAAAGATGAGGAAATTGAAAAAAAGAAGGCAGATAATAATTACACCATGATTTCTGACATAGAATTAGAAGAAAATATAAGGGAAGAAATTGAGGAAAATATCAAAAATTTATTTGAAATTTACAACGATCAGAAAAGAAAAGATTGGTTCTCTATATATTTAAACTCTATAGTACTTCAATTTGACCCTCATACTTACTATTTTGCCCCGAGAGATAAAGATAGATTTGATATGTCTATGTCTGGTAAATTTGAAGGTATTGGAGCAAGACTTAGTAAAAGAAACCAACAAATAAAAGTCGTAGAAATTATTTCTGGCGGTCCTGTTTGGAGACAAGAAAATCTTCAGGTTGGCGATGCAATTCTAAAAGTTAGACAGGAAAATCAAATTGAGGCTGTTGATATTTCAGGAATGGTAATTGATGAGGCTGTTAAGTTAATTAAAGGTCCTAAGGGGACAAAAGTTTTTTTGACCATTAAACGAGTTGAGGGAAATATTGAAGAAATATCAATTGTAAGAGACGTTGTTGAGCTTGAGGAGACATATGCAAAATCAACCCTGATTAAAGATGTTTCGGGAGATTATGGGTTAATTGAATTACCAAAGTTTTATATCAATTTTGAAAATTATAATGAACGTAATGCAGCAATAGATGTTAAAAAAGAATTACAGCAACTCAAACAAAAAAATGTTAAAGGAATTATTCTTGATTTGAGGAATAATGGGGGAGGTTCATTAAAAACAGTTGTTGATATGACAGGATATTTTATCGACAAAGGACCAGTTGTACAGGTAAAGAGTACCGGGGGTAGAAAAGAGGTCTTAAAAGATGTTGATCCTTCAATAATTTGGGATGGCCCTTTGGTAGTATTAGTTAATGAGTTTTCAGCATCAGCATCTGAAATTATTGCCGCAGCCCTGCAAGACTATAAAAGGGCAATTGTCTTAGGAAGTAAACAAACCTTCGGTAAGGGAACAGTTCAAAACGTCATCGACTTGAATAAAATGATAACTGGAGGCACCTATGGTGATTTAGGAGCTTTAAAAGTGACGACAGACAAGTTTTATCGCGTTAATGGTAAATCAACTCAGCTTGAAGGTGTTAAAAGTGATATCGTTTTTCCAGATCGTTACGCTTATGTTGAAATGGGTGAGAAAGATCAAGATAATCCATTAGCATGGGACCGTATAACACCCGCAAATTATAAACCATCTGTTATGAATAATTATGATTATGCACTAGAAAAGAGTAAAAAAAGGTTGGAAGAAAACCCTATCGTTTCCTTGATTGATGAACAGGCTTTGTGGGTAAAAAGTCAACAAAATGACTTCTCATACTTTTTAGATTATGATTCTTTTAAGACAGAAATGGAAACAAAGAAAAAATTTGCAGAACGTTTTGACAAATTATCAGAGTTTGAGTCACCTTTCGAATTCAAGTGGCTCCCTGAAGCTGGACAAAAAATTCCACCAAATGACACTACAATTGAAAAGAGAAACAGAGGGCTTGAATCTTTAAAAAAAGATTTTTATATAACAGAAGCAGTAAGAATCCTTGAAGACCTTTCTTCTATAGAACCTAAACGTACTATTGCAAAAAAATAAAAAGTATAAATTGAATTGGATTTAAAACGTGCTTTAAAACTTTTAAAAAAGGACGTTTGGGCACTAATTAGTGCGGCTTACATATCTCTTGTGATTTTCATTGCAGTTTTTGCATACCAGTTATCTCCTGACAAAACTGAGAATGCAAATCAAATGCATTTATCTATCCATTCTCAGGAGCCTGGCTTTACCTGCTTATTACTTACAATTCCAAGAAATAATTCGATAGTCAGCAATAGTTTTTTTAATGGCAAAATTAATACCAATGACGAAGTTCCTGTCAAAGAAATAAGTTGGGGAATTGATGGAATTTTATTTAAAAGATATGGAAATGCTACAGATTACTACGAGAAAGTCAGCTATAAAGAATTCCCAATTGGGATAGATAAGAATGAGATAGAAAGAAAGTATCTAAAAAAAAAGACTTTTATTTTAGGCACAGATAAATTTGGAAGAGATTTCTTAAGCCGCTTAATTATTGGCTCAAGAGTATCAATTTCTATTGGGTTTATCGCAGTTATTATTTCTTTAGTTCTGGGTATTTTTTTTGGTGCTGTTGCTGGTTTTTATGGAGGGTGGCTCGATAAACTTATAATTGGATTCATAAATATAATTTGGTCAGTTCCAACTCTATTGATGGTTATAGCTATCACTTTAGCCCTTGGCAAAGGATTTTGGCAAGTATTTGTTGCTGTTGGAATTAGTATGTGGGTTGAAGTAGCTAGGTTAGTAAGAGGCCAAGTTAAATCAACTAAAGAAGAATTCTACATTAAAGCAGGTGAAGTTTTAGGATTTTCGAAAAGAAGATTGTTAATTAATCATATACTTCCCACTACTATAGGGCCCCTTATTATTATTTCGGCTGCTAATTTTGCGAGTGCTATATTAATGGAAAGTGGTCTTGGATTTTTAGGGATAGGAGCCCAGCCGCCAACCCCTACTTGGGGAGGAATGGTAAAAAACAACTTTAATTATCTACTTCTTGGCAAGTCATACTTGACTATTTTACCTGGCTTTGCAATTATGACTCTGGTTTTATCTTTTATGACTTTGGGTAATAGACTTCGTGATGCACTAGATGTAAAAAGTTAATTCAATCTATTTGCATCTAAGTTTAAATAGATAAAAAACATTAAACTAAAAGCCAAAAGATTTGTACCACCATAACTAATATAAGGAAGTGGAATTCCAACTGTTGGTAATAAACCAAGGGTCATACCAATATTTATAAAGAAGTGGATAAATAGCATGCCAACAAAGCTGTATGAAAAAATCCTTGGGAACGGCTGAGTATGTTTTTCACCTCGAGATAATATCCTGATTATTAAAAATACATATAAAATAATGAGAGAACTACTTCCGATAAACCCCCATTCTTCTCCAACTGTACTAAATATGTAATCTGTATGCTGTTCTGGGACAAACCCCCCCTTAGTTTGAGTCCCATTTAAAAACCCTTTTCCAATGAATCCACCTGATCCTATGGCAATTTTAGATTGGTTAATGTTGTAACCTATGCCTTTAGAATCGACTTCTAAACCAAGAATTACATTAAATCTATCACGATGTCTTTGTTCGAAAATAGAATTAAAAATAAAGTCGACTGAAAATGAAAAAAAAATTGATGCAAATAAAATTATCAAAAAAGGTGATTTATTCGTTTTAGGATATTTACCTATTATATATCGATACATTATAATAAAGGTCAATATTAAAATAAGACTTAAAAGTAAAGGTTTTAGGAGTAAGGTTAACACGAAAATGATCAATGATAAAATACTAAAGTAGAGAAATCTTATATCTAAGCCTTCCCTAAATAAGGCAAAAACTATTCCTAGAAAAACTAATGCTGACCCTGCGTCTGATTGAAGAATTATGAGACACATTGGAATTAAAACTATTCCAAATAACTTTAAAATATCTTTAACTTTTTTAATATCTGTTTGTATAGAACTTAATTTTGTAGAAATTAGCAAAGCAGTTGTTATTTTCGCAAATTCAGAGGGTTGAATGGTAAATCCACCGACTGAATACCATGAGGTTGCTCCAGAAATTTTTTGGCCAAAGAATAGTAAACCGATCAAACTAATTAATGAAATTATATAAAACACACTTGATAAATGCTCAAAGAAACTTGCATTAACAAATAAAATAAATGGAAGAATTATTAAACATATTATAAAAATCCAAAATTGTTTACCAGCAAGATTTTGCATATTAAAAATTGAAATAGAGAATTCTGAAAATGTAGCTGAATAAATATTTGAAATGCCAAAGCTAACAAGTATCAAAAAAATTAAGATACTTATCCAATCAAGTCTTAAAAGAAAAATTTTATTCATTAATATTGAAGGGTTTACCAAGAAAAGGTTTTTCGTATTCTGCAATAAGGCTTCCCTCAACTATTTTTTTTTCAAGCCATTTACGTTTGACTTCTTTTTTCAAATATTTTTCTATTATTAGACTTGCTATTGGAGCTGCCCATCTAGCACCCCAATATCCGTTCTCTATAAATACAGCTATTGCAATTTTAGGTTTTTCTTTGGGTGCAAATGCTATAAAAATTGAATGATCAGTAAGCTGAGTTTTTTCATTATTAAGACGAATAAAGTTTTCCACAGTTCCAGTTTTACCACAAATTTTAAGTCCATTTATTTTTGCTATTCGTGCAGTTCCTCTTTCAACTACTTGATGCATCGCTTCAATAACAGTTTCAAAATGTTCGGAATCAATCAATGTTCTATTAATTGGATATAATGAATCATTCATCTTGCTGTCAGCGGATTTTTTAAAATGCGGTTTTCTGTAAAATCCACGATTTGCAATAGCAGCAGTAAAATTTGCCATTTGAATTGGGGTTGTAAGAATCTCCCCTTGGCCTATAGCATTAGATATAACTGTAGTAGAGCTCCAATTTTTTTCTGGATACCAGGTGTTGTAATAATTACTATCAGGAATAAATCCTGGTTTCCCAACAGGTAAGTCATAACCTAAATAATTTCCTAATCCAAATCGTAACAAGTGAGTTTTCCATAGGTCTATGCCCATATCTGGAGTTGATTGGCTCTCAATTATTCTAACAAAAGTCTTCGCAAAATAACTATTGCAAGATTTGTAAATTCCTTTAACAAGATTACTCTTTGTACCGATACCATTGTGGCATTTCATAAAAGCTCCTTTTGCGTAATAATGACCTTTGTCACAAGAAAAAACAGTTTCTGGAGTAATAACCTTCTCCTGAAGACCTATAAGAGCATTTAATAATTTAAAGGGAGATCCAGGTGAATATTCTGCTTGTAGACTTCTATCAAAAAGAGGTTTTGAAATAGTATCATTTACCAATTTATTAAAGGACTTTGACCTATTTCTTCCTATTAGAATGTTAGGATTGTAACTAGGTGCAGTAACAAGAGCCAGTACTTCACCAGTTTCTGGCTCTATAGCAACTATTCCACCTCTTTTGTTTTGCATCAAAGATTCACCATAATTTTGTAAATCAGAGTCCAGAGTCAAAGTCAAATTTTCAGCAGCTTCAGGAGTTGTATCATAATTTCCATACTCATAGGGACCAATTATTCTGTTAAAACGGTCTTTTTGAAAAATTTTAATACCCTTTTTACCCCTAAGAATTTTTTCGTATGTTTTTTCAATTCCTTGTCGACCTATCATTTCTCCAAGGTCATAATCAGGCTTCATTTTTAATTCTCTCTTATTTGTTTCACTGGTATAACCCAATACATTTCCTCCGATAGGTAAAAGATAATCTCTAGTTGTTTTTTTTTGAAAATAAAAACCTGGAAACTTCCACATTTTTTCTTGAAAAATTGATATTTCAGATAATGAAAGCTGACGTTCTATTACAGATGGTAATTTTTTTGAAAATTGTTTAGCATTTCTAATTTTTTCAGTAAGCTCTTTCTTTGATATTTTCAAATTTTGAATTAGTTCAAGTGTGTCAAATACTTTCAAATTTTCAGGGACCACCATCAAATCATATACAGGTTTATTACTAACCCAAAGTTTACCATTTCTGTCATAAATAAGTCCTCGAGGAGGGTAAATTGTGCGTTCTAAAGTCGCATTGCTTAGAGACCGCTCCGAATATTCAGAGTTAAATAGTTGTAATCTTATCAGTTGAAAAATAAATATCACTGAGACTCCAAGGGTGAAATAAAATAAAATATTTTTACGAATCATTAGGTTTTCTGTATAAATTTAAAACCATAATACTTAAAGTTAAAGAAAACATAAACGTCAAAAAAGTGTACTTTAAAATTAGATGTACTGCACTCAAGTCAAAAAATACAATTGAAAAATAAATTAGATGATGTAAAATAAATAAAAGTGATAAAAATGTGTATTTATTAATTCTTCTTGTATCATTATGAAAACTTATTGGAATTTCAGATGTAACTCCGTAAGAATTTCTTATTAAAATTGGTCTAAGAAAAGACATTGTCAAAGTAGCAATAGTATGTGCTCCACCGGATTGAGAAAAAAAATCAGTTGAAAACCCTAAAAGGAAACAAATCAGAATAAAAAGAGTTTGATCACTGTCAAAATTATAGATTACTAAAAAAACGATATATATCATCGGGTTTACAAAACCAAAAATATTCATATTGTTAAAAACAAAAATTTGAAAAAATAAAAGGCTAAAAAAAGAAATTAAAAGGATTAAGCTTTTTCTATTCATTTTGAAAATTCTCTTGTAATTTTAAAATTTCTTCTCTATCCTCATTAGATAAAACATAAACATAGTTTACTAAAGAGGGATCTTCGAATAGCCTTGCATCTATTGAATAATATCCATTTTGTGAATTACTTTCGAAATCTACTATTTCTCCCAACGGAATTCCATACGGAAAGTAAGAAGACATTCCTCCTGTAATTATTGTATCTCCTTTTTTGAATGAAACATTATCAACAACGTCATCGATTTTAAACTCCAATGGATTTAATCCTCTCCAAAACATGGAACCCAATGCATTACTTTTTTTTAAACGAACATTGATTTTTATGTCCTGATTTAAAATTGAAATTACACTAGAATAATTTTTAGAAACAGAATTAATAATACCAACAACTCCATTTCTTGAAATTACCCCCATATCACTTTTAATTCCATCACTAGTACCTATGTCTATTATAAGATTATTTCTTTGGTTTAAAAAACTATTTTTTATTACGTTAGCCTCTTTTAGTTTAAATGGGAAATGTTTTTTTTTTGCAAAAGCATTTGGATAAAGAGCCAAACTTTTTGATTTTAGATAAAGTTCTCTTAATTTTTTATTCTCTTTTAATAACTCCTCATTTTTCTTTTTCAACTTAAAATAATTAGATAATTTATGATTAATATCATAAAGTTCTTTTGTTACATACATTCCATATTCTTCTAATTGAGTTTTGTGATATTTACTTTTTTTAGTAAGGAAAAGTATTGAACAACCCATTAAAAAAAAATATAAAATGGGATTTCTGTATTGTATGAGCGCATTTATTATTCGCTGCATACCAGATTATTTAATTAGAACAGTTTTAAAACGGTCAGTATTTTTAAGGGCAATACCTGTACCTCTTACAACAGCCTGAAGTGGGTCTTCAGCTACATAAATTGGCAGGTCAGTTTTTTGAGATAATCTTTTGTCTAAACCCCTTAATAATGCCCCGCCACCGGCTAGGTAAATTCCAGTATTATAAATGTCTGCAGAAAGTTCAGGTGGAGTTTGAGAAAGGGCATCCATAATTGCATCCTCTATACGGATTACTGATTTATCTAGTGCTTTAGCTACTTCAGCGTGGCTAATTATTACCTGTTTGGGCTTACCTGTTAATAGATCTCTTCCTTGAACTGACATTTCCTCTGGAGGATTATCTAGGTCTTCAATAACACTACCAACAAGAATTTTAATTTTTTCCGCAGTCCTATCCCCAATATATAAATTGTGCTTGCTTCTCATATAATTTATTATATCTCCTGTAAAAACATCTCCTGCAATTTTAATTGATTTGTCACAAACAATTCCTGAAAGTGCAATTACAGCGATTTCTGTAGTGCCACCTCCAATGTCAACAACCATATTTCCTTTAGGTTGCATTATGTCTATCCCAATACCAATTGCTGCTGCCATAGGTTCGTGAATAAGATAGACCTCCTTTCCATTAACTCTTTCAGCAGATTCTTTTACTGCACGCATTTCTACTTCCGTAATACCTGAAGGAATGCAGATAACCATTCTAAGGGAAGGCGAAAAAAATTTACGGTGTAATGTTGGTATACTTTTAATTAAACGATTAATCATTTGTTCTGAAGCGTTAAAGTCAGCAATTACGCCGTCTTTGAGTGGACGCACGGTTTTAATATTTTCATGTGTCTTACCCTGCATCATATTTGCCTCTTCGCCAATTGCGATTACTTTGTTAGTAGTTCTGTCAATAGCTACTATAGAAGGACTATTAACTACAACTTTATCGTTGTGTATAATAAGAGTGTTAGCAGTTCCTAAATCTATTGCTATGTCTTCTGTGAATAAACCCATTGTTGATAATATTTTGCAAAATTAACAATTAATGTTTAAAATGACGTATTCCTGTTAAAACCATACTCATTTCGTTTGAATCACAATAATCTATAGATAAATTGTCTTTTATAGAACCTCCAGGTTGTATTACAGAATTGATACCCTCATAATTAGCAATTTCAACACAATCTGGGAAGGGGAAAAAAGCATCACTTGCCATTACAGCGTTTTTTAAGCCAAAACCAAAGTTTTTGGCTTTTTTAATTGCTTGGTGTAATGCATCCACTCGTGAAGTTTGACCAGTACCAGAACCTATAAGTTGTTTGTTTTTTGCAAGTACAATAGTGTTTGATTTTGTGTGTTTACAAATTTTTGATGCGAATAACAAATCTTCAATTTCATTGGGGAGAGGTGATTTTTTTGTAACATACTTTAAATCATTTTTTTTGTCGGTTTCAAGGTCTTTATCTTGCACTAAAACACCATTTAGGCAACTTCTTAATACTTGATTTGACTGCATGTTTTCTTTTTGGACAAGAATAATGCGGTTCTTTTTTACCTTTAATAATTCAAGAGCTTTAAAATCATAACCTGGTGCAACTACTATTTCAAAAAAAAGTTTGTTAATTTCTGTTGCTGTTATTAAATCAATTACTTTATTGCTTATTAAAACTCCTCCAAAAGCTGATATTGGGTCGCCATCTAAAGATGCGAGATATGCTTCATTTAATTTATCTCTTACAGCAAAACCACATGCATTGTTATGTTTAAAAATTCCAAAGGCAGGCTTGCCTTGGTAAAATTCTGACATTAGATTTATCGCTGAATCAATATCAAGTAGGTTATTATATGATATTTCTTTACCATTGATCTGGTCCAATAAATTCGAGAACGACCCATAAAAATATCCTTTCTGGTGGGGGTTTTCACCATAACGAAGAACCTTAGCATTACTTATACTTATTTTTAAATGATTTTGATCTTTATTGAAATAATTAAAAATAGCAGTATCGTAATTTGATGACATATGGAAAGCTTTTATAGAAAAATCTTTTCTTTCTTCAAGTGAAGGCGCACCATTAGATTTCTTAAAAAGTGAAATAAAATTCATGTAATCATCTTTATCAGAGATACAGAATACATCATTAAAGTTTTTTGCAGCAGCTCTGATTAGAGCAATTCCACCAATATCAATTTTTTCAATAATATCACTTTCTGAGGCATTTTCTGCTACAGTTTTTTCAAATGGATATAAATCAACAACAACTAAATCGAATGATGGGATTTGGAATTTTTCAATCTCTCTGGAATCATTTTCATTATTTGATCTTTTAAGAATTCCACCAAAAATTTTAGGGTGCAATGTTTTAACTCTTCCCCCAAGTATAGAGGGATAGCCTGTTGTGTCTTCAACAGCAAATACTTGGTATCCTAAATTTTGAATAAAATCTTTTGTTCCTCCTGTGGAATAGAGTGTCACATCTTTGTTGACTAATTCTTTAATTAATGGCTCAAGATTATTTTTATCAAATACAGAAATTAAGGCTGAGGTTATTTTTTTATTTTCCATGTTAATTTAAATTTTTAATAGTCTTGATCCATAAGCTTTCGAAATGAAATCGCAACATAATACTAGTAAACTTTCATCTTCTTTTGAAAACGCATCAATTTTATTAGAGTCAATATCAATTTGACCAATATTTCTTCCTTCAAAAAACATTGGGACAACTAATTCTGAGCGAACATTAATATTGCATGATATATAATTGTCCTGCTCCTTAACATTGGGCACAATAAAGTTTTTATTAGTCATTGCAACCTGACCGCATATTCCTTTTCCGAAAGGTATAGTTATATGTTCTGTTGGATCTCCAGAAAAGGCTTTGAGGTGAAGTGTTTTGGTGTTAAAATTTGAAAAGTAGAAGCCCACCCAATCATAATGAGAAATATTATTTCTGAGGACCTTACAACAAGTCTCTAAACCCATTAAAGCTTCTTTTTTAAAAGGGTTCAAAGAAGTTTTGATTTTTTTAAATATTGAAGAGTAAGTTGCTGCTAACATTTTAAACAAAATTAAGTAATCTGTTACTTACAAAGTTAAATTTAGTGTATCATTTATGTACAAAATGTGATTAACTTTGTTAAGGACTTTAAAAATTTTGAAATTGAATTTTACGATTTAACAGCTTAAAACCCTATGAAAAGTAAATTCTACATTTCTGGCATGATATGCTCGAATTGTCAAAAGACAGTTTCGGATAAAATCAAAGCATATGAAGGGGTATTGGATGTAAAAGTTAGCTTAGAAACAGGACTTGCAGAAATTGATTCCAAACAATATCTTGAAGTTTTCGAAATTTCAAAGCTTTTAGGGACAAAATATACTGTTAAACGTGATATATCCAGATCCAAAAAAGAAACGAAGTCAAAATTAAAACAGTTGACTCCTCTTTTTCTAATATTTTCATATCTAATTATGGGGACTTTTTATATTTCCAGTCAAATTAATGCCAACTATGGAAAATCTATGCAAATTTTTATGGGATTATTTTTTCTAATATTCAGTTTATTCAAATTTCTAGATTATAGTAGTTTCCCTAACTCATTTATGCGTTACGACCCATTAGCAAAAAAAATTCCATTTTATGCAAATTTGTACCCTTTTCTTGAGACAGCTTTAGGTATTGCTTTTTTAATCGGATGGAATCTCCCAGTAATTCTTTCCATCACATTATTGGTTTTATCTATTACTTCTATAGGTGTAATTAAGACTTTAGTTAATAAAACTGAGATTGATTGTGCCTGTTTAGGAACTTCGTTGAAACTACCCATGACAGAAGCAACCTTAATTGAAAATGTAATAATGCTAAGTATGTCATGCATTCTATTGATCTCTTATTTTAATTAAAATAAGTATCTTTGAATAATGAAAATTAAAAGTTTAGTAAGTTTATTTTTGACGCTAATTATTTTGACAACAAGAGTTGGTTATGCGTTAAATGTTCATTATTGTGATGACAAAATAGCGAAGATTTCGTTGGCATATAATTCATCGAAATGTGCTATGGAGTCCAATTTTGATTCTGAACTTAATCCAATAGATAAACTTACAAATAAGTCATGCTGTGAAGATGAAATTCAACTATTTCAAAACCATGAACCCCAAAAAATTGATCAAGAGTACTTCTTAAAAGTTACTATTATCAATAATATACCTCTTAGACATTCGAATATCAAAACTCTAAAATCATATTTTTTGTCTAAGTTAAACTTATTTAATCCACCTTCACCTCCTACTAAAACTTGTAAATTATTTCTAAAGAACAATTCATTTATATTTTATGGTTAATCTGTCTTTTCAAATAAAAAAAGAACTAAGACAATTCATAAAAATTTAAAGTGAAAAAATATATCTTAATACTATTAAGCCTATTAGGTTTTAAACTTTCAGCACAGGAAAATCTTCAAGGAAGATTATTAACTAAAGACGGTAGTGAAACAATACCTCTTGTTGGCGCCAATATTTTTTGGTTAAATACACAAACAGGAACTGTAACTGATCAAGAAGGTAAATTTACAATTCCTTATTTAGGTCCAGAAAGAAAACTTATACTCAGTTATATTGGTTTTAAATCAGATACATTGAGTGTTCAAAATAACAAGATATTAATCAGATTTTTAAAGCCTAGCGATACAGAATCACTGGATGAAGTAACAATTTTTCAAAGGAGAAAAGCTTTACAGAAAGCCTATTTTGAGGCACAAAATATCATAAACATAAATAGTGAAGAATTATTAAAAGCAGCATGTTGCAATCTCTCAGAAAGCTTCGAGACGAATCCTTCTATTGATGTTAATTTTTCAGATGCACTCACTGGCACTAAGCAAATAAAAATGTTAGGACTAACCAGTCCATATTTGTTGATTAGCGAGGAAAATATTCCTATGGTTCGCGGAGCTTCTCAAGCTTATGGTCTTACTTTTACACCAGGAACATGGATTGAAAGTATTCAAATAACTAAGGGAACAGGAAGTGTAATAAATGGCTTCGAAAGTATTGCGGGTCAAATAAATACTGAAATAAAAAAACCCTTTTCAAGTGATCCACTATTTTTTAATCTGTTCAGTTCTAATATGGGCAGACGAGAAGCAAATTTTCAAGGGAGTTTGAAACTAAATAATAAGTGGAGCACGAGTCTATTTATTCATGGTAATTTACGTAATCAAGAGATGGATAATAATGGTGACTCATTTTTAGATGCTCCACTTGGTCAGCAGGTGAATATTTTGAATCGTTGGCAATACACTGATTCAAAAAAAGGGTGGGTTGGTTTTGGGAGTATCCGTTTAATGCAAGATGAAAAGCAAGTTGGTGAATTAGGTTTTATGCCGGAAGGCGATAGATATGAAAATTTCTTTTGGGGTAGTCAGATTAATACCACTAGAATAGATACTTCTTTGAAAATCGGATATGTATTTCCTGAGTTATCTTATAAAAGTTTTGGCTTTCAATCTGCATATAGTAATCATAGACAAGAGGCTTTTTATGGTTTTAGAAATTATGATATAGACCATCAGAGTTTTTATAGTAATCTTTTATATAACTCAATTATTGGGAATACCAAAAATAAATTCAAATTAGGATTTAATTTCTCATATGACAGTTATTTAGAAACCGTGGATGCTTTTTATTTTAATAGAAATGATATTTCGGTTGGTAGTTTCTTCGAATATAGCTATGATAGTTTGGAAAACTTTAATTTAATAGCCGGTATTAGAATTGATTCACATAACCGTTTGGGAACTTTTGTTACTCCTCGATTGCACCTGAGGTATCTTCCCAATGAGACTACAATATTCAGAATTTCAGGAGGAAGTGGAAGAAAAGCGGCAAATATTTTTGCTGAAAATCAAACTCTTTTTGGTACAAACCGCAAGATTAATATTTTAGAGAGCGGAGGATCTATTTATGGCTTGAATCCCGAGAAAGCTTGGAATTATGGAATTAGTATACGTCAGATTTTTAAACTTTTTGGAAGGGGTGGAGATATAACGGTGGATTATTATGTTACCAACTTTACTGATCAAGTAGTTGTAGACTGGGAATCGGAAGGTCAAATCTCATTTTATAATTTAAAGGGTTTAAGCCGCGCGAATAGCTTTCAATTTTCAATTGATTACAATCCGTACGAGCTGATAAGTCTTCGTTTTGCTTATAAAAATTATGACGTAAAAACAACATACAATTCAGGGTTTCTGCAGAGACCATTACAAGCTCAAAATAGATTTTTTGGAAATTTTGGATGGGAAACAAAACGAAAAAATAAGGGAGCTCAATGGCGATGGGATTTAACTTACCATTATTTAGGACAACAACGATTAGTCTCTACCATTCGAGATCCTGAAGGGGGCTACTCTCCATCTTACGGACTTTGGAATAGTCAAATAACTTATGCTTTTACTAATAAATTTGAAGTTTATAGTGGGGTTGAAAATTTAGGAAATTTTAGACAATTGAATCCAATTATTGCAGCTGATGATCCATTTGGAATTAATTTTGATTCTGCCCAGGTTTATGCACCAATTTTTGGAAGAATGATTTATGTTGGTTTACGTTTAAATTTATAATTAACTTTACAATAAAATTATGAAAAAACTTATTTTCCTTTTTTTGTTTTTCATTTCGACATCTGTTTCTGCTCAAAACGCAAAGAATAAAAAATCAAATTTCGAAGTAATTGGCAATTGTGAAATTTGTAAAAAACGAATTGAGAAAGCAGCTTTATCTTTGAAAGGAGTTAAAATGGCTTCATGGGATATACCATCAAATATTCTATCTGTTACATATAATTCAAACAAAATATCGCCAGACCAAATTCAAAGTGCTGTTGCTGATGTAGGACATGATACCCCATTATTTAAGGCTCCTGATAATGTATATAATGAGCTTCCTATGTGTTGCATTTACGAAAGAAAACCTAAATAAAAAAAAGACCCTCTTTTATGAGGGTCTTTTAAAATAGTTATTACATCATTCCTGGCATTCCGCCCCCACCCATTGGAGGTGCAGGTGGTGCCTCTTCTTTGATGTCAATTAATGCACATTCTGTAGTGAGGATCATTCCAGCAACTGATGCTGCATTTTCAAGTGCAACTCGAGTAACTTTCTTCGGATCAATGATTCCCTCTTTTAGCATGTCTACGTAAGTACCATCCTTCGCATTGAATCCAAAACTTTCATTGCCTTCAGAAACTTTTGAAACTACAACTGAACCTTCACCGCCAGAATTTTCAACAATTGTTCTTAGTGGAGATTCAACAGCTTTATTTATAATTTGAATTCCGGTTGCTTCATCCGCATTATCAGGCTTAATTTTTTTGAGCTCCTTTTGAGCATTCAAAAGCGCAACGCCTCCACCGGTTACTATTCCTTCCTCAACAGCAGCTCGAGTTGCATGAAGAGCATCATCTACTCTATCTTTTTTTTCTTTCATTTCAACCTCAGATGGGGCACCTACGTATAAAACTGCAACCCCACCAGAAAGTTTCGCTAATCGCTCTTGAAGCTTTTCCTTATCATAATCTGATGTCGTAGTTTCGATTTGAGATTTTATTTGATTTACTCTAGCCTGAATGTCTTTTTTTGCTCCATTACCATTTACAATTGTCGTATTGTCTTTATCAATAGTAACTCTCTCAGTAGTGCCTAACATTTCAATTGTAGTATTCTCTAATGTAAATCCACGTTCCTCAGAAATTACAGTACCACCAGTTAAAATTGCTATGTCTTCAAGCATAGCTTTTCTTCTATCCCCAAAACCAGGAGCTTTTACAGCGGCTATTTTTAGTGCCCCTCTAAGTTTATTTACAACTAAAGTAGCAAGAGCTTCACCGTCCACATCTTCAGCAATTACAAGTAGAGGCTTACCAGTTTGAGACACTGGTTCTAGTATTGGCAATAGGTCTTTCATAGTTGATATTTTTTTATCATATAACAAAATGTAAGGTGACTCTAAGTCTGCTTCCATTTTCTCAGAGTCAGTAACAAAATATGGTGATAAATATCCACGATCAAATTGCATTCCTTCAACAACGTCTACATATGTATCCGTACCTTTAGCTTCCTCAACTGTTATAACACCCTCTTTACCTACTTTTTCAAATGCCTCTGTTATTAAGCTGCCTATATTCGAATCATTGTTTGCAGATATACTTGCTACTTGTTGGATTTTTTCTGATGAATCACCAACAGCTACGGACTGTTTTTCTAAAGAACTAACGATTGAATCTACAGCTTTATCAATTCCCTTCTTTAAATCTAAAGGATTTGCGCCTGCAGCAACATTTTTAAGCCCTTCTTTGACTACAGCTTGAGCAAGAATAGTAGCTGTAGTTGTTCCATCACCAGCAAGATCGTTTGTTTTGGATGCAACCTCTTTTACCATTTGAGCACCCATGTTTTCAAGTGCATCTTCAAGTTCAATTTCTTTAGCAACAGTTACACCATCTTTAGTTACTTGTGGGGCACCAAATGCCTTACCTATAATAACATTTCTACCTTTTGGGCCTAATGTTACTTTTACAGCATTTGCTAAGGCGTCAACTCCACGTTTGACTCCATCTCTTGCTTCTAGATCAAATTCTATTTTTTTTGCCATTTTTAAATTTTTAAGTTGTTAAACGATAGCGAAAATATCGCTCTCTTTCATTATTAAATAATCCTTACCATCGTGTTGTAGTTCAGTTCCAGAATATTTTCCATAAAGAACATTATCTCCGACTTTAACAGTAATTGGATTTTCTTTTGTTCCAGAACCGACAGCGACAACAGTTCCTTTTTGTGGCTTTTCTTTTGCACTGTCTGGAATTATGATTCCAGATGACGTTTTGGTTTCAGCTGCAGCGGGTTCAACTAGAACGCGATCTGCTAAAGGTTTAATACTCATATTATTCAAATATTTTATTTTAAATTTTACTTTTCATAAATTGTGCCAACATCTTTATTAGTCTAAAAATTTTAAATTAAGTGTCAGCTTGTCAGTCAATTATAAACAAAAAATTACTTATTAGCTCCAGGAATTTCTGGTATTGGAACTTGATTTGGATTAGCTTCTGGTATTTCTTGTATGGGTTGTTCAATTGGATTTTCAAAATTTTCAGGAATACTAGAATCTTCTATTAATTTTGAATCATTAAGGTCATTGCCTGAAGATAGTGTAATATTTGATACCAATATTAGAGCCAAAAGTAACGTAGCCAATATCCAAGTACTACGATCCAAAAAATCTGAAGTTTTTTGAACACCACCTAATTGTTGTGTTCCACCTCCAAAGGATGAGGACAAGCCTCCACCTTTAGGATTTTGAACCATAATTACCAATACAAGCAAAAAGCATACAATAATAATCAATGCAACAAAAATAGAAAATGTGCTCATCAGCTATTTTTTTGTTTTTTTAGTTTTTTAATTTCTTTAATTTGGTTTGCAAATAAACTATTTTTTTCTGGATATTTCAAACCCAATATTTGGTATGCTTCGATAGCCTTTCTGTATTTTTTTTGTTTTACAAAGACTTTTGCCAGTGTTTCAGTCATGAGCTCGTCATTTGGCGACCAACTTTTTTCACTGAGATCTTCTATGTTTTTGTAGTTTTTATCTGGGATTATTCTTTCAGGGATTTTTAAAAAATCATCTAATAGTTGAAAATTTTCAAGATTATCATTTTTTCCAGATAATTTTTTATCGGAGTTTAAAAAAATGGCCCATTCAGAAAATTTGAGAGTTTTCGATGAAATGTCAAGGCTTTTTGTATTTGCATCAATGTTTTTTTCTTCGTTGACTTGACTTCCATCATGAGAAGTAAGCTTATCCTTAGTCGATCTACTTTTCTTTTTAGAAGATTTTCTGGCAATCAAATCAGTTTCAATAAATTGATATAATAAATCTCTATCATATGTTGCAACTGAAGTATGTGATAGAATTTTATCAAATGACGAAACCTTTCGCTTTTGAAGGGCTTTGAGATAATATGCTCTTACAAGATGAAAGTTTGGATAATTCTTAGAAAGCTCTTCAAGTTTTAATAAGTGATCCTGATTATTTGGATTAAAATTATCAATTAATGAAAATAAACTTTTTGAATCATTTACTACCATTTTGCTAGTGTATCATTAAATATATCTTGTGTAATTCTATCGAAAATCTCTTTGTGTGCTGTGTCAATCACATCATAGACTTGAAGTTCAGCAGGGAAATCATAGAAAAATGAATATGTTCTTTCAAAATTATCATCTTCACTTTTTACATTAAAAAAACGAAAAGCAACTGCCATTCTTAGTCGATTTTGAGCAGCTGTATTTTCAGCAGTCGCAGACATCGGAGTAACACTATATTCAGTAATTTCTCCTTCATAAATAAGTTGACCTTCTTTACTCACTAGGTTTAAGTTTGTCTGATTCATTATAATATCTTGAAGTGCGTTAGTAAAATCATTATCTAATCCTGGTTCTACTATTGATCCAGGACGATTACCAGCAAGATTTTCAAAAAAATTAACCTGAAAAGTTGTTACACCCGGAGGGATAGACGCACCTGTGAAGGAATAAATTCCACATTTACATTGCAAAACTAAAAATGTAAATAAAACCAAAAGCTTAAATTTTTTCAGGTTCATTAAGATCGAATTGTTTTATTTTTCTATATAATGTTCTTTCAGATATACCCAATTCTTTGGCCGCCAATTTACGTTTACCCTTACTTCGGATTAATGCTTGCTTAATCATCTCGAGTTCATTCTCGTGTAGGGAAAGAGGTTCCTCTTCTTCCTCTATTGTTTCGGCATAGGAATATTTATCTAAAGGCTCAACTTTATTAATTTTTTCATGGGTATTATTGATTGGCACCGAATCTATTGTGCTTTTTTCCAGGTTAGTCTCTTTGCCATAAATTTTTTCAATTAGACTTTGATTTTTCTCATTTATTTCACTTTGACTACCATTTTTTATTAAATCAAGTGTTAGTTTCTTTAAATCATTTAGATCATTTTTCATATCAAAAAGGACTTTGTAAAGTATTTCCCTCTCAGAGCCAAAATCACTTTCACTATTTTTTTTGTTTATCAACGCTGGTAGTTGAGACTTGCGATCAGGTAGATAAGTGCCTAAGCAAGACGCATTAATTTCCCTTTCTTTTTCCAAAACAGAAATCTGTTCAGCAACGTTACGAAGCTGTCTTATATTTCCACTCCACTTGAAGTTCATTAACAATTCTTGTGAGTGTTTATCGAGTTTTATAGGTGGCATATGATATTTTTGAGCAAAGTCAGATGCAAATTTTCTAAAAAGTAAAATAATATCTTCTTTTCTCTCTCTAAGAGGTGGCAGTCCTATTTCAACCGTGCTTAATCTGTAATATAAATCTTCTCTAAATCTTTCTCTAGATATAGCTTCAGTGATATTAACATTTGTTGCTGCTACTATTCTAACATTTGTCTTTTGAACTTTCGAAGATCCTACTTTTATAAATTCACCGCTTTCAAGAATTCTAAGTAACCGTACTTGAGTTTGCATTGGTAATTCACCTACCTCGTCAAGGAAAATAGTCCCACCATCTGCAACTTCAAAATAACCTGCTCTTGTTTGAGATGCTCCTGTAAATGCACCTTTTTCGTGACCAAAAAGTTCACTATCTATTGTCCCCTCTGGTATAGCACCACAATTCACAGCTATGTATTTATTATGTTTCCTATGTGAATATTGATGTATAATTTTTGGAATACTTTCTTTCCCAACACCACTTTCCCCTATTACTAGAACCGAAATATCGGTATTAGAAACACGTAGGCTCTTTTCTAAAGCACGATTCAACCCAATGTTATTCCCTATGATTCCAAAACGTTGTTTAACTGATTGTAATGAATCCATATTAAATTCGATTTGAGATTTTGATTGCTTTTCCAATTAGCGTTGCAGAAGTACAACTTTTAATTTTCACCTCAACAAATTCACCTGTTTTGTAATTTTCTTTAGGGAAAACAACAACTGTGTTTTGTTGAGTCCTTCCACTCCAAAAATATTCTGATTTTTTAGAAATCTTTTCAATTAAAACACAAACTATTTTACCTAAGTATTGCTGACTTCTATAGAGGCTATGTTTTTGTTGTTTTTTAATAATTTCATTTAAGCGTTCTTTTTTAATGTTATCCTCAATATCATCAGATATTTTTTTTGCAGCTAAAGTTCCAGGTCGTTCTGAATATGCAAACATAAATCCAAAGTCATATTTTACATAATCCATTAGTTTTAGTGTGTTTAGGTGATCTTCAGTAGTTTCAGTTGGAAATCCTGCAATCATATCATGTGAAATTCCACAATCAGGAAGAATTTCGCGAATTGAATCTATTAGCTTAAAATATTCTTGTATTGTATGCTGGCGATTCATTTTTTTCAAAATTCTATTACTACCTGATTGAACTGGTAGGTGAATATGATTGCAAATATTTTTGTATTTGGCCATTATTTTTATTACCTCAACAGACATATCCTGAGGATTAGATGTGGAAAATCTAATCCTAATCTTTGGAAATGCCTCGGCAACTATGCTTAATAAGTTGTGAAATCTTAATGCAGTTTTACGCTGAATGATGGAAGCCTTTTTAAAGTCTTTTTTTAAGCCACCACCATACCAGAGATAGCTATCTACATTTTGTCCTAGCAAGGTAACTTCTTTATATCCTTTGCATTTCAGATCTTCAATTTCTTTTAAGATACTTTTAGGATCACGACTTCTTTCTCTACCTCTAGTGAATGGCACAACACAAAAGGTGCACATATTATCACAACCTCGTGTAATAGAAACGAATGCAGATATTCCATTAGAGTTTAATCTTATTGGAGATATATCTCCATATGTTTCGTCTTTTGACAAAAGCACATTTACAGCTTCATTTTCGTTTTCAACCTCTTGTAATAGCCTAGGAATATCTTTGTAAGCATCTGGACCTACGACTAAGTCAACAATTTTTTCCTCTTCAAGAAACTTCCTTTTTAATCGTTCTGCCATACATCCCATTACACCTACCTTCATTTTAGAATTTTTTTCTTTAATCGACTCAAAAACTTCTAATCTTTTGCGAACTGTTTTTTCAGCTTTCTCTCTAATTGAGCATGTATTTATAAGAATCAAGGAAGCTTTATCTAACTTTTTAGTTATGGTATAACCATCTTTGATCAAAATAGAGGCCACTATTTCACTATCAGCAAAATTCATTTGACAACCATAGCTTTCAATATATACCCTTTTCGAGGTTTTCTTAATTAATTTATTTGAATAGTGATTATTTGGAATTTCCGATACAAGGTTTTTGTCCAAAGATTTAAATTCATTCGCTCCCATAAATTACTAAAAGGTGAAATTTTTAATTTTAAATTAATAAAATTACAAAAAAGACAATCATGTTGTCATTTTGTCAGTCTTTTTATTTGAGGCTTTGTACCTTGATAATATAATTAACAGGTAAAAATATTATACATCATTCTCAATTTTTTTGGTTTTTTATGTTTGCAAAATTTATTTAACTCAAGATTTCTAAACCTGTTTTCTTAAAGCATTAAATCCTCCTTTAATATCTTTGAAATTGTGAATACCTTTGCTTTTTAAAATTGAAGCAGCTATCATACTTCTATAACCTCCTGCACAATGGGTGTAAAAAGTTTCATTTAAACGGAAACTGTTAATTTTTTTATTTAAAAAGTCGAGTGGAATATTTTGAGCATTCGGAATATATCCTGAACTGTATTCATCTGATTTGCGCAAGTCGAATACGTTCAATTTCTCATTTTGAATCAATTTTTTAAAAACAACTGAGTCAATTTGATCTACACTAGTTGTCAACTTACCTTGCATTTTCCAGTTTTTTATCCCCCCTTTGAGGTACCCAAGACTATTGTCAAAACCTACGCGTGCCAATCTTGTAACAGTCTCTTCAACTCTATCATCGGGCGTTACAAGTAAAATAGGCTTTGTTACATCTTCTACAATTGTTCCAACCCAAGGTGCAAAGCTACCATCAATACCAATAAATATAGAATTTGGTATGTGTTCTTCAGCAAAATTGTCCTGATGCCTAACATCAAGTATTAGAGCATTTTTCTTTTTTACAATATTCTCGAACAAATTTGGATCTAAAGGGGTTGTTCCAGATAAAATAATTTTATCTATATCATCATAACCCTCTTTATTCATTTTTACATTTAAAGGGAAATAATTAGGGGGTGGGTTTAATCCATCTGTTACCTCTTTAATAAATTCATCCTTAGTCATATCAGACCTAAGGGCATAATTTGTTTTCTTTTGCTCTCCAATTGTACTTACTGTTTCATCACTTAAATTTTTTCCGCATGCAGAACCAGCACCATGCGCCGGGTAAACCAATACATCATCATTCAAAGGCATGATTTTTTTTCTAAGGCTGTCATAAAGAGTTCCTGCAAGGTCTTCTTGAGTAATGTTGTTGGCTTTTTGAGCTAGATCTGGACGTCCAACATCCCCAATAAAAAGTGTATCTCCACTAAAGATCGCGATATCTTTTTTCGAGGAATCGATTAATAAATAAGTTGTGCTTTCCATTGTATGGCCTGGTGTATGCAAAGCCTTGATGGTGATTTCACCAATTTTAAACTCTTGTCCATCTTTTGCAATAAGTGCATCAAACTTAGTATTAGCGTTTGGACCGAAAATAATTTTAGCACCTGTCTTTTTTGCAAGTGTAAGATGACCACTAACAAAGTCAGCATGAAAATGCGTTTCGAAAATAAATCTTATTTTTGCATTTGCTTCTTCAGCTTTTTGCATATAGGGATCAATTTCCCTTAACGGGTCAATAATAGCTACTTCATTTCCACTTTGAATATAATATGCCCCTTGAGATAAACATCCAGTATAGATTTGTTCAATAATCATTTTCAAATTTAATTTTAATTTTTTAATCCATCGGATTGTATTGTCTGCTTAGTTTTTTCTGAAGAGGAGTTTTTTTAGAAATACCATCAAAGCTATTAGTTGCATCTCCAGAAGTAACAAACAAATTCTGTCTTTTTAATACATCTATCAGCTTACTATTAATTATAATGTCTCTAGAAGGATCAATTGCTCCTACTATCATTACTCGTATATCTTTTTTTTGAAGCTTTTTAATTATTACCACTAATTCTTCAGCAGCTGTACTATCGATATAATTTATTGATCGTGCATTTATTATAAAGCCTTTAATTTTTTTTGAATTTTTTTCGACAGCGTCAAAAACCAATTGTTTGAAAAATTCAATATTTCCAAAAAATAGTTGTGCATCAAATTTGAGTATAATTAGATCCTCCCTTACAGTAACTTCATCAGGGAACCTCTCAATATTTTGGAAATAATTTGTGCTTCCGATTCTACCAAGAAATGCATAGTGAGGCTTTGAAGCCCTATATACAAGTAACAGAAGTGACAAAATAATTCCATAAATTATACCTTGAGAAATTCCAACAAATAAAGTCAGAATAAAAGTAAATAATAAAATAGCAAATTCATCCTTCCTTGAATTGTAAAGTCTAATGGCATATTTAATATCAATTAATTGAATAACAGCTACAATAATTATTGATCCCAGTACAGCTTTAGGCAGATAAAAAAACCACTGAGTAAAAAAACTAACTGTAATTGCGACTACAAGAGCGCATATTAATGAGGCGACACCAGACCTTGCACCTGCTTGATCGTTTACAGCTGTTCTCGAAAATCCACCTGTTGTTGGGTATGACTGAAATAAAGAACCAATAATATTTGAACTCCCTAAGGCGATTAGTTCTTGATTGGGATTAAGTTGATAATATTTATATTTCTCTGCAATTGTTTTTGATATTGAAATTGATTCTAAATAACCAACAATTGCTAATGTTAATGAAATTGGGATCAAATTTTTAATAGTTTCAATATTAAAATTAGGAGTATTAAATGATGGAAGTCCACCAGGAACCAGGCCAACTACCGCAACACCCTCTTGATATTGTTTCCCAAAATAAACCCATAATGAACTTAAAATAACTACAACCAAAGCAGATGGAATTTTCGGAGTCCATTTTTTTAAAATTAAAAGAATAAAAATACTTATTAAACCAATCATTAAAGTGGGAAAATGAATTGATATTTCTGAATTCACAAGTGAAATTGCAAATAGTTGGATTTTATTACTTTGATGTAAAGAAATTCCCAACATATGTTTAACCTGGCTCAACCCAATAATTATAGCAGCACCAGATGTAAATCCTTTTATGAGTGGTTTAGACAAAAAAGAAACCAAAAACCCCATTTTGAAAAGCCCTAATAAAAATTGTATTGTACCCGATAGAAAAGCTAATAATATTGCTGATTGAATGTACTCTTCAGGTCCTAAAATACTAATTGTTCCCAATCCTGCGGCAACAAGGAGAGAATCCATCGCAACAGGTCCTACTGCGAGTTGTTTCGAAGTTCCTAGCAGAGCATAAATAATCTGGGGTGAAAGAGCGGCATAAAGTCCATATATTGGCGGTAGTCCAGCAATAAGCGCATAAGCCATTCCTTGTGGAATTAATAAGAATGAAACAGTAATTCCAGCAATAAAATCACTTTTGAAAGTTGAGCCACTATAATTAGGCAACCATGTTAATATGGGAAAGAATTTTTTCAGTATACCTTTTTTACAAAAGTAAGTTTCTTGCATCTAAAATGTTTTAGACATAAGCTACTTTTTTAATAATTCATTTTAAATGATTACATATTTTGATTTTTTAAAAAAAATGGTTTTAGAATATGTCATACTCGCATCAATTTAAACAACAAGGTTTAAAAATTTTAAAGATCAGAAAAAACTTACATACTTTTGTGTCCAAAATCAATGTGTCATGGCTAAAAATTTAGTTATTGTAGAGTCACCTGCTAAAGCTAAAACAATTGAAAAATTTTTGGGTAAAGATTACAAGGTAGCTTCGAGTTTTGGTCACATAGCCGATTTGCCATCTAAAGAGCTAGGTGTAAACGTAAATGGAGATTTCTCAGCAAAATATATTGTAAACGATGACAAGAAAAAAATTGTTAATGAACTTAAAAGCCTAGCAAAAAAGGCAGAAATAATCTGGCTAGCGAGTGATGAAGATAGAGAAGGAGAGGCTATAGCATGGCATCTAGCCAATACTTTAGAATTAACTGATTCCAATTCTAAAAGAATAGTCTTTTCAGAAATCACAAAAAATGCAATTTTGAATGCTATAAAAAATCCTAGAGATATTAATTATAACCTTGTTAATGCCCAACAAGCTAGAAGAATTTTAGATAGATTGGTTGGATATGAGCTTTCTCCAGTATTATGGAGAAAGGTCAAAGGAGGACTCTCAGCAGGACGCGTTCAATCAGTTGCAGTAAGATTATTGGTTGAAAGAGAAAGAGAGATAAGAGCTTTTTCTCCTGAAAGTAGTTTCAAAACAACAGCTATTTTTAAAACAAACAGTAATAAAACTATTTCTTCTCAGCTTCAAAAAACTTTTAAAAATAAAGAAGAGGCATATAAATTTTTAGAAAAAAATATTTCTTCAAAATTTAGTGTAATAGAAATAAGAAAAAGGCCCGCAAAAAAAACACCAGCTCCACCTTTTACAACATCTACTTTGCAACAAGAAGCTTCGAGGAAGTTATATTTTTCGGTAAGTAAAACAATGAATGTTGCTCAAAGGCTTTATGAGGCAGGATATATCACTTATATGCGAACAGACAGTGTGAACTTATCTGAGGAGGCAAAGAATAATATAAAAAATCAAATTAAATTATCTTTTGGGGATAAATATCTGAAACAAAGGCATTTTAAAACAAAAAATAAAGGCGCTCAGGAGGCCCACGAAGCAATTCGTCCAACAGATTTCTCAAAAAATCAATTAGATATAGACTATGACCAAGCTCGTTTGTATGAATTAATTTGGCGAAGGACAGTCGCTTCTCAAATGAAAGAGGCTGAACTTGAAAAATCTCAAATATTTATAAAAAATGATAATTACGATGACAGCTTTACAGCTAGCGGTGAGATAATCACTTTCGACGGATTTCTCAAAATCTACTTAGAGGGAGTAGATGATGAAGTTGACAACGATAATACAATCTTGCCACAAGTAAAAGTTGGTGAATATCTTGAATTAAATAATATTACAGCTACAGAGCGTTTCTCAAGATCTCCATTTAGATATTCTGAGGCTTCTTTGGTAAAAAAAATGGAGGACCTAGGGATCGGAAGACCCTCCACGTATGCCCCAACAATAACTACTATTCAAAACAGAAAATACGTGGAAAAAGGTTCATCAGATGGAAATGAAAGAAATTACGTTAAATTAACTCTTTATAAAGGAAAAATTAAATCAGAAAAGCTTACTGAGAGATTTGGAATGGATAAGGGTAAATTGGTCCCAACTGATATTGGCATGATTGTAAATGACTTTCTTGTTGAAAATTTCAAAGCAATTCTTGATTTTAATTTTACCGCAGAGGTTGAGAGAAATTTTGATGACATTGCTAGAGGCAGCAAAGATTGGTCAGAAATGTTAAAGGTTTTTTACAATAAATTCCATAACACTGTAGAGGATGTCAAACAAAATGCTCAGCGAGAGTCAGGTGAAAGAGTACTCGGAGTAGATCCAAACACCGGGAGGACAGTTAAAGTTCGTTTAGGAAAATTTGGGCCTATGGCTCAGATTGGAGAACAGGATGACGAAAATAAACCAATCTTTGCAAGTCTTGGTCCCAACCAGCAATTGGAAAATATTACATTTAAAGAAGTTCTTAAGCTTTTTGAAATGCCAAAAAGTTTAGGATCTTATCAAGATGAAGAGATTACCATAAACAATGGAAGATTTGGACCATATTTGAAGCATAAAGGTATTTTTATTTCAATCCCCAGAGATTTTGTAGCAAATGAAATTAATTTATCTACGGCGATAAGTCTAATCGATGAAAAACAAAAAGCTAATGCGCCGGTTTTTGTTTACAATAAACTTCCTGTTACAAAAGGAGTAGGACGTTTTGGGCCTTACCTCAAATGGAATAATCTTTTTATTAATGTTAATAAAAAATATGATTTCGATAATTTAAGTAATGATAACATTGTCTTTTTGATTAAAGAGAAAATTCAAAAAGAAAAGGATAAGATTGTTCAAAGTTGGAAAGATGCAGGAATAAGAGTTGAAAAAGCTCGCTGGGGGAGACACTACATTATAAGAGGGAAACAAAAAATTGAGATTGGAAAAGAAATAAATGCATCAGAATTAACACTTTCACAGGCAGAAAAATTTCTTGGAAAATCTAATACTAAAAACAAAAGGAAATCATCTAAAAAATGAGTTTAGAACTTCTTTTACCTGTTGATGAGGAAAACCTCAAATGGCAATCAATTTTACCTAAACAAATTTTGGGAAAAAACATTCTGATACACACCAAAAACTCTGGATTACCAGACCTTAAAGGCCTCAAGATAGTAATTGTAGGTTTATCAGAAACAAGAAATAGTTTTTTTGAAAGCGATAACTATAAAGTAGACAACTTCAGAAAAGTTTTTTATGAATTGTACCCAGGAAATTGGAGTTTAAAAATCGCAGATTTAGGAAATCTTCCTAACGGAGCTAAAATTGAAGATACTTATTTTGCCATAAAAGAAATTGGATATCATTTAAAACAAATGAATATTATTCCGATTTTTATCGGTGGAAGTCATGACTTAATATTCCCATTATATCAAGTTTATCAAGAATTTGAACAATTGGTTAACATGGTATCAGTAGATCGCTCTTTCGATTTTTCACAAGAAGATGAATTAATCTCCGGAAGGTCTTACATGAGCAAAATAATCATGGATAAACCAAATGTTTTAAATAATTATACAAATTTAGGTTATCAAAGCTATTATTGTGCTGTAGAGGAGAAAGATCTGATGGATAAATTATATTTTGATGGAATACGTTTAGGTCAGCTACTAGATAAAATTAAAATATCGGAACCAGTGCTTCGTGATGCTGATATCGTAGGTTTTGATATGAAATGTTTGTCATGGGATGCTATTGCAGATCCCTTAAAGGGTCAGCCTAACGGAATTGACTCGAGATCTATCTGTGCTTTGAGTAGATATGCAGGAATTAGTGATAGAGTTAGTTTTTTTGGAATTTATGAAATTTCTCCAACCCCAATGATGAATCAATTACTTGCTCAAATTGTTTGGTATTTTATTGAGGGTGTATACTATAGGTTTAATGAATACCCAATTAGTGTAAGTAACGGATTTTTGAAATATTCAGTAACTCTTTCAAATCAAAACCTAACATTTTATAGAAGCGAGAAAAGTCAGAGGTGGTGGATGGAATTAACAAATGATTCATATTTAGATAATAAAACAAAAACTACAACGTTATTAGCATGCACAAAAGAAGATTATGATTCTGCTATTTTAGACATTATACCGCAAAGATGGTACAATGCCATAAAAAGGTTAAACTAAAATTAAGGGATACATGATTAGCAATTGTCGTTTAAATATCTTGTTTTTAAAGAAATTTAAACTAAAGTGAAAAATTTAACTAGTTTTATGTTATCAAAGCATATGGGTCTGGTTTTAACAAAAATATTGATGAAAAGACTTTTATTTTTATCTACACTCTTGTTTTTAGTGTTATCATGTGGTGCTCCAAGTAACAGAGGAGAACTTATAGGGGTAAAACAAAAAAAGTGGTTTGGAGAAAAACCATATGGGATGGTTCTCGTGGAGGGTGGAGCATACATAATGGGAAAGTCCGACGAAGATCTTGCTCAACTTCAAAACGCGCCGGCTAAAACAGTTACTGTTCCCTCTTTTTACATGGATGAAACAGAAATTACAAACAGTGAGTATCGTCAATTTATATATTGGGTTAAAGATTCAATTGCACTGTCACTACTTGCAAGAAAAGCAGATGAATTAGAATTGGGTGAAGATAATAAAGATGGTATAGGTCAATTTGCGTTTAAAGACGCCGATACAACAAAATTAAGTGAGTTTCAAAAATACATGCGAGAAAACTATTACGACTTGGCAGAGGATCCATATGCGGGGCGAGCATTGAATTGGGATGCAGATTTAGCTTGGGATACTGAAGATTATTATGATAGTAACTATGCAGAAGTTATGGATTCACTTTATTTACCTCCTGAATTATGGTATAATGGTGAAGTAAAAATTGATGTTGAAAAACTTGTTTACTCTTACACATGGTTCGATGCAGAGAGTGCTGCTGCAGAGTCAAAAAGAACAAGAAAACAATTTATTGATAGAAAACCTTTCATCAAAAAAGAAAAAATTCAAATATATCCAGATACTACAGTTTGGATAAAAGATTTTACATACTCCTATAATGAGCCCATGCACAATGATTATTTTTCTCATCCCGCATATCAAGATTATCCTGTTGTAGGGATATCATGGAATCAAGCTGTAGCATTTTGTAATTGGAGAACAAATTTTAAAAACGGATATCAAAGGGAAAAGGGAAAGCCTAATGTTAGCAGATTTAGATTACCAAATGAAGCTGAATGGGAATATGCTGCTCGTGGAGGAATCCCATCTGGGACTTATCCCTGGGGATCCCCTTATTTGCTAAACGATCGTGCGTGTTTTCTTGCAAACTTTAAACCATTAAGAGGAGATTATGCTGTTGATCAAGCAGTCTACACGGTTGAGGCAAAGTCTTATTTTCCTAATGATTTTAATCTTTATAATATGGCAGGGAATGTGGCAGAGTGGACAAACTCTTCATATAATGCTGAAGCATATGATTATGTGGCTACACTTAATCCAAATATGTCCTTCGATGATGAGAATAGAAAAGTTGTAAGAGGAGGATCTTGGAAAGACGTTGCTTATTTTTTGAGAGTAAGTTCAAGAGATTACGAATATTCTGATACATCAAGAAGCTATATTGGCTTTAGAACAGTTCAAGACTACCTGGGTTCTCAAAAAGTTAAGATGAAATAAACAATATATTTGAATATATCTTTATATTTATTCAATTAATAAATCAACAAAAAATGACAGATAAAGCTTTAAACAAAAGATTACGTAGTAAAGTAGCGATGCATATGCTATTTGGACTTGGAGGTGCAGTTGTAATTATAGGTGCACTATTTAAAATTTTACACCTTGAAATAGGACCAATTACAGGTGGACTCGTTTTAGGTTTAGGACTTGGGACAGAAGCACTTATTTTTACTGTAGCTGCATTAAATACTGGTGAAATAAAAGAGGAGCACCAGGATTTTGTAAAAAAATTAAAAGGTTCTGGTTCAGCGTCTTCATCTAGCGCAGGAGATGGTGGTCTTTCCTCTAAAATCGACGCTTTAATGGCGGAAGCTAAACTTGATGTTAACTTGATGAACTCATTAGCAAAAAGTATTAAAAATCTTGAATCTTCAGCTAAAGCACTTAGTCCTGCTTCAGAAGCAGCATCAGCTTCTCAAAATTATTCACAGGAATTAGCTAAGGCCGCATCACAGCTTGAACAATTGAATGCAAATTATCAAAAACAAATTTCCGTGAATCAAAATGCGGATCAGCTCAGGAAGCAAATGGAAAGTTTATCTGCCAATCTTGCTGCCCTTAACAATGTTTATGGTGGAATGTTAAATGCAATGTCAAAAAATAACTAGTAATGGCAGGTGCAAAAGAGACCCCTAGACAAAAACTAATTAGTTTAATGTATTTGGTATTTATTACCATGTTAGCATTAAATGTAAGTAAAGAGGTTCTAGACGGCTTTGGGCAAATGTTTGAAAAAATAACGGATGCGAATGAAAGAGTCTTAGAAAGTAATAACCTTCTTTTGGAGAATATAATTGTAAATGCTGAAGAGAAAGGTGGTAAATGGATAGGCCATAAAAGAACAGCTGAACAAATTAAACAAGAGTCAGATGCCTTCTATAATGAAATAGAAGGATTAAAAAAACGTATTACTGAAAAACAAAGAGAAAAAGATCCAGATCTTAAGGAATTTGCTCAGATGGATAAAGGAGAAACTTTAGATGTAATATGGTTTAAGGAGGGATCAACAGATGAAAAATCTAAATTTATTGAAATGATTCAGGAATACAAAATGCATGTCATACAAGTATTCGGAAGCCAATATCCTGAGTCAATTGAAATGGTTGAGGCACGATTTTTCACTGGAGATATGAATAACAATATAAAAAATAGAGATGACGTTGACGAGCCATGGCTAGATGCGAATTTTAAGGGATTCCCATTAATTTCGTCTTTAGCAAAATTAACTATGATGCAGAACGACATCAGGCAAACTGAACATGACGTGTTAACTACACTTATGGGTAAAGAATTAAAAATGTCGTCAAAGGTAAATCAATCCAATTATACAAGTTTGTTAGTAACAGAAAAAGGAGCTTACTATCCTGGTGAGAAATTTGATGGAAGTGTCATCCTTGGAAGAAAAGGTGGTGCTCAAAATCCAAATGGAGTTGATTTAAAGATAGATGGGCGAAAACTCACTGACAAAGACTATGAGTTGATACCGGGTGGAATTAAATTAAACGTAAGCTCTGGAAACCCAGGAGATCACACCATCGAAGGCGATCTAATATTTCTTAATGATGGTGAAGAATCAAAAATTAAAGTAAGTCAAATATATACTGTTATTTCTAAACCAAATTCTGCTGTTATATCTGCGGATAAGATGAATGTAGTTTATAGAGGGGTCCAAAACCCAATTACTATATCAATTCCTGGGGTAATAGATAGCAAAGTAAGAGCCTCTGCGCCTGGATTGAGAAGGGTTAGGGGAAGTAAATACAACCTTTTTCCAGGTAAAGGGAGAGAAGTAAAAATTAACGTTTCTGGGACATTACCTGACGGTAACCGAGTTTCTTCTGTATCTACATTTAGAATTAAAGATATACCAAAACCTGCGGGTTACTTCAGAGGACAATCAGGTTCTTTTACAATTCCTAAGTCAAGTTTAGAAAGAGGTACTGTCGAGGCAAGACTTGAAGACTTTGACTTTGATTTACCTCTAGAAACGAAATCATTTAGATTTAGAGCGCCTGGGCAACCTAGTGTCGTAGTAAACGGAAATAGACTTGATTCCAAGGCAAGACAAATGCTAAGTAGAATTAAAAATGGTCAAACTGTAATTATTTCTGATATTGATGTAATAATTCCAACAAATCCGAGTTATAAGTTAAAACAAACATCTCCAATATCAATCACAATTAACTAACCAAAAAAGACTGATGAAGAACTTAATATTTTTTGCCTTATTGTTAGTTTTTTTGTTTTTCAATACCTTGAGTGCACAATCAAATTTATTGAATGCAAAAGTTCCACAAGAAGTTGGTCAAATGAATGAACAACAAATTGAGGCAGAAAATGTTACACCAGTCGAATATGGATATGTCGATGATAGAGATATTTTGTGGTCTAAGACCATATGGGAAATAGTTGATTTAGATGAAAGAATAAACTTTCCTTACTATTATCCTACTATAAACAATGGATATCTTTCAAGTAACCGAAAGTCTTTATTTAGAGTTTTAATGGATGGTATTATTGAAGGTAATATTACTGAAGTTTATTCTACAGACTATTTTAACGATAAACTTACATATGAGGACCTACAAGAAGTACTTGAGCTAAGAAGACTTTCTCCAGAGGGAATTTCAAAACAAAATGCTGGAGAAAATGTAACAGAAGACGATTATGATATTTATAAGATTGAATCTGACAAAGTAATCCAGTATAGAATCAAAGGAACTTGGTATTTCAATAAAAGATTGGGAGAATTAAGATATAGAATGCTTGGAATAGCCCCTGTAGCTCCAGATGTGTCTACATTAAGTGAAGGACCAGAAGCTATGGCAAATGCATTGGTCCCTTTATTTTGGATTTGGTTTCCTGATGCTAGGGAAGAATTAAATAAAAACAAAGTTTTTAATTCAAGAAACTCATCACAACCTATTACTTATGACATGATGTTAAATTCTAGACGTTTTAACTCAACTATCTACAAAGAAGAAAATGTTTATGAGGATAGAGAGGTAAAGGAATATATTTATGAAGATGCTTTACGCCAACTGTTAGAATCTGATAGAATAAAATCTGTTATAAGAGATTTCGAACAAGACCAGTGGAATAATTAATTTTTAAATTAAATTCTAAAAAGCGTTTTAGGAAACTAAAGCGCTTTTTTATTTCACTTGCAAGATATATATATTTGAACAACCTTTAAGATGGATTTAACCTTTAGTTTGAAGATAAAAAATTACTTAGAATTCATAAGGCAAGCCTACAAATCCTTGACATTTTGTAGATAGCGTTCAGCATCTAGAGCTGCCATACATCCTGTTCCAGCTGCCGTTACTGCCTGACGGTATTCTTTATCTTGAACATCTCCCGAGGCAAAAACACCTGGTATATTTGTGTGAGTAGTTTTATTCTTAGTGATTAGATAACCAGACTCATCCATTTCTATTTGCCCTCTAAATAGGTCAGTGTTTGGTCTGTGACCTATGGCAATAAATAAACCAGAAACTAAAATTTCTTCCTTAGTATCTGTCAGATTATTCTTAATACGAATTCCCTCAACCACTTGATCACCTAAAACTTCTTCAATTTCAGAATTATACCTTAAATCAATATTAGCTGTTTTTGTGACTCGGTGTTGCATTGCTTTGGAGGCTCTCATCTTATTTTTTCTAACTAACATTGTAACTTTAGAACATATTTTTGCAAGATAAGTAGCTTCTTCAGCAGCAGTGTCTCCTCCACCAACGATAGCAACCTCTTGGCCCTTAAAAAAAAACCCGTCACAAACGGCGCATGCCGAAACACCACCCCCTCTTAGTCTTTGCTCGCTAGGGATTCCAAGATATTTCGCTGAAGCTCCTGTGCTTATTATTATAGTTTTTGTATTAATTTCAGTTCCGTCCTCAGTAAATGCTTTGTGAATTCCTCCGCGATTTTTTGAAAATTCTACTCTATTTATAAAACCATTATTGACTTTTGTTCCAAAACGCTCAGCTTGCTTTTGTAAGTGAATCATCATTGTTGGCCCATCCACTCCTTCTGGATACCCAGGAAAATTATCAACCTCAGTTGTAGTAGTTAATTGACCGCCAGGTTCCATCCCAGTATAAAGTACTGGCTCTAAATCAGCGCGGGCTGCATATATAGCAGCAGTGTATCCCGCAGGACCACTTCCAATGATTAAAGTATTAAGTATTTGCATTTATTTGATTTAAATCAAAAGTAAATTATATCTTTTATTTGTTTTCTCAATTTCTATTAGATTTATCAATAATTTATTAAAGTTATTTATGGAACGCGGATTTTTTTTAATGTATATATTTCTTTTAAGTTGTTCTTCTGAATACTCAAAAGAAAAAAAAATCATTGAAAAATCAGTGCAGGCATATGGATGGAATCAAAAAGAATTTTCTATTGTTTTTGATTTTCGTGACTATAGATATAAATTGACTCGTGAACCAGATTTTTTTTCTTATCAAAGGACAACGGTTAAGAAAGGAGTTTTAGTTAGAGATGTAATGACTTCTAATTCAAAGTTAAGACGATATCAAGATGAAATTCCTTTAAAACTTAGTGATAGTTTAAAGGATATTTATTCAAATTCGCTCAACTCAGTTATGTATTTTTTCCAACTACCAAGACCGTTAAATGATCCAGCAGTTATAGCAGATTATGATGGTGAAAAAATTATCTCAAATAAAGTTTATTGGACACTAAAGGTGAAATTTCAAGAGAAAGATGGAGGTAAAGATTTCCAGGATGAATTTCGTTATTGGATAGATCCTAAAACTGGATATATAGACTATTTGGCGTATAGTTATTTAACTGACGGAGGGGGTACCAGATTCCGGAAGGCCAAAAATATAAGAGAAAATAATGGATTTATTTTCCAGGATTATACAAATTTAAGGCCAGCAAAAAAATTTACATCTTTAGATTCACTTCCAATACTTTATGAAAATGGAAAATTAATTTTAGTTTCTGAAATTGAAAATAAAAATATTAAAGTACTTAACAGGTAGACGAGATGACACTATTTGCATACTATTTAATTTAATGAATAAAAAAAATGAAATATAAAAGTTCTTACCAAACATAAATCTTAAATTTGAGCTTGCAATAATTTTTTTATGGTCGATCAAGAAAAAATAAAAATACTTGATTATAAGTCTCCAGGAAGTTTTGAGGAAACCCGTTACGAAAAACTTCATAGTGTTATTCTAGATAGTTCTGCCGAGGGCTCAATAATTATAGCAAATTATATTGCCAATTTAATTTTGGAAAAACAGAGAAAAAATGAAAAATGTGTTTTAGGTCTTGCAACTGGCTCAAGCCCACTTAGTATCTACAAAGAATTAATCCGCATGCATAAAGAAGATGGATTAAGTTTTCACAATGTAATTACTTTCAATCTTGATGAATATTACCCTATATCAAAAGATAGTAATCAAAGTTATTACTACTTTATGCATGATAATCTTTTCGATTCCATTGACATAAAGCCAGAAAATATTAATATTCCAAATGGAGAGATTGATCAAAAAAATCTTCGATCTCATTGTATTTCGTATGAAAAGAAAATTAAAAAGCTAGGAGGAATTGATCTTCAAATTTTAGGTATTGGGAGGACTGGTCATATTGGTTTTAACGAGCCAGGATCTCATTTGAATTCTCAAACTCGAACTATTACACTACATCATTTAACACGTTTTGATGCCAGCTCTTCATTTAATGGAATTGAGAATGTTCCTAGAAAAGCCATAACCATGGGTATAAATACTATTCTAGATGCTAAAAAAATTATTTTAATGGCATGGGGTAGTTATAAGGCTGAAATCATTCAAAAAGCAGTTGAAGGCGAAATATCAGACAATATTCCTACTACATATTTACAAAACCACAAGAATACAAGCTTAATTCTTGACAATGAAGCTGCATCTGAATTAACAAGAATAAAATCTCCATGGCTAGTGAATAATCTAGACTGGAATAATGAAAATCGTTTCAAAGCAATTGCTTGGCTCTGTAAAAAAACAAAAAAATCAATATTGAAGTTAACAGATGAAGATTATAATCAAAATGGAATGTCTGATTTGTTAGCCCAATACGGCTCATCATATGATTTGAATATAGAGATGTTTAATCGCTTGCAGCACACTATAACAGGTTGGCCTGGCGGTAAACCAAATGCAGAGGATTCCAATCGTCCAGAAAGGAAGGAACCTAGTAAAAAAAGAGTTATTATTTTTAGTCCTCATCCCGATGATGATGTGATATCAATGGGTGGAACTTTTGATCGATTGGTCTCACAGGGACATGAGGTTCATGTAGCTTATCAAACATCTGGCAATATTGCTGTCTCTGATCAAGACGCATTAAAATTTATTGAAGTAAATAGCGACATTATGGGGGCTGATCAGTCTAAAACAGTAAGTGATTTAAAAAATGCTATTCAGAGTATTAATACTCGTAAACCTGCTCCTAAATCAATCTGTGATCTAAAAGCCAGCATTAGGAAGCGTGAGTCACTTGCAGCAACAAGATATATTGGAATACCTGATAGTCAGGTACATTTCATGAACCTTTCATTTTATGAAACAGGTACTATTAAAAAAAATCCTTACTCAAAAAAAGATATTGATGAGACAATTTCATTAATTGAATCCATAAAACCGCACCAAATATTTGCTGCCGGTGACCTTTCAGATCCACATGGAACTCACAGAGTTTGCCTAAATATTATCTTTGAATCATTAAAACTTCTCAAACCAAAGGAGTTCATGAATGATTGTTGGGTTTGGTTGTATAGAGGTGCTTGGCATGAATGGGATATTCACGAAATTGAAATGGCTGTTCCTATGAGCCCAGATCAAGTTTTGAGAAAAAGAAAAGCTATTTTTTACCATCAATCTCAAAAGGATGGTGTAATGTTTAAAGGAGAGGACAATCGTGAATTTTGGGTACGTGCAGAGGAGCGTAATGCAAGTACTGCAAGGGATTATAAATCTTTAGGTCTTGCTGACTATGCTGCTATGGAAGCTTTTAAAAGGTATTTTTATTAGATTTATATGAAAATACATTTAACTATATTTTTTTTTACATCTTTTAACATATTAGTTTTTTCTCAACAAAAACTAAAAGTGAAAGATTCTCTTGCAATTATTGATATACTTTATAAACAACAAAACGATTGGAATAGAGGTGATATAGATGAATTTATGAAGGGTTATCTAAAATCTGACAAACTTATTTTTTCAGGATCAAGTGGGCCAATTTATGGATGGAAAGCAACTCTAGATCGCTATAAGAAAACTTATTCAGATCAAGAAACAATGGGAAAGTTAAAGTTTGAGATTTTAAATGTTATTGCTTTAAGTCCAAAAGTTGTTCAATTACAAGGTAAGTTTAATTTAACTAGATCCATCGGAGATGCTTTTGGTTATTTTACCCTCAATTGGATAAAGGTTAAAAATAAATGGTACATCATCTCAGACCACACGTCTGGCTCAAATTAATAGAATGCAAAAAAAAACAGGCTTTATTCTAGGCCCTTTAACATTTATAACTTTAATGTTAATTGGTCCTTTTGAAGGTTTATCTCACTCTGCACATTCAATTTTATCATCAACACTATGGATAGCAATCTGGTGGATTACAGAGACTATTCCAATTGCAGCAACTGCTTTAATTCCAATAGTTCTTTTTCCTCTTTCAGGGGGATTAGATTTATCAGCTACAACAGCATCCTATGGACACAAATTTGTTTTTCTGTATTTAGGAGGATTTTTAATTGCAATAGGTATTGAAAAATGGAACTTACATAAAAGGATTGCAATAAATATAATTTCCTTCATTGGAGTTGATGCACGAAGAGTGATACTTGGATTTATGTTAGCAACTGCATTTTTATCAATGTGGATTTCAAATACGGCTACTTCAGTTATGATGCTTCCAATAGGAATAGCAATTATAAAGCAATTAAGTGAAAACAAAACTTTTGGAAAGGCGTTAATGCTAGGCATAGCTTATAGTGCATCAATAGGAGGAGTAGCCACTTTGATTGGCACTCCCCCTAATTTAGTTTTAGCAGGAGTTGTTTCTGAAATCTATGGGTATGAAATCACTTTTTCACAATGGTTTTTGTTTGGATTTCCAATTTCAATTATACTTTTATTTTTTTGTTGGATTTATTTGACAAGAGTGGCATACAAATTTGAAAGTAAAATTTTCCTAGAAGGAAATACAGAAATTAAAAGATTAAAAAAAGAGTTGGGTCCTATATCTTATGAAGAAAAATTAGTTGGAATTATTTTTACTCTAGCAGGTTTGTGTTGGATTAGTAGATCATTTTTTTTGCAGAAAATTTTACCATCATTAGACGATACCATCATAGCAATAAGCTTTGGTCTGTTATTATTCATTTTACCATCAAAACAAAAAAGTACTGCATTATTAAGTTGGAGAGATACTATTAATTTACCATGGGGAATTATAATTCTTTTTGGAGGAGGAATGGCATTAGCAAGAGCATTTGAAATTAGCGGGTTGGCTCTTTGGCTAGGAGAGCTAATGACCTCATTTAGCGTTTTACCTCTGTTTTTACTTATTCTTTTATTAATTGCGGCAGTAAATTTTTTAACTGAAATAACGTCAAATTTGGCTACAACTGCAATGCTTTTACCTGTATTAGCTCCTTTATCTTTAGAGATCAATATTCATCCTTTTGGACTAATGTTTGGGGCTGCTGTTGCGGCTTCTTGCGCATTCATGCTTCCCGTAGCTACACCCCCAAATGCAGTCGTTTTTGGTTCGGGATATTTAAAAATACAAGATATGGTTACACGAGGTGTTATTATGAACATATTTTCAATTATCTTAATTACACTAATGGTATATCTAATATTGCCTATTGTTTGGGGTATAGAATTATCTTATTTTCCTGATGCACTAAAACCTTAATTAAATTTTTAAGTTGTAAACTTTACAGAAACAATTACTTACTCAACTGTAAAGTCAAAGTATTTATTTGTGTAGGGTTCATTGATTAAAGTAAAATGCCACCATTCTTTTTCATAGGGTTTAAATCCAGATGCTGTCATCACATCTCGAAGTTTTTTTCGATTTTGTTTTTGATTTTTATTAAGATCTTCAAATCCATAATTTGAAAGATCTCCAAAAAAATCCCAATTCCCTCCCATGTCTAATTTTTTTCCTCTGCATTCTCTAGATAAATAAACTAAAGTTAAATCAACAGTACTTCCCCTGCTATGTCCACTTTTACTTGCTATGAATCCTAACTCGAATAACTTGGCTTTAGATAAATAAGGATAATATTTTGATTTTTTTAATGTGTCATTTTTTACTCTAGACCAAGCGATGAAATTATTTACGGCGCGTTGAGGTCTATAAGCATCGTAGATTTTTAGACCTAGACCTTCGGGCTCCAATTTTTTTTGAACTTGCTTTAAAGCTTTAGCTAATTCTAAAGTCCCTATAGCTTTCTGTCCACTCTTATAGCCTTCGACCTTTTTACCCAAGAAATTATCATCCTTGGAATAGCGAAGGTCAACTATCAAATTTGGAATTTCATTTTCTAAGAATACAAATCCTTCTGGAAGTGTTTGCCCACTTAAATGAATAAATGACATAGATATAACTAATACAACATTAATTCTGAACAGCATAATCTAGTATTGATGATCTAATATTTAAATCATATAATCCTCTTTGAGTTCTATATGGATACACTCTATTAGTTAAAAGAATAAGAAAAAATTTATTTGTAGGATCGACCCAAACCATTGTTCCAGTATAACCAGAATGGCCAAAGCTATCAGGACTAACCTTTGCGGATGGGTATCGCTCCTTGTCATATTCTACAGAAGGTTTATTAAATCCAAGACCTCTTGGGTTAGTTCCATTTGGGCAGGCCCTTTTTGTAAAAAGCGAAATAGTTTCAGAATTTAAATAACGTTTTCCATCAAAGAGCCCATCTTGCATTAGCATCTTGGCTAAAGGGAAAATGGATTTAGTATTAGCAAAAAGACCAGCATTTCCAGATATTCCACCCATAAGGGATGCAGCTTCGTCATGAACCCAACCGTGAACAAGTTGCTTTCTAAAAATACTATCTTTTTCTGTGGGAACTATCTCAATTTTTGAAAACTTTTGAGTTGGTAAAAAAGTTATTCGATTTAATCCCATAGGCTCAAAAAAATGATAATTTAAAAATCTAGGAAATGATAAGCCACTTATCTTTTTTACAAGTGCTGGTATAAAAAAATAGATTAATCCAGAATAAACCATTTCACCTTGATCTGTAATATTTGTTTTTTTAATTCTCTTAAAAATTTTATTTTGATAATCTTTATGAACGAATAAACAGTCAATAACTTGATCTGGGAAATCAAAACTTTTAGAGTGAGAAAGTGTTTTTTTTCTAAATCTTCCATTTTTTTTATAAACTAAATTTTGATGAGTTAAATATGGAATCCAACCGGCACTATGACTCAAAATTTGTTTTAGACTGTGATTTTTTTTATTACTTCTTTTAAGGAATGGCAACAAATTTGAAAATGGAGCTTCTAAGTCAATGTTATAGAGTTCATAGAGTTTCATTAAAGCGAGTGTACTTGCTAAAATTTTAGTTACAGATGCTAAATCGTAAAGATCGTTTGTTTTAACAGGAATCAAAGAATCATATGTATGATACCCATAGGATTTATTAATAAGAACAGAATCTCTTTTATAAATTAAAACTTGAGCCCCTGGGAAAGCCTTTTTTTGTATTCCATAATTTATAATACTATCAATTTTTTGACTAAAAGGTGAGTCAATTTTTCTTTCAAATTCTTGAGAGAAACATGTTATATAAGCAAACAAGAAAAAATTATATATTAAAACTCCTCGAGTCATCATAATCTTTGGTTTAGACATAAAATTATGAATCTATTCATTTTAATCAATTAAATAAATCTCCATATCTTTAATTAAATACTAATACCTGTTTTTCAAGACTTGGCTATTTATGTTTCCTAAACGTATATTTCTAATTTCTTTATTTTTTTTAGGGCAAGCACTTTCGGTTTATTCTCAAGACGAGGAGGAAGACACAACTGAAGATGCGATTCCTTTTGATGCAGTTATTCAATCTGAAATGGGTGGAAAGAGAGTTAAATTTTATGGAAATACAAGTTTAAATTTCAACCAGGCATATTTTTCAAATTGGATTTCAGGTGGTGAAAGCTCTCTAACAGTTTTATATAGACTAAATTACAATTTCAATTATTCAGACAGAACAGGTCTTGTTTGGGACACTAATATTTTATTTTCACTAGGAACCACCTACATATCAGGGAATAAATTTTTAAAAAAAGCGGACGATAGAATTGAAGTGTCTTCTCTTTTAGGTAAACAAATAAATCAATACTGGAGTTACTCTTCATTATTTAATATTAAAACACAACTACTTCCAGGATATAGATATTACTTTGAAGATGGCGTTGAGGCTAGAGAAAAAGTTTCTCAATTTTTATCTCCCGGGATTGTTCAAACTGGTTTAGGATTGTACTATAAAAGGAGTGCAGATTTTAGGTTAAATCTTTCACCACTTTCTGCAAGAGCTATTATAGTCTCTAAAAATTTTACTAGTGTTCTATCAGAAGAAGCTCAATATTTTGGAGTAGATAAAGATAGAGGGATAAAATATTTTTTTGGGGCTTTAATATCTGGGTATTACAGAAAACAGATAATGAAAAATGTAATTTGGGAAAATAATTATAGCGTATATGTCAATTATCTTGAAAAAACTAAAAATGTGGATTTTGACTGGAATTCAAATATTAGATTTAAAGTAAATAACCAGATTTCTGGAAATTTTGTACTTCACTTACTTTATGATGACGATTTAATTGGAGACCTACAAGTAAGAGAATTACTTGGTCTTGGAATAAATATCGATTTATAGGTTTTTACTTACCACTAGCCCTTTTGATAAACCAATCGTAATTGTAAAATGTAACAAAAACATTATAAACAGTTCCTTGCCCCCTAGGATATAATTCAATTAAAACAGTTTTATCTTCATCCACAAATCGGACTCCTGGAAGATTTTTCATAATTAAATTAGGATTTGACCAATTTTCTTGAGCGTAAACAACTTTATAGTTTTGTGATTCAAAATGTGATCTAGTATTTTTTAAATAATTTGTGGCTTCTAGAAGTGTTAAATTTTGCTTACTCCAGATATTTATACTTACTAATTTATTGTCTCTCTCTACAAAAGATCTATTCCTGAAGGCGTAATTAGTTCCACTTCCAAAAGAAAGTTTTTTCAGCGTCTTTGAATTTTTATTTAATATGGCTTTTGCATCATTTATTGGCATTTGAAAATAAAATGATTTGAAAAGATTTTGCGCAGATAAATCAGAAAAAGATAGAAAACAAAAGATGGTAAATAGACAAGAATACTTCATCCGTTATATTATGGCTAATACAAAGATAAATAAGTTTAATAATTTATTTTTTAAATTGAAAAAAATACAGAATTCAAATGATAAATGAATATGCATTAGTGACTGGAGCATCTTCGGGAATAGGACTGGAGATATCAAAATGTTTGGCACTAAGAGGCTATTCATTAATTCTTGTTTCTCGGAGAAAGCAAAAACTAGATGAGATTAGGAATGACTTAACTAATCAATTCAAAGTTAAGGTAGATATAATTGCTGTCGATCTAGAGGATATGAAAACACCAGAATTAATTTATAATTATTGTAAAGGCAAGGGATATTTTGTCCATTTATTAGTTAATAATGCAGGCTATGCTTTACCAAAACCATTTCACGAGACCCCAATGGAAGATGAAGAGAAATTTCTTCGTGTTTTAGGTATTTCAGTAGTAGCACTTACCAAGCTATTTATAAAAGATATGATAAAAGAAAAAACAGGTAAAATCATGATGATTTCATCTGTGGCTGCATTTGCACCTCCATCTTCTATTCAAACACTTTATGGTCCCGTAAAAACATTTATTAATAGATTTAGTGAAGGTTTAAATCTTTCATATAATTCGTTAGGAATTACTTCAACCGCAATTTGTCCTGGATATACCATAACAAATTTTCACACCGCAAGTGGTGTCCAGAATGAAATTGACCGCGTTCCTTCATTTATGAAAAAAAAGGCCTCCCGTATTGCTCAAGAGGCAGTTGTAGAAACATTAAAAGGTAAAAAAGTTTATGTACCTACTTTAACTTTTAAAATAATAGTTTTTTTGTTAAAGGTAACGCCTCAATTTTTATTTCGGTTTTTCAGTAAAAGATTAGCCCCTGGGCGATATGAGAAAATATAGTTTATTTAATTCCAGTAATAATTAGTGTTCCTTTCCAATCTTCTTTTTCACCGTATCTCCATGATTTAATGTCATTATATCCTGCACCTTTAAAAAAATTTATCCAGTCTTTTTCACTAAACAACTTCATATCCTTTATCCCGCAACTTTCAGGCCAGCTATGAGAAATTTTATTTTCAAAATAGAAATCAATACCAATAATTAACCTTCCATTAGGTTTTAGCCAATAGTTATAAATCTCATTTATCAGTTTTTTGGGGTTTTCAACATAGTAAAGAACTTCCATCGAATGAACTATATTTACCTTTTTATCTGGTTTCCATGTCATTAAATCAGCACAGTGATATTCGTAACTAGGGAGTATATTTTTTGCTTTTGAAATCATTTTTTTTGAGCCATCTACTCCAATAGCTTTTTCACATTTATCATTTTCAGACACTTTTCTTATCACCCAACCATTTCCACAACCAGCATCTATAAATGTAAAATGATCTAGATTTCTTGTTGAATAATTAATCATATTATTTACTGAATCTTTGTGATTTTTTTCCATACCAAAATCCTTATCTAAGTCAGCCCATTCTCCAAATACCTCAATTGCATTTTTTTTCATTTTATTAAACTACGAAATGTTAAAAGAAAAAATTATAACCTAAAATAGTGATTAAGGCCCAAATGACATATCGTATCATTTTACCTACGAACATCCAAAGACTAACTTTTATAAAATTAATTTTATAAAACCCTAATCCAACAGCAAAAATATCACCTACCAAGGGTAACCAACAGAAAAATGCCAAAGGGCTTTTCCATTTATTAATCTTCTCTCTAACTTTTTTAATTTTTGTTTTATCCAAACCTGTAAAATATTTTATGTACGTCCATTCTCCCAATCTTCCCAAACCATAACTACTTATTCCTCCAAGCCAGTTTCCCAGAGTTGCTATAAATAGACACATTTCAAGTGGATATTGATTTGCAAGAAGAAAACTCAAAACCAATTCAGAACTGAAAGGGATTATAGTAGCAGCAATAAAACTCGAAATAAAAAGGCCTAATAGACCCAGTTCTAAAAAACTCTCCATTTATTTCTATTTAGTCTGATCATTAACTTATATATTAATACTGCAACTATTGATTAATTTAATATTTATTAAGAATCAAATTTGATTATATTTATGTGTCAATTTATTCAAATTAATTTATAATGAGACTGACCATAAACTTATCATTACAGCTTTTTTTCTCATTATTTTTTGTTGTTGCCCAAGAACAAGAGACCTCTAATATTAACGATAAAAAACTTGGCAACCTTGAGATTAAAAATTATACAAATAAGTTTTTAGAAAGGCCTGAGTCGGTATGGTCAGTTCTACGTTCTAGCAAGTCAAAAAAAGTATTTTATGGAACCTATGGAGGAGTTCTTGAATATGACGGGATAAATGTAGAGGCAATTGAAATTGATGGTCCAATAGAGAATGAAATTAGAACATCATTCACAAGGACATTATTGGAGGATCAAAACAATAACATTTATGCTGCAGGAGGAGGGTTTTTTGGAAAAATTATAGATAGTGATTTTGGTGGATCTGAATATGTTTCATTGATGGGAAAAATTCCTGACACGATTAATCCATATATTCAAGTTTTTTGGGGAGGTGTAAACAAAGAAGATGACATTTATTTGTATACACGGGATTTGATTTTTAAATATAATGGACAAGAGTTCGACAAAGTATGGAAGATTTCAGATAGAGAAGAAGGTGTTGATTCGTATGGGTCAATCCAAACAATATTAAAAGTTGATGAAAGAATTTTTGCAAGGATTTGGGGGATAGGTCTTTTTGAACTGGTAAATGACAACTTCCAATTTGTAGAAAATTCCGAGCTTTTTTCATCAAATAGGATTGAATCAATGGTTTCTTTAGATGACAATAATATTGCTGTATTTAGCAGTAAACTGGGTGTTGTAATTTTTGATAGTCTAAATAATTTCAAACTACTTAATAAGCAACAGGTAAATAAATGGTTAAAAGAGAAACTTATATACAATGTATCAGAAGTAAAAAAACTTTCCGATGGTAAAATACCCTTAATTTCCTTTGAGGGAGGAGTTTTGGTACTTAATAAAAATTTAGATGTGGTAGATTTAATCGACCAAAGCGATGGATTACTTTCCAATACTATAACCTCAATTCATGTAGATCAAAACGATGATATTTATTCTACTAGTCTTTTATCTGCCTCAAAAATTAAATTAAGTAATTCTGTAACTAGCTTTACAGAAGCAAATGGTATAAAAGGTCTTGTCCAGAAAATTAAAAAAATTGATAACAAGATTTATTTTAGTACTACAGAGGATATTTTCCGTGTTGACGAAAGTGCATCCTCACTAAATAATAATAAAATTGTAGACCTTCAAATAAATGATATTCCCAAAGACTTTATATCATTTGGGGGAAATATACTATCAGTAAATAATTTAAATTCCTTGCTTATTCGAAAGCAAAATAAAAGTTTAGTATCAAATGATAGACTTTTAGAATCGCCTGTAAAAAGCTTATTGGATGATAAGCTCTTAATTATGGCACATCCTATTGATGGGATTATTTTCTTTAAGCTACTTAATGATAAAAGAATAATAAAAATAAATAGTAGTAGGATATTTAATAAACTAGGAGTTTTAGGTATCAAGGAAATTGCAAAAGGAGTTTTATTCGTTGAAACCATAAATAATGAAGGTTCTTTTGTGTGTAGTTACGACAAAAAAGGTAATATAAAATCTAAAAGATTACTTATTCCGGATAATCAAAAGGTATTTAATTCTGAGAATTTTCCAAAAGAACAAAAATTTAATTCACAAATAGATCAAGAAGAATTTTTTATTCCATTAGAGTTAAATCTAATTAATACAGGTGCAGGATATTTTATTTTTGATCAAAATCTCGATTTATACAGTTTTACTGACAAATTTGATTTAAATTCAACAGGACAGAATTTACTTTCAATTTTTGAGAAAAATCTAACTAACTTTGACCCGATAACAAGACTTGCCAACATATCTGGAAGGCAACAGTTCACCTCTGTAAATCCCTTAACAAAAAATAATTGGTTTCTATCCAGTCAAGGTTTAATTGAAGTGAGTTTTAAAGAAGATGGTCAATATGATATCGTTGGAGAATACCCATATGGAGTTATCGATATAAATGAATTATCTGGAGCTATTTTTGCAGATAATATTGGTTCTGAAAATCTTTTATGGTTAGGTTCTAAGGACTCAAAACTAATCAGCTATCTTCCAAATAAATATTTAAATGAGAAAAAAATAAATGTAAAACCAATAATTAATAGTGCTGCTTTTAACGGTGAAATTATTAATTTATTTCAAAGTGATTTTTCCTATGATGATTCTAGAAATATAAAAATAGATTTTAGTTTTCCTTCACTTGAAAAGGTTGAGGAAAATCTTTTCAGATATAGACTTCTTGGTTTAAATGAAAATTGGACAGATTGGTCTGCAACAACTGAAGGTATTTTTACAAACCTTTATGAGGGGGATTATATTTTCGAAGTACAAGCTCTGGATGCAAACTTTAATGAAAGTGAAATCGAAAGCTTTTTATTTTCTATTAGTCCACCTTGGTATAGATCATATTTAGCCTACTTTATTTACGTTCTTGTTATAGCCGCATTAATATGGTTCTTTGGAAAATACCAAGCTAAGCGTTCGTTAGTTAAAGCTGAAAATGAAAGAAGAGAAAAGGATCTTGAAGAAGCAAAACAAATTCAGGAAAGTATGCTCCCTAAATCATACCCACAAATCGATGGTTTAAGTATAACAGCTGGTCTTATAACTTCCACAGAGGTTGGAGGTGATTATTATGATTTTTTTGAAAGTACTGACAAAAGTAATAGTATTCATGTTATTTGTGGAGATGCTACTGGTCACGGAACTGCTGCAGGAATGATGGTTTCAATAATTAAATCTGCGCTTAACGGGCTTCCAAATCTTCCAGTTAACGAAATACTCGAGAGGTTAAATAATATTGTTAAGAAAATCAACTTGGGTAGATTAAGGATGAGTTTAAATGTAGCGAGAATAGACAAAAATGAAATCCAAATTAGTGCTGCTGCAATGCCACCAACTTATCTATTTAAGGCAAAATCAAATACTTGCGAAGAAATTATGATTGAAGGATTACCCTTAGGAGGCTTGAAAAACGAAAAATTTACAATGCTTAAAAAGAACTTTCAAAAAGGTGATGTATTAGTTATGCTTTCAGATGGATTACCTGAAGCTTCAAATGAAAAGAAGGAGATGTATGATTATGATAGAATAAAAGAATTAATATCTAAGAATCATACAAAGGAGCCTAAAGAGATTAAAAAACAGTTGTTTGACAGCTTAAATCTTTGGATTAATGGTGGTGTACCAGACGATGACGTAACATTAGTTATTGTTAAAAAAGTGGCTTAAATTTTTAATTGAAGACTTTAGTTAGTAGAATAAGCTGAAAATACTCTGTTGTTTGAAGATTTTTTAAAGTTTACTGTCCTAGTTTTTTTCTTCTTATCTGTATCTTTTTCTTTATTCGTAAAATTTGGGCTCTTTTTTTTTGAGGAACCGTATCCGCTGTATTTATAATTACTTTCTAAGGAAGATTTAAGATTCTCTGAGTTTGCAGTTGAGTTTTTGTAGTTATTAATTCTCGCCTCTTTATTAAAAAGACCTTTACTTTTTTCAGTAATCTTTAAAAATGCATCTGCCCTATCAGGCTTTTTTTCTATACCATTACTGCAGCGTAAAAGCACCAATAGAATAAAGAATATACCTAAAAAGGGAAACAATTTATTCATATAGGACTATTTAACCCGACTGTAGACTACACCTCTATAAATATTACCTAAGCTGTCTAATTGGGTTTGTAAAAACAAATCGTCGTTGTAAAAATCAAAATTTCTAGTTCCAGTATCTGCCCCGAAGGGGGATCCCTCCTGTCTACGCTCTCTTTTTGGGAAATATTGTCCTCCTGAAAAAAATTCACCGTACTCTTTGATGCTGTTTTCACCAATAAATCCATATTCGCCATATCCTCCGTGTCCCCACCATAAAATATCATCTGGGTCAGACATTCCTGTATTATCTACTTGATAAATAAATCTTCCGTTTAACCTAAAGTGTATATCGAGTTTCCCGTCGTTTGGAACACTAATCGTATCTATTGGAATATTATTTACATATTGAATTTCAAAAGTTCTTTTCCAGATGCCGTCAATTTTTGACGTATTTGGGGTCACATCAGGTAATCTTTTCCATAATTCTATATAGTTTTCTCCAAATTCAGTTTGTAAACTCTCACCCTCTTGATCATCGTTTACAAAGTCATATAATAGTAAATCATTATCAATGGAAAATTTAAACGGTGTGGGTCTTACATCCTTTTTATCATCAATTTCAACCACTCCGTCAATGCCGCCACCCCATAACCAACTAATTGCACCTCCAGTTGCGTGAGATATGGTTTCTGTAATTATATTATCATCGATTTTAAACTTTCCATACATTCCACTACCGCTTTTCCAATCATTCGATGGGTCGTACACATTGTTAATCCAAGCCACATTTCCTTTATGAAAAACTTTTATTTGTCTGTATTCAGGATCTGTGTCTTTTATATAAACCGTATCAACTGCCTTCCCTTTCACTGTTTGGATAGTTCCAATTCTTTCCCAAAAACCGTTCAACTTATCTTCTATAGTTAAAACTTTTTCTTGGGTTTTCTTAACTTCTCCACAACTAATAATTATAAGCAAAGAAGCTAAGACTAAATGAAGTTTGCAATACATAATTAATAAAGATTTTTAGTTTGTTGAATATGTTGAATAAGTCTGAGGAGAATTATTTTGATAAGAGTAATTCACTTTCTTAGTTTTAGTATCCTTTTTGGATTTTTTGTTGTTGGAAGTATTACCTTTTTTGGATGGTGTTGATCCGTAACCATTGTACGAAACATTTTTGCTTAGTGATTCTTTTTTGTCAAGGTTTCTTACAATTGAGTTTTTGAACTTGTTTTTTCTATCCTCTTGAGTAAAAAGATTTTCATTTTTTTTATCGATTTTTGAGAATGCTTCTAATGCATCTTCGCCAGAAGAACCCTTATTTTCAGTGCTGCACGAAAAGAGTCCCAAAACAAAAAAACCGATTAAAACATGATGTTTCCCAAACATTTTATTTAACTCTTTTGTAAACTAAACCTCTTCCTGTCATCTCGTTGTTTGGATTATTTCCTGAAAACGATTTGTCAATTTGCAGAAAAAGATCGTCATTGTAAAATGAAATTTCGTGAGTTGTTTTATTAGATTTAGGTTCTGATTCTGAAGTGAATGTACCGCTGCCCCATTCCCCATATTCATAAAGTTTATTGTTCTCCTCATCTAATACGAAAGTACCATATCCTCCATAACCACCATATCCTGGTTCGTCAGGATCAGCTAAACCGGTTTGGTCAACCTGATACATATATCTACCTCTATACATTACTTTCATATCTAAAATAACGTCACTTGGCAGAGACGTTGTATCAACCGGTATTTCGTTTACGTATGCAATTTCATAAACTCTTTTCCAAACTCCATCTATTCGCGACTTTGGTTCTAAATCTGGGAGTTTTTCAAAGAATTCAGCATATTCACTTTCAGGTGTATTTTTTTGTGAATAAATCCCATCTCCTAAACTTATACTCATATTCCATGTTTGAGATTCTATGCTGTTTTCATCTTTATATTGTTTTAATCCAGCACCCATTAAACCTGTACCGTGCGACATGAGTTCAGTAAGAGAGTCACGAGAGTAAATATTGAATTTTCCATATCCACCTGAGCCACCTTTCCATGGGGCCATCGAGTCTTTCCAAAAGTTGTTAATCCACATAACTCTGTCATTTAAATAAACTTTAATCTGTTTATTATTTGGAGTTTGCGAATTCACGAATGCGAGAGTATCAACAGCAATTCCATTCATCAATTGAATAGTACCGACTCTATTCCAAAAACCTAGAATATCTTCCTCATAGCTGTCTATGTTCTTATTTGTTTGGTTATTTCCACATGATACTAAGGAGATTAGTATTGAAACAAAAAGTATTTTTTTTAACATAATATTTTTAATTTGTTGAGTAGGCTGAAAAACCTGCATTAGAGAATTTTGGCTTCGCTACTTTGTTTTTTTTAATTTTCTTATTTGATTCTTTCTTTTCTAAACTTTTTGCAGAACCATATCCACTGTAACCAGAGTTGGCAGTTAAAGATGCTTTTATTGATTCAGATTTTTTTTTGGAATTATCGTAAGATTTAATTCTATCTTCTTGAGTAAATAGTTTTTTGTCACGTTTATCAATCTTCTCAAAAGCATTTGACCTTACCTTATTTTCTTTGGCCTCAGCGTCTGAACATGAATAGATGATTGTAACAAGAGTTAAAATTGAAATCAAAAACTTTTTCATACCAATTTACTGAACTCTTTTATATACAACACCTCTTTCTTTGTCTTGACGCCATGTCTGATTCAATGTGTCTTTAGTAATTTGTTGATACATATCATCATCATAAAAAGTAACACTTGCATAATGTGCGTTAGCGGCATTTCTTGGGGTATTATTATTTACAGAACCACGCCATGAACCAAATTCATTGTATTCAATCATATTTCCTTTGCCGTCATATTCAAATTGACCATAACCAGATATACCGCCATATTCAGGATTTTTTATGTCCTTGATATAGTTAGTTTGATCAACAACTACCATAAAATAACCATCCTTTATAATTTTTAAATCAAGTATAGCGTCAGTTGGGACTGAGGTTGTGTCAATCGCGACTCCATTTACATATGAAATTTCGTAAGCCCTTTTCCATACACCATCCATTTTAGTTTTTTTTATTACTGGTAGTTTTTCATAATATTCACCAAATTGAATATTTTCTTCTGAGTTTGGAACTCTACCTCCCAATTGTGTGTAAGTGTTTTCATCCAAATAATATCCAAATGGAAATTTTATTGAACTTACTCCCAATGAATCTTTTTGATAGTGAAGAAATGCTCCCATACCACCACAACCATGCGACATGAATTCAGTTAGTGTATCTTTTGATATTTCAAATTTACCATATCCTCCAGGCGCACCCCAGGAATTTGTTTTATCGTTTGCATTATTTAACCATAATACGTTTCCATCAGAATAAACCTTAACATTTCTGAAGCCTTCCTCTTCACCTGTATTATCAATACCATAAAATAGAGTATCAACAGGAGTTCCATTGACAAATTGAATAGTTCCTTTTCTTTCCCAAAAGCCTTCAATTGGAAATTTGGTTTTTGATGTACTTTGTTTTGGAGCCTCGCCACAAGACACCAACAGAAGGATTAAAACTATCGCAAAGGTTCTCATAATATGCATATTGAAATATTGTTATTGATTTATGATTAATTTTTTATAAATATAAATTTTATCTAAATTAGATCCAAGTATTCATAAACCAATTTTAGCTAATGAAGAAAAACCCAACAGTCGAACTAAAACTCCCTATTTTAAAGGACATGGAGCTAGTTGCAACACACACTTCTGATGTTGTAGCTAAACATATGAATTTATCTGAGGAAAAATCTGCAGAAATTTCAATGGCACTTATCGAAGCATGTATAAATGCCTTTGAGCACTCGGAGACAAAAGAAGATATTTATATTCATTTTATTATAAGTGATGAAAAACTTACTATAAAAGTTATTGACAAGGGGGTTGGATTCGATGCTTCATCAATAGAATTGCCAAATATTGACCAGAAAATCACTGATGAAAGAAAAAGAGGTTGGGGCCTTATGCTAATCAAAGAACTAATGGATAAAGTTGATTATGAGTCTGATAATACGGGAACAACATTAACTATGACAAAAAATAAAGAAACCGATGAGTAGCATAACAAATAAGAGCATAAGAGACGGGATTGTAATTATTTCAACGGAAGGTTACTTCAATAAAGATCTTGGCGAGGCGTTAAAAGCAATTGCTGATGAAGAAATTAAAAATGGACATAAAAGCTTTTTAATCAATCTTGAAAACTCTAAAATTGTGAACAGTATCGGAGCTTCTATTTTAATTGAGATAATCGAAGATTTACAATCAATGGATGGCTCTCTAAACTTCTGTAATTTGGCCCCCATTATTGCTAAGACATTTAAAATTATGGGATTAACAAAGTATTGTGAAACTTTCGAAAATGAAGATGCAGCCATAGCTAAATTGGCATAAAATGCAACTTGATCTTTCGTCTTTCTCAAAACTTTATGATAAAGAGAAACTTCCAAATAAAAAAATAGACTTTATTGTTAATTGGCTTGAAAAAAAAGGATTTCAAGTAAAATTTTTCTTAGACAATAAAAACCTTTTTTCAAAATCAAAAAAATCAGCCTTTGTTAAGGTGGAAAGCTTAGACTTCTCAAGTCTATTTTCAAGTAAAAATATGCTTCCCTATTCTAAAATTTCTAAATATTTTCAGACCAATTTATTCGATAGTAATAATATTTCACCAAACAACATGGAGGGCTTAGTTGCTGGATTAAAGGTAAAATCCTCTTATGTTGGCGCTTTTTGTCTATGGAATCCAAAAATTGATAGTAAGGATTTGATCACAATAATTGATTATTTTAAGCATTTGGTTCAATCAAATTTTAGAGAGTTGCTCCTAAGTAAAAAGTTAAGAAAAAACACTTCAGATTTAAGAGACAAAAAATTAGAAATAGAATCATTTATTGATATATCAGAGTTATTAAGTGGAACTAGTGAATCAGAAATTTTATTTCAAAAACTTTTAGAATATCTAGTATTTACTATGAATGCATCGAAAGGAGTAATTCTTTCAAAAGAACCAAATTCAGGAATATATGAGTTAAAAGCAACATTAGGAATAAAAGATGATCTTCATAAAAAAATCTTTAGAGAGAATAAGGGGGTTTTATCTATACTAAAGAAAGAAAAAAAATCATTGTTACTCAATTTTTCAGAGGATTTACCATTACTCTCTTTTTCTAAAAAAAATTCTGTGATTGGCCCTTTCTTAAATGGGAAAAATCTTAACGGTTGTATTATATTGTATGACAAGGAGAGCAGAAAAGGTTTTGTTGATTTTGATCAATACGACCTTAGGTTTTTCAATTCTATAGTCAAAAAAATCTCTTTGTCCTACAACAATATAATCCTTTTAGATAATGTCAAAAAATCAAAAAAACTAATTGATAACATAATGTCTTCCATCTCAACCGGGATAGTTAAAATTAATTTAATGGGTGAAATTGAGTATATCAATGATTCTGCAATAGAAATTTTTCAGCTCGATAAATCAATATTATTAGATAATCATTATGCGATTGTTTTCGAAAGTAACCCAGATCTTACAGAATTAATTGAATTTGCTGAAAGTAGAAATCATATTCTTTACGAGGAAAATTTAAGAGTAAAAAAACAAGACAGTAACGAAACTAATATCAACCTAACCATTTCCCCTGTTTTTGACGATGGTGTTAACTCTGGTTCAGTTATTTCTTTTGAAGATTTATCTGATATAAACAAAGTCAAATCAACCTTTAAAAAATACGTATCAGAAAATATAGTAGATGAATTGTTATTGAATGAAGATTCTTTAGAGCTGGGTGGAGTAGAACAGGAGGTTTGTGTATTATTTTCAGATATTAGGGGCTTTACCTCAATGTCAGAACTTATGGAGCCTTCGAAAGTGGTTAAACTTTTGAACAGTTTCTTTGATAAGATGATAGATGTCGTCTTTAAATATAACGGCACTCTTGACAAAATAATTGGTGACGAACTAATGGTTTTGTATGGTGCTCCATTAAAAAAAGCAGATGATATTTTAAATGCTGTAAAAACAGCAAAAGAAATGTTTACTACCCTTGATCAATTCAATGTAAAAATGTTAGAAGAAGGATATCCTGAATTGAATATTGGAATTGGAATTAATTATGGTAAAGTTATATGTGGTAATATTGGATCTGAGCAACAGATGAACTATACAGTGATTGGAGATACTGTAAATTTGGCTTCAAGATTGTGTTCGGCTGCAAAACCTGGAGAAATTATAATTTCTGATAGTGTATATAAAAATCTAGATGATACTATTGGCTTTTCATTGAATGAAAAATTAAGTCTAAAAGGTAAGAAGCAACCTGTAAAAAATTGGAAATTTACTTATTAATTATATAGCATAAATACTTATAAAAAACAGTGTTATAAAAATAAGTGATCTTAATAAATGTTTAAGTCCCTTATTTACATTTAGAAATTTAGTTGAGGCTATATTTGCTGTGGCATAAACAGATTGGGTTAAGTGTTTTCGATAAGTATTTTCATCATTTAGTACTTCTTCCAAAGAATCAAAAAAGTTTTCAAAATTTTTATATTTTGAAACATCTCCAAAAAATAGAGGAGATTTTTTAACAGTAAAATCAAACCTCGGTAGAATACACATTACACATCTTCTCAAAGAAGCAATTATGAAAAAAAAGGATACGCCTAGAAGTAGAACGTGGACAACACCAGAAAAACCTGTTGAAAAAGAATAAATATTTTCTTCATCTAAAATATCTAAAGTATATCCTAAACCAAAAATTAGACTATAAATTGATATTATAGCTGTAGCTTTAACCTCAGCAAATTGAATCTGACCATAGTTGTAGTTGATCACATTCCAATAATCTTCAATATCTATGTTTTTGAGTTTACCACTCATTGATATTTATAATTGGTTTATTTGTTACTTTTTTAAATATAGAAATTTAAATTGAGAAAAATAAGAAGTAAAAGCTGCCAGCGTTGCCAAAAAACAGAGGATATAATGTTCAGAGTTGTCTATCAAAAGAATTTAGGGTGGCAATTTTTGTGTAAAAGATGTGTGCTGGAGGTGAAGGGAAGTACCTCATATAAATATGGAGGTACTTGGAAAAGATAAGATTTTCAATATTTATTAAAGATCAGGACATAGAACATCAATACTCTGATCAGCCTCGTAAAAACTTAAAGTATAGCTTTCAGGGTAAAAAGAATCACACTCCTTATATGATCTGAATAGCTTATTATCGTCATCAAAATAATAGGAAAAGGTACCACAATGATTTATATTTTCACCGGTTGCTCTTAATCCTAGTTTAAGAGTATCGGCACCATTTTTTAATATGGTATACTTTATCTCATTACCTCTTACTAGTTTTAATTCCTCAGTGTAATCAATACAGACTCCATCTTCAACTAATACTAGTTTAAAGGGATTGCTTTGCAGTGTCATAAAGTTTGTACCCCTTGTCCAAACTATACCATCTATTCTTTCAAGCAGTAATTGTTCTTTGCTTTCTTTAGTACAGAAAATAAACAACACGGTTAAAGAAATAATAAAAACTTTTTTCATTGGTTTTTATTTTTCACAAAGTCTCTTGCTAAGGCAATTAAAACGATAATCATTGTAATTACTACTGTGATTGCAACACCTTTAGGAGTCATAGAATTTTTTTAACTCTGCAAATATAAAAAAACACAGTTATTAAAGTAATTTCGTAGATTGGATTTGAGATTAATAACTTATCTAACTTGATAAAATTAAGAGAAGCTAAATTAAGTGATCTACCAACTTTATTGGATTTTGAAAAAAGTCTAATTAAATATGAAAGAACCTTTACCCCAAATCTAAAAAAAACCAATTTTAATTATTATGATTTAAAATCCTATATACAAGATCCTAATATTTCAGTTGTGGTCGCAGAAAAAAATGGGTCATTGATTGCCTCAGGATATGCTTTAGTTCGATCAAACAAAATTTATAAAAATCCCTCACATATTGTATTTCTTGGATTTATGTACGTTGTTCCTGAATGCAGGGGGTTGGGCATTAACAAGAAAATTTTAGACTATCTCATAAAATGGGGACAAAAAAAAGGGTATTCAGAATTTCAGCTTGATGTTTATGCGCCAAATAAAAGCGCAATCAAAGCTTACAAAAAAATTGGATTTAATTTTGAAACAATAACAATGCGATTAAATATTGAAGAATAAAATTTCAGTATTTATAAAACCAACCAGAACGGATTATTTACTCAATTTCTTTTTTTAAATTTATTCAACTATAAATTCAATCCTTTTTGAAGAAGCAATTAATATTTTTTTTAATCTTATACCCAACAATTATCATTTGTCAACAGGGTAAAAACATTGATTTAAAAGAAGTTGTAAACACTGCCGCTGTTATCCCAAGAATCAATATTGATGGTCTTATATACTCGATAAGAGATAGAGATCAAATAATAACAAATCTTCTAAGATCACCTTTCTGGGATGAAGGCTATAAGTTTACCATTAACCTTGAAGATTATGATTCTGGCAGAAAATATACTTACCAAAACAAAGGAGTAGTCAGAGTTTTTGTAAATAATATTGAGTTGTCTCGAAGACATAATTTTAAAGCCTATGATAATATTAAACTGTTATTGAAAAACGCAGAGGACATATCTGTAATTTCAAGTGCTGAATCACAAAGAGAGTCAAATTTAAAATATCAACGAAATTCCTCTTATTTAAGTTTAGAAATGGGACCTGATGAATTAAACAGACAGGGAGCTTTTTTGGATGAGAAAAAAAAGGTTCCTGTTACTTTAATAAAAATAAAATCAGACTTAAGCACAGAGGTTGTTTACAACAAAGCGAAAAAAAGGAGTAAGCTAAAAAAACTTTCAGAGCTAAAGGTTATTGATAAAAGTGTAGAGGTCGGTGTCAAAGGGCAAGAGGGCTCTCGTAGATTGATTTTAAGAGCTGGCACTACAGTATATACAGACCATATAACAACAGTTGAATTAGAAGGTGTTGATGTGGTAAAAAATGTTGAAGATAACGGAATAATATATTCTCCTAAATTAGTAAATGGACAAATAATTTTCCAAAAAAACCAAAAGTTAACAAGACTTAAAAAACAAAGTGACAAATTTTTAAAAATGGGGCTTAACGAATGGGGTATAGATGTAGATGCAAATACATGGTCTCAAGCATTGCGAGCTCATCTCAGGGGGAAACAGACCTTTATTACAAGTGACGGGTTACCAATTCTTTTCGGTGCAGTAACACTGGGTGACGAACAACCTGGCCCACTTTGGGTTATAGATGGTGTTTATTTGACACAACCTCCAGGAAATGTAAGATCCTTAGCTCCATTAATACGTGAGGTTAACGTTTTAAAATACAATGCGACTAAATATGGTTCAAGGGGTGCTGCAGGTGTTATTGAAATCAACACTAGTGTTGGTCTATCTGAAGATTTAGGGAACTATAAAAAAAGCTTTGCTATTAAAGGAAAAGAAAATATTAGGCTTATGGAAGAATTTCAGAAATATGAAAAGCAATTTATTTTGGAAAGGGAGAGGCTTAACGACTCTAGAAAAATTTTTATCCAATCAAATGAAGTCGAAAAAGTAGATTCTATTCAAGAATTAATAAATTCATTAACATTAAAAAGTTATTTATTTACAGCTAATTTTGCTATAAATAATGCTGATTACGAAGTTGCACCATATTTGGCATTGAATAAAATTGGCGATGCAAAATTTAAAATATTAGAGGCCATAGAACAAAAATTATCTCCACAGATTAGGAAGTCTAAATATGGAAAAAGATTTATTGAATTTCTAGAGATTAAAAAAAGTAGAGATACTACAAGCACTAAAAATTAATTTATTTTTTTCCTAAAAATTAATTTATTTTTAGTTTTTAACTTTAAGTTAAATCAATTCAGAACCCATTAAAATGCTTAATTATTATTGGATTTTTTAGAATAGTTTTACTTTTAAGTTGGTAATGACTCAATTAAAAAATAAAATATTAAAAATCCATCCTAAAGACAATATAATTGTTGCTCTTATTGATTTAAAAGCGGGAGAAATTATCACCCATGAGGGCAAGGAGATTTCCTTAATAACAGATGTTAATAAGAAACATAAGTTTGCAAATAAAAATTTGGATAAAGGACAGGATATTTACCTTTATGGGGTAATAGTTGGAAAAGCTACAAAACAAATTAAAAAAGGAGAGGCCATTAATACACAGAATATTTCTCATCACACACAAGAGTATTACTTACCAAAAAGTATAAAAAAAATATATAAACCTAATTTATCTAATAATCATTACAGTAGTAAAACCTTTGATGGTTATCATAGAGAAGATGGAAAAGTGGGAACAGAAAATAATTGGCTTGTAATTCCACTTGTATTTTGTCAAAATCGAAATATAGATGAATTAAAAAAAGCTTTGTTAGGTGGTTTAGGGTATGAAACTAAAAGGAAAAGAGCTTTCGATCTTGAAAGGTTAATTTCACATTTCAAATCTGGTGCAACCAAGTCAGAATTACTTGATCAGAATGTGTTATCATCTGAAAAAAACAATTCAAAAAAACCATTATTTTCAAATGTCGATGGGATATATTTTATAACCCATGAGGGTGGTTGTGGAGGTTCAAAATATGATTCTGCTAGCCTTTGCAATTTAATTGCAGGGTATATTAATAATCCAAATGTCGCAGGAGCGACTATACTAAGTCTTGGATGTCAACATGCTCAAATCAGTCTTTTAGAAAAATCGTTAAAAAGAATAGCTCCAGATTTTAAAAAAACAATCTTCTTAATGGAACAGCAAAAAAGCAATTCAGAAGAAGAATTTTTAGCAGAATGTATTAAAAAAACATTTATTGGTCTTATTGAAGCTAATAAAATTGAACGTAGACCCGCATCCATAAGTAAACTTACCTTAGGTTTGGAGTGCGGAGGCTCAGATGGTTTTTCTGGAATTTCAGCAAATCCAGTTTTGGGATTTGTTTCTGATTTGGTTGTTGAGCACGGTGGCTCTGCAATTTTATCTGAATTTCCTGAATTAAATGGAGTCGAACAGGAGCTTATAAATAGGTGTACAAATCTTGAAAAAGCAAAAAAGTTTAAGACTCTAATGCAAAATTATAATAGAAAAGCAACTGTCTTAGGAGCTGGTTTTGATTCTAATCCATCTCCAGGTAATATTAAAGATGGTTTAATTACAGATGCTATTAAATCAGCTGGAGCTGCAAAAAAAGGAGGTACTTCTCCTGTTGTGGACGTCTTAGACTACACAGAGCAAATTACTATTCCAGGTTTAAATCTCTTGTGTACTCCAGGGAATGATGTTGAATCAACGACTGCACTTGCCGGCTCAGGAGCTAATATTATTTTATTTACCACTGGTTTGGGAACTCCTACTGGAAATCCTGCAGTCCCTGTTTTAAAAGTTTCTTCCAATACAAGTTTGTATAATAATATGGCTGACATTATTGATTTTAATACAGGTACTATTATTGAAGGAATAAGCAACATTAAAGATTGTGGAGAAAAACTTTTAAATTTTGTCTTAGAAGTGGCGAGTGGAAGAGTAAAAGTATGTGCTCGGAAATTAGGCCAGAATGATTTTATTCCTTGGAAAAGGGGCATGTCACTTTAAATATAGTAGAATGAATAAAAAATTTTCTCTAAAGAACAAAACTGCTGTTATAACAGGAGGCGGAAGTGGAATTGGTAAAGCTATTACATTTACCCTCGCTTCACAGGATGCATTTGTACATGTATTGGATAATAAATTTGAATCTGCATTGGAAACAATAGATCACATAAAAAAAAATAATTTTATTGGAGTGGCCCACCAATGCGATGTTTCAAACATTCAAGAAGTAAATCATGTTATCCTTGAAATATGCAAAACATCAAATATTGATATTCTTATTAATAACGCGGGAATTGCCCATGTTGGGAATATAGAAAATTGCCAAGAAGAAGATTTGGACAGATTGTATAATGTAAATATTAAAGGAGTTTATAATTGTTCAAAAGCTGTTATTCCATTTATGAAAAAAAATAAAAATGGGTTAATTATTAATCTTGCCTCTATAGCCTCTAGTGTTGGTATTAGTGACAGGTTTGCATACTCTATGACAAAGGGTGCTGTTCTTACTATGACATATTCAATTGCTAAAGATTACGTGAAAGATAATATTAGATGTAATTGTATTTCACCAGCCCGAGTTCATACTCCCTTTGTAGACGGATTTATAAAAAAGAATTATCCGAATGAAGAAAAAAAAATGTTTGAAAACTTATCAAAAACTCAACCCATCGGACGCATGGGAACTCCGCAAGAGATTGCGGACCTTGCTTTATATCTTTGTTCTGAGGAAGCAAAATTTATTACAGGGTCAAATTTTGCAATTGATGGAGGATTTGTAACTCTAAATTCAAAATAATATGAAACTTATTAGATTTGGCGATCTCAAAAAAGAAAAACCTGGTGTTTTAACATCCGATGGAAAGCGAATTGATGTTTCTGATTTTGTATCGGATTATGATGAAAAATTTTTCGAAGAAGAAGGTTATGAAAGTCTAAAAAAATGGCTTTATCTAAATGAAAATTCTTGCCCCAAAGTTGATAAAAATGTAAGATGGGGTTCTCCTCTTGCAAGGCCTTCAAAAATTGTCTGTGTGGGATTAAATTATGCCAAACATGCTAGAGAAAGTGGAATGGAAATACCAAAAGAACCTGTTTTATTTTTCAAATCAACTTCGGCAATTGTAGGACCATATGATCCAATTATAATACCCAAAGGAAGTATCAAAACAGACTGGGAGGTAGAACTTGCAATAGTAATTAGTAAAAAAGCTTCTTATGTGTCGGAGGATGAAGCTTTAAAACATGTTGCAGGTTATGTAATCCATAATGATGTAAGTGAGCGTTCTTTTCAATTGGAGCGATCAGGACAGTGGGTAAAGGGTAAAAGTAGTGATAGCTTTGCACCTATCGGTCCATTTATTGCCACCAGTGATGAAATTGTAGATCCAAATAATCTTAATCTTTGGCTTAAGCTAAATGGAGTAATTATGCAAGATAGTAATACATCCGATTTTATTTTTAATGCTCAAGAAGTAATAAGTCATATTAGTCAATTTATGACTTTACTTCCAGGTGACATTATTTCAACAGGCACACCCTTCGGAGTTGGCTTAGGATTAAACCCACCAAAATATTTAAAAGAAGGAGATGAAGTTGAGCTAGGTATTGAAGGTCTGGGGATTTCAAAACAAAAATGTGTAGCTTTTAAAAATGATAATTGATAGCCATCAACATTTTTGGAATTATAATCCTGAAAGAGATACCTGGATAGATGAATCAATGCAAGTGCTAAAAAAAAATTTCCTTCCAAGGAACTTAAAACCAATTTTAATAAATAATGGAATTGATGGCTGTATTTCTGTTCAAGCTGATCAATCATACCAAGAAACAGAGTTTTTACTAAAATGTGCATCTAACAACAAGTTTATTAAGGGTGTTGTTGGTTGGGTTGATTTATGTTCACCTAACCTAGAAAAAAAATTAGAAAAGTATACTTCAGATAAAATCTTTAAGGGTGTAAGACACATTGTTCAATCTGAAAGTCCCGAATATTTACTTAGGAAGGATGTTCAATCTGGAATATCCAAATTATCAAAATTCAATCTTACTTTTGATTTATTGGTTACCCCAATCCAGCTGCAATCGGCAATTAAATTGGTAAAAATTTTCCCTAATCAAAAATTTGTTCTAGATCATATTGCGAAACCTCGTATTTCTGAACCTTTAAATAAAACTTGGGTGAGTGACATAATTAATTTATCGAAATATAGTAACGTCTTTTGTAAGATTTCAGGATTAGTTACTGAAACGAAAGGATATAATTTTTCTGAAACCGATTTTTTGCCTTTTCTAGATGTAATATTTAAATATTTTGGTTTCGATAGAATAATGTACGGATCTGATTGGCCTGTTTGTTTACTAGCGGCAGACTACAAAAAAGTACTCGAGATAATTAGCAATTATTTAATGAGTTACGATTCAAAAATTAGAGAAAAAATAATGGGAACAAACGCTAAAATATTTTATAACTTATAGTTAAAATGGATTTAGGATTAAAGGGAAAAATAATAATCGTAACCGGAGGTTCAAAAGGTATTGGTTCTGGTATTGTTTCAGTTTTGTCAGAGGAGGGTGCTATACCTGTAATTGTAGGCAGAGATAAAGACACTATTCTAAGTGCCGTAAATAAATATAGAGAAAGAAATTATCAAGTTGGATATGCATTTGCAGAATTGACCGACCCAATGCAATGTGAGCGAGCTGTAAAAAAAATAATTGATGACTTTGAGAAAATTGACGGTTTAGTAAATAATGCAGGGGTAAATGATGGAGTAGGTTTAGAAAAGGGGACGTATGAAGATTTTTTAAATTCAATAAATAAGAACGTCGCTCACTATTATAAAATGGCTCAGCTAGTATTGCCTGAACTTAAAAAAAACAAGGGTGCAATTGTAAACATTGGTTCAAAGGTATCGGTTACTGGACAAGGTGGAACATCAGGTTATGCAGCTGCATGCGGTGGAAGAAACACCTTGACTAGAGAATGGGCAGTAGAATTAATACCTTATTCGATAAGAGTTAATAGTGTGATTGTTGCAGAATGCTATACTCCTTTATATAAAAAATGGATAGAAAGTTTTGAAGATCCAAAAGCAAAACTTGTCTCAATAACTAATAAAATTCCATTAGATAAGCGAATGACAACAATTGAAGAAATTGCTAATACAGTCGCTTTTTTGATCTCAGAAAAATCGAGCCATACAACTGGTCAATTGATCTATGTTGATGGTGGTTATACTCATTTAGATCGAGCAATTTTTTAACAAATTCAATAAAACATGGAATTCAACGATAAAAAAAAATATTGTTTTGCATTGGATTTAAAAAATGATCCGGAAAAAATTCAGGCCTACATTGATCAGCATAAAAGGGTATGGCCAGAAATTGAAGAAAGTATAAAAAATGCTGGGATTAATCAACTTGAGATTTTTCATACTCATAATCGTCTATTCATGATTATTGAAGGAAATAAAGATTTCTCTCTCCAAAAAAAGTCTAAAATGGATTCAGAAAATCCTTTTGTACAAAAATGGGAAGAAATAATGTGGGAGTATCAAAAATCACTACCTAATACAAAAAAAGGTACTAAATGGGTATTAATGGAAAAAATTTATGACCTAGATAAATCATTTATTAAATGAAAGTTTATTAATCATCATGATTGAAAAATCATCAGCTTTAGTTTCTAAAAAAGTATTCACACCTTTTATATTAGTAACTTCACTTTTTGCTCTTTGGGGGTTTGCAAATGACATTACAAATCCAATGGTAGCTGCATTTGGTACGCTTATGGAACTTTCAAACTCAAAAGCAGCTTGGGTTCAATTAGCTTTTTATGGCGGCTATGCAACAATGGCTATACCAGCTGCAATGTTTGTAAGAAGATTTAATTATAAAAAAGGAATTATTCTTGGTTTAGCATTATATTCAATAGGTGCTCTTCTCTTTTATCCAGCTGCTAAGTTTGAAGCATTTGGATATTTTTTAATATCACTCTATATATTGACATTTGGATTAGCTTTTTTAGAAACAACTGCTAGTCCATATATAATGTCGATGGGTGACGAAGAAACCGCAACCCGAAGATTAAATTTAGCACAAGCCTTTAATCCTTTCGGATCTCTATTGGGCATGTTTGTAGCCTCGAATTTTATTCTTTCAAAATTAAAATCAGATCAAAGAGATATTTCAGGAGAAATAATATTTAATTCATTGGGGAATGCTGAAAAAGCGATAATTAGAACACATGATTTAAGTATTATAAGTACGCCTTACATCATTCTAGGATTCACAGTAGCTGCGATGTTAATCTTGATTACGATTACTAAAATGCCATCAAAAATTAGCGAATCAGATTTATCTAATGAATTAGCTGCATTTAAAAGATTATTCAGAAATACTAATTATAGAGAGGGAGTAATTACTCAAATGTTTTATGTAGGCGCACAAATAATGTGTTGGACATTTATAATTCAATATGCTGATAAATTAGGGATGTCAAAAGCTCAGGCTCAGAATTATAACATTTTAGCAATGACTATTTTTTTAACTAGTAGATTTTTATGTACTTATTTAATGAAATTTATAAGCTCAAAAAAATTGTTAACACTATTTGCAGTTGGAGGAATAATCTCAATTTTAGGCGTAATTTTTTTAAATGACATCAAGGGGCTTTATTTTCTAGTGGCCACTTCGGCATTTATGTCTTTAATGTTTCCAACAATTTATGGTTTAGCACTTCATGGTTTAGGAAATGATACTTCTTTGGGAGCAGCAGGACTTGTAATGGCAATTGTTGGAGGAGCACTAATGCCTCCTTTGCAGGGATGGATTGTAGACTTAGAAACTGTTGGTAATTACAAAGCAGTAAATATTTCATTTGTTTTACCTTTAATTTGTTTTTGTGTTATTATGATTTATGGTTACCGTACTTTAAAAATTCATAAAAATTAAGTTTTATGAAAACAGACATTTATTACATAAATAGTAAATTCCCCTCAATACCTGACTTGAGGGATAAAGCTAAAACTAAAATTCCCAGATTTGCTTTTGAATATTTAGATGGTGGTTGTAATGATGATGTAAGCTTAAAACGCAACACACGAAGAATTCGAGAAATTGAGTTAAAACCTAAATATCTAGTTCCATATAAGAGTCCAGATTTAAATGTAAATCTTTTTGGTGAGGTCTATGATTCACCCTTTGGAATTGCACCTATTGGACTACAGGGATTGATGTGGCCTAAAGCACCTGAAATTCTTGCAAAAGCAGCTTTTAATCATAATATCCCTTTTATTTTAAGCACTGTGTCTACATCAAGTATAGAGACTATTTCTGAAATAACCAATGGGAAATTCTGGTTTCAATTATATCATCCAGCTAAAGAAAGTGTAACTAAAGATTTATTGAAAAGAGCTGAATTTTCTGGTTGTAAAGTTTTAATAATTCTTGCTGATGTCCCCTCATTCGGTTATCGGCCTAGAGATATAAGAAATGGGTTAGCGATGCCCCCAAAATTAACCCTTAAAAATATAATACAGGTTTTAAAAAAGCCTGAGTGGGCCTTGAAGACATTAATAAATGGGCAGCCATCATTTGAGGTTTTAAAGCCTTACATGCCAAAGAGTTTAAATTTAAAACAATTAGCAAAATTTATGGATAGTACTTTTTCTGGTAGATTAAATGAAGAAAAAATTAAAAAGCTTCGCGATAGTTGGAAAGGGAAATTGGTCATTAAAGGGACTGAATCTGTAGATGATATCGAAAAAGCTTACAAATTGGGAGTTGATGGTATTATAATATCAAATCATGGTGGAAGGCAAGTTGACGTTGGACAGGCAACTGTAGATTCATTAAAAACTATAGCTCCAATTTACAAGGATAAATTAAAAATAATGATGGATAGCGGAATTCGAGGGGGGGCTGATATTGCGAGAGTTCTAGGAGTAGGAGCAGATTTTACATTTTTAGGAAGATCTTTTATGTATGGTGTTTCTGCTCTTGGATCAAAAGGGGGCAATCATACTATATCTATAATTAAAAAGGAATTAAATCAGATAATGGAACAATTAGGGTGTAATAAAATAAAAGATTTTGTCGATACTAGAATTAGTTAGTGTTTGTAATACCTAAGTTTTAAATCGGAATTCCTATTTTTAATACATGTCGACCTATTTTATTGAAATTTCTTTTTTAATCCCGAAGTTATTTATCAGTTTAAGAAGTTCTAAAAACTGATCTATATTTCTCATATAATGTTCAGCTGAAGTTTTTTTCTTTCCAACTTTTATTTTGTAACTCCTGGATGGTAAACTTGAGAACATACTTTCATCTGTAATATCGTCCCCTGCTGCAAGACAAAAGTCATATTTTTTTTGGTTAATGAGATCTAGAGCACTTGTTCCTTTATTTATGTTAGAAGGGATAAGTTCTAGAACTTTGTTCCCATCCATTAATGTCAAATCATTTGGAAGTAAACTTTTTAAAACTGTTTTTAATTCTACCGCTCTTTGAGTACCTAGTTCAGGGTCTGCTTTTCGATAATGCCACGAAAGAGAGTTTGTTTTATGCTCAATAAATGTTCCTGGTGTGTTGTCTGTGAATGTATTTAATACTGGGAGTAAATGTTCAATCCATTTATTACTTAGCCCTTTTTTCTTATGCCAATCACCGTCTTTTTGTTTCAAATAGAGACCATGTTCAGCAACTAAGGTCAGGTTCAAACCTGCAAAATACTTGTCCAAAAAAGAATAAGTTCGGCCACTCATAATTACAACGTCAGTATTTTCATGAGAATTTAAATTTTCCAATAAATCTAAAAGAGATTTAGGCGGAACAACTTTTTCAGGATTTTCGTTGAATCCCACTAGAGTACCATCGTAATCTAACAATAAAAGTCTTCTTTTTGATTCATTGTAAGACTTCACTATTTTTTTTGCAACTACAGGTGTAACCAATTTTACTTTTGAAGTAAATTCTTTCTTTGATGTTTCACTGAGAGTATCAATGAAGTTTGACGACCATTTGTTTATATCATAGCGTTTAATTCGATTTCTGAGAATTATATTTCTTTCCTTTTGATCTTTTAAAGGCATCTCAACAGCAGTTTTTATTGCTTGAGAAAGTTGCTCAATATCAAAAGGATTTACTGATATTGCTTGAGGCAATTCTTTTGAAGCACCTGCCAGCTCACTTAATATCAGGACACCATCATTATTAATGCGTGTTGCCAAGTATTCTTTGGCAACTAAATTCATACCATCACGAAGAGGAGTGATCATTGCAACATCTGACGAAACATACAAATCAATTAGGTTTTCAAAAGGCATTGAACGATAATAATACCAAATAGGAGTCCAATTAACAGAAGCAAATTTACCGTTTATCCGACCTACAACTTCGTCTGTTTGACGTTTCAAAATTTTGTATTGTGGAACTTTGGATCTCGATGGCACTGCCAGCATTACCAGTCTGATTTTGTCATGATATTCTGGGTTGGTATCAAGAAATCTTTCAAAGGCCAACAATCGATTTAGTATCCCTTTTGTGTAGTCAAGTCTATCAATGGAAAGGATTAGCTTTCCCTCGTTAGCTAACTTATGTGTGTTTATTTGTCTTTTTAGTGCTGAACTATTGGGTGAAATCCTTAAGTTTTTTCGAGCTGCTTCTTCGAATTTCTTGAAATCTATACCCATTGGGAAAGTATTTACGACAATCTCTCTACCTTGGTGAAGTATAATATTAAAATTAACTTCCAAGTTTAAAATCCTCTTAACAGAACTTAAAAAATGTCGCTCATAATCATAAGTATGAAAACCAATAAGATCGGCTCCCAATATCCCTTTTAAAAGCTCTTCTCTTTTTGCAAAAATTCTAAAAATTTCGAATGAAGGGAATGGTATATGAAGAAAAAAGCCAATAGTAACATTTGGATTGATATCTTTTACCATTTGTGGACACAACAAAAGTTGATAATCATGAATCCACACTTTATCACCATCTTTGACGACTTTTAAGACTTCATCAGCAAATTTTTGATTTACCTCTATATACGATTGCCATTGAATCAAGTCAAATTTGTGAATTTCAATAAAGTAATGAAATAAAGGCCATAGGCATTTGTTTGAAAACCCAAAATAGAAATCATCTAATTCTTTTTCATTCAAAAAGACTGGACAAAACTGCTTATCCAATAAATCCTCATTAATCTGCCTTTTACTTTTTTTGTCTAAACTATCAGAACTTATCCCTGGCCAACCAATCCATAATGATTTACCTTCACTATGAAACGACCTCAGGCCGGTAGCAAGCCCCCCGCTAGTAGGTGTGAAAAACCATTCACCATCTTTACTTTCCGCTTGAACAGGAAGCCTGTTTGATACAATTATATTTTTAGACATCTTAAATTTTCAAATACAAAATTACCAGCATTTGAAAAGTAAAAGCCAAAAAAATCATTTTAAATTAAATTTATCCTAATTTGAGAATCTTCAATGCTAATTAAAGAGAATACTTCAATAAATCATATCTAATATTTCAAATATGTATCACTTTAGTGTTTTCCCCAATAAAATCTGAAAAAGTTATTTTTTCCTCTTAAATTTAAATTTAGGAATTCATCAAACCATCAAATAATGTTTGTAGACAAGAATTTAAACTATGGTATTATTGGTAATTGTAGGTCTGCTGCCTTAATAAATAATAAAGCATCCATTGACTGGTGTTGTTTACCAAAGTTTGATTCCTCATCAGTATTTGCAAAAATCTTAGATGACAAAAAGGGGGGAGGATTTTGGATGGAAACAAAACAAAAATTTCATATTTCACAAACTTATCTAAAGAACACCTGTATTCTTAGAACAGTTTTTAGAAATGAAAATCATGAATTTGAAGTAATAGATTTCATGCCGAGATTTATTAAAAATAAAGGAGAATTTTATGCGCCTCCTGAAATAATTAGAATTGTAAGACCAATTAAAGGGTCTGCTGAAATTAAGTTTAAGTATGACCCAAGATTAGAATATGCTCAAGGAGAAACTAGACATGTTGTTAAAAAAAATATGATTAGAAGCCGTGTAGATAGTCCAAAACATGATAGCCTTTTTTTGTACACAAATATTGAAAATGTAAAAATAACTCAGTCCAATTCGCACAAACTTGAGGAAACAATTTTTTTTAATATTTCATATAATGAAAAATTAAAAACACCCCAGCTTTCAGATTGTCTTTTGAATTTTGATAGGACAAAAGTTTATTGGCTGAATTGGTGTTCAAAAACACCTGTTTTTAAACATTACAATGATCAAATTTTGAGAAGTGCTATGACATTAAAACTCATGTCTTACGACAAAACTGGAGCAGTATTAGCAGCAGTAACTACATCATTACCTGAAACCATCGGAGAAGTAAGAAATTGGGATTATCGTTTTTGTTGGATTCGTGATGCGTCAATGGTTATCAGAGTAATTTCAAAACTCGGTCACAAAAGGATCGTAAAAAACTTTATAAATTTCATTATAGAATTAATTCCTGATAAGGCACAAAAATTGCAAATTATGTATGGAATAAATGGTGAGGAAATTCTCACAGAAGAATTTTTAGATCACCTTTCAGGCTATGAAAATTCAAAGCCAGTAAGAATTGGAAATGCTGCGTACATTCAAAAACAAAATGATATTTATGGAATTTTAATGGATGCAATTCATGCTGAGATTAAACAGTTTTCTATTGGCTTTGAAAGATTACAAGAAATTTGGTCAATTGTTAAAGGAATAGTTTGGGTTGTAAAAAATAATTGGGAAAATCCTGACAAAGGAATATGGGAATTTAGATCTGAAGATCTTCATTTTACCTTTTCCAAAGTATTATGTTGGGTGGCAATTGATCGTGCAATAAAAATAGCTGAATTACTGGATAAAAATGAAGCAGCTAAAAAATGGGAGCCTTTGAAAAAACAGATTAAAGATGATATCGAAAATAAAGCATGGGATGAAGAGATACAGGCTTATACACAATCCTACGGATCAAAACATCTCGATGCTTCAGTTTTACTAATTGAACAATATGGATTTGTAAGTCCAAAAGAGTCTCGATTCATAAGCACAGTCAATGCCATTGAAAAAGAGCTCGCATATGAGGGCCTTTTATATAGGTACAAAAACCACGATGATTTTGGTTTACCTTCGTCGTCATTTACAGTTTGCACCTTTTGGTTTATAAATAGTTTAATCAAGATTGGGGAAGTAGATAAAGCAAAAACTTATTTTGATAATTTATTGAGTTACGGGAACCATCTGCAACTCTTTAGTGAAGACATTGACTTTAGATCAAAACGTCTTCTTGGAAATTTTCCACAAGCATATTCTCACCTTGCACTTATTGATACAGCATTATCATTTAATTTGGCGTCCTGATGAAACTGTTTTTTAGCAATCTAGTAGAATTATTTTTAGTATTAAATTTTATAACTTCTTCAAATGCCCAAAGCATAAAAAAAAGTAAAATTTCAAGTAATTTGTATGTATATGATTTTATTGCAAAAAAATCAAAATTATTAAAAAGCGAAAATAGACACATTGAAGCTCCTAATTGGGATCCTAATAATAATTTCCTAATTGTAAATTCAAATGGAAGATTAGAAAAATATGATACTGAAGGGCATTATATTGGAGTAATACCAACCGGCTCCTTAAATAAATGTAATAATGATCATGGAATATCTTATGATGGTAAAAATTTATTTTTTTCTAGTGGAAAAGGAAAAATTAAGGGTCATAGTTCATTCATATACAAGGTTTCTATTTTGGGAGGAAAGCCTGAACTTTTGACAGAAAATTCACCATCCTATTGGCATGGTGTATCACCTAACGGGAAAGCCATCGTTTACACAGCTAAAAGGAATGATAACTATGATATTTACATGATGAATATTGATGAGAAAAATGAAGTTAGATTGACTTTCGCAAAAGGATTAGATGATGGTCCAGAATATTCTTCAGACGGGAAATTTATATATTTTAATTCCTTCAGGGATGGGAAAATGGAAATTTGGCGGATGCTTACAGATGGTTCTAATAAAGAGAAACTCACAAATGATAAATATTCTAATTGGTTTCCGCATCTTGCTCCTGATAATAAAAAATTTATTTTCCTAAGTTATATTGAAGATCAAAAACAAAATCACCCGTTTGGCAAAAAAGTTAAGTTAAGGCTGTATGATTTAAATACAAAATCAATTAAGGATATAACACCAATATTCACTGGAGGCCAAGGTACAATTAATGTTTCGTCGTGGAGTCCTGATGGTACTAAATTTGCCTATATTTCTTATTCTTTTCAATAATATGCAATTTAGCTCGAATTCTTTGAATAAGATAGTTTTTTGTATTTTCAATGGTAGAGTAAGTAGGGAATAAAATTCAAAAGCAAATGTTTAAAACAACACACTTTTTTTTCTTCTTTTTTCTGATTAGTGTAAATATTTCATTAGGTCAAAAAGTTACTTCATATTACTTAATAAGACATGCTGAAAAGGTTCTTACAAATCCAAATAATCCAAATCCACATTTAACGGTAAAAGGTCAGAAGCGCTCACTTGAATGGAAAAAAATTTTTGGAAAAATTCATTTTGATAGGATTTACTCTACATCTTATCACCGAACTTTAGAGACGGCAAAACCAATAGCAGATGAGCGAAATATTGAAATTCAAAAATATGACCCAAATAATTTATTCAGTGAAAATTTTAGAAAAAATAATATTGGTAAGACTATACTAGTTGTCGGTCATAGTAACACAACTCCAGTTCTTGCTAACAAAATTATCGGGAGGGATATATATTCCTCAATAGATGAAAGAATACATGGGTATCTATTTTTTATACAAATAATAGGTAAAAAAATAACTTACCAATTGCTAAACTTGGAATGATAAAAATTATAGACAAAATTTAATATTTTATGAAATTTTTTTATGCAGCAGCAATAATTACTTTTTCACAAATTTTATTTGCTCAAGATGATATAGAAAATGAGGTTGAAGAGGGGTTGCCCCTAAAAGCAACAAGATCAATAGATATTAATACAAATGAAGGAACATGGATCTCGTTAGATGTTCATCCTGGTGGTGAGAAAATTATTTTTGACCTTTTAGGTGACATATACGAACTTTCTATTGAAGGGGGTAAAGCAAATCGTATTACGGAAGGTCTTGCTTTTGACTCTCAGCCGAAATATTCTCCTGATGGAAATTCAATACTCTTTTTATCTGATAGAAGTGGTGGAAACAATGTTTGGATAATTGACAGAAAGGAAAAAGATACTGTTCAACTTACAAAAGGGAATATCTCTAAGATGCAATCTGCTGATTGGTCAAGAGACGGTAATTACGTGGCAGTAAGTAAGGGAACTCGAAATTTTAAGTTACATCTTTATCATAAAGATGGTGGTGGAGGAAGTCAGTTAATTGAAGAGCCAGAAAGGCTTAAGATTTCAGAACCTACCTTTAGTGCAGACGGACGTTTGATTTGGTTTTCACAAAGAATGGGAGCCTGGCAATATAATGCTCGATTTCCTCAATATCAACTGGCAACTTATGACCGAGAGGATGGATCAAAAGAGGTGATGACTTCGCGCTATGGATCTGCTTTCACTCCCACACTTTCTCCAGATGGTAATTGGCTTGTTTATGGGACTCGTTTTAATGATCAAACTGGACTTGTAAAAAGGAATTTGATTACACAAGAAGAGGATTGGTTAGCTTATCCAGTTCAACGTGACGAACAAGAATCGATTGCTCCTCTAGGTGTACTTCCAGCAATGTCTTTTACCCCAGACAGCAAAGAAATTATTGCTTCATATGGTGGTAAAATTTATAGAATTCCAATAGATGGAGGAGAGGCAATAAACATCCCATTTAAGATAAGTGAAAAATTGGTTATGGGTCCTCAATTAAAATTTGACTATCCTGTTGATGATTCGTCTACATTTCTGGTAAATCAAATTAGGGATTCCAAAATTTCTCCAGATGGCAACTCAATTGTTTTTTCAGCTTTGAATAAATTATACATTATGAATTTTAAAGATCAGATACCTAGAAGACTAACTAATTTTTCCTTTATAGAGGCAATGCCCGCATGGAATAAAAATGGTAAAGAGATTGCTTTTGTTACTTGGGATGAAGAAAATGGGGGTAGTGTTTACAAGCAGAGAGTTGATAAAATTTCAAAGCCTATAAAAATGACTCAAGAATTAGGAGTCTATACTGAACCTGTATGGAGTTTAGATAATAGAATCGTTGTTTTTAAAGGATCATCTCAGCAATTTAAAAATTCTTACGGTCCAAGATCCTTTATGCAAAAATCAAATTTGGTTTGGCTTGACGGCAAGAGTCCTGGTAAAACTAATTTAATAACTAAGGCTTCAGGTCTGTCAAATCCACATTTTGCACAAAATGATAATCGGATTTATTTAAATTCTAAAGATGGTTTAGTTTCAATTAGATGGGATGGAACTGACAAGAAAAAACATCTCTCTGTTGATGGAATTACGGTTTATGGCTCTTCATACGATCATAATCATTTATTATCCGATACACCAACAGCACCTAAGAAAAAACCATCCAAAGCTTCAATATTGATTCGTGCTCCAAAAGGGCCTTATGCACTGGCACAGATAAATAATGATATTTATATAGTTACTGTCCCATATTTAGGAGCTGATGGGGCAAAAATAAATGTTAATAATCCAGATGAAGCTGATTTTCCTTCTCTTAAACTCACAAAGTTTGGAGGACAGTTCCCCAGTTGGGATTCAACTGGCAATGCAGTTTATTGGACACTTGGAAAGACTCTTTTTCGTTATGATATTTTAAAAGCAAAACAGGTTGAAAAGCAAAAAAAGGCTGAGGAGATAGCTCATGAAAATGATAATAAAACTACTTCATCTTCTAATGGTGGAGATAAAACTATTGAAGAGTATCGAGCAAGTGAAAAAGATGTAATGGTTAAAATGCAAAGGGCTATGCCAAGCGGTTATTTAGCTCTAACTAATGCAACTCTGATTACAATGTCTGGGGAAGAGATTATTGATGGCGGTACAATTATTTTAAAAAATAATAGAATTGAAAAGGTTGGGAAATCCAATGAAATTGAAATTCCTGAAGATGCCAGAGAAATCGATTTGAAAGGTAAATTTATACTACCTGGATTTGTAGATACTCATGCCCATTTACGTCCTGCTTGGGGACTCCAAAAAAACAGTGTTTGGAGTTATGCAGCAAATCTTGCTTACGGTGTAACAACTACACGTGATCCTCAAACTGGAACAACTGATGTTTTGACATATGGTGATATGGTCGAAGCAGGTATGATTCCTGGACCCAGAATCTATTCCACTGGACCAGGTCTTGGTTATTGGGGGTATAATATTAAAAGTTTAGAACATGCGCGAGATGTACTAATGCAATATTCCAAATATTATAACACAAAGACTATAAAAATGTATTTGACGGGAAATCGTCAACACAGACAGTGGATTATCCAAGCAGCAAAAGAACAAAAGTTAATGCCAACAACAGAAGGAGGTTTAGATTTTAAATTAAACATTACACAAATTTTAGACGGATATCCAGGTCACGAACATTCGTTTCCAGTATATCCATTATATAAAGATTTTATTGACTTTGTATCAGCTTCTAAGACAGCTTACACGCCCACCTTACTCGTTTCTTATGGTGGTCCGTGGGCTGAAAATTATTTTTATGCAACTGAAGAAGTGCAGAAAGATGATAAAATTAATCGCTTTACCCCCAAATCAGAATTAGATAGAAAGTCAAGAAGGAGAAATTCAGGATGGTTTATGAAAGAAGAATATGTTTTTGAAGACCACGCTGTATTTGTAAAAGATTTAGTTGAGGCCAATGGAATAGCAGGAGTAGGTTCACATGGGCAGCTTCAAGGACTAGGTTACCATTGGGAACTTTGGAGCATGTATTCAGGAGGTATTTCAAATCATGATATGTTAAAAGTCGCCACAATACTTGGAGCAGAGGCTTTGGGATTGGAGAATGACTTAGGAAGCATTGAAGAGGGCAAATTGGCAGATTTAGTTATTTTAGAAAAAAATCCGTTGAATAATATCCGAAACACTAACGAAATAAAATATGTTGTTAAAAATGGATTTGTTTATGATGCTGAAACTTTGAATATGATTTATCCAAAGCAGATAAATCAAAAATATCCTTGGACTCAAGAAGCACCAACTTTAAATTTACCTGGTATTAAATGACCAAATCAATCTTTTATTCTATAAATATTAACATATCTAATTAACAATGCCGCACAATAATTTTTCATATAATAAATCAAAATCTTATGCAAAGTCAAAGAATTATTTTAAATCTACAGTAACAAAGAGATTACTTATTTTTCTATTCATTATTGCATATTCTGTTGAAGCGCAAATTCCTTTATCTGAGCACCCAAGACCAGATTTTAGTAGGCCAATATGGAAAAATTTAAATGGCCCTTGGGATTTTAAATTTGATTCTGATAATAGGGGATTAAAAGAAGGGTGGTTTAAAGGAACAAAATTTGATAAAAAAATAATTGTTCCTTTTCCTTGGGGATCAAAATTGTCTAAAGTTAAGGATGAAGCTAATATTGGATGGTATTATAGAGAAATTAACATTCCAAAAGACTGGAGATCAAAAAGAACATTTATAACGATTGGAGCTTCAGATTGGGAAACTTCAGTTTGGATTGATGGAAAATTTGTTGGTAAACATCAAGGAGGTTATGTCCCTTTCTCTTTTGATTTAACACCCCACTTAAAATATGGGCAAAATCAAAAACTTACCATTCGAGTTGATGATGATGCTGGAGATCCGAAAAAATTTAACAGAGGATATGCATTGTATGGAAAACAGGGATATGGTAATGCCAGAGGTATTTGGCAAACTGTTTATTTAGAAGCAAGAGGGAAAAATTTTATCGATGCAATTCATTTTACCCCAGACATTGATAATAAAAAAGTAAATGTAACAGCATACTTGAATAAATATGCTTCAAAGGAGTTGCCCCTTAAAGTAAAAATTAATACTGATAGAGGATATATAAATCATGAAATTAATTTTAAACCTGGGCAGCTTAAGCGAAATTTTGATATTGATATTCCGGAGATGAGATTGTGGAGTCTTGAAGATCCTTATTTGTATGATGTAGAAATAAAATTAGACGACGACATTGTAAATTCATATTTTGGGATGCGAAAAATTTCAACAATAAATCTACCAGGCACACAGTATCCATATGTTGCTCTGAACAATGAACCAATTTATCTTCAATTAGCACTTGATCAATCATATCATCCTGATGGTTATTATACCTTCCCAAGTGATAAATTCATGAAAGAAGAAATTTTAAGAAGTAAGTCCATAGGACTAAATGGAATAAGAATTCATATAAAAGCTGAAATTCCAAGAAAATTATTTTGGGCAGATAAATTAGGTCTTTTAGTAGTTGAAGACTTACCTAATTCTTGGGGTGACCCAGATAAATTTATGAGAAGTGAGTCTGAGTATACACTCAAAGAAATGATAAAAAGAGATTATAATCATCCGTCTATTTTTTCGTGGGTTCTCTTTAATGAACAGTGGGGACTTTCAACCAAAAATGATCCAGAGGATAATAAAAAAAACAAAAGCGAAATACTACCAGAAACATACGACTGGGTTACTTCAATGTATTATTTAGCTAAATCGATAGATAAATCAAGACTTATTGAGGATAATTCACTGTGTTGTGGAGGTGTTCATACTGCAACTGATATTAATTCATGGCATGTATATCTTCCAGGTTATGCTTGGGAAAAATATCTAAAAGATAAATCTGAAAAAAATTTCGTGGGATCAACCCATCAATATTATAAAGGTTTTAAACAGGAAAACCAGCCCTTTATAAATTCAGAATCTGGAAATGTATGGGGTTATAAGGGCAGTACAGGAGATATTGATTGGAGTTATGATTACCACAGAATGATAAACAGTTTCAGAAAGTTTCCTGAAATAGCTGGATGGTTGTATACTGAGCATCATGATGTTATAAATGAATGGAATGGATATTGGAAATTTGATAGGTCCGAAAAAATAACAGGATTAGATGAAATTTCAAATGGCATGACCTTAAATGATTTTCATTCGCCAGTTTATTTATCTACTGGAGTCGAAATATGCAAAACTGTCAAAGGAGGGGATGAAGTCAAGATTCCATTATTTTTATCTTCCATGACTTCAAAAGATTTAGGAGACAAACTTGTTATTGATTATGAACTAAAACATACAAATAAAATAGCTCATGAATATGAAGTTTCTTCAGGGGAAGTATATATTAATTATGAGCCTTGGAAAAATGAATCTCTTAAGGGAATAAATTTGAAAATGCCAAAATCAAGTGGTCTTGCAAAACTTAATCTTACATTAAAAACTCTTGATGGGAAAGTATTACACAAAAATTTCATGCATTTTGAAGTTAGCTCAAATGAAAATTTAAAAAATTTAGATTTATTAAGTATCCAACCAAATTCCTTTTCAAGTTCGAGCTGGTCCAAAAAATCTTGGGCAGTTTTTGATAACAAAAAAATGAATGGTACAGGGAATGGTTATTTTGAGTATGAAATTATTTTCCCAGACAAATTAAAATCTCAAGAATATAAAGATGCTTATTTTATAGTTGAAGCGTCGGCAAAGGAACTTTTTGATAAAGATAAAGTTGGTGATGACTACGTTGACTTTGGTATTGATTACATGAAAGGATCAAAAGTTAGTCCAAGTAAAAATCCTAATTCTTATCCGATGACAGACACAAAAAAATTTGAATCAAAAATCCAAGTTTTAATAGATGAGAAAGTAAAGATGCAGTTAAATCTCGAAGATGACCCTGCTGATCATAGGGGAGTACTTTCCTGGCACCAACAGAAAAGATCAAAAACTTCTGAATCACCAAAACTTGATGAGGCTGGATCCTACGGATACATTATTAAAATTCCTATTTCTATTGCTGAGTTAGAAAATTCGATGAAGAAAGGGAAAATGAAAATTAAGTTCAAAACAATAGGTGAAGGTGGTATTGCAATTTATGGAGAGTCATTCGGGAGATACCCTATTAATCCTACTTTAGTGCTTCAAAAATAAATTTCATGATTTTTTATTTTGCATTGAATTATTGAGTGAATAGTTTCCAAACTCAAGAATTTCTTCATAATTATTTGGTAATTTCAGAGGAGCTTTTAAAATCCTGTCTTCTTGAAACAAATAAACCTTTTCTAAACCTTTGATTTGGATTATTTTTTCTATGTTTTGAACATCAAACCTTGTGTTTACTAAATAAATACGTTTTAAGTTTTTTAATTGTGATAACTCATCGATATTTTGGCCAAGAATGTTTGTATTATTTAATTTTAATACTGTTAGGTTGCTGAAATATTTTAGATTAAAAAAAACAGAGTCGGTTACCTTGCTTTCACTCAAATCAAGATTTACAATATTTTCTCTAATACTAGACATTATTGATAAATCAATATCGCTGAATTTAGAGTAATTTAATGAACTAACAGAAAAGAAATTTGAACTTTTACTAATAGGATTAACCAAAATATTTTTCTCCCTTATTTTTTTAATTGTTTCAATGTCAGGTGTTGAAACATTTTCTATTGGATAAAATGGTTTTTCTATTGAGAAAAAATAACTTATAATACTTTCATCAAGTTTAAATTCGTTGACAGATTTTTCAAATGAACTTCCATTTTTAATCCAGTTACTTACAACATTAATTTCTTCTCTTGTTAATTGCTTACCACCTTTTGGAGGCATGTGTTTTTTCTCTTCTTTTGGTAAATGAATTCTAATATACATTTCACTCATTTCGGGGAATTCAAAATTAATTATAGAACCATTTCTTCCTCCCTTGATTAATTCATTAGAATTATGCATTTTCAATTTACCATTAGACTTTTTAGAATTATGACACTTCACACATTTTTCGTCAAGTATTGGTTGGATTACAGAGGAAAACAATGGCTTTTCTTTGAAATCTGAATAATACTTGACGGATTTACTTTGGACTTTATTAAAACTGGCAAGATTTTTTAAAGGTTCAATTAAATGTTCTTCACCGTGAGTAATATTTCCACCTAAATGCCCTGCTATTAATAATATAACAGAATTTCCAATTGTAAAAAAGTTCCTTGGGACTGGTTTAAAGAGTGAATTTTCAATTAGCTTGAGGTAGAAGGAAAATGATAAGACAACAGTAAGAATTCCAGCTAAAAAGTGGTTTTGAACAGTCTCCCAAATATATCCTCCATTTTGATATTGCAAGAAGCCGCTAATTATTGATAAGATTCCAGTAATAGTAGCCCAAAAGAAAATAAATTTAAGAGCATCGTTAGACCATTTAAATTTTTTTGAATTAAACTCTATTAAAATTCCTAAAACTATAAATCCAATTGGTAGATGAATTATCAAAGGATGGAAACGGCCAATTAAAATCAAAAAATCATCAAGCATAAAATTTCATTCATTTAATCTTTTTTTCAACATTTTCATTATATATAGATTAGCCAGCCATTGATCAGATGTTGGTTCCCGACTAATTGGTAATGTTGGCATATAGTTTGGCGGTCCAAATTCAGTTGTAATTGTTGGCATTTTTTTTTCACTGCTAATTTTTTGGATTACAGAACTCCAAATATCTATGTGTCTTTCAACAACAGTTTTCCATTCAGGTGCAGAAGGATCATTAACTTGAGGACCCTCTTCGAAACCAACCCTTGCATGAATATGTTTGGTTCTATTTATGATTTTTTTTAATAAATCAGTTCTCTTTATCAATAAAGATTCATGGACTACCATCCAATGACTAACATCTAAAGTAAGAACTAAATCTTTATCTTTTTCAAGGTATTCAATTGTCTTTGGTAGGGAATAACTAAATCTTCCTCTATGTGTTTCATGGTAGATAGGAATCTCATATTGTTTACTGAGTTTTTTCGCCTCCTCTAGAAAAGCCATATTTTGATTGAATGAATAAAAATCACTACCAGTATGAGAATTTATGGCAATAGGATTAAGTTCAAAAGTATTTTTAAGATATTTTTTGTAAACAGCTAAACCCTTTTCAAAAGAAAGATTTGGGTCAGAGCCACAAAGATAAATTACTTTCATGTTTTCCTCTTTTAACAACTTTGAAATTCTTATCTGTTCTTTTTTATTAGTTGGAGACCAGATTTCAATTCCATCATATCCTGAGGCCTTTGCTTTTTTTATAAAAGCTTCAGTTGTCCCTTCAAAACCCCAACTGGTCTGAAAATAGAGAGCCTTATTTTGTGCAATTGTTTGATATGAACAAGCAATAAGCGAAAGAATTATAACTAGCTTTTTCAAAAAATTTTTATGCTAAAATTTGACGTATAACTTGTCCTTCGACATCAGTTAATCTAAAGGGCCTGCCTTGAAAATCAAAAGTAAACTGCTCATGATCGAATCCAAGTAAATGTAATATAGTAGCTTGGATGTCATACACAGACACTCGACCTTCAATACCCCTATATCCAATTTCGTCAGTTTTCCCATGAACATAACCTTTTTTCAAGCCACCTCCAGCCATCCACATTGTAAATGCCTCTCCTTGATGATCTCTTCCAACAAGGGTATTTTGAACACCAGCTCGATTCTCCCACATTGGTGTTCTTCCAAATTCACCGCCCCAAACTACAAGCGTTTCATCCAAAAGACCTCTTTGCTTCAAGTCTAATATAAGTGCCGCAATTGGTCTGTCAGAGTCTTTACATTTCTTTAAGAAGCCTTTTCTTAATGATTCTGCTTCACCATTACCATGAGAGTCCCATCCCCAATCATAGAGTTGAACAAAACGCACTCCTTTCTCCACCATTTTTCTTGCTAATAAGCAGTTGTTCGCAAAGGATTCTTTTCCAGGTTGAACACCATACATTTCTTTAATATATTCTGGTTCATCGTTTATATTCATGACATCAGGAACGGAGCTTTGCATTCTAAATGCCATTTCGTATTGGCTTATGCGAGTTAATACCTCAGGATCCTTAAATTTTTTGTATTCATCGTAATTAATTTTATTAATAGATCCGACAATATTCTTTTTTAGGGTCCTTGAAATTCCTTGTGGATTTTTAAGATAAAGTACAGGGTCACCTTTTGATCTACATTGAACACCTTGATAAATTGAAGGCAAAAACCCATTGCCCCAAAGGCTTTTACCTCCATCTGGAGTTCCACCTGAAGTAAGCACTATAAACCCCGGGAGGTCACTACTTTCAGATCCAAGACCGTAGGTTACCCAGGAACCAATTGAAGGTCTTCCTAGCCTTGGGCTACCGGTATGCATTAAAAGTTGAGCTGGACCATGATTAAATTGATCTGTATGCACAGCTTTCAAAAAAGTAACCTCATCAATGATATTTTTGAAGTGTGGTATATGGTTTGAAATCCAATTCCCAGATTCCCCTTGTTTTGAAAAAGTGGCTTGCGGACCCAACATATTTGGGGTTCCTTCGATAAAAGCAAACTGCTTCCCTGCTATTAAAGATTCAGGACAGGGCTTGTTATGTAACTTCTGTAGTTCAGGCTTGTAATCAAACAATTCCAATTGTGATGGGGCACCCACCATATGTAAATATATTACACTTTTAACTTTAGGACTGAAAGGAGGAGCTATGGGCGCTAAAGGGTTTAAACTTCTGTCAGCATTATAATTAAATGAAACATTCTTGCTAGAACATGAGTTTAAAAATGATCCTAAGGCAATTCCACCTAAACCTAGAGTACATTCTTTGAGAAAATGCCTCCTTGTATTAAATCTCGCATTTGAATTTTTGAATTCGTTATGTAGTTTTCTTATTTCATCCATGAGTTAAAAATTCATCAAGGTTCATTATTGCATTTGCAACGATCGCTAGGGAAGCTAATTTTATGTCAATTTTATTTCCTAAACCAAAAAAATTATCTAGTTTCAAATTATCCTCTTCAAATTCATCTTTAGCAATAGCATACAGGTTTACTAAATTATCTAAAATTTTAGGTTCTATTTCTTTATAAACCGCGGATTTATACATTTTTTTTATTGATGATTCAATAGATTCTGCTTTATTTGATTTAGCGAGATGAAAAGCTGCTTCAGTGTAAACGGGGTCATTCATTGTGACTAAGGCTTGAAGAGGAGTGTTACTGGGTAACCTTCTAACTAAACAAATTTCTCTACTACTTGCATCAAATGAAATAAATGAAGGATAGGGACTTGTCCTTTTCAAGTAAGTATATATTGCTCTTCTATGTTTGTCTTCGCCTTCGCTTTCTTTCCATAGGTTACCTAGATAAGGATGTTCCCACACACCGTCTGGTTGAGGTGGCATCACACCAGGACCATATTTCTTATTACTTAAAAGCCCAGATACAAATAACGCTTGATCTCTAACAGATTCTGCACTAAGGCGAAGTTTTGGACCCCAAGAGTAATATAAATTATCAGGATCTAGTTTAAACTTACTTTCTTCAATATTGGAGCTTTGTTTGTATGTTGATGAAAGAACTATTTTTTTAATTAATGACTTAAGACTCCAATTCATATCATTCATGAAATTGAAAGCTAACCAGTCAATAAGTGCTGGATGAGTTGGAGGATCAGATTGCGTCCCCATATCTTCAACTGATGAAACCAAACCTTTGCCAAAAATCTGATACCAAATTCTATTCACCAGTGTTCTAGCTGTTAGGGGATTTTCCTTACTAACTATCCATTTTGAAAATCCTAATCTATTTTTTTCCCATTCTAAATCCCATTTATTCAAAATCGATGGAACTTGAGGATTGACTTCTTCTTTTTTATTTAACCAACTTCCTCTATCAAAAAGATATGTTTTGCGTTTCATAAAATCTTCATTCTCAACCATTATTGGTGTAAGATTTTTAGGGGTGTTCAAAATTTTATTTATATCTCTATCCAATTTCATAAGTTCATTACTATTTGAAATGGGAATATTTGGCAAGAATGAAATCCAATCAATTTGAGCAGCTAAATCTTTATAATCATATGAAATAGAATTATTTGTATACAAATCGCCATTTATTGCCTCTATATATAGATCAAATGGCTTTAATTCTTTTTTAATTTTAATTTTAAAATATGAGTTATTCTTACCGTTAGACCAGAATTTTTTTTGATTTAAGTTTGTTGAAGCAATTACTTTTCCAGTAGGTGAATTCTTGCGAAAAATTAATTTGGTATTCAACTTGCCACCACTGTGTTTAAAATAAAGGTTTTCAAACCCTCTTGTATTTATGTTTTTATAGACTGCAATACCTTTATTTCTTAAGTTTAATGTTTCTCCACTAATAAACCCATTGTCAGTATTCAAAACTACTGAATTATGTAAAGCATATTTAGGTTCTAGATACTTGAAAAAATTACTGTAGATGTCAAGTGTTTGTTTATCTGTTTTTTCTGAAATTAATTCTAAAACTTTATTAATCTTAATTTCAACTACTTTAGAATAAGACCTCAAATTTGGTGAATCACCAAATAAGTCCTCATCTCTTGTGTTGTTAAAAAAGGACATTAACTCATAATATTCTTTTTGACGTATTGGGTCATAGGGATGATCATGACATTGAACACATCCCATTGTCGTACTTTGCCAGACATCAAAGGTAGTATTTACTCTATCTATAACTGCAGCTACTCTATATTCCTCGTCATTTGTTCCACCTTCATCATTATTCATTGTATTCCTATGAAATGCTGTGGCTAATAATTGGTTATAAGAGGGATTTGGTAAAAGATCCCCAGCTATTTGTTGAATTGTGAATTCATCAAATGGGAGATCTCTGTTTAAAGATTTAATGACCCAATCTCTATATTCCCAAATATTTCTACCTCTGTCAGTTTCATAACCTTTTGTATCTGAATATCTAGCTAGATCTAACCACCAACTAGCCCATTTCTCACCGTAATGGTCTTTTGAAAAAAGTGAGTCAACGTAAGTTTCATAATTTATCTTATTTTCTAAAAATAATTCAAAAAGTTTTTTATCAGGTGGAAGACCAGTTATGTCGAAAGAAACTTTTCTAGCCAAAATACTTTTATCCGATACGGGATTTGGGGATAGATTTTTTTCCAACATTTTGACAGCAATGAATTTATCTATGGTGTTATTGAAAAAATTTTCACTAAAAGTACTTTCATTAATTTCGGGGGTTTTTTCATTTTTTGGAGGAATATAAGCCCAATGTGTTCCCCATTTTGCACCTTGATCAATCCATTTAGTGAGCAGATCAATCTCATTTTGACTAAGCTTAGGTTTTTGGTATGGCATTCTAAGCTCAGGATCAGTTTCATGAAGCCTTTGAATCAGTCTACTTTTTTTAGAATCTCCAGGTATAATCGCTGGCGAACCCTCATCAGTGTCACCTAGTGCTTCTTTTTCAAATAAAAGACTGAATCCTGCAGTTTTTTTTACCCCACCATGACATGAGATGCATTTTTTGTTAATGATTGGTTTAATTTCAGCATTAAAATCAATTTGTTTATTTGGTTCACAAGAGATAAGCAAAATAATTAAAACAAAAAATTTAGCATTTTGTTTTATTTGAAATAACTTTATTTTGTCTTTAATATCTTTAGTTTCCAAATTGATTTATTTTAATTTATAAATAATTGAAAAACGCAATTTAACGAGTTTAAATTATGAATAATTTTAAAACTATCATATTTATAATTTTGTTCATTGAGTTAAATGTTTCCTGTAAATACCAAAAAGGAAAAAATTCTTTTAACTCACCTGCTTCTATTGAGAAATCTTTTTATGGAGTAACAAATGATAATCAAGATGTTTATCAGTTTTCATTAAAGAATAAAAATGGAATGGAAATTAATATAATCACTTATGGAGGGATAATAACTAAATGGAAAGCTAAAGATAAGTTTAATCATTTCAATGATATCGTATTGGGATTCAATAGTCTAAGTAGATATGAGTCAAGTAGCCCGTATTTTGGAGCCATTGTGGGGAGATATGGAAACAGAATCTCAAAAGGAAAATTTAAATTAAATAACAAAGATTATTTTTTGACTACAAATGATAATAAAAACCATCTTCATGGTGGACTTAAAGGATTTGACAAAGTGATATGGGAAGCACAAATAATAAATTATGATTCTATTCCTTCATTAGAACTCAAGTATTTGAGTAAAGATATGGAAGAGGGTTATCCAGGAAATTTGGAGACTAAAGTAATCTACTCATTGAACAATACGGATGAATTGACAGTTAATTATGAAGCTAAAACTGATAAAACTACTATAGTAAATTTAACTCAACATTCCTATTTTAATTTATCAGGTAACTTCAACAACGACATTTTAAGTCATGAATTAGTCATAAATGCAGATTCTTTTATTCCAGTTGATACTTCTCTTATTCCTATTGGAGAGATTAGAAAAGTTCAAGGAACTCCCTTTGATTTTAAAAAAAGAAAAAAAATTGGGAAAGAAATTAACTACGAAAATCAACAAATCAAAAATGGCAAAGGTTATGATCACTGTTGGGTGTTAAATGATCAAGAGAATGATTTGAGATTTGTAGCATCAGTTTATGAAGAAAAATCAGGAAGATTTCTCGAAATCTTCTCGACCGAACCTGGTGTTCAATTTTACTCTGGCAACTTTTTAGATGGAACTCTAAAAAGTAAAACAAATGGCACCTACAATTTTAGGTCAGGATTTTGTTTAGAAACTCAGCATTACCCTGATTCTCCAAATCAACCAAAATTTCCTTCAGTAGTTTTGTTGCCAGGAGATATTTATAATTCAAAGACAATTTATAGGCTTTCGAATAAATAGTTATCAATGATAAATACTTTTAAAATAATATGATTCAAAAAGTTATCTCCTTGTTTTTTTCAATTTTAATTTTTCTTTTTAGTTTTTTTAGCTGTAAATCGGATATAGATAAGAATAAAGAACAGTTACCAAACATAATTTGGTTAGTTGCAGAAGACCAATCTCCAGAATTTTTTCCAATTTACGGTAATTCAACAGTTGAGCTGCCTATTATTGAAAGTTTAGCCAAAGATGGAATTGTATTCAATAATGCTTACACGCCTGCACCAGTTTGTGCACCGGCAAGAAGTGCAATTATTACTGGACTTTATCCTAGCACTTTAGGTACGCACAATATGAGAACATATAATTCTTACAAAAAAGAGAATCAGCCAAGCATAGGTATACCAAGTTATTCTCCCATTCTCCCAGATGGAGTCAAAATGTTTCCAGAGTACCTTAGAAAAATTGGTTATTACACTTCAAATAATTCAAAAGAGGATTATAATTTTAAAAAAACAGATGGTGTTTGGGATGATAGCAGCTCAAATGCACATTGGAAAAATCGAGCCCCAGGGCAACCTTTTTTTGCTGTATTTAATTTTGGAATTTCACATGAATCTCAAATATGGAAGCAAGGAAGTAATGATATTTTAGTAGACCAAAATTTAGTTCCTATTCCCCCAGTTTTTCCAGATACTCCAAAAATAAGAAAAGACATAGCTGTAAACTACAGTAATTTAATAAGACTTGATAAAAAAATTGGTAAAATTATCTCACAACTTAAGCAGGATGGTCTATATGAAAAAAGTATTATTTTTTTCTATGGTGATCATGGGGGCCCCTTTCCTAGATATAAGAGATCTTTATATGAAACTGGAATAAAAGTACCCTTAGTTATTAAATTTCCGAACTCCAAATTTGCTAGTACAGAGAATAATGATTTTATTAGTTTTATTGATTATGCACCTTCAATCTTGTCTATCGCTGGCATCAAACCTCCAGATGTAATGCAGGGGAAAGCTAAATTTGGCAAATTTAAGGCTAGTAGTAAAAGCTCTTATATTTTCGCTGCCTCTGATCGTTTTGATGAAAAAGTTGATAGGCTCAGAGCTGTCAGATACAAAAATTTTAAATACATAAGAAACTTTAATCCAAAAATTAGTAACGCGATCCCGGTTTTGTATCGTGAGCAGATGCCGATGATGAGAGAATTGAATAAGCTATGGAAGGAAAACCTTTTGATAAAGGATCATGGACTATGGTTTGAAACACCAAAACCAAAAGAAGAACTTTATGATCTCACAAAAGATCCTTATGAGTTAAATAATCTAGCAGATAAAATTAGTTTGAAGGACACTCTATTTTTTTTAAGAGAGGTTTTAGATCAGTGGATAGTCTCTACTAAAGACTTAGGGGAATGTTCTGAGAGAGAATTAGTAAAGAAATGGGTCCAAGGAACAAAGACAAGAAAGTTAAAACCTGTTTCATTTAAAAAGCAATATCGTAAAATTACTTTGGAGCATATAGATAGTGGATCAACCATACTTTGGAAAGGGAAAAATGAGACTGTTTGGAATGTATATTCAGAGCCCATAAATTTTCCTAAACCCATAATGGTAAAAGCTGTAAGGATTGCTTATGAAGATAGCGATATAGTATTAATCCAATAAAAACATCCATTATTTTTCACTTTAAAATTATTATTATATTTAGAGTAATTGTTAATTATAATATTGTCTTATGAATTCAGATAGAAGAAATTTTTTTACGTCTTTAGCTCTTGGTGTTGGAGCTACCGCATTTCCTAATTTTGTTGAGGATTTTGAAAACCTAGAACCAGTAAATTCTAATTCAAGAATGAACCCAAAGGATTTGTCTAATTGGTTCAAGAAGATAAAAGGAGAACATCGGGTTGTTTACGATGGTAGTCAACCGCATAATACCTTACCTATAGCTTGGAATTGGGCTTTTCTTGAGTCTAATAACTCTGTGGGAGTAAAAGATTCTAATATTACAGCAATTACAGTTTTAAGACATTCAGGAATTGTATTTGCCTTTAATTCTGAGACGTGGGAAAAGTTTAAACTTGGAGAACTTGTAGGTTTCAATGACAATAAAACTGGTAAACCTGCATTAAGAAACACAGTATATGAACCTCAAGAAGGTGATATGCCTCTACCTCCAATTCAGGGGATAAAAGATTTACAGGGAAGAGGATCGCTTTTCTGTGTATGTGACTTAGCTACAAAAGTTTACGGATCTGCCGTTGCAAAAAAAATGAGTCTTAATCCAGATGATGTTTATGCGGAGATGGTAAAGGGTATTTTGCCCGGTATTCAATTGGTACCATCTGGAGTATGGGCACTAGGCCGAGCTCAGAACAATAAATGTGCGTACATATTTGCAGGATAATTTCTAGATTATTTTTAATTGGAAATTAAATATTCAATTCATTTATCTTAAAATGAATAAAGGGCTAAATAGCATTCTAATTTTATTTATTTTTTTTTCAGCTTTAAGTAAAGCTCAAAACTATAATATAAAAGATTTTGGGGCTTTAGCTGGAACAAATGTTATAAACACTGTTGCTATAAATAAAGCTATTTTAAAGTGTAGTAATGATGGTGGGGGTAGGGTAATTATTCCAGCGGGTGAATTTATAACAGGGACTTTACATTTAAAATCAGATGTAAATCTTCATTTAGAAAGAGGTGCAAAGCTTACAGGAAGCTTAAATATTAACGATTATGATTTAATGCCTGAAGGATATTATTATTCGGGTAAAAATTATATGGGGATCTTATTTGGGAATGACATAAAAAATATTTCTATAACAGGAAATGGTATCATTGACGGAAGAGGAACCTCGTTTATGATCCCAGATACGAGATTTTCTCCTTCTTTTGAAGAAAGACAGTTCACACGTCAAAAAGAAGAATATCGAGATAACAAGTCTCTTGAGGATGGGCCATTGAAATTTAATGAAAGACCAGGTCATATTTTAACAGTAAGTAACTCAGAAAATATTTCAATTAAAGGAATAGAATTTATTGATTCACCCAAGTGGACAATTCGTTTAGGGGGAAGTGAACACGTAAAAATATCTGATATAACTATCAAAAATAACTTACTTATTCCTAATAGTGATGGTATTCATATCACGTCCTCAAGCTATGTGAGTGTTGCTAATTCAACTGTAATTGCAGGGGATGATGCTTTAATAGTTACTGGATTTATTTCGGGTAATGAAACATATTCATTTGGTAATAATTCCAAGGAAGCCAAGAATATAATTTTTGACAATTGTGTAGTATCCTCAAAATCAGCGGGTATTAGGGTTGGTTATGGAGAAAAACCAATCAAAAATGTGATATTTAGTAATATTATTATTAATGATTCAAACAGGGGAATTGGTGTATTTTCTAGGGACAATAGTAATATTAGTGATATATATTTCTCAAACATAATGATTAATACAAGACTGCATTCTGATGGTTGGTGGGGCAGAAGTGAACCAATTCATATTTCCGCAATTCCTTCATCAAAAAAGGGAAACCCTGGAAATATTAAAAACATAGTTTTTAAAAATATAAATGCAAAATCAGAAAGCGGGATTTTAATTTTCGGATACGAAGAAGGAAAAATTGAAAATATCAAAATAGACGGTCTTACACTAAAAATATTCGAAGGAAAGTATACATCAAAGTATGGAGGGAATTTTGATTTAAGACCTGCTTATTCAACTAGCAAATCAATTTTTAAAAATGATATTCCAGCTCTTTATGCAAAAGGATTGAATGGATTAAGAATAAATGATATAACCTTAGGCTGGGAGAATCCAAAATCTAATTTTTTCACTAATGGAATTGAAATTGAAAACTTTGAAAACATTCTTATTACAAATTATGATGTATCAGCTGCTTTTGAAATGAAAAGTTTGTACGATATTAAATTATCGAAAGGTAAAAATTATAAACTTGTAAATGATCTTTCACTAAGTAAACAAACCAAAATTTTATATCCCTAACTCATTTTAATTATCTAATTATTCTAATGATATGGGCTGACCATAATCTGAACCAAACTTTTGAGGAAGGTTCATCAGTTTTCTTATAAGAGGAGCTATTTGATTGTTATAAATCTGATTATTTGCTACTTCTCCTCTAGCTTTTACCCCTTTTCCAAAAATTATTAACCAAGTTTCATCAGAACCTGTAACTTCTTTGCCATGACTTTTCCAACTTTCAATTGGATTCGAACCTCTTCCGTGATCAGTGGTTATTATAAAAGTTGTTTTGTCTTTATAATAACTGTTACCTTGATAAAATTCCCATAGGTCTTTAATTAAAGCATCCGTATTTCTTGTTGACTTTAAATAGGACTCATAATCTCCGTCATGCGCAAAATCATCTGTTTCTCCATAAGAAATGAATATTAAATTAGGTTTATGTTTATTAATATATGCTTTAGCAAACTGATGTGTAAATCCGTCTAAACGAACAGTTCCCCAAGGACTTGGTATTTGTTTTTGTAATTTGTTTAACAATCTTTCATCTGAGTTTAAAGGAAAATCAGACGAAGGTTCAAATCCGCAATTAGTATAAACTTTTGATCTCTCTTCGTTTATTATGTAATCAAAAACGTCCCAACTTGCAAAAGCAGCGACTTTTATAGGATTATAATTCATGGCATATTGCTCTAAAACTGTCTCATTAGGATTTGGAATTTTATCATTTGAATTTATAGATCTATCGTCAGCTTTTCCTGTTAATATTTCATTATATCCAGGGTAAGAAAAAAGTAATTTATTGGTTAAATTAACTTTGCTTCTTAGATTTCTATTTCCAAAAATTTGCCCGATTTTTACTATTTCGTTCCAAACAAAAGGCATTAAAAGTGATCTTCTTTTTTCCTGTTTATTTTCCCAAGCCCAGTCATAAAGATCTTCTGGATGTTTTACAAAGTTTTCGTTTTTAATAATTAGTGGATCAGCTCCTGTGAACAATTCTTGCCATCTCAGTCCATCAAGAGTAATTAAAACAACTTTTTGATCACTAATCTTGTTTTGAGCAAAACATAAATGGGCAAGTAGAAAAGTAAAATAATAAAAAACTATGTTACGCATTTATTTTTCTGAACTTTTTTAATTCGATTTTGGAATATACCAAAGATTGTTTTCAAGATCAACACCTCCTCCAAGTTCCTCTTGGACTACACGATCAGTTATAAATACTCCAACATTAGCCATGTTAGTAAAATTATCTATACCATTTGGAAAGTTTTGTCTTGTTCTATGAATATTGTATTCTTCAGAAAACTCTCTATTGAATGCATTTTCAACTCCATCGTGACCAATCATAAATCCGATAAGACCACCCCAAGTAGCGGTTGGATTATCCGAATCCCATCCCATAAGTGAACCTATTTTAATAGTTTCTTTCAAATCTCCTTCACCAGCAAAAAGGCTTATTATACTTGCAGCAAAGTTTATTCCAGCTGCTGCACAACCGTTACAATTTAAATTCCTAGAAGTAATATCATAACCATCCAGTTGCTCAACCTGATATCTTTGATAAATATTATCTCTTATAGTTTCCCATGGTATTCCATCATTATATTGTTTTTTTACAAAATCATACATTTTCGAAGCATACGAATTGTCTGGTAATTGACTTCTTGATTTTTCTGCTATAAGTAAAAGATTTTCTTTAATATCTAAATTTGGATCAGGGTTAGCGGCTAAAGAATACATTGAAACATAAAATTTAGAAATCCATTCGGCATTAAATCTAGCAGTTGTCCTTATTGGTAAGTCTGCCATTTTAACTGCAAAATCTGGCCTTCCAGGAGAAAAGAAACCAAAAATTTCAGTAGTTAATTGAGCATCTATCATATCAAAATCAGGATTATTTTTAGGATCACTTGTAGCTGGTGGAACAACTCCATTTATCATTAAATCTAAAGCCTTTTGATTTGAAACCCACAAAAAATTTTCTTCCTCTTCTTTAATATGTTTCAGCCAGCCGTCTCTAATTTGTTTTCCATTTAGCATTGATGTTTTATTTGTGTAAAGCAAATGTTGATATATATATTCTATGTCAGTATCATCGTCTGCTCTCCAAATCCCATCTTCACTTTCGAATACAAAATCAATATTAGGTGCAAAATCTTGTTTACTTCCATTGTATCTTGGTAGGTCTTTTTTACCCCAATCATCTCTTGTGTAAAAATCACCTGTTTTAAATTCACCTATGTTACCTATTTTATCCATCTCGGTAACTATGCCAGTCCAGTTTGCAATACATTGTGCAAGCCAAAATCCTTTCAACTTTTTTAAATAAAGGCTTCTTGAAAGAACAATTTCATTTCCGCTAGGTTTGTAACTCTTATATTCAAAGTTTTTATCTTTTATAACTGTCTCATTTGACTCTGCCTTCTCTGAACAGGAACTAAAAGAGATTAAAAATGCTATCAATAATAATTTTTTCATTGTTTGTTTAAATTTTGTTAATTGTAAATGGCTTATATTAAAGTTTGATTTTTTCTTAATATAAGTAACCTTTTAAATTTAAATTTTTAAAAATGCGATTTTTTTTTGTGTGAACTGGAATTGTCAATTAAATACTAAAAAATGAATAGTAATATTTATGTAGTTGGAAGTTCAAATACTGATATGGTGATAAAGTCAGATTCTATTCCTAATCATGGTGAAACAGTAATTGGCGGAAATTTTTATACTTTTCAAGGAGGAAAAGGAGCCAATCAAGCGGTTGCTGCTGCGAAACTAGGTGGTAGAGTAACTTTTGTTTGTAGGGTCGGCGATGATTCGTTGGGTAAAAACTCTTTAAGGGAGTATGAAGCTCAGGGCATAAACACAGAATTTATTGGAGTAGAAGAAAAGGAGCACACTGGCGTTGCATTAATTATGGTTGACAAAAAAGGTGAAAATTTAATATCGGTTTCTTCAGGTGCAAATTCAAAAATGAAAATTGAAGATGTATCTTTTCTAGAAAATAAATTAACAAATAATGACATTGTATTAACTCAGCTGGAAATTCCTATAAATGTTGTCAAATATTTAATTACAATTTGTAGTAAAAAAAATGTAAAACTAATATTAAATCCTGCACCTTACCAAAGGATTGATAATGAATATTTGCAAAAAGTTCATACCATAACACCAAATATAAGTGAGACCAAATATCTTACACAAATTGAAATAAATAGTATTGATTCGTCCAAATTAGCAGCACAAAAGCTACTTGATAAAGGAATAAAAAATGTCATAATAACGATGGGTTCAAATGGAGTTTTTTTTATGTCAGAAAAACAAATGGGACATATAAAAGCAGAAAATGTAAAAGCTATAGATACAACTGCAGCAGGTGACACTTTTAATGGTGCTTTAGCCAAAGCATTTTCTTGCGATTTGGACTTAGTTAAAAGTATAAAATTTTCAAATGCAGCTGCAGCATTTTCAGTCACTAAACTTGGTGCTCAAGATTCAATTCCAAAATTAAATGAATTAGATAAAAAATTTCAAAATTATGTTTATAGTTGAAAATTATACTTTCTCGGTTTTTCTTTGTTTTATAACGATGTTGTGTTGGGGTTCATGGGCAAATACTCAAAAACTTTCTCCGAAATCTTGGCCTTTTACCCTATTTTATTGGGATTACGCGATTGGTGTTCTTTTATTTTCATTCCTTATAGGAATTTCACTTGGTAGTTTTGGTGAAAGTGGGAGACCATTATTTGAAGATTTAATGCAAGCTAATTCAGAATCATATTTAAATGCTTTTTTAGGAGGAGTAATATTTAATCTAGCAAATTTAATAATTGTGGCCGCTATTAGTATAGCTGGAATGTCTGTAGCTTTTCCAATAGGTATAGGTACTGCACTTATTTTAGGTGTTTTTGTTAATTATATTTCGACTCCAATTGGAAATCCATATTATTTATTTTTGGGAGTTTTTTTAATTGTTTTGGCAATTTTAATTGATGCGATTGCATATAAATTTCATTTGGGTGGTAAGACTACATCATCATATAGAGGAATAGTAATTTCACTTATCGGGGGTATACTTATGGGACTGTTTTACCGGTTTGTTGCCTCTTCAATGTCATCTGAATTTAATAATCCTGAAGATGGTTTATTTACACCATATAGTGCATTATTAATTTTTTCTTTTGGAATCTTTATTTCAAACTTTATTTGGAACACTTACTTTATGTACAAACCAATTGAGGGTGACCCAGTAAAATTTAAAAATTATATCTCAAATTCAACTTTAAAAACTCATCTAATAGGTATACTTGGAGGTATTATTTGGTGTGTTGGAATGTCATTAAGCTTAATATCCAGTGAAAAAGCAGGATATCCTATTTCTTATGGATTAGGCCAGGGCGCAACAATGGTGGCTGCAGCTTGGGGAGTTTTTGTATGGAAGGAATTTAAAGGAGCAAGTTTGAAAATTAATGTATTGATATCACTAATGTTTTTTTTGTTCGTTAGTGGACTAATACTTATCATAATATCGAGGTATAGCTAGATATTTGATCTCAAAAGTTTTTTATAGCTCCTAATTAAAGACTCTATTTTTTTGATGACTTTGATGTATTTTCGTTCGATTGTAAGCTTTTACCACCTTTCTTTCTCCTTACGCCATAGGAGCCCATAAAAATTTTACCTCGTTTAGTTTTTTTATCTCCCTTTCCCATTCTTTAGGTTTTTAGAAATGCAAGTTTGACTAATTAGATACTTTTGATTTAAAAAATATCTGGGAACTGAACTCCAAGGACATATCCAAGAAGAAGCCCGAGAGCAAACATAATAAGTCCTTTAGCACTAAAGAACCATCCAAAATTTTCTTCCCAAGAATCAGGTATAAAATTACCATCAGCATCTTCAGCTTTTCCAGTTCTAGTGAGATAACCAGCGTAGAAGTACACACCTGAAACAAGAATTACTATAAAAATAAGAGTTACTATAAATTCATTCATACTACTGTTTTTCAGTAAGTTAACAAGAAAAAGCAAGAAATCAAAATTTCAAAACTATACTTCTTTTTAATTTTTTAAGACTAACAAAAAATCAATCAGTTACAATCATTTCAATTTTATTACTTCTTAAAGTATCTAAAGTATTTGATAAGTCGTCAGTTTTGAGTTCTTCAAATTTTTGTGTTATTGAATTTAATCTACCTTTTAAAACCTTATAAACTTCTACATAAGAATCAGCAGGTTTAAAATCAGATATTTGAACATTTGCGGCCAAATATCTCAATTTTTCAACCAGCATTTTCTGGTATCTAACACCATCTTGTCCAGTACCAGTTATTTTTAATTGAATAAGTTGTTTTTCAATTTCTAAAAATTGATTTTCAAGCTTATCTACCATTTGTACAAATTCCTTTTTGGAACTTGAGTTTTTTAGCATAGCCTTTAAATCAAGTAACTGTCTTCTTATTACCTCGATTGAGTTGATGTGAGAAATAGTAGTGTTCAAATCTGCATAGATTTTAGAGACTAGCTCATTTTGAAGATCAATATCCTCTAATGTTCCTTCTGAGTTAGGGTCCTTCATAACTTTTAAGGTTTTAGTCATCGAATTTCCTCCCGACTTTAAAGTAATATTGTATGTTCCAGGTGGGGACATTATTGAAAAACTATATAGACTTTGCTCTGCTCTTTCTTTATTTTTATCAAGAGTAAACCAATCGGCGTACAATGGTTTTGTTCTAAAGACAATGTCGCTCGTTTCTTCATTTGAAAAGTCCCACCAAAGTCTATTAATACCTTTTTTTGCTTTTTCTTTTATGGTTTTAATAGGTTCATTTTTTTGATTCGTAATTATAATCTCTATGTCTTTTTCCCCGTTAGACCAATAATTAATCGACGCCCCTTTTGGTGGATCTTGCCCAGTAGAAGCTTCTTTCTGTCTTTGAAGGCTACTTGTAATATTTTGAAACCTGTATGCAGATTTAATATCAAAAAGATGGACTTCTTTTTTTATTATATTTTGGTCTAGTTGTTGAAGTGGAGACAAGTCATCTAAGATCCAAATCCCTCTTCCATATGTTCCAACAACAAGATCATTGAAGTGTTCTTGAACGTCTATCCAATACATAGGGCTTGCAGGCAAGTTTGACATTAAACTTTGCCAATTCTTACCATCGTCATTTGAAAAGTATAGTGCATTTTCAGTCCCTAGGTAAAGTAAACCTTCTTTGACAGGATCTTCTTTAATATTTCTAGTGTAACTTAAATTCCCAGCCTTAATACCGTTAGTTATCTTCTCCCATGATTTACCATAATTTTCCGTCTTATAAACATAGGGTTTAAAATCTCCAACCTGATGAAATTCAATTGTTAAGTAGGCCTTTGCAGGATTCCATTTAGAAGCCTCAATATTTCTTACTACACCTAGTTTTGGAAGTTTGGGAATATTTTTTGTAACATTTTTCCAAGTTTTTCCATTGTCTTGACTTACATGCACTAATCCGTCATTAGTTCCTGCCCAAAAAACCCCTTGTTTTACAGGTGATTCTTCAAAAGCGTATATCACATTCGCATATTCTACAGCAATGTTATCTCCAGTTAATCCACCAGAAAAGCCCTGCATTTTTTTATCATTCATTGTTAAATCAGGACTAATTACTTGCCATGATTGACCATCGTTTGTTGTCTTATGTACATGTTGGCTTGTAACATAAACTGTTTTATTGTCATGTGGAGAAATTAAAAGCGGGAAGGTCCATTGAAATCTATACTTTAGAAGTGATGCATAACTTCCAGCAGCATATTCTGGCCAAACTTCAAGTTGTCTATATTGCTTTGTTTTTTCATTGTATCTAGTCACTATACCTCCAAGTGAACCCGATCCAGACGCACTAGACCAAACAATATCTGGATCTTTTGGATCAGGGGTTGCAAACCCACTTTCTCCGCCACCAACTTCTCTCCACATCCCTGATTGAATCATTCCAATTTTACTCCACCTAAAATTACTATTTGCTCTGCTAGGTCCTTTCATAGAAGGACCATCTTGTCTATTAGTTAGTAAATTATAAGGAATACTATTATCTGTAGTAACATGATAAAGTTGTGCAATAGGTAAGAGTGTTTTTAGCCAGGATTTTCCCCTGTTTTGCGAGATAGATATTCCACCGTCACCTGCTACAGCCATTCGGTTTCCGTCAAATGGATCGATCCACATTTCGTGATGATCCCAGTTCGGAGCAGCTAATTGAGATGCATTTTTTTCATTTACTTCATTGTCTCCTTCAGATGCCTGTGTTATTGAAATGCCACCGTCAATACTAGAGAAAAAGTCACTTGTCATAAAATATACCTCATTTGGATTATCTGTGGAAGCTGCAGTTCTAGTATAGTAAGCTTGTCTTCCACCTAAGTTTCTGTTTGAGTTGACAAGTTTAAATGTTTTACCATTATCATCTGATCTCCATAGCTCACCCGATTCCGTTTCCTTTCCATTATAAGGTACACCGTCTCCTGTTTCAATCAGTGCATAGAGTCTATCAGGATCTGCAGGAGTCATTGCAAGAGCAATTTTACCCACATCTTTTTTGGGTAACCCATTTCCTTTAAGTTTAGTCCAATTAATTCCTCCATCAACAGATTTAAATATTCCACTTCCTGGACCTCCACTAATTCTTCTCCATGTTTTCAAGTCCAACTGCCAGGCTCCTGCAAATAGTATTCTAGAATTATCAGGATCCATAACCATATCAGAGATACCAGTATTACTGTCAATAAAAAGAACATGTTTCCATGATTCCCCACCATTTTCACTCATAAAAACACCTCTTTCTTTTTGAGGTGAGTAAGCATGTCCTAAAGATCCAACATAAATTAAATCCCTATTTTTTGGATGAATAATGATTCTACTTATTCGTCCTGTGTTTTCTAGACCTAAATGTTTCCAGGTTTCACCTCCGTCCTCAGATTTGTAAACTCCATTACCAATAGACACATTAGATCTAATTGAACTTTCACCTGTCCCTACGTAAATAGTCATTGGGTCTGAAGGAGCAACTGAGATGGCACCGATAGAGTGCACCTCTTGATTATCAAAAATAGGACTCCAATTTAGTCCTCCATCAATAGTTTTCCAAACCCCTCCAGAGGCTGCCCCAACATAATATGTCATAGGATCATTTGGAATTCCAGCTACTGTTGTAACCCTATTTCCAATTGGTCCCACATGTCTGAATTCCATTTCCTTTATGTTTTCATTACTTAAGGTTTGTGAAAATGATAAATTCGAGCATAAAAAATAGATAGAGAGGATTAATTTAAGGCAGAGTTTTTTCATTATTTAAGATTTATAGAATTAGAGTAAAAATTATTTTATGTTCATTCATAGTAGTTAAAATAAGAAATTTAGCGATAACTGTAAATTAAATGAATCGTTTAATTGGGATTAAAAAACTCGAATAAGAATTAAGCTACCATAAACTGAAACATATCTTTCCGAACTAAATCACTAATATTACATTTAAAAGGTTATTTTTTTTTATTCTTAGCATTAATTCATGATTAATTTTGAATTAATCTTATTTTAGAATAAAAATTTGCAAACGATTAATATTTAAAACAAATAAGAGCATACTTTTATTTAAAATACATGACAATATGAAAAAGTTAAACAGAAGAGACGCATTAAGAGCAGGAGGCCTTTTTACTTTAGGGACCTTCGCTAATTTTGAAAAGTTGTGGAGTAATTCAGTTAATAATGCAAATCTTAACAATGATAAATTCATTTTTCAAAGTCCCAGTATAAGTGAATACACGCCACCGAAAATGCCAAAACTTACAAGTCTTAAAGCAAGACTTCATTGGAACGAAAATCCATTTGGTCCCAGTGAAAAAGCTCTAAACTCCTTTGTCAAGAATGCTAAATCTGGCAACTATTATTCCTGGGATTTACTTAATGGCTTTGTAGATAAAATTGCGAAGAAAGAAAATGTAAATACTGATCAAATTATGACTGGACCAGGGTCTTCGGACCTTTTAGAAAAAGCGGCAATTTCAATATTTCAAGAAGGTGAAGGTAATGTTGTAACTGCAGATCCTTGCTACATGTCTTTAGTTAATGTTGTTGGTTCTATGGGAGGAAATTGGAGAGCTATTAAATTAAATGAGAATTTTGAACATGATCTTGATGGTATGAGAAATGCAATCGACTCAAACACAAAACTTGTTTATATTACCAACCCAAACAATCCAACTGCTACAATAACGGATTCAAAAAAACTTTTAAAATTTTGTTCTGAAGTATCTGAAAAAATTCCTGTTTTTGTTGACGAAGCTTACATAGAATTGTCAGAAGGGGGACTTTCAAATTCTATGGCAAAATTGGTGTCTCAAGGTAAAGATATAATTATAACACGCACATTTTCAAAAATTCATGGTATGGCAGGACTTAGAATGGGTTACATGATTGCAAGACCAGAAAGAATAGAAAAAATAAATAATATAACTAGAGGTGGTATGGGTATTACAGGGCCAACAATTAATGCAGCCATGTCAAGTTTAGATGATTTTAACTTTTTAAAAGCCAGCAAGAATAAAATTATTACTAATAGAATTTATACTGTTAAAAAATTAGAGTCTAGAGGTTTTAAACCAATGCCCTCTGAAACAAATTTTTTAATCTTTGAACTCCCCAAAAAGGTTGATCCTAATAAATTCCTGACAGAAATTTATTCTAAAAAGGTTACTGTTAAAGTATTTAATTTTTGGAACAAAAATTGGTGTAGAGTTTCAATAGGAAGCAAAAGTAGTATGGATACCTTTTTTGAGGCCTTTGATCATGCAATAGCTTAAATAAATTTTACTGACTGTAGATAGATGTATTCAAAGATTATTGTCTTTTTTCTTCTAATTTTTTTAGGCGTAGTCTTAAAAAAGAAATTTGATGGCAAGTCTGAAAGATTTGGTATAAAAAGCTTTATTCTAAATATTTCGTTACCTGCCACTATTTTTATATCATTTGTTAGCATTCAGCTTAATCCTGACTTTATAATACTTCCTATAATTGGGATACTTTTCAATTTTTTTATTTTACTATTAAGCCCATTTGTTTTAAAGTCAACTGGCCTTCACTCTGATTATAAAAAAAGTAGAACATTATTACTTCTTCTACCGTCATTTGCACCGGGTATCTCGTGTTTTCCTATAATTGAAGAATTTCTTGGGAGTGAGTACCTTGTGAAAGCATCATTTTTAGATTTTGGTAATAAATTATTTGTACTTGTATTCCTGTTGGGATTGTCTTTTCATTTACATAGGTCTACTCAAGGAATAAAAAAGAGAAAAAATAAAATTTCTATTAAATCAATTTTAAAAAATATTTTTCTAGAACCTATTAATGCTGTATTAGCAATATCAATTATAATGCTCTCTTTTGGATTTAATATAAATGATATCCCAGCAATAATCACAGATTTTATTTCACGACTAAAAGATACTTTGACTCCACTCGTTTTAATTTTTGTAGGACTATCAATAATTTTTGCCAAACAAGCCTTAAGAGAAATTATACCTCTACTTTTTATTAGGGCAGGAATAAGTTTATTTTTGATTGGATTGATTGGTACATTTACGGATTTTGGCAGTATTGATGATTCAACTTTTTATGTTATACTATCATTAAGTTCTGTTAGTTTCTGGCCCTTTGCACACATGACACTTATAGACAAGATTGAGAAAAATGCAAAATTTAAAGAAAGAACTTTCGACATACAATTTGGACTCAATTTCTTAGCCTATTCATTACCCTTTTCCACAATTTTCATACTGTTATTTTTATCAAATAGCGAAAAGTTAGTTAATGTTTCTTCCTTATTTATATTATCGCTTATCATGATTGTGGTTGGATTTTTAATAATGTGGATGAGCTCTAAACCAATAGAAGATAGAAAGGCAAACGTAGTAGAGGGAAAAAAAAATAGCTTTATCTACTTTTTCAAATCATTTTTATAAAATCTTAGAGATAAACTTAACTTATTAAAATCTCACTTTATTTTATCTTTGTGAAATAAAATTAGAACTAACCAACTATGAAATTAAAGAGTGTAATACCGTTTTTAATTCTATTCGCATATATATCCTGCAGTGAAAGCACAGACGATGAAACTTCTTCCAATACAGATTCAGTAACCTACTCAGTTGAAATCTCCGCAGCTAGTGGAGGCACAGTAGATAATTCGGGTGGCTCGTTTGATTCGGGTTCAACGCTAACAGTTACAGCAACACCAAATTCGGGGTATGCATTTATCAATTGGTCTGACGGAACAACTGACAACCCTAAAGAGTTGAATATTAATTCAAATCTTATCCTAACAGCTAACTTTGAAGAAGCATTTACAGTTTCAACTGAGTTTGCCGAATTATACAATTCAATAGATGGACTATCTACTGTTGGAGATAACCAAATTCTAAAATCAGGATTAGAGTCAGTAAGAGAGCTAGATTTATCAGATCCCACAGGGGGAAGTACTATAGGCTTTTTAGATGATTTGTCAGGAATTGAAAACTTTACTAATCTTAGAAGGCTTACGATTGATAGGCAATCCCTTAGAAACATAGATCTGTCTAAGAACACAAAACTCGAATATATCCATATATGGAATAACAAACTAATTTCAATTAATTTAGATGGGCTAGAAAACCTTGAAACATTAGAATTAAACGGCAATAAACTTGAATCAATAGATTTGTCCGATAGTCCATACATAACACATTTAAGACTTGCTCAAAACTTTTTTTCATCATACGATCTCTCATCAACACCTAGAGTTGATTATTTGGTTTTAAAAAGTAATCCTTTAACACAACTTTCTAATTTAAACGACTTAACTCTTTTGAAATATTTATATATGGGAAGTACTAATTTATCGAGTCTTGATGTTTCCCAACTGCCCTCGCTTGAGGTTGTTGAGGTACCCGATACAAATCTTCTTAATTGTATTCAAGTTTCCCAAAATCAGCTTGATAATTTTGTTTCAACTTGGAGAAATGATGAAGGGGACGTGTTTTCACTAAATTGTGACTAGATGTTTGATGATTTAGTTGTCCTAGGCTGTTTTTAAAAATGATCTAAATCCTATTCAACATTAGTAATCTGAAATCCAAAACCTCTTTTCCAGTTTTCTTTAATGCTTTTAACTCAAGAGTCCCTTTACCTTTTCTCAAATCAAAAGTACCCATATTCAAAGGAATAAAATCTTTTACATAGGATTCAATTCTTTCTACCCTATCATTCTCCATTCCGTACTCATCGGGATCATAGTATTTGGTTATTTTTTTTGAAATCTTTGAGTCTTCGAAACTCAACTCGATTTCAGAACCAATGGCATCTTTTGCACACGTATAGTAAATTACAACCTCAAATTTACCTGCTTCAGCTACTTCAGCCTCCCACTTTATGCTATCTTCAGTATTTACCCAATTTGTCATATAACTACAGTTAGGATAGTAATTGGATCTTTTAATTGAACCACTAGCAGTAGCATCTCTAGCAGGTATTTGAGTATATTTCAAACTGGGATGTCCAATCACAAATGCTCTTTTATCATTATTTTTCAAATCAATTAATACTTCTTTTTGCCATTTTGATTTAGCTTTTTGCATTGCCTCAAATATTTCAATATAATTTGAAGAAACATTTTTCAACTGGCTTGGATCATTATTCATATCATAAAGATTATTTTGATTATCAAGTCTAAAATTTTGACTTCTAACACTTAGTCTCCCCCTCCAATAATTGTAAATATATCTATCAGGCCAATTGATATTATTTTTAAAAATCAATTCTTTTAAGTCCTTTCCATCTAACTCATTTTTAGGTTCTGCCTTTATACCTGATAATGAGATCAACGTTGGTAATAAATCAATACCTGAAGCTATTTCGTTTACTTTTTTGCCTTTTGGTATATTATCTTTCCAACTAATTATCATTGGTGATCTAACACCACCCTCATCAGTAGATCCCTTAATTCCCTTCATTCTATCATTCCATCTTTTACCATTAGGACCATTATCTGATAAATAAATGATAATTGTATTTTCATCTATATTTAATGATTCTAAAGTATTAACTAATCTTCCAACATTCCAATCTATGTTTTCACACATTGCTAGTGCAGCTTTTGTATGAGTATCACCTTTATTATTTATTCCGGATTCTTTATCATTTGAATTTATCTCCACTTTTCCTTTTTGTATTAGGGTTTTGTTTTTGAATTTAGTCCAATACTTTTCTGGCACCTGCATAGGGCTATGTGGAGTATTGTAGGGCATAAAAAGGAAAAATGGGTTATTGGCATTTTTTTTAATGAATTCTATACCTTGATTGGTTAAATCATCAGTGATAAATCCTTTCCCTTTGACTATTTTACCATTTCTTTCCAAAACTGGATCAAAGTAATTTCCCCAATGGCCAGAACAAAATCCGTAAAATTCGTCAAAACCTCTTGTATTTGGGTGATAAGGGGCTTGCATTCCATTGTGCCATTTTCCAAATGCAGCAGTTTTGTAACCAGAAGCTTTGAAAATATCAGCAATTGTTTCTTCATCTAAGTCCATTCTTTCACCCCCTCGAGAAACGTCATACACTCCAGTTCTAACATGGTGTCTTCCCGTTAAAATCTCAGCTCTCGTAGGGGAACATACAGGGCTTACAAAAAAGCGATCAAACTTTACTCCAGCTTTGGCAATTTTATCAATATTTGGGGTATGTAAATCTTTGTTACCATTTGAACTTAAATCACCCCAACCTTGGTCATCAGTAAGAATTAAAATAATGTTTGGATAAGAATCTGAACTGCCATTTGATTCACAAAAAAGAACAGATAATAGAGAAAATAAAATTAGTAGAAGCCTGAACATGCTTAAATATATTAAAACAATGGTTTTATATTAAATTAGGGAAATAAATTCTTTATTACTTCCCACGTTTTTAGAATTGAAATTGCTTTTTTAAACTATAATCCAAAAGAACTAATCAAATTGACTCTCTCATCAATAGTTTTTTGCATAATTGAATCCCATTCTGTGTAAAATTCCTCAAGTGTCTTATTAAATGTTAATTCAAAAGCATCTTTAAAACCTAGTTGATACAAATTTGGATAAAAAACCTCGTTTAAAGCATTTGGATTTGAAATAGTAGATAATAGATAAGCAACTGCAGGTTCACCCCAATAAAATTTAAGATTAAAACAGTTTTCTGGTGAAATTTCCTTGAGCGTAATTTCACTACACCCACTCTGTTCTACAAGTGACTCCCCATACAAAAATTGTTGCTTTAACCTGTTTTTAATCGGACTAAGATTATTATTTGATTCTCTTTTTCTAACGGCATAATCTGCCATAAAATAGGAAGCTCCACTATAAAACCAATGTGGTCCCCTTCTAGTATCGTCTCCAAACTCGTAAGTATCACCCAATTCCTCATCAATAAATGCACTTTCCTGAAGTGCATGATAGTATTCGTAATAAACATTGACCATTTCCTCATAATAATTTTCTGTACTTAGAAAACCAATAGGATTTGAAAAAATAAATAACTTCATTCCCCAATCTCTTCTACCATTTAGACCTTTCCCAAATCCAGTTGCCCAATTATTTTCAATAGTTTCAATAGATTTAGACATGTAGTAATTAAAATATCCTCCATCACTAATTAATCTTTGGTCGGTGGAGACCAAAGTTGTTGGTAAATAGTTCTCTCCTTCAAGTGGATAAAGCATGAATTCATAACAACTTAGTGAATTAAATTGAGGGAAAAACTCTTGAAACCTTCTTACTCTAATATCACAGAAACTTTTTGCTTTCATTTGAACTCCCTCATAATCTTGCCCTATAACCCATAGTTCAATTGGACCCCAGTTTCCAAATTCATCCATAGCTCCAAGCATAGAACTAATAGTAGCTTCTTGAACGGCTTCATCAATATCATAAGTAAAATAGAAGTTAGGTTCAGAATCATTCTTCACACCCCATAAATTTTCATTCATTTCTGGATCTAACGGCCAATAATCGTCATCATCACAAAAATTATCATTATCCTTATCCGAACATTGCGGAGTTAAATTGACAGCAGTTTCTGTTCTTGTGTTAGATATCAATTCATCGGAAAATTCAGTTTCGTACTTTTCTGAACAACTGAAATAGACTATAAAAGCTAGAAGTAAATAAGTTTTCTTCATGGGAGTAGGATTATGGTTATTTAACTACAATATACAAAGATGTCATTTAACTAATAATAGATTCCTAAATCAATTTTGTACTTTAGAAATGTTTAAAAAATAAAAATGAAAACTATTTTAAAATCTCTAATTTTTACAATATCCATAATCTATTTTACGAATGCTCAAGATAGAGTAACCGGAAAATCTTTCGCTACACGTTCAGTAGTTTATGCTCAGAATGGTATGGTTGCCACAAGCCATCCATTAGCAACTCAAATTGGACTTGATATTTTAAAAAATGGTGGAAATGCTATAGACGCAGCCATTGCAGCAAACGCAACTTTGGGACTTATGGAGCCCACAGGGTGTGGTATAGGGGGTGATTTATTTGCTATAGTATGGGACGGTAAAACAAAAAAATTATATGGCTTGAATGCAAGCGGACGTTCACCAAAAAATTTATCAATCGATTATTTTGAAAAAATGGGAATGACTAAAATTCCGTCACACGGACCTCTTCCAGTAAGTGTACCTGGTGCTGTCGATGGTTGGTTTGAGCTTCATGAGAAATTTGGTTCAAAAACTATGACGGAAATACTTGCTCCGGCAATTGATTATGCTAAAAATGGGTTTCCATTAACAGAACTCATTGCCTGGTATATGAGCAGATCAGTTCCTTTTTTTGAATCAAAAGGATTTCCTAATATCGATGATACATATAAATTACAAAATGGAGGGAAATTACCTAAAGAAGGGGAAATATATAAAAACAGCTATTTAGCCAATACTTACAGAAAAATTGCTGCGAGTGGTAGAGATGTTTTTTACAAAGGTGAGATTGCAAAGACTATTGTTAAATTCATCAAACAGCAAGGAGGTTTTCTTTCCGCAAAAGATTTTGCTTCTCATAAGTCCGAATGGGTAGAACCAGTTTCCATAAACTATAGAGGTTATGATGTTTGGGAGTTACCACCAAATGGGCAAGGAATAGCTGCCCTGCAAATACTTAAAATATTAGAAGGTTATGATTTTTCTAACATAGAATTTGGAAGTGCAGAACATTTGCATTTATTCACTGAAGCTAAAAAATTAGCATTTGAAGATAGGGCTAAATACTATGCAGATATGGATTTTCTCAAAGTACCAGTAGAGAAATTGATCTCAGAGGAGTATGCTAATGAAAGAAGAAAGCTCATTGGTAAACGTGCAGGAAAATATAGCGCTGGAGAAATATCTGCTGGGGAAACAATCTACATGACAGTTGCAGATAATCAAGGCACAATGGTTTCACTTATCCAAAGTAATTACCGTGGTATGGGATCAGGAATGGCTCCCCCAAAATTGGGTTTTATGTTGCAAGACCGTGGGGAATTATTTAGCCTAACAAGGGGACAAGCTAACAGTTTTGAACCAGGGAAAAGACCATTTCACACAATTATACCAGCTTTTGTTACAAAAGATGGAAAGCCATTTTTAAGCTTTGGAGTAATGGGAGGAGATTTTCAGCCGATGGGTCATACTCAGATTATTATGAACATGATAGATTTCAAAATGAATCTTCAAGAGGCTGGAGATGCTCCACGATGGGACCACACTGGCGGAGCAACTCCAACTGGAAATAAAACTATAAATACAGGAATGATTAGGGTAGAGTCTGGAATTCCATATACTACAGTCAGAGGGTTAATGGATAGAGGTCACAAAGTAGGATTTGCACGAGGGATCTATGGAGGCTACCAGGCAATTTTATGGGATGATGTCAATGAAGTTTATCATGGAGCTTCTGAAAGTAGAAAAGACGGTCAAGCAGCTGGATATTAAACCATAAAAATTAGAAAAAGGAAATTAATTCATTTTAAACTTTTTCAAAATAATAATATCCATATTACCTATTTTGAAAAAAATTCCTCAAGTAATCTAACTGAGAAGGGTTTATTGAGTGCTCAGCATTGCCTTTTATGTGAACAACATCACTAGATAGGTATGAATATTCAAAAATAACAGGACTTCCTAAAGCTAAACCTTCAGGTGGCAATTTGTCACCAGTAAATCCCTGATTTTTCGCAATGTAAAAGATTGCGTCTTCCGCATTTAAAAAATCCAATCCAACTTTTGAGTTACCTCCTGAATAAGGGATTATTGGATCATTAATGTTACTTATACTTAAATATTTTCTAGAACTAATCGGATTAGTAATTTCATCATAGCCGCAAAAAGCTGACATAGGATTTGTGACAGCTGTATTTTTATAAAAATTGTTATCATGGTATTGAGGAACATTTAGATGAGATACCACTGCACAAATTATATCAATATTTGGATTTTCATTTTGAATATAAATATTGTTAGCTAGACCGGCACCATTTGAACTTCCAAGGATTCTTATTTTGTTCAAATTAATATTTGAGTAATTAGCAAGAGTTTTAACTAGTTCATCTACCATTTCAATGTCTGGAGCATCACTTCTTTCGTCACAAATATTCCAGCTGTTTAAATAACCAGTTGGAGCAATCAAAACATGGCGGTCTAAAACAGAGGAAAATTGATTGATCATACTTTGTCCATTACCTCCATTACCGTGAAGTAATATGCATGTTGGAAATCCTTCGACAGGCTCTGGTCCCTCTGGAATTTTAATATTTATCGGGTAGGTATAACCTTCGGGTTGTTGCTCCCAAGTTTTTTGAATAATAATTTTTGTTAAAGAAGTTAATTTATTGTCTGACTCGTATTCAAAGTTTAATTTGTCATTCGATTTTATAAAACACGAGAAAAATAATACCGAAAAGAAAATTAAAATTGTATTTAGTTTATTCAATCTGATATATTAAAACAATAAACCCCTTCAGCGAAGGGGATTATTTATTAATTGTTGAGGGCAATTTCACTATTTATAAAAGTTGGGTCAAACATGAAATATGCTTGATTTGATTTCATCCCGTCCCATTTAAATGCTAAATGAACTGGAATTGTTGTAGTCTTTTTTGACTTTTTTCCCTCACCAGTCCACCATGCCCAAACGTGTGTCCATATTTGTCCATTTTCATATTTCGATGTGATATTAGCACCAATTTCAAATGTTATGTTTTTAAATATTTTGTGATGTAATTTTTCAAAATCAGCAAGCTCTGCTGGTGAAATCACATTTACACCATTTACATTAATTTTAGATTCAGCCAAAAAGATATTTTTTAACTGTGATTGGTCATTTTTAGGATATAAGTCCATATGTCTTTGGATCATCATAGTCCTTTGGTCATCATTTGATGTTTTTCCTTTCCATTGAGCTGAGGATAAAACAGGAAATAACAATAAAAACACTAGTATTTTTTTCATTTTAATTGATTTTTAATTAATTAATTTCAATATAAAAAACTCTGAAGTATTTTGAACTTTATTTTTTTAATTCTTCTCATTTAATATCACAAATGAAATAGTTAAATATTTATTAGATTTAGTTAGATGATTTTTTTACATAAGCTTTTACCTCTCTTTGTAATGCCAACACTGGTATTTATAGTACTAATATTTATATGTACATATAAGGGGTATAAAAAATTAATTTACCTTTTATCAATTTTATTTTACATATTGTCAACTCCTGTATTTTCAAATATTATAATGAAAATAGTCGAAGGAGAATATATTTATCAAAAAAAAGAGGAATTAGATGAGGCAGATGCGATAGTAATTCTTGGTGGAATGTTAAAAATATATGAATTTGAAAATAGCTATAGTGTAGAATGGAATGATCCGGATAGATTTTTTAAAGGAATTAAATTATATGATTCTTTAAAATCAGATAAAATTATTTTCACAGGAGGAAAATCTCCTTTCAATGTGACTGCAGTTTCTGAAGGCTCTGTTTTAAAAAATTATGCTCTAAAATACGGAGTTTTAGAAGAAGACATAATAGTAACAAAAGAGGTTTTAAATACTTATGATGAATCTCTAGCTGTATCTGAAGTACTTGGAGAAAATAAAACAGCTATCCTTGTTACATCTGCTTTTCATATGAATAGAGCTAAGCTTTTGTTTGAAAAACAGGGGATTAAAATAATACCATACAAAGTAGATTTTAAATGCTCTATGAACTCAAGGTTATATTTCATTGACTTTATACCCAGTTCTGATGCCTTAAAAACAACCGAGATAGCGCTTAGAGAGGTTTTAGGGAGGATCTACTATAGTTTTAAATAATTCTTTTTTCTGATTAAGTTATTCATAATGTGCCCAAATACTTGATTTTCCGTTGGAATCAATTGCTAGGACATCAAAATTTGCTTTTTCATTACTAACCTCCATGCCAGGAACATTTATTCCTGCAGGCATTCCAGGTACTGTTAGTCCAATTATGTTGTTGGGGTTTTCCTTTATTAGTCTTTTTACATCACTTGCAGGAACGTGACCCTCCACAAAATAACCATTAATCATTGCTGTATGGCATGAAGCTAAATCAATGGGCAAACCAGCATTAATTTTTATATCATACATATTAGATTCCATATTTTTTTCTAAAGGAAAATCATTTTTTTCCATATGTATAACCCAGTCATGGCAACATCCACAATCAGGGGACAAGTAAACAATATTTTTATTTTCAGTTTTTTCTTTGCAAGAAAAAAGAATAGAAATTATTACTATGAGACTATATCTTTTCATATTTCAAAATTACAAAAAACAAAATTGATTAGAAGTTGAAAATTGGATATTAGTTGTTTATGAAAGTCAGAATCTCCTTAACGACTTTTTCATCTCTCAAAATTCTTCTGTGGCCTAGATTTTTTGTGAAAAATGTTTTTACGTTTTTTATACTTTTTGCAATAAGCTGAGAGTCTTCAAAGGGTATTTCCTTGTCATCCTCATCATGAATAATTAGAGTTTCACATTTTAGGTTTTTCCCAAATTTTTCAGCTGAAAGATTCTCATCGATTTTAATCCCAGTTTTTTGGCTGTAAAACTCAATCATTAAATCACCAACTTTTTTACTTAATTGAATTAGATTAAAAAAGTTTTGAAAAAGATCATAAACGCTATTAAATGGACTAATAAGCACCAATTTCTTTAGTTTTTTATTATTAAAACATGATGAGTATATTGATGCAAAAGCACCCCCAGAGTAAGCAATTATGGCATCAATAGATTTAATATGTAAATGCAACTCATTTATGCAAGCTATGAATTCTGGAATATTTGTTGTTTTTGATGGAGATTTTCCATGAGCTGGAGCATCAAATGAATAAACATCATAACCTTTTTCAATCAATCCTTTGATTATATAATACATATTACTTGCTCTCCCGCTCCAACCGTGAACTAATAAAACTTTTGGACCTTTTCCTTTCCATCTATAAAAAAGAATTTTTTTGTTAATACTTTTTATTGTAAAAATTGAATTTTTACTTGATTTGAGAATTGGTATTTCTCTTTCTGGAATCTTGTATTTGAGTGGTCTTGTCCAAAGGTAACCAGCAAAACGCATACATAAGTATGGATTCAAAAAATCCAACATTTTTATAAAATAAATTATCCATTTAGGAATTATAAGACCTCTGTTGTCTTTCCTTTGTTTGTCCATTAGTCAAAAAACTTAGTTTAACTTTTTATAATTTTTAATAGAATTAGCGACTACTTCGAAAAATTATATATTGCAAATGTTGCTAACCAATGCTCACCTCCGTAACCACTTTTAAACATTATATTATATCCTTCTTCTGAATGATTTTTAGCTATTTTTTGAAATAATATTTTGTTTTTATTGTCTTCAACCTTCATAGCGATATCTTTTAAAGTCCATGCTCTATGAAACATTAAGCCAATTAGATGACCTATGCCTGGATCTAAAGGGTCTAAAACTTCTGGAGTATTTATTATCTTTTCAAAATCCTTACCCTCGAACGACGGAAAAAAATCGTATATCCAATTATTAAAATCTTTTTTATCAAGAATAAATGACATTAATCCTGCTTCAGCAAGACACGGCGACAAAAAATCAGTACCTGAAGGTTCATAAGCAACCGGACAATTTGTGTCTTTTAAAAAATTTTTAATACTAAACTCTTTAATTTTATTTAATAGATTCCTGTCATCAGCTACCAGCGCATATTCTATCATAAGTGAAAAAGAAAATGCTGAATTGGCATGAGTTCCTGGTCTAAGTGGTGTTGAGAGTTTGTCTAAAAAAGAAATGGTTCGTTCACTTAGAAGATCAACAAGTGGTTTCATATTGCTTGCCCACACCTTAGCTTTATCATATTCCCAAGAAATTAACTCTGAGTAGAGTTTCATTAACCATGCCCAACCATAAGTTCTTTCAAATCCTTTAGCGAAATCATGTCTGAAAAATTCGTATTCTTTTTTAAGGTTTTCTTGATTCAGATTTTTCTCAAGTTTTGACAAAATTATGTCTCTATCAGAAATTTCGGGAAAATCTTTTAATATTTTGACCATTGCCCAGTGACCATGAACAGCAGAATGCCAATCCCAACACCCATAGAAGGAAGGGGTGATTTCATAGTGTGGTTTCACCCAATTTTTGTCAATAAACCTATATCCTATTTTATATGGATATTTTTGATCAACACATTTTATCGATAGAGACACCAACTCTTCTGCTAATTCCTTATCAATTTTAATATTTTCGATTTTCTGCTCCTTATTTTCTACACATCCAATTGTAAGAAGAAAGAACATAAAAAGATATAGTCTCATTAAATATAATATTTACAAAATTTTCTAAAAAAAAGTTAGTCATTTTAAATGATATCCCTTATTTCTTGTAGACTAAATTCAAATGTTTTTTAAAAATTGAACTAAACTAGAATGAAATTTAACTCTAAACATATAATAGAGGTTTATATGCATGATATATGAAAGCCACCCCGAAGCCTTGTGGAATATTTTTTATAACTATAAATCCATTGTTTTCTAAAACCTTGTTAAATGCTTTTCCAAAAGGGAAAGCTTTCGCGGATAAATACAGGTATTTGTAAGCTGATTTGTCCTTAGAAATGAATGAACCAATTACAGGCATTATATTTCTAGTATAAAGTTTATATAAATAATTGTTTGGAAACCCCTGTGGTATAGCTGTTTCCAAAATTACTAATTCACCTTTAGGTTTAAGAATTCTAAAGATTTCTAAAAGAGCTTTGTCGAGATTTTCAAAATTCCTAACTCCAAAAGAAACCGTAACTGCATCAAAATAATTGGTGGGGTAATTAATCTTTTCTCCATCTCCAATTTCCATTTTTATTTTTTTATGCCATTTACTTTTTTTAACCTTTCTTTTTCCAATTTCTAGCATTCTATCAGAAATATCAATTCCAATAATTTCTGTTGCTTGGGTTTCACCTAGCGCAATTACTAAATCACCAGTGCCAGTTGCTACATCCAAAATTTTTTTTGGCTTCTTTGGTTTTAGAAGTCTAACTATATTTTCCCTCCATTTTATGTCTAATCCTCCAGAAATAACCCGATTTATAATATCATATCTAGAAGAGATTGAGTCAAACATTTCACGGACTTGCGATTTTTTGGAACCTTTTCTGTCCACATAAGGTATTACCTGTTTTTTGTTCATTTGTAAATGTATTATAAATACGAACTTTTATTAATTTTTCAATGTACTTATTTGTATATTGAATATTATTAACCATAAATCAAATAGAATGAAAAATTTTTTTACGATAATTTTATCTACAGCCTTTGGACTTTTTATTTCTTCTGCACAAACTAATCCTAATTGGGAATATTGGACCAGCAACAGGCATCAAGTTAAAAAAGGTATGTCCGTAGAATTTGAAAAAGCTGCTGCATTAAAAACAAAAAAATTTAATAACACACCGGAAACAGCTATTTCAACCTATAGAGTAATGACAGGTCCTGATCAAGGTAAGTATGAAAGAATTCAGGGCAACAAAAATATAAGTTGGTTCAACGGAGGTAATCAAAATGGTGGAATAAACTACTGGAGAAAGAACGTTGGTCAGTATATCGAAAAAAACGACGGAAGAATAATTTGGTGGCGTATAAAAAATCTAAGCTACAATTGGAATCCAGAATCTGGACCTACAAAATATTTTCATAGAGTTATAAGAATGGTTAAGCCAGGTAGATTAGGTGACTTTTGGCGTTTTGCTAATAGAATAACGGAAGTTTATAAAAAACATAATTATACTGGTATTCAAGCTGTTTTTAAAGTTGTTTCAGGTGGAAATGAAAATATGATGGTTTTCGTGGATGCATTTAACGATTTTACAGATCAAGGAAAATTTCCTGATACTGACAAATCGCTGAATGAATTGTATGATGAAATGTATAATGGGTCATGGAATAAAGATTTAGAAGTTTATAATGATGCATTAGAAATGTGGGGAAGACAAAAAGAATTGATGTCTTTAGTTCCTAACGCTACAACTGGAATGTAATATTTATAATCACTCATAATCCCTCCCAAAAGGGGGGGGATTTTAGTAAATTCTATATAAAATTGGAATCATTATTTTAAATGTAAATAACTAAAAATGAAAAAGCTCTTTATTCTATTGTGTGTATTTATTTTTTTATTGGCTTGCAATAACTCAATTAATAATCCTGAACAATTAAAAAATGACAAAATTAGATTTGAAAAAAACTGGAAGGCATTCGAAAAGTATCATGTTGGAGGAGTAGTAAATAAGGATATTGATCTTTTTTTAGAGTTATACTCTGATTCAGTTAAATGGAGTCCACCAAATTGGAATAACAATCAAATACTTGGAAAAAAAGAATTAAAAGAAGCAGCGAGAAATTATATGGATAACTATGAAAACTTAAGATTCACTCCTGGTGGAGCAGTTATTGGGGGCAAAGGTGCATACTGGGGAGGCTCAACCTTTTCTGACGCAGGGGAAACAAATTCATCTCCAGATGCTGTAAGAATTTATGGTGTATGGTCAGGGAATCATATCGAATCTGGGGCTCCTTTCCATTTAAAGTTTTATATAATTCAGCAATTCAATAAGGATGGTAAAGTAGTTTCTTTAAACGAATGGTTCGATCCAAGTTCAATCCAAGTTCAAATAGATGAATATTTAAAAAAACAGAAGTAAAATCAAATTTTTGAAAAACCATTCTAAAAATGCAGGATAAGTTTAAGACTAAAATTTGAAATCGTTGCTACCATTGAGATTGGTCTCAATATATTTCACTAATTTCATTATATGGAATGGTGGAGGCTTCTCTATTTTATTACTTTATTATCTTTCATTGGATATTCACTCTATTCATACATTGATGGAGGTTTAAGTTGGGAATTTCTCCCAACTGCAGTAATGTTAATTAGTGTTGGTTTACTTATATATGTGAAGAAATAAACAGAATGGTTTTTAGTGTCTTTTAAGTTTTAAATTTATAGAATCCTTATATTTCCAAAAAATCAAACAAATGAGAAAAATTATTAGCATAGTACTTTTATGTTTATTTTTTTGTTCAGTTAGTTGTGAATTAAATTCAGATGGAAATATTAATGAAAGTGAGAAAAGAAACGAATTAATCGTTGGACTTTTTGCACTACAAAGATATGACGAATTAAACAGAAGATATGTTGAATCAGTAAGTGTAACCCAAGGAACATGGGATACTTATAGTGAGGGAGACAACTTTAATTACAGAGGTTATGTCTGGACAATCCTAATGAAGGTGCAAAATTGACTAAAACCAAATTCTAATTTATTTTAAAAAACTTATTTGGATATAAATAAATGCTATCAAAACTTTATCCATAAAAAAAATGAAAAACAAATTCATTATTGTATTATTTGTCATGTTTATCTACTGTCAAAAAAAACCAATAGATAAAGCAACAAATACGATTAAACAGAATATTGAACTAAAGGGTGAGGGAATGCTAAACGGATTAAAAATCCAGTCAATTCAGATGGAAGATTCCACAACATTCAAGGTTAAATATACATTCACAAATCCTTTTAATAAGGTAATGAGAATGACTAACAGATTTTATTTAAATACTTTATTGGACACCATAAAAAGTAAGGAAGACTTAAGAACCGAGGTCATGAGTGAAGGTGAGTATAGGACAGTATTTGAGAACAAAAAATTCCTAAAAAAATTAAACAGATGAATAAGCTAATCTTTTTATTTATTACAGTTGTAATTTTAAGTTGTGGCCAGGTTGAAGATATAGAATCAATTATAATAAATAATAACTCTAAATGGGTTAAGTATTACAATCAGGGTAATTTTAAAGGAATAGCTTTACTTCACACAATTGATGCAGTTGTAATGCCACCAAAATCAGATTTTGTAGTTGGCAGGAATAATATTGAACAAATGTATAAGTCAGAAATTGAAATGGGAAAGGGAACATTAGATTTAAAAACAAAAGAAGTTGTTCGAGAGGGCTTTTACGCATATGAGACAGGTCTTTATCAAACTAAAATGAGTATTAATGGGGAGAAAGTTTTTGATTATGGGAAGTACATTGTTGTATGGGAAAAACAAAAAAATGGAGATTGGCTTTGTAAGAAAGATATTTGGAATACAAGTTTAATTGATTAAAAATGAAAAAATTATTTCTATTATTAATTCTGGTTTTAATATTTAATTGCGTTGAGAGTAAAAAACAATATACAGACATAAATCAAATTTTAATTCAGAAAAGTATTAAATGGACAAAGGTTGCTTCAACTAGCAGAAATTATGAAGAAGCAAAAAAACTTCTTTTACCAAACATGAATACCTCTACCTTTTCATCAAACGGAACACCATTAAGGGCATATGATAAGCAATATTTTAGCTCACCAATAATGTACAAGTGGATAAGTTTTGAAACAAACAATCACAAAGTCCAAGTTTCTCCAAATGGTAATACCGCGGTAGTAACATTTAATGTTGATGGAAAATATATTTTTGAAGAAAATGAAACTCCGTATTCTGTAAGAGCTTCTTTTGTTTGGACACAGGTTAATGGTGAGTGGAAAAAAATGCATTCACATTGGTCCCCGAGAAAAGGGGCTATTGGGATACCAACAAAAGATAGATAAATTATGAGAAAACTTTTTTTGTTTTGTACACTTACATATACTTCATTTTTTATTGCACAGGAAGCTCAAATTATAAAATATCCTTGTAGTTCAGTTGTTGACAATTACAAAATAAATAAGGCTTTAGGGAAATGGCCAAAGTTTAAAAAAGGTCAAACATTAAAAATTAACAGTTTTATAGACTATCAGTACCCTACAGAGGATAGTAAATTAAATTTAGAATGGTTTGAACAAAGAAGACCCTGGTGGACTAAAATTGAAAACGATCCATGGAGTGAGTATCCTTTTTTTGGGGAAAAGTTTATACCTCCAAAATTGAATTTTAAAAAAAATGTTGATGACAATCTAAGGTGGAAATGTGGCTACTCGTATATGATTGACATACCTGTAAATTTTAAAAAAAATAAAACCTATCCTTTGATAATATTTTTGCATGGAGGAATTGATGCTGATCAAAAAAAGTTTTTGTGGCGTGAAAGACAAAGAAAATCATTTTACATGTCAGAAGATGATCCATATATAATTGCAGCTCCTATCAAGCTTGGTTGGGATTGGGACCCTAAAAAGGTAATTGATATAATTGAGGATATTAAAAAAAATATAAAAATTGATCAAAATAGAATTTATCTAACTGGTTTAAGTATGGGGGGTAGGGGAACTTTTATTGTTGCATCTCAATATCCCGATGTATTTGCATCGATATTGGCTCTTTCACCTCATCACACCCCATACAGTTATATTAAATTAATAGATAAAGTTAAAGACATCCCCATTCTCATAAGTCATGGAGATTCTGATACTGTTTCATCATTTCGTATTGCAGAAAAAATGTATGAAAGACTTAAAGATCTAGGAGCACAAGTAACTTTTAAACCTAGGTTAGGTATTGGTCATTGGGGTTGGGAGTCTTTCTACAGTAATAGTGAAAATATTAATTGGCTTTTGTCTTGGAGAAAAAAGTCAGATTGAGCTTGACTTTTAATCCATTAAATGGATTAATTCAATACGGTATGATTGACAACATATCTATTGTTTTTTCAATTGTGTATTTATCTACTATTATTTCTAGTGTGTGGAATCCTTAATCGAGAATTTTGATAGAGGGAAGACAAATTTTAAAGCCTTTTATTTATTATAGCCATCAATTGAAAATTTGTATTTCGATGTGCCATGAGAAATAATTACTCTAACTGGATTTGGATCTGTTATGGCTTTGTATATTTTTGCCGATTCAGAGTTTTTTTTTGCGAAAAATGTCCAATAATTATTTGTAGACAGTTTTGTATCATCTACCCAATAAATTTCAGAATTGTCAAATAATTTTAAAAGGATTATTATTCTATTAGTTGTATCAAATCTAATTGGCAAATCATTGTTCTCATATAGGGTAAACCAAAGTTGTCCAAGTCTATTTTCATAATTAAATTTCTGCCTTTCATAATCTTTAACCAAAAATTTTTTATTAAGTATTCTTTTTCTGTGCAATGATTCACTTTCTGTGATTAAACTATCCATATAATTATAATATGATTCCAAGTTCTGATATTTAGATCCATCTTCATCATTTTTAGAAAGTCTTAATTTAATTTTTAAGGGAGAGTTACTAGTTAAATTATTTGTAAAAGTCCCTTTTCCAAAAAACACCTCTATTTTTTCGCTAGTTTTGTTACTGGAATCACTAACAAAATCTACCATTTTCCATTGAGAATGACAATTTTCAAAAGAATATAATAGACAATTAGTTAATATTATTAAGTGGACATTTTTCACCTTATAAAGCTAGCGAATTATATTAATTAACTATAATAACATAATTCGAATTAATTAATTAAGATTAATTTAGGAATTGGATAATTTCAAAATTTTGACTCTTTTCTAATAAGGTTTTTTGTAGATTTATATACTATTAACCATAAATCAACTAAAATGAAAAAAATTATTATTTCTATACTATTTATAGTTCCTACCCTTGTCTTTTCACAAAAATCTGCTGGTAAATTATCGAGAACTGACGACCTATCAAAAATAATTGAAAGTCTGGCTAAGGATTATGAAACCAACTCTTTTGTTATATACGATAAAGTTTTATCAGATGACGCTGTCGTTTATATAAATAATACAAAAATGGATGGTAAAACTGTAAAAGCAGCATTTAAACAACACCATACAATTTTTAATGACATCAAAATCAGTGAAACCTATTCACACACTAATTATTTTAGTGATGGAGAGGTTTGGACAAACAATTGGTTTGTATGGAATGGGACAGGTAACAAAACTGGAATTAGATATTCTAATAAAGCACATTTTGATTTTAAATGGGAAAATGGCGTTGTAGTTCAACTACAATGTTATTTTGATCCAACAGGATTAAATATGGAGCTCGCAGCAAAATAAAACAATAACCCTCATATCAGGAGGGTTTTTATTTTACTCACTTTCTTTATAAATTGTAGGTATTGTTAATCATAAATAAATTTAAATGAAAAAAGGATATTGGATAGGAAACGTAATTGAGATTAAAAATGAAGAAAGATGGAATAACTACTTGACAAAATACTTTCAAATTGAAGAAAAACATAAAAATGAACAAACGGGAAATTATTTACCTATACTCACAGGTCAACCAAAGGGTAAAATTCAGGGTTCCAATTTAATGTTTGCTGCAGTTGTAGAGTTCAATAGTTTGCAAGATGCTATGGATTGTCATAATAGTAAAGAATATCAGGAAGCCCTAATTGAACTTGGCGATAATCCAGAAGATACGGTTATAAGGAATCTTTCCATTTTTGAGGGCAGTTAGAAAATTATTTTTTTTTGTTAGCTGCTACATTAGGATATTCCTGCTTTATAAAACTTAAAATTTCTTTTGCTTTTTTTTGATGCCGTTTGAAAAGACCTAACTGTCCTACATTTACTGTTTTAATGTAATGGAGATTGCTTAAAAAAATATTCATTACATCCTTGTTTTTTGAGTTTATTTTTGGATTTCCAGAGGGATATACAAATTCTATATCATAAACATTCATCTGATCGAAAATCATGGGATCAAACATCACATTTATTTGATCGAATAGTCTTCTAACTAAATATTCCTCCCTTTCTTTTATGAAATCGATGAAAATAAAATTGTCATTATATTGTAAAAGGGTGTCAATTATTTTTTGGTTTTTTATTAAAATAAAATTCCCAGAGTATTTTAATTCTTCGTTTGTAGTGTTGTTTGCCCAAAACACAGCAGGGCGTGGTAAGTATCTCGCATAATAGTATAGGTCTTTACCATACTTGTCTTGCAAACCGTTATTTAAAATATATATAATTGAATCAATCCTTACCTCCCTTATTTCTCTTCGTTTAATAACAATATCTAGTTCTTTAATGTCAGTTTCAAGGTCATTAATAAATGATGCTATTATTTCTTTTTCTTTTTGCCTATCGACTAATCCTTCTCTATAGTTCTCAACAAAGAAACCTAATGAAATTGCAATAAATAACATTAAAAATTCCCAAAATCTACTAAGTATTTTTTTCATTTTAATCTATTACTATGAGGCTTAGTAATATACAAATTAGTCCCCAAACTTAATAAAGAGGATATGCCCTATGATTTAGAAAAATACAATTTGATTAAAACTTTACAAAGTCTACAAGAATTTTTCCCATATTCTCTCTATCTAATATTCAAAAAGGTTGTGTAAAATTTACTCTTTTAAAATAATACTATTTGATAGACTACTATGCTCTTGTATTAATTTAAATCATAAAAGGCGACAATTTGAACTTTCTTGTACCGTTAGTATTTATTTTCTTAAAACTTCTTAAGCATCCATCATCCAAAATAAGGGGCTTGTATTTTTAGGAATCGTTTTTCTATTGAATAAAGAATATATGATTTGATATATAAACCATTCTCTATATCTTAGAAGAACTATAAATTATAAATCAATTTAAATGAAAAAAATATTTTTTTTATTATCCATTTTAATTTTCACAAATTGCGATCAATCGGTAAAAAACCCTAATCAAAATAAAAACGCCATTGTGATTATAACTACAAAGGTGAAAGAGGGAATGATGTCTGATTTGGTAAAATTTATGGACAGTGAAAATGTACTGCCGGTCACAAGAAAATTTAAGGGTTGCAAGAGTGTTGTTCAATTTGTAAATAAAGAAAATAACATTCACGTTTTACTTGAAGAATGGGACACAGCAGAGTCTCATCAGAAATATGTTAACTACAGAATGAATGAGGATGAAAGTGGGGCGGCACAAAAACATCTAACCTTTGCTGAAGGAGGAGTAGAAGGATTAACGATAATTGGAAACAATACAAATTATATATACTATTAATATTAAATCTTATTTAATTACTTCACTAAATAAATTAGCTTAAAAAAAGGTAAACTTGGTGTGATATTTAATTCTAGTATTGCAAAAATACTTATCATAAAAATTAATGACAGATATTTATAATAATAATAGCTACCTAGAAAAAAACCCTACCCTACATATCGAAGATTCAGAATTTAAATTTGAAAACATAAAAAGGTTTTTGAGTTCTATTGAAGTTAAAAATAATAGGATTAAAATTTTAGATATAGGTGGAGGCGCAGGTATAATTGGAAAATTAGTTCTAGAATTCTTTCTAGATAGTGGAATTATTGTAACATTTCATTCTCTAGATTTATCAAAGCAAATGCTCAAAATTCAGTTAAAAAATAACCCTCAAATTAAAAAAATAATTAATTGTTCTATTAATGAATGTACTGAATTAAATTATGATCTAGTTTTAATGATTGACGTAATAGAGCACATACAAGAAAAAGAGGATACAGCTAAAATCCTAAATAAAATTGGAAAAAATATTATTTATAACATCCCTATAGAAATTAATTTTTTTGATATTTTAAAACATTTAAAGTCATATTTTAGATATTATAAAAGACAAAAAAAAAGGTGGGGGCATGTCCACTTTTTTTCTTTTAAATCCTCTCAATCATTTTTAAGAAGACATCATAAAATCATTAATTCATATTTTAAACCGTATTGTTTTCACTATAGATATTCAGATTACGACGGTTATTTGAAATTAAGAAGTGATTTTTTATGGAATATAGAATTAAAAATATCATGCTGGATATTTAATCATTTCCCGATGATTTCAAAATACCTAATTCAAGGGTCTAATTATTCTCTTGTAAAAACAAAAAATACTTTTTCATAGACTAAATTTTTTGCCAATACAACAAGTGTAATTAGTAATATTAATGTAGCCCATTAAATGTAAATCTGTCCTAGTAAAAATTTCTCTTTTTTAAGTTCAGCTTCTTATTTGTATATTGTTACTTGTTAACCATAAATCAATTAAAATGAAAAAATTTATGTTCTTTATAATGCTATGCCCATTAGTTGGGTTATCTCAATACGTTGATATGTGGCATTTTTCTGTTCCTTACAATGAAACTAATATATATGAGGCAACTGAAAAAGAATGGTATGCTAATGTAATGTCAAAAGCTGCAAAAAATCAATTAATAAATGGTTGGGGAATGGCCAGAAGAGTCGGGAAAGACGAAAAAGACGTAAAATACATCACTTGGATTTCATTCGGAGATATAAAATCTCGAAAAAATGCATACAATTCAATTGGTAAGTATTTTGATGAAACATCTGAACAATTATTCACTCCTAAATTAAGTCAGTTAGGTAGAGATAAGTGGGGATCATACGTTGTTGGAAACAGTAATCTATATTTTGATGAATTTCTATCGGCTCCTAAAGGGACAAAAATAAAATACTCAGTTCACAATTATGCGATGTCTTCAGATGCTAAAAACTTTTCAAATCAACAAAAGATTATTTGGCTTCCGTTTTTTAAGAATCTTTTAAAGAAAAATCAAACAAAGCAAAAAAGTTGGGGTGTTGCTAGAAGAATAAATCCTCGTGGTCACAAATATGAATGGAATGTAATGACTGTAGATGGATTCCAAACTCTAGATGATGTTTTCGAATCAATTAACTCAGATGTACCTGGGATTTCAAAATTAAACCTAAAACCAATAACAGATTCTGCTCCAAATGGGTGGTTTGAACAAGTAATCTGGGAGATTTTAGCTAGAGTAACTGAAGAAGGTGAAATAATTGAATAATTTAAACAATCTTACCTAGTGTAGGGGTTTTATTTTTTAATCCATTCTGAGTATCTTAGAAACAATATTAATCATAAATCAATTTTAAAATGAGAAAAATAATTTTTTTAACTACTTTCTTTTTTTCTTTTACAATAAATGCTCAATATTTTATGTATGGATATAATATTGTTCCAGAAGATGAAATTGAACATTATTTGCAAAATGAAAGAGAGTTATATGGTAAAGCAGCTGAAAAGGCTTTCAAAGAGGGGGTAATTAATGGCTGGGCTATTATGAGACGCATCCAGGGAGGGAAATCTGAACCAAATTTTTATTGGTACATTGGTATAGACGATATGAAAAAACTAGATGCCCTTCCAAATGATTTTGGTAAAATTATAAATGAAACCATGGAGAATTCTGGTGTCCCTTCATTAATTAAAAGAGCTATTAAAAATCATAGTACTTATGGAAGGTTTGTTGCTTCTTTTTATAGACCGGAGGTGACTAGGGCTAAAGATTTTAAGGGGTTTAAATATTTAAAACATAATGTTGCTTCGACGCCAAATCCAAATTTATGGTGGGACACACAAATTAAACAATGGGGTCCTTTTATAAAGAAAAACATGAATAATGGTAAAGTTAATCAAGAGATTTGGGCTCCAGCAGTTAGAATAAATCCAACTGGCAACGGATATAATTGGAATGTAATAACAATTGACGGATACAATTCTCTTTCTGATCTTTTTCAAAATGGGGGGAAAGAATTCCCTTCAATGGAGGGTATTGATTTCAAGAGTATAAGCGAAACAATGCCCAATGGATGGTATAAGTCAGTTATCTGGGAAAGAGTTATGTGGTTAGATGACAATGGAAAGCTAATGGAATAATAGCAATGTAAATAAATTGCCCTCCCAAGCGGAGGGTTTTTTTTTCGATTCATTTCTCTATATCTTAGTTAGATTATTAATCATAAATCAATTAAAATGAAACTTAAATTATATTTATTAATATTTGTATTTAGCTCCATCGGTATACTTGATGCTCAAGTTATAAAAGGTGGTAACTGTTGGATCGATTATGAAATAATAGTTGACAGTAATGATGCTCCAACTGTTTTGAACCTTCTAGACTCTTTTTTTTCAAAACCTGAAAATAGAATTGAGGGTGTAACTTACAACCTAACTCAATTTAATTATAAAGACAAGGATTTTGAAGCAACTCATTTATTTCAAGTGGTTGGACCTGCAGATGCATTAAGCAGATGGCACCATAACCCCCCTAGTATTGAAGGACAATTGGCGGGTGTAATGGTTAACCAATTTATTGAACCATACTCTGCATTTTTTGGAAAAAATATTATTTCTTTTGGGACACCAAGTAATGATAAACTTGAATTTACTTATTCTTTGAAAGTAAATGATGAAGAAAAATTTTCTGCCGCTTGGGTCAAGGCAATTAAAGCTCTTAAGCCTGATAATTTTGTTGGCCTTGGATCGGTAATAGCTGGAGGATCGGATGGTCAAACCCACTATATTTATACTCAACGAGACGATATGGAAGCCATTTTTAATCCAAAAGCCATTAAGGGGAGTGATAAAATCTGGAAAACATTTTCTGAAGAGGCTGGAGAATTTGAGGTAATTAGAAAAATTGTTAGAACCAGACTCAAAATTTGGGAATAGTTTGCCTGCTCATTTATTCCTTTATAATTAAACCCTTACTCTACAAGTAGGGGTTTTCAGTTTTGTTAAGTAATGAAGGAAAATTTAAAAATCACCTTGTAATTCAAAACTATCCGTCAGGTTATTCTTGTCCAAGTAATATTTTATAACCCGTTTCTTTGTTTGTTAATGTAACAAAACTGAAGTCCTCATTAAAAGATGCTTCATTTTCAACTCCATCAATAATATAAGTTTGAACTTGTTTATTTAAATTATCTCTTTTATTTTCCCAAGCACCTTCTCCATCGCTATTTAAATCATTTCCTCTTTTAATATATGTACCATCAATTTTATATTCGATATCAAAAAAATCGTTTCCACTGTATGGATCGTCTAAAAGCCAAAGCCAGATACCAATTAACGGATCTGTGGCACTTTCTTGTTGTTGCTCCGATTCTTCCATTTTGTCAGAGGAACAACTAACTACAAGAAATAAAATAGGTAATAAAAAAAGGGTTTTCATAGCTTAAATATAAATAATCTTCATATTACTCTATTATATTACATAAAGCCCCTATTTTGGAAACTGAATTTTTTCAAATTCGGCTACTTTTTTTTTACTTTTTGTTTAGATTAGTTTTATGAGTGATTTAAATTCCATCAATAAATACAAATGTAAAAGTTGTTCAAAAGAGGTTGATTTTATTTGGGCAAGTAGTATTTATAATAACAATGAATTTTCAAGACTATGCACAAATTGCAGGGAAGATTTGATTAATAATTTATACAAAAGATGATTGAAGTCCCATTATATCCAAATGGTCACCCATGTAAATGCTCAGGAGCCTGTAACTATTCAAAAGCATTTGAAAATGCTGGTAAACCAAATTTCATAGATTATGAAATTTATATAAAAAAGGATTTTATACCAGAGTCAAAACAACAGGAACTGATTCATGATTTCTTAAATACAAGGTATTGTTTGAATAAATAAATTTTAAACTAAAAAATGAAAAAGCTACTCATTGTTTTAGTGCTACTACCAATAATTTCATTTGGACAGGAGAAATTAAACGATATTGATTCAACATTTTATCGAGAAGATCAAATTTATTTCGGGACATCTTTTATGCTCCTAAATAGTAATCAAGAAAAATTTAAAAGTCAAGGAATTTCAAAACATTTTCAACTTGGTTTTGTAAGAGATATTCCAATAATTTCTTCTGGCAAATTAGCAATCGGTTTAGGTTTAGGATATTCTTTTCAAGACTATAATTCTAATTTGGTAAGATTTAATATTAATAATGGTAGTTCAATTTACATTGTAAATTATACCTTAAATCAAAAATCAAAATTATCTTTTAATTTCATTGAATTTCCAATTTCTTTAAGATGGAGAAACTCCTCACTTGATAATCACCAATTCTGGAGAGTTTATACAGGGTTTAAACTTCAAAGAAATTTTTTTTCAAAATTGAAATATAGCAGTGGAGATATAAAAAATATTTCTGATGAAGTTAATAATTGGAAAAAAGAGTTGTATTTAAGTTTTGGATATAACACTTGGAATTTTTATTTCTCTTATGATTTAAATCAAGTAATGAAAAACTTTCGTAACCAATATTCTGGCAAACCATTTAATATAAGATCTCTGAAGATCGGCTTGATTTTCTTCATACTATAGGAATCAAAGATAAAATAGATCCAGTTGGAAATACTTGGATTAACGGGGATACTATCTTTTGATATTTTTGTGTTGTTTTTTGATTTTTTTTTAGCTTAATTTAATAACAGAAATCCCCTACGAAAACAGATTAATAAGATTTGAAATCGATCCCTTTAAAAATAGTTTTGCCTAGTTAGCCAAAACTCTAGTTAACTTTTACTTCAAATTGTAAGAAAAGTTTTTGATATCCTCAATAGCTTGATTATGAATTATGGGAATATCTAATGGAAAAATATTTTCGGCAGCGTGAACTGTACCTTTAATTATTTTCATTCTTACATTAACTCCAGCATGCTTTAATTTTTCTGAAAATATTATTCCTTCATCTCTAAGTGGATCCAATTCGTTAACAGTTATAACATGTGGAGGAAGACCTTGAAGTTGAATTTTATTTGCATGATATGGCCAAGCTAAGGGATTTTTACTTTCAATACCATCATAAATTGATGCTGTAAGGCCAAGGTCATCAGTTCTCAAAAAATATGCATTATTTTCAATCAATGACTTCAATTCATTTTCTCCCTTGTTATAAAGGTTTGAAATATATGGGCACTGAGCGTATATCCCGTCAATATAGTCTATTATGCCATCCTCTTTGGCTTTTAATCCAGTTGCAATTGATAGATTCCCACCTCCGGATTCACCTGATACAATAATTTTAGATATACCTAATTTCTTCTTGTTTTCATAGACCCATTTTAAGCTAGAGATGCAATCATTAAGTCCAGCAGGGAATGGATGTTCTCCTAATATTCCTGCAGTATTCCTAAATTCAACCCCTACCACAACTAGCCCAGTTGATGCTAATTTGTGCCTCCAGTAAATATAATTTGGGTCATTGGCAGTCATAATTGCCATCCCTCCACCATGTATATGTAGTATCCCAGGTAAGTCACCACTAATTATTTCTGGCCTAGTGATGTATAATTTAATCTCGTTATTGTCCTCACCTTTTATAGTTTCCGTTTGATTAACTAATCCTTCTGGCAATTTTACAACGGAAAATATATCTTCAAAAACTCCTTGATATTTGGGCTCTAAATTATTATTGTAATCTTGAATTTCCTGACGAGTTGATATGTAATTAACAGTTGGAGAAGGTGGAACTCCGTCTAATCCAGCTTTAATCATTGCTTTGAGAAGATTCTTATTTATTCTTTTATCTTCATTAACTGTCAAATCCTTGTTTCCTAATCTTCCTGGTAAATCTTTATTTTGTTTTTTTTGATCTGTATTACAGTAAGCTAAAATGAGTGCGGCTAATATTAATATTTTTTTCATTTCTTATACTGTTTTCAATTATCAACAAAAGGTTTGTATGCTTTAAATTCTTTGGTTGCCTTCCAATCTTCAACAGAAATATCTTTTGGCACTCTTTCCCCATCCTTAAAAATTAATTGTTCTGGTGGTGGTGTAGAACCAACTAGCCTAAGATAAATAGCAAATTTTCCTCTGTGATGCGATTGATGTTCAAATCCCTTTCGGGCTAAACATCTCTTACTGCAATTCCAACGATAGTAATAGGTCATTGCATCAAGATCATTTTCATTTTTAATTTGATCAATCATAACATCGTAACTTTTGGATACCCATTCGATAACTTGAATTTTTGATTGAAGATTTTCCCTATTGTAAATCTCTTTTTGATTGCTAGCATCATATCCACCTGCAATCATAGCTGCGTATCTGTAATTTCCCAGTCCAAGATGCAAAGCTTCTTCCCTAAAGGATAAAATCTCCGGTGTGGGTTTGAAACTGTAATATTTTTCAGGCATAGTATTTAGATACTTAAGTGTAAATTCTTTTGCTCTTTCGAAATCGGTTATTAAGTCGCAAGCAATTACAGTATCTGTTTGTTGTTGACAAATAGATATGAATGGGAATATAAAAATTAGTAATACTTTTTTCATTTTGCTGATTTATGATTAATTATGAACAATATATAAATATATACCTATGATTTATAAAATACAATTTGAGGAATGGTATTTATGGGTATTGGAATTTACAATATCTTTAAAATTTACATTCTGACTGAGATATCAAGCGGACCTTTTTTAAATCAATCAAAAAGTCCTTCAGAAAGATATTTTAATCCAGTATCACAAGCTACAGCAACCACCCTTGATTTTGGCCCTAAACTCTTAGACAATTTTATTGCCCCTGCTACATTCATACCGCTGGAAGTACCGCAAAATATTCCTTCCTTAGAAGCCAGTTCTTTACAAGTTTGTCTTGCAAAGGATTCTTCAATTGAAATAACATCATCAATATATTCAGAGTTATAAATAGCAGGAATAAATCCAAGGCCAACCCCTTCAACATTATGAGCGCCTTTAATTCCTTTTGATAATATTGGAGAACTAGCAGGCTCAAGGGCAATGACTTTAGAATCAACCCTATTATTTTTGAATGATTTTGCTATTCCCATCAATGTTCCTGCAGTTCCAATGGTGTCACAAACAGCATCTACTTTTCCACCAAGTTGTTCGAGTATCTCATCTCCAAGAGGAACAAAACCTTCAATAACGTCCATATTATTGAGTTGATCGGTAAAAAATGTATCAGGTTCAACTGAAATTTCTTCAGCCCTTTCAATCATCTTTCCAATAAGTTCTTTGGTTATTTTTCCATCTTCACTTTTAATAACTTCAAGATCTGCTCCTAATGCTCTCATTAATCCAATTTTTTCTTTGCCAAAAACATCTGCAGTTATTAACCTGAAACGGTATCCTTTTATCGCACAAACAAAAGCTAATCCAGCTCCAGTACTTCCTCCAGAGTACTCAACAACAGACATTCCTTCTTTTAAATCACCCCTTTTTTCTGCTCCTTCAATCATAGAAAGAGCCATTCTATCTTTTTTTGAACCTGTTGGATTGTTAGCCTCTAATTTTACGTAAATTTCGCCACAACCCGATGGAATAATTTTTTTAAGTTTTACAATCGGAGTATTCCCAACCGTTTCTAAAATATTTTTCATTTGATTGATTTATTAATTAAAAATAAAACAAAAATAAGCCCCATCACTTATTTAAATAGACATGCTGATAATCTTGATTACCTTTATAATTGTTAGTGAGTTTTTATTTTTATTGATTCATCAATTTTAAGAGAGTTTTTTAATTTAATTCTGTATACTCTTGGATTATCTAAATGCCCTGTAACATAAAGATATTTTTCATCTTTGTCGAATGCACAGTTCGTCGCATTTCCAAAATTAATTCGTGCCATTAATTTACCATCTGGATTAATTATTAAAATCCCTCCTCCACCAGAAAAAAATATATTTCCACTTGAGTGTACCTTTATACCATCAAAATCTCCTCCATATTCTTCTGAAATTTTTCTTCCATCAAAAAGAGTACTAATTTTTTTTGTTTCAAGGTTGAGTTTTAAAACTTTTGGGCTATTGTCAAAAACCCCCATTTTTTTTATGTAAAGAAATTTTTGATCAAGTGATAAGGCCAGTCCATTCGGTACGCTCACTTCATTTGTAACAAGAAATAAGTCTTTATTTGTTGGGTTGAACTTATAAATTCCATGAAAATCAATTTCCCTGAGTTCAGAATCTACAATTTGAAAAGTATCTAAATTTAAAAATCCAAAAGCAGGGTCACTGAAATAATAAAATCCATCTTTTGAAATAATAATATCATTTGGACTATTGAGTCTTTTCCCTTGGTAATTATCAACTAATGTTTCAAAAACAGGATTAAAAGTGGGAAAGTTTTTTATAATAGATACTCTTCGGTCACCCATCTGACATAAAATTAAATTGCCATTTGAATCAAAATTTAATGCATTAGCTCCGGCAAGTGCTTCTCCAGAATTAGGAGCATAACCAGTATTACCACTTGGGTATATATAATCAGAAACCCCATCTTTTTCATTCCACCTTAAAACTTTATTATTTATGATATCAGTGAATAATAATGAGTTTGATTTTTCATCCCACAGAGGGCCCTCAGGTAAAGAGATTGAATCTACCAAAAGTTCAATTTTTGAATTCAAATCAATGACTGAGAGTATAGACTCATCATAAACTATTATATCTGAGCTTTCATAGCCAGAAAAATTTTGGCAACTTTGACTTGCAAAAAGGGCAAGAATTATAATTGATAACAATTTTTTCACTCAAATGGATTTATTATTAATTTCTTAAATATACAAATTAGCCCCTGAACTAAACTGAAGGGCTACGCGATCAATTATAAAATACAATTTGGATAATGGTATGTTAGGATGTTAGAATTTAAATTATCTAGCTACTCTACCAATAACACCGGAAATATCAGATTTTAAAGTTTGTAAAAGCCTATCGTCAAATCCTGATTTCCATCCAGATTGGCCACCATATTGTGCCTCTGATTTTATGTCTAAATTTTCACCACTAGGGGAGAGTTTAATTGTTGCTCTTACTCTATATTTTTGTGTATACATGCCTTTTTTGTTCCAATTATAAACCCAGCCTGTTCTGGCATATTTAGATTCTTTATTTAGCATTTCCATTTCAAATTTTCTAGCTAAAATATCTACCGCTTCGTCCCAAGCTCTATCTTTTTCAATCTCACTTCTAATTGGAACAGAAGTCCAACTTCCATCACCTGTTTTTACAAATGATTTTGGTGCACCACAACTAAAAAATAAAATCGCAAATGATGTAAGTAATAAATTTTTCACATTTAACAAATTAAAAATCTAATTAATATACAAAGAAATTATTACAAATAGCAGTATAAACCTATATAATAGGATGTGAAATAGCTATATTTAGAGTGTTTAGATTTGAACATCTATAAAATTTTTATATTGTTATAATTTACCAACCAAATAAACCAAATGAAAAAGCTACTTCTTGTTTTACTATTTATTTCGTCAACCGTGTCTTGTTCTCCAGATGAAGAAACTCTAACTACAACAACAGAGCCCATATTTCCTATTTATTTAGACTCTAATGGAATTACAATAAAAGCATATGATTTTGCTTTAGTTGGGAATGAATATGAACTTAATGGAGTAAGCTATACTGTTGTCGATGATTCAACTATTGATGCTCAAATAGCAAACAATAATGTTAACCTTTGTACAACATTTGTAAATAATATGAGCGAACTATTTAAAGATAATTCATCGTTTAACTCTGACATTAATTTTTGGGATACTTCAAGTGTTACTTCAATGAATAGTATATTTGAAAATGCAACAGCATTTAATCAAGATATTGGTAATTGGGATACTTCAAGTGTGACTGATATGTCAAGTATGTTTTATGAAGCATCATCATTCAATCAAGATATTGGTAACTGGAATACTTCAAGTGTGACTGATATGGTTGGTATGTTTTATGAAGCATCATCATTCAATCAAGACATAGGCAGTTGGGATACTTCTAAAGTGACTAGTATGGAACGAATGTTTTGGGCTGCTGATGCATTCAATCAAGACCTTTCAGGATGGTGTGTTTCTAATATTAGTTCTGAACCTGCTGGGTTTGCAACTTCTTCCCTAACAAACTTTAAAAAACCTGTCTGGGGGACTTGTCCTTAAACCCCAGTCATATCAAATGGGCATAATTTTTCAAATGGGCACAAATATTAGTTTAAATGGGCACTATTTTAGGAACTAAATATAACTTAAGCAAATTAAATAGTAATGTAATGTCAGTAAAATAGGGCTAATAGAGCTTAATCTCCTTTATAAGTATCTAAGTCCATATACTCCACAATTATCTGTCCTAAATTCCAAGAAGGGATGTAATAAGTTAATGTATTCTGTTCTTTAAGTTTTTTTAATATCCTTTCTTGCAAAATACTCGAGTTTCCTGTAATAATTGTTAATGAAAAAGATCCTTGTTCTTGTAGATTTTGAAGCTCAGTTTCTACTTTTTCAAGAGCTTCTTTATGACGAATTCCGTGTAAGTCTATACTAGTATTAATAACCTCGATTTATTTCAAAAGTAGCAATAAATCAATTGTTTATTTTGGAAACATACCTATTAATATGCATAAGATCAAGTGAATCAGAATCTCCGTATTCTTTTCTTAGTTCTTTTAACTTTAGATGAAGGTTATCTTGTATTTTTTTATACTGAGGATTGCCATATACATTTTTCATTTCAGATGGATCTTCTTTCAAATCATATAACTCCCACTCGTCAATATCATAATAAAAATGGATTAATTTATATCTCTCAGTCCTTACACCATAATGTCTTTTGACCATATGAACTGATGGATATTCATAATACGTATAATAGATAGCATCTCTCCATTTAGTTTCTTTTTGATTTACAATATTTTTAAATGACATACCTTGAAAATCTTTACTTTCAGTTATTCCAGCATAATCAAGAAAAGTGGGGGCAAAATCAAGATTCTGGATCATTTGAGAGATTTTTGTACCTGGCTTTATTTCCTTTGGATACCTCATTAATAGCGGAGTCCGAAGTGATTCCTCATACATAAATCTTTTATCGAACCAACCATGTTCGCCTAGATAAAAACCCTGATCAGAGGTGTAAACTACAATTGTATTTTCTGTTAAGCCCTCCCTGTCCAAGTAATCTAATAATTCACCAACACCATCGTCAACCGATTGAATGGTACGGAGATAATCTTTGATATACCGATTAAATTTCCAAAGTGCTAAATCCTTTCCGGTTAGCTTTTGTTTTTTCATTTTTTCATTTTTGGGAGTGTAAGCATTGAGCCAATCTCTTTTTTGATCACTATTAAATCGTTTTAATTCATTTTCAAAACCTGTATTTTTACCATATGGATCAATTATCATTTTAAAGTCGTGTCCCCATCTAGCTTGGCCACCGTTACCGTGAGCAGCTTTAATCTGCTCTTCTGAAGCTGCAATTAGCATTTCTTGTGTTTTTGCAGCAGTACCTCTATTACTATAATCATCAAAAAAATTAGCTGGGGGGTTAAAGTCTTTATCATCAAAAAGATTTAAATATTTTTTTTCGGGTTTCCAATTTCTGTGAGGTGCCTTTTGATGGTAAAGAAGTAAAAAAGGTTTAGTCTTATCGCGTTTCTCGCTTAGCCAATTTAGAGCAATTCTTGTTGTAATATTTGTTACATACCCTTCAATTCGCTCTTGAATACCATTAATTATAAAATCAGGATTATAATAATGGCCCTGACCTGGGAGCACTGCAGAATAGTCAAAACCTTGCGGTAAACCTCTTAGATGAATTTTACCAATTAATGCTGTCTGATAACCTACTTCTTGAAGATGTTTAGCAAAATTATCTTGGTCCCAATCAAAGTCTTGAATATTATCAACTTTTCCATTCACAAAGCTGTGCTTACCAGTTAGCATCACTGCTCTACTTGGTGCACATATAGAGTTTGTTACAAATGCTTTTTGAAATATTGCCCCTTCATTTGCGATTCGGTCAATGTTGGGAGTATTATTTAAACCATACCCATAAGCACTTATGGCTTGATAGGCGTGGTCGTCTGACATAATAAAAACAATATTTGGTGGACTTTTTTTTGGGCTTGTACAAGAAAATAATATAATTGAAAAAAGAAATAAATAAACTAGCCTTATCATAAGAGTATCACTATAGATTTATTTTTAAATATACGTATTTAAAAAAATGAATTTCAATATCCAAACTTTTTAAGTTGTTGATTATTGGAGCGCCAATTTTTAGAAACCTTTACATGCAATTCCAAATAAATTTTCTTGTTAAAAAAATTTTGTAAAGATTTTCTAGCACTAATTCCAACTTGCTTTAATGCATTTCCTTTATGCCCAATAATTATACCTTTTTGAGTTTCTCTTTCAACTAATATTACTGAACTAATTTTTATGATTTTAGGACTCTCCTTAAATTCTTCTGTTATTACTTCAACAGAATAAGGTATTTCATTCTTATACCGTTGTAGAATTTGTTTTCTAATAGATTCATTTACAAAAAAGCGTTCAGGCTTGTCAGTAATTTGATCTTTTGGAAAATAGGCAGGGGAATTTGGAATATATTTTATTATCAAATCAAATACCTCAGTTATAAAAAAACCATTTAACGCTGATATTGGATAAACTTTTGCTGTAGGGAAAATGGATCTCCAATAATTAACTTTTTTCTCAACTAATTCTTGAGTTGACTTATCAATTTTATTTATAAGCACAAATAAGGTTGATTTGGTTTTTTTTATTCGGTTCAATAACTTTTGATCCTTTAGTTCTTCATCCTGAGGTGTAACCATATAAATAATAATGTCAGCATCTTTGAGTGCCTCTTTGACAAAATTCATCATAGAGTTTTGCATCTCATAAGATGGTTTTATAACTCCAGGGGTATCGGAAAAAATTACCTGAAAATTTTGACCATTTACAATTCCCAAAATACGATGTCTTGTAGTTTGTGCTTTTGATGTCACAATTGAGATATCAGAACCCAAGAGCGCATTCATAAATGTTGATTTCCCTACATTGGGGTTACCAATTATAGATACAAAACCAGATTTATGATTATTTTTTTTCTCCAAACGCTGAATAAAAAAGTAAAAATTAAAGCTAATTGATTGTCTTAAATTTAAGATTAAATTATAAATAAAAGACCAGCGATTAACTGGCCTTTTTAAGTAGCGAGGGCAGGACTCGAACCTGCGACCTTCGGGTTATGAGCCCGACGAGCTACCACTGCTCTACCTCGCGATGTAGGGTGCGAATTTAGTGATTTATAGTGTTTTGTGCAAAATCTTTAATCTTAAAATAAATACTATGGTTGTGAAAATATTATTTTTGCAACAAATCAAAATGATGAGTGGAATTGTGGCAATAGTGGGAAGGCCAAATGTTGGTAAGTCAACTTTTTTTAATAGAATGATTCAAAAAAGAGACGCTATTGTTGATTCCCAAAGTGGAGTTACTAGGGACCGCCATTACGGAAAATCTGATTGGAATGGTAAGGAATTTACTATAATTGATACTGGTGGATATTTAGAAAATAGTGACGATGTTTTCCAAAAGGAAATAGATAAACAAGTCAGCTTAGCAGTTGAAGAAGCTGATGTTATTGTATTTATTGTGGATGTGATTGATGGAGTCACTGGAATGGACCAAAATATTGCAAAACTCTTAAGACGCTCACAAAAGCCGGTTTATCTTACAATTAATAAAGTTGACAACACTTCTAGGGCCCAAATGACCTCAGAATTTTATACTCTTGGCTATGAAAATTTTTATTGTATCTCTAGTGTTAGTGGCAGTGGAACAGGAGAATTATTAGACGACTTGATAAGTTGCATGCCTAATGAGGAAAAAAAAATTGAAGATGAGCTCCCAAATTTTGCAGTAGTTGGAAGGCCAAATGCAGGAAAGTCATCATTTATTAATGCTATTATAGGGAAAGAACGAAACATTGTAACAAAAATAGCAGGAACTACAAGGGATAGTATCAATTCAAGATACAAAAGATTTGGATTTGATTTTAATCTAGTTGATACTGCCGGAATAAGAAAAAAAGCAAAGATAAAAGAAGACATTGAGTTTTATTCAATTATGCGGTCAGTTCGTTCAATTGAGTATGCCGATGTATGCATCTTAATTATTGATGCGACAAGAGGTTTTGACGGTCAGGTTCAGAACATTTTTTGGTTAATACATCGGAATAATAAAGGCATAGTTATTTTGGTAAATAAATGGGACTTATTAGAAAAAAGTAGTAATGTGACAAAGAAATATGAAATTGAGATTAGAGAGGCTATATCCCCTTTTAAAGACATTCCGATTGTTTTTGTCTCATCTTTGACCAAGCAACGTATTTTTAAGGCTGTTTCGACTGCAATAGAAGTTTTCAATAATAGAAAAAGGAAAATATCAACAAAAACTCTAAATAATGAAATATTACCATTTATTGAAAAAACTCCACCTCCATCTTCTAAAGGAAAATATATTAAAATTAAATTTTGTACTCAATTACCAACAAATTATCCTCAATTTGTATTTTTTTGCAATCTGCCACAATATATAAAAGACCCTTATAGAAGGTTTTTAGAAAATAAAATCCGTAGTAAATTTAATTTTCAAGGGGTCCCTATTCAAATATTTTTTAGAAAGAAATGAAAAGTTAAAGTTTGATCTTTAATTTTTCCAATGAGTCTTTTATGCTCTCAAGCTTTGACAGTATACTCTCTTTTTTATCATCCTTTGGCTTCAGCAATAATTGCTTTTTTGTACCCTCTAATGTCATACCTTTTTCCTTTACAAGATGATGAATGTATTGAATAGTTTTTATGTTTTCCTGAGTATATTTTCTAGTACCACTTTGCTTTTTTTTTGGCTTTATCTGTTCAAACTCTTTTTCCCAAAAGCGAAGTAATGAGGGCTTAACCTGAAATGCTTTTGCTACTTCTCCAATTGAATAATACCTTTTTTCTGGAAGGTCAACGTGCATATTAATCCAAAGATTGGTTTTCTTGTTTTGATTGGCTTAATAGGGCTTCAAATTCTTTTGGAGAAAGATTTCCATAATAAAAATTTAATGGATTAATTTTCTTTTTGTCTTTTAAAATCTCATAATGTAAGTGAGGCCCTGCTGATCTTCCAGTATTTCCTACATATCCAATAATATCACCTCGCTTTACCTTCTGTCCTCTTCTGACATTATATTTCGTTAGATGTGCGTAAAGGCTCACATATCCAAATCCGTGATCTATACGTATATGCCTACCATAACCAGATGAGCGATTGTCTGCACGCTTTACAATGCCATTTCCTGTAGCATAAACAGGAGTTCCTCTTTTCGCAGTGAAATCCATCCCATAATGAAATCGACGTTTTTTTGTAAAAGGGTCAATTCTGTAACCAAACCCCGAAGCAACTCTTGTAAGATCTTTATTTTTTATTGGTTGAATTGTTGGGATTGCAGCAATTAGTTCAGATTTGTTTGCAGCAAGTCTTTCGATTTCATCTAACGATCTTGATTGAACAACAGTTTGTTTAGTAAGTATATCTAGTCTTTTTGTAGTATTTATAATAAGCTCAGAATTATCATAACCTTCTAAATCTTTGTATCTGTTAACTCCACCAAAACCAGCGTACCTTTGCTCCTCAGGTATAGGGCTAGCTTCAAAATAAACACGATATAAATTATTATCTCTTTCTTCTACATTGGCGACTACTGATTCTAGCTGTGATAGTTTTTTATTTAAGATATCAAATTGTAATTCATAATTTTGAATTGTTCTTTTTTGTGCAATCTCAGAAGGGGTATTTAAAATATCAGAGTTGAGTAAAATTAAAAGACAAATAAGTCCAAAAGAAAATGATGATAAAACAAAAAGTAAAAAATTTATTACGCGGTTTATGTTAGTTGCCTTAATTGGACGGTAAGAAAGTGTCTCGGCATCAAAATAGTATTTAACTTTACTCATAAAGTTTTGTAAATTTTCGTTTCTTTTGCATCAACATACTATTCATCAAAGATACAAAATTTGGGAAAATTTAATGTTTCCAAGTATTAAAGTAAATTTGAAAACATATTCAAACAAAAAACTTCTAATTGAATGAAATCATCTCTTATAAGGAAACAGTTTTTAGATTTTTTTGAATCAAAAGCACACGAAATAGTAAAATCGGCGCCAATGGTTATCAAAAATGACCCAAGTTTGATGTTCACAAATGCTGGGATGAATCAGTTTAAAGAGTTTTTTTTGGGTTACACTGAGCCCAACTCAAAAAGAATTACTGATACTCAGAAATGCTTGAGAGTTTCGGGTAAACACAATGATCTAGAAGAGGTAGGTATTGACACATATCATCATACTTTTTTTGAAATGTTAGGCAATTGGAGTTTTGGAGATTATTTCAAAAAAGAGGCAATAGAATGGGCTTGGGAATTATTGATCGATATCTACAAGATTGATCCAGATAGACTATACGTAACAATTTTTGAAGGTTCTGCGGAAGAAAAATTGGGAAAAGACACTGAGGCTTATAACCTTTGGAAGGTTATTATTCCCGAAGACAGGATTTTACTTGGGAGTAAAAAAGAAAATTTTTGGGAAATGGGGGATCAAGGACCTTGTGGGCCATGTTCGGAGATCCATATTGATACTCGACCTAAAACAGAATGGAATAAAGCACCTGGCTCTGCATTGGTAAATAAAGATCACCCTCAGGTAATTGAGTTGTGGAATCTAGTTTTTATAGAGTTTAATAGAAATGCTAATGGAGTGCTTGAAAAATTACCAAAAAAACATATTGACACCGGAATGGGGTTTGAAAGATTATGTATGGTTTTACAGGGTAAAACTTCAAATTATGACACTGATATTTTTACTCCCATAATTAATGAAATCGAAAAAATAACGAAAAATAACTATGGAGTTTCACAGCAAGTTGATATAGCTATACGTGTTATTGCAGATCACATAAGGACTGTTTTTTTTGCTATTGCAGATGGTCAACTACCAAGTAATATTGGCGCTGGTTACGTAATTAGAAGAATTTTAAGAAGAGCTATTCGATATGGTTTTACTTTTTTAGATCAGAAAAAGCCCTTTATACATTTATTAGTTGAGATTATAACCAAACAATTAGGAGATATATTCCCTGAGTTGAATAGAGAAAAACAACTCGCATTTAATGTAATAATGGAAGAAGAAAAATCTTTCCTTAAAACATTGGACCAAGGACTCGTTCTTTTAGAAAATGTTATAGGAAATTTAAATGGCAAAAAGATTCCAGGCGAAAGGGTTTTTGAGCTTTATGACACATTTGGTTTCCCATTTGACTTGACTTCTCTTATTGCAAATGAAAGAGGTTTAGATATTGATAAAGACGGATTTGAAAAAGCAATGGAGAGACAAAAATCAAGATCTAGAGGTGCTACTTTCTCAAAGATTGGAGATTGGTTTATCATAAACGATTCTGAAACGACAGAATTTATTGGATATGACAAGTTAGATTCAAAAATAATGATCACTCGACATAGAAAAATGAATACTAAAAAGGACGGAGACTTCTACCAGCTAACTTTTGATAAAACCCCTTTTTATCCGGAAGGTGGTGGCCAAATTGGAGATCAAGGATATTTAGAATCTGAAAATGGAGAAACTTTTAATATCATAGACACGAAAAAAGAAAATAATCTTATCATTCACAATTGTAAAAGTCTTCCAAAAAAATTAGACATCAACTTTAAAGCTGTTGTTGATTATGAATTTCGCCAAAACACTTCATCTAATCATTCGGCCACCCATCTTTTACACCAGGCTTTGAGATCTATTCTGGGAAATCATGTCGAACAAAAAGGATCAATGGTTCATCCAAAAATGTTTCGTTTTGATTTTTCTCATTTTTCAAAGGTTAATAAAGACGAGCTTAAAAATATTGAGGAATTTGTTAATCAAAGAATTTTGGAAAAAATTCCTCTTGAAGAACAAAGAGAAGTAACCTATGACAAAGCAATAGAAGGAGGTGCAATTGCACTTTTTGGAGAAAAGTATGGAAAAAGTGTACGCACAATAAGATTTTCCGAATCAATAGAACTATGCGGGGGGACTCATGTAAGAAATACTTCGGATATTTGGTATTTTAAAATTATATCAGAAAGCGCAGTCGCTTCTGGTGTGAGGAGAATTGAAGCAATTACTGGTGAAGCAGTCAAAAGTTATTTTGAAAGGCAAACGCAAACTTTAGAAAGAATTAATACAATTTTAAAACATTCACAAGATCCACTAAATACAATTCAAAATCTTCAAAAAGAAAATGCATTTCTAAAAAAAGAAATCCATGCACTTTCAAAATTAAAATTACAAACATTGAAAAATAATTTAATTAATGAGATCACAACTATTTCTGGCACTAATTTTTTATCTAAAGAAATTGAAATAGATGCTCAAGGCATGAAAGATTTAAGTTTTGAGATAGGTAAAGATTTTGATAAAATTATTTTAGTATTTGGATCTCGGAAAACAGGTAAGCCATTAATTAGTTGTTATATATCCAAAATATTAGTAAATAAAGAGGGCAGAAATGCAGCTGAGACAGTAAATTACTTAGGTAAATACATTAGCGGTAGCGGAGGAGGCCAGCCTTTTTATGCTACAGCGGGAGGAAAGGAAACCAAGGGTTTAACTTTAGCTTTGGACGAAGCAGAGAAGATTTTATTTTCAGATAATTAATCTATTTCTGGGGGATAGCTTCCAACTATTTCTTTTACAAACAAGGATATACGCTCATTCCTGTTTTTTATATTTTCATCAATTCCTCCTCTTCCTTTACCTTGCCAAACGAGTTGTCTAGTGGTAGCATCAATTATATTAACATAAAGAGTGCCTTCTGTCTTTGTACTTATTGTATTGAATCCATTAGGACCCCATAACCATGGATTAAATCCCCAGCCCCAGCCCCAACCCCAGCTGAAATTATTAAAGTTATTGACATATATTTTATCTTTAGCTTTGGTGGTAAATCCAATTAGAAGGTCAGGAGTTTCAGATTTTGATAAACCCTTTAGACTCATTTCATTATCGAGTGCTTTGAGGATCCTTCGTTTATCAAGATCTGAAATATCAACTCTGTCAATTTCGGGTTTAAAATAAGCGAAGGTTTTGTAATTTGAGAAATCAATGTTATTATCAAAATCCGAGTATACTCTAATGGATGAACAGCTGCATAAAATTAAAAATAATGATAACAAAAAAATTTTCTTCACTTAAATATTTTTTTCTAATATAGATCAAAAATGGTGCCGAAAAAAATTTTTTTTCAAACTAAAACATTTCAGTTTAAAAATTTGTTTCAACTAAAATCTGAACTTTTATTTAACTTTTAATTTAGATACTCAGTTAATTTTATCATCGTTAGTTTAATTTTAAATCATCTCAATTTTATAGATTATTAAAAATGGATTTATTTAAAGAAAATAATGAAATACCAAATCAATTTCTAGGAATTATAAATGGTTGTAGTCTTTTCTTAAAAAGAGAAGATTTATTACATCCAATTGTTTCTGGGAATAAGTTTAGAAAATTAAAATATATTTTAAAAAAAACAATTTCTAATAAAATTCCTGTCATCGCTACTTTTGGAGGCGCATTTTCAAACCATTTACCTGCAACGGCAGCAGCAGGGAAAAAGTTGGGTTTAAAAACTATTGGATTCGTTCGTGGTGAAGAGTGGAAAAATAAAATAATGAAAAGTAGTACTTTATCTTTCTGTCATTCTCAGGATATGAAATTAGTTTGTCTGTCAAGGAAAGCTTATTCTAAAAAAGAATCTTCTTTTGAAGTAATTCAAACATTAAAAAAGTTTCCAAAATTTAGATTGATACCAGAAGGTGGCACAGAACCATTAGGGGTTAAAGGTTGTTCGGAGATCCTTAATTCTATGGACTTAGAATTTGATATCATTTGTTCAAGTTTGGGTTCTGGAGGAACTATAGCAGGATTAATTAATGCTTCTTCGAATGATCAAAAACTATTTGGTTTTAATGCTTTAATTAACCCTTCAATATCTGAAGTTATTTCTACTTACACTACAAAAAATAATTGGGAAATAAATTCTGATTATACTTTTGGAGGTTTTGCAAAGACAACTAGAAAACTTATTGAATTTATGAATTCATTCTATGACAAATATCGAATTCCATTGGATCCAATTTATACAGGCAAAATGCTTTTTGCTATTTTTGAATTGATTAAGAAAAATAAATGGAAGCGAGGGTCAAAAATTTTAGCAATTCATACAGGTGGTCTTCAGGGAATTGCATCAATAAATTCCAAATTAAAGAACAAGCAGCTTCAAACCCTTTCATATTCAAAGTAATTTTTAAAACCATATTAATTACTTTCACAATTTCTTGTGGGACTTCAAAAAAACTGATTTCAAATAAAAAAGTATTGGATAATCCTAAAAAGGAAATTGTTCCTATTGAACAATCTACTGCTATTCCAATTAAAATTTTAAGTACTAAAGAAAAAATAGAAATTTATATTGATCAATATAGTTCTATTGCGAAAGATGAAATGAAAGCTCACAAAATTCCTGCAAGTATAATATTAGCACAAGGTATTTTAGAATCTGGCATGGGATACAGTCGTCTGGCAAAAGAAGGTAATAATCACTTTGGTATTAAATGTCATAAGGATTGGAGTGGAGAGAAAATATATCATGATGATGACGAAAAGGGTGAATGCTTTAGAGTATACAAAAATGTTGCTTCTTCATTTCGAGACCACTCTTTATTTTTAAAAAACCGTCAACGTTATTCTCCACTTTTTAAAATGAAATTAAGTAATTATAAAGGGTGGGCTAAGGGCCTCAAGAAAGCTGGTTATGCAACAGATCCAGGGTATGCCGAGAAATTAATCAGCTTGGTTGAAAGATTTGAACTCATGAGGTTTGATTCGAAAATATTTAAAAGACAAATCGAAAAGTATAATCCTAGCAAACTAAGTTCTAATTTTATTCATAAAGTAAAAAAAGGCGATACGTTATATTCAGTTTCCAAACAATATGGAGTTGCTATAGAAAATTTGGTGAAGTTTAATGATATTAAAAACCAAACAATTTTCATTGGTCAGGAATTAAAGATCCCTCAAAGAAATTAGATATGCGGTACCAAAGAAGTAGTATTTTATTCAAAGAGGCCCAAAAAGTTATTCCTGGTGGAGTAAACTCTCCAGTAAGAGCTTTTAAATCTGTAGGTGGAACCCCTATTTTTATAGAAAAAGCAAAAGGTGCACTACTTTACGATAAAGATGGGAATACTTTTATCGATTATATCTCTAGCTGGGGACCGATGATATTAGGTCATGCATATGACCCTGTCATCAAAGCTATAAAAATGAGATTGGAAAAAGGAACATCCTTTGGTATACCAACTGCTTTAGAAACAGAAATAGCAACCTTAGCATTAGACATGATAGCAAATAAGGATAAAATTCGTTTTGTGAATTCTGGAACAGAAGCTTGTATGAGTGCAATTCGTTTAGCGAGAGGGTATACAAATAGAGAAAAAATTATAAAATTTAAAGGATGTTACCATGGCCATTCTGATGCCTTTCTTATTCAAGCTGGGAGCGGAGCTGTTACCTTTGGAAGCCCAAGTAGCCCAGGGGTTACCCAGGGTACAGCCAAGGACACACTTTTAGCAGATTTTAACAATTTAGACGAAGTGATAAGACTTTTTGATGAGTATCCTGAAGAAATTGCAGCTGTTATTGTTGAACCTGTTGCAGGAAATATGGGATGCATTACTCCAAATCATGGATTCTTGGAAGGATTAAGAAGTATATGTGACAAATTTGCTAGTCTACTCATTTTTGACGAAGTAATGACTGGATTTCGTTTAGCAAAAGGAGGGGCACAGGAATTACTAGGAGTTAACGCTGATATTGTGACCTACGGTAAGGTTCTAGGAGGTGGATTACCTGTTGGTGCTTTTGCTGCAAAAAAACAAATAATGAGACAACTTGCACCTGAAGGACCGGTTTATCAGGCTGGAACTCTCAGTGGTAACCCAATTGCTATGGCAGCTGGACTTTCTACTCTTCAAATACTAAATGCTGATCAGGAGATCTATACTCGTCTCGAAAAGAAAACAGAAAACTTAGAATTAGGATTTAAAGAAATTTTGAATAACAAAGGTATACCCTACCAAATAAATCGAATAGGCTCTATGTTTTCTCTTCATTTTACTGAACAACCGGTTGTTGATTTTCAATCGGCTACATTAGGAGATAATGAACTATTTAAAAACTATTTTCATGGTATGTTAGATCAAGGTATTTATTTACCTCCTAGCGCATTTGAAAGTTATTTTTTAAATGATGCCATAACATTTAGTGATATTAATTATACAGTTGAAGCTTTTCGAAAAGTAATTAGCAAATTTTGAATTAAAATATCCAATTAGAAACCTTGTTAGTCATGCAGGCCTATTTTTAAATTCAATTGGGTTATATTATGTTATTTGGTCTGCTTATTCAATTATTTTGATCACTAGTTGGTCGCCATTTTTTTCGACATTAACAATTTTTTTCTGACATAAACCCTTTATTGTTTTATCCCATTTTTTATTACTTAGGTTTGCCTCCTCTTTTATCTCATGAAGATTTGCAGGACTTTTTCTTAATAAGATTTTTAAAACATTTTTTTCATTTTCAGTGAGTTCTAAATTTTCATTTTCAGCTTTCATTTGAGGAAAAAACAGAACCTCTTGGATAGAACTATTATTTGTCATTAGCATTACTAAGCGATCAATACCAATACCAATCCCAGAAGTTGGAGGCATGCCGTACTCTAACGCACGAAGAAAATCTTGGTCTATGAACATAGCTTCATCATCCCCTTTTTCACTTAGTGCCAATTGTGCTTCAAAACGGTTTTTTTGATCGATAGGATCATTTAATTCTGAATATGCATTAGCCAATTCTTTTCCATTAACAAATAGTTCAAATCTTTCAGTAAGATTTTTTTTAGTTCTATGCTCTTTTGTAAGAGGACTCATAGATTTTGGATAATCTGTAATGAAAGTAGGTTGAATATAGTGACTCTCACATTTTTCACTAAATATTTCTTCTATAAGCTTACCCTCTCCCATAGTATCATTTACTTCGATATTTAGCTCTTTTGCTGTTTCACGTAATTCTGTTTCATTCATTTGAGAAATATCAATTCCAGTATATTTTTTGATCGCTTCAAATATTGGAACTCTAGGGTAAGGAGCTTTAAAGTTAATTTTTTTATCTCCAACATGAATTTCTGTTTTTTGGTGTACTGCATTAGAAATTGTTTCTATCAAGTTTTCAGTGATTTCCATCATCCAGAAATAATCTTTATATGCAACATATAGTTCCATTACTGTAAATTCAGGGTTATGAGTTTTATCCATACCTTCATTTCGAAAATCTTTTGCAAATTCAAAAACACCTTCGAAACCGCCAACTATAAGTCGTTTTAGATAAAGCTCGTTTGCAATTCTCAAATATAGTTTTGTATTATGGGCATTATGATGAGTAATAAAAGGTCTTGCAGCTGCTCCCCCTGGTATAGGCTGAAGTATAGGGGTTTCCACTTCTAAATATCCCCTTTCGATAAGAAAATCACGAATAGTAGTTGTTATTTTTGAGCGCTTAAAAAAAGTCTCCCTTACCTGCGGATTAACAATTAGATCTACATAGCGTTGGCGAAATCTTAATTCAGGATCATTAAAGGCATCATATATATTACCTTCAGAATCAGTTTTCGCAATTGGTAAAGGCCGAAGAGATTTATTGAGTATTGTAAAATTTGAAACTTTTACCGTTTGTTGACCTACTTTTGTTGTAAATAGTTTTCCTTCTATACCTATGATATCTCCAATGTCGAGAAGTTTTTTATAGACTTCATTATATAATGATTTATTTTCTCCTGGACATATTTCATCTCTGTTAAAATAAATTTGGATACGCCCCGTGCTGTCAAGCAGTTCAGCAAAACTAGCGTTACCTTGTATTCTTCGTGACATTAAACGCCCGGCAAGGAAGACCATTTTACCATCTTGATATAGTTTTGGGAGATCTTTTGCATGAAAATCGATATAAAATTGTGCTGCTGGGTAGGGATTGATGCCAAGTTTTCGTATCTCTTCTAATTTTCTCCGGCGAATAATTTCCTGTTCAGAAAGCTTTACCATAAGATTTTATTTGATGCAAAGATAAGGAGACTGTAAAAATCTAAGGAATCAAATTTTATATCTTTGAACTCAAATCTAATTATGAGTTTTTTAAGAGTATTGTCATCAATATTATTCCCACCTTTTGCAGTTATTGATCAGGGTTGTGGTTCTGTGTTAATTGTATTTATTTTAACGATATTTGGATGGGTTCCAGGTGTAATAGCTGCTTTAGTAATTCTAAATAATCCGGATAAATTGGGATTTCAAAAAAATATAAATGGAAAAGAAAAATAAGAATATCCAAATTGTAGAATTAGGAATTAAATCGTTTACGGATGCACTATTAATGCAAGAAAAATACTTTAATGAAATTATTAATATCAAGAGGTATAATCGTAAAAGTGAAAATAAAATTGTAACACAAAATTTTATGTTATGGGTAGAGCACACGCCAGTTATAACTCTTGGGAAAAGTGGAAAAGATAAAAATCTCTTATTAAATAAAAATGAACTTAAAAAAAAAAAAATTGAATATTATCAAACAAATAGAGGCGGTGACATTACTTTCCATGGTCCAGGCCAAATTGTAGGTTACCCCATTTTAGATTTAGATAATTTTTTTACTGACATTCATAAGTATCTTAGATTTTTAGAAGAGATTGTGATTTTAACCTTAAAAGAATATGATTTATCTTGTGAAAGGAGTCAAGGTGAAACTGGAGTTTGGATGGATGTAGGCACACCATTTGCTAGAAAGATTTGCGCTATGGGAGTTAAAGCCAGTAGATGGGTTACAATGCATGGTTTTGCTTTAAATGTGAATACAGACTTGAGTTATTTTGACTATATAGTTCCTTGTGGGATTGAAGGTAAAGCAATAACATCTATGGAGAATGAGTTAGGAAAAAAAATTCCTTTCAACGAAGTCAAAGAAAAATTGACGCATCATTTTGCAAATTTGTTTGAGGCAAATTTTAGCAGATAGAATTTTTAATTTATTTGATATATTGTAAGCTCATCTTGATCAGATTGAACTACCATTTCAATAGCTTTGTCATTATCTGCATTGGCAAGATCTGCGACTGATGTTCCGTAAACTGGAAATCCTCGGACCGGATTACCATTACTATAAAATGCGAAGACCTTTTTTGTTTCATATTCTGTAATGGTTACATATATGGTATTGTTTATATAATAAATTTTAGGGCTACTATAATTACCAAATGGAAGAATAACAGGAATTCCTTTTATCATTAACTTATTTTCAGATAAGGTTACTAAAGATTTACTGGTCATATCAATTTTATGACCAATTTTTAGTTCCAAACCAGTTTTATTTACATTACCATTAACATCAATTTGTACCAACGATCCATTTTTATTTGTACTTGCAAATGTTTTTCTGTAGGCAAAAATTGGATTAACTAAGGTTTCAAGTTTACCTTTTACAATAATTCTATCTTTTCCTTGCCTATCAATTATTCTTACTTTCCCTTCCGTATCCTGTAAAACTATATAGTCTTTGTTTCCAAATCTAATATGTTTGGGGGGATGTAAAAGCGATTTTTTTAGTGAATTAAGTTTAAAACCAGATACCCTTTTACCCTTTCTATCAAACATTTCAATTTTTTTACCATTGTTAAGTAAAAAACGATAATTTCTGTTGCCATCATAATCGAAAACTGATAAATGCTGTGGTGAGTCATTAGGTAGTCTTATGTTAAATGGGGGGACTATTTTGCCGTTTCTATCCAAAATTATAAATCTATCTTGCGTTCGAAAGACCATTTGGAGTCTTCTGTTTTTATATAGATCAACCTGTTGAATTTTTCCAATTATGGGACCAGAAAGTTGTTTTTTCCAAAAAAGATCTCCGTTGTTAGAAAAAAGATACAGAACATTGTTTTCATCTTGGACTACAATATCCATAGTTTTATTTCTATGATTTCTAACCCATTGAGGGCTATTTGCTAATGGTGCATCTAAGTTGAATCTGAATTGATTTGTAACACTATTTTTCGGTTGATTTGGATTATTTTTTTGGGCTGTAAATCGTGATTGAACAACATTATCCTCAGAAACACCTTGAATTGCGATAAGAGGATAGGATTTTAATTTTATATTGTCCCATTTCTTGGCATTTTTTTTAGATTCTTTTTTCCAAGCATCTTTAAGGTTATAGGTGTCACCAATCCAGATAATGGTACTATTGTCGGCAAAATCTTCTTTAAGATTTCTAAAGTTCATATCATTTCCTAAAGTCTTCCCATCTAAATAAATGCCAATTAATTGTTTTAAATATGATTTTTCTTTTGTGTAGACTAACATTTCTTTAATTTTCGCTGAATATTTTGGATAATGAGTTACACCAAGAGATTTTAAAAAGCCAAAAAAATCTTCCGGTAATTCATGATTTATAATTCTAATACCCCTATAATTATCTTCAACATTTTTTTCCGAAAACAAATTAGGTTGAAGTATCTCGGAGTTCTTTAAATGTAAGTATATAGCCTCACTTGATTTCTTGTTTATGAATGCAATTTCACTTACATTACTTAATAGATTAAAATTAATTTTTTTAAATGCTAAATTTTCATGAAGTACAAATTCCTTAAAGTTTTCTTCTAATGTTTTATAATCACTAACTGATAATGCGAAGTAGTTGTCAAAATTTCTTGGCACAAATTTTTGACTAACCAGCAGTTGTGAATTTAAATTCTTATATAATGTCAACCTATTAGGAATTGAATCATTTATAAAACTTATTCCGTCTAAAGTAAAAGGGTCTTTTTTAGTATTAAAATCGAACGAAAACCAGCTATTTCCCAAAAAGGGGAAAAATTTAGTTTTTGGGAAAAGTTTATTCATTATATTTCTAATATCCTTATGAAGAAATACTGTTAAAATTGCATCAGTATTACTTAGCTTCGCAAGCCTATAAAATTGATCATCTTGAATTCCTTTTTGTTTGTTTTGAATATTTCTTATGCAATTTTCTAAAACTAATTGTGAATTACTTTTGATATTTATGTCTCTTATTCTTGAGGTATAAACTTTTCTTTCTTTCGCAACGCTTACATCTACCTTAACCGAATTATAAACAAAACTTTCCAAAATTTTATATTTAGTTGAGTCTGACTTCTTACCCCTGTAGACATATGAAATAGCAATATCACTTTTACCCTGAGGAGTCAAAATTAATATTGAGTTTTGACTTTTTATTTCTGGAATAACAGCTGAAATATTTTTATGCAAATTAAAGTCAAGTTTGGCAAGACCTTCAAGAAAAGATAGTCTTTTGAAGGTATTGTCCAGCATAAGAGGGTCATTTATTTGAACAACCCCAATACTATTTTGAGGCACAAAATCTAGTAGATTTATAGTTTCTTTTATCTCATTTCTACAGCTAGACATCGAGATAATCATTACAAGTAAAAATCTTAATCGCATTGAATATTAAAATTAAAAACTACTTATCATGTATCTTTATTTTTTTTAAAATATTTTCAACTATTCTGAAAATCAAAAAAACTCCCTTAAATTTTAATTTTTAGTTGCTGATTAAATAACTTAAATGAATTTCTGTGATGAATTGAAACACCAAAATTTTCAATTGCTTTTTTATGATCTGAAGTTGGATATCCCTTGTTTTTTCCCCATTTGTATTTTGGGAAATCAGCTCCTATCATTTTCATGTAATCATCCCGATAAGTTTTAGCTAATATAGATGCAGCAGCAATATTTTGGTATTTACTATCTCCTTTGACAATGCATTTAAATGGGATTTTTTTATATGGATGAAATTTATTTCCATCTACAACTATATATTCAGGTTTTTTTTTCAATTTTTCAATTGCATGATGCATTGCTTTTATTGATGCATTTAAAATATTTATTCTATCAATTTCTTCTTGAAAAACATGTGCTACCTGAAATTCAATCGCTTCATTTTCGATAATCGGTCTTAGTTTGTAACGCTGTTTTTCAGTCAATAATTTTGAATCATTGATAAAATGAAATTTAGCATTTTGCGGTAAAATTACAACTGCTGCGGTTACAGGGCCAGCCAAACATCCTCTTCCAGCTTCATCAATTCCAGCTTCTAGTAACGATGTTAATTGTATTTTTAGCATACAAGGAATTTAAATTTTATATTTTGGACCCTACCGCAATTTACATCCATTTATTATAACTTCGTAATGTAACTTTCAAGGATATGCGCTTCCAACTAATTATTTTTTGTTTGGTAATAAGTAGTTTACTTATTGCTCAACAAAATGATACTCAAACAAAAGATGTGCAGGATTTTTCAAGTGATTTAAGACTTCAAAATAAGGACTCTATTCCAGTAGAAAAGAAAAATCTAAATGAAGAAAAAAAGGACTCATTGATTATAAATTTATCTAGAAAGAAAAGGTTTATACCTTATTTCAAGTCTATGGATGAAGTTTCGATTAAGGATTACAAATTATTGTTTTTAGATGGAAGTGAAAAGACTGTTGATACATCACTTTCTCTCGAAAGGGAATACTCATTTAATTTTCTGAGAAAAGATTATTTTGAATTTTTAACTTTCCCAAACATGGGAGAAGCTTTTAATAAATTAGGATATAATTTCCATGATCAACCTTTTACTCCACAAATGGGAGCTAGAGTCAAACACTTTAGTTATTTCGAAAAAGAGGATGTTCCTTATTATGAAGTGCCATCTGCATATACAGAATTATTTTTTAAATCAACCTTTCAACAAGGTCAATTCTTAGACACATCTTTGGCTATAAATACCTCTCCTAAATTTAATGTTGCTGTTTCATTTAGAGGTTTTAGATCTTTGGGAAAATATTTAGCTTCTCTAGGAAGATCTAGGCAATTTAGAATAAGTAGTCAATATCAAACTTATAATCAAAAATATCGTCTTCGACTTCATCAAACTACTCAATCTTTAGAAAACCAAGTAAATGGAGGATTAAATAGAGATTCAGTTTATTTTTTTGAAAATGCACCAAATTACGTTTTAGCAGATGAGGAGGGACAAGCAATATTAGATGAAAATGGTAATCAACAAATTGTTTTTTATGATGGTTTTTTGGATAGGAATCGGCTAGATACACAAATTAACGCTGACAATTTGTTAGAGGGAAAAAGGTATTTTATGGAGCATAAATATCAAATGATCCCAGTTTCAAAAGACACCACTAGTTATAAAATGTCAATAGGTTATAGTATTAGTTTGGAGAAAAAAAATTATAAATATGATCATAGATTTGCCAACACATATTTTTATGGTAAATATGATACTAATATTAGTGACAGCACATCTTTCGATAATTTAGAAAATAAGCTCTTTCTTCAATTTAACAACAAATCATTGGGTAAATTGAAATTTAGCTTTTATCACATAAAATGGGACTATAATTTAGGTCAAGATGAATATGAAAAGGATACTTTGCTTTCAAAATCGATAAGTGCCAATCAATTAGCAGCCCAAGTGAATTGGCAAAAAGAGATTTTTGGAACGTCTTCAAGAATTATGGCTTATCAGTCAATTAAAAATAATTATGCAACAAGATCCATTAAAATTGAAACTGAAAAGGATATTAGTAATAAGACCAATGTTATGGCTACCTTCAATTATCGCTCACAACCTCTAAATTTTAATTTTTATTTATTTCAGTCAGATTTTAAAAAATATAATTGGGAAAATCCAGATTTATCAAACCAAGATTTTTCTTCATTATCTTTTGGTTTAAATCATAGAAAATTTGGAAGTATTCGAGGCGAATGGAACTCGATAAACAATTTTACTTTCTTTAACAACACAACTCCCGAATTTGATTTAAATAGAAAATTTAGTGTCGAGGTTTTTCAATTATCAAATAGGTTGGATTATTTTAAGGCTCGGATGGATCAAAGATTTGATTTTGGAAAATTTACCTTAGCAAACAATATTCAATTCCAAAAGGTAAATCAGAAAGGAGATCCCCAGGGTACAATTGATGACCCTATTGCATTAAATGTTCCTAAATGGCTTCTTAGAAGCACTTTTATGTTAACATCTTCCATTTTTAACAGGGCATTATTTTTTCAATCTGGAGTTACCTTAGTTTATTTTACTGATTATTTTGCTGATCAATACAATCCTTTATTAGCTGAATTTGTAACTCAAAATTCTACAAGTATTGGAAATTATCCAAGGGTTGATTTTTTCTTTAATGCCAAAATTCAAAGCTCAAGGATATTTATCAAGCTTGAAAACATTTCTGCACCTATAAAACATTTAATTAACATTGATGCTCCTTACAATTACTACTCTTCTCCTTTCGTTCCTTATAGAGATTTTTCAGTACGTTTTGGTTTGATATGGAACTTCTTTGATTAGTTTAAATGACTGCGAATCACTTTGTAAAATATATTTTTAATATTTGATTAAAAAATTCTTAAAAACACCTTGAAAGAATTAAAAAGGGTTTTATATTTGCATCCGCTAAAGTAATCTACATAAGTATTTAAACTTTACGTAAAACGTTCATTGAAAAAATTAAATATTAAAGAATGACAGCGCGTATCGAAAGATACAAGTGAATAGAACCATTTTGACCATGTCAATTTTTAGTTAGTTGTTATACATTATAAACAACAACGAAGAGTTTGATCCTGGCTCAGGATGAACGCTAGCGGCAGGCTTAACACATGCAAGTCGAGGGGTAACAGGGATTGCTTGCAATCCGCTGACGACCGGCGAACGGGTGCGTAACGCGTATGCAACCTACCTTTTACAGGGGAATAGCCCAAAGAAATTTGGAATAATACCCCATACGATCTTCAATTGGCATCAATTGAAGAGGAAAACTCCGGTGGTAAAAGATGGGCATGCGTCCTATTAGTTAGTTGGTAAGGTAAAGGCTTACCAAGACTTCGATAGGTAGGGGTCCTGAGAGGGAGATCCCCCACACTGGTACTGAGACACGGACCAGACTCCTACGGGAGGCAGCAGTGAGGAATATTGGACAATGGAGGCAACTCTGATCCAGCCATGCCGCGTGCAGGAAGACTGCCCTATGGGTTGTAAACTGCTTTTATACAGGAAGAATTGCATCTACGTGTAGATGCTTGACGGTACTGTACGAATAAGGATCGGCTAACTCCGTGCCAGCAGCCGCGGTAATACGGAGGATCCAAGCGTTATCCGGAATTATTGGGTTTAAAGGGTCCGTAGGCGGTTTTTTAAGTCAGAGGTGAAATCCTGCAGCTCAACTGTAGAATTGCCTTTGATACTGAAAGACTTGAGTTATTGTGAAGTAGTTAGAATGTGTAGTGTAGCGGTGAAATGCATAGATATTACACAGAATACCGATTGCGAAAGCAGATTACTAACAATATACTGACGCTCATGGACGAAAGCGTGGGTAGCGAACAGGATTAGATACCCTGGTAGTCCACGCCGTAAACGATGGATACTAGCTGTTCGGTCAACACTGGTTGATTGAGTGGTTAAGCGAAAGTGATAAGTATCCCACCTGGGGAGTACGCTCGCAAGAGTGAAACTCAAAGGAATTGACGGGGGCCCGCACAAGCGGTGGAGCATGTGGTTTAATTCGATGATACGCGAGGAACCTTACCAGGGCTTAAATGTAAGTTGCATAGACCAGAGATGGTCTTTTCTTCGGACTACTTACAAGGTGCTGCATGGTTGTCGTCAGCTCGTGCCGTGAGGTGTCAGGTTAAGTCCTATAACGAGCGCAACCCCTGTCGTTAGTTGCCAGCAAGTTATGTTGGGTACTCTAGCGAGACTGCCGGTGCAAACCGAGAGGAAGGTGGGGACGACGTCAAATCATCACGGCCCTTACGTCCTGGGCTACACACGTGCTACAATGGCCGGTACAGAGAGCAGCCACTACGCGAGTAGGAGCGAATCTACAAAACCGGTCTCAGTTCGGATCGCAGTCTGCAACTCGACTGCGTGAAGCTGGAATCGCTAGTAATCGGATATCAGCCATGATCCGGTGAATACGTTCCCGGGCCTTGTACACACCGCCCGTCAAACCATGGAAGCTGGGGGTACCTGAAGTCTGTGACCGCAAGGAGCAGCCTAGGGTAAAACTGGTGACTGGGGTTAAGTCGTAACAAGGTAGCCGTACCGGAAGGTGCGGCTGGAACACCTCCTTTCTAGAGTTTTTATTAGTTTTATTCTAATCAAAACAGAAAGCAACGACTAATTTTGACTATCAATAATTGATTCTATCCACATGCTGTCATTTTTTTTAACAACAACGGCACGATTAAACAAATTAAAGTCTCGTAGCTCAGCTGGTTAGAGCGCTACACTGATAATGTAGAGGTCGGCAGTTCGAGCCTGCCCGAGACTACATATTGAAACTAAATATTACTTGAAATTTTATTTGATCGAAGCTGTTAAGGAAATTCTAGATGTTGAGATTCTAAAAATCAAGGAGTCTCATTTATTGGGTCTCCTACCAAATATGGGGGATTAGCTCAGCTGGCTAGAGCGCTTGATTTGCATTCAAGAGGTCATCGGTTCGACTCCGATATTCTCCACGATTCTATAGAATAATCCAAAACAATTAGAGAGATTGTTATCCAACTTTTATCCTCTAATCGATTTTGTTTTATTTGTTTGACTGGAAAGACGTTCATTGACATATTGAAAAGATACAAAAAGTATCAACCAATTTTTTTACAATAAAAAAAGAGGTTTATACGAGCAAATATTAAATATTGAAATTTTTTTAAATACAATTTTTTAGAGAAAGAGTAAAAGTTACAATAGGCTAATTAAGAGCATATGGGGAATGCCTAGGCTCTCAGAGGCGAAGAAGGACGTGACAAGCTGCGATAAGCTGCGGGGATTAGCACATATGATATAATCCGCAGATTTCCGAATGGGGAAACCCGCTAGTTTGAAGAACTAGCACCTATTTTATAGGAGCAAACCCGGAGAACTGAAACATCTAAGTACCCGGAGGAGAAGAAAACAATAGTGATTCCGTTAGTAGTGGCGAGCGAACGCGGAATAGCCCAAACCCATTTTGTTACGGCAAGATGGGGGTAATAGGACTACAATATTTGATGCTTGAAGAATTAGAATCTACTGGAAAGTAGAACCACAGAGGGTGATAGTCCCGTATAAGTAATCCCAAGTTATTAATAGTAGTATCCTGAGTAGTGCGGGGCACGTGAAACCTTGCATGAATTTGCCGGGACCATCCGGTAAGGCTAAATACTCCTGAGAGACCGATAGTGAACCAGTACCGTGAGGGAAAGGTGAAAAGAACCCTGAATAAGGGAGTGAAATAGAACCTGAAACCATATGCTTACAAGCGGTCGGAGCTAGATTTATCTAGTGACGGCGTGCCTTTTGCATAATGAGCCTACGAGTTACCGTTACTAGCATGGTTAATCGATTCAGTCGAGGATCCGAAGCGAAAGCAAGTCTGAATAGGGCGTACAGTTAGTAGTGGTAGACGCGAAACCGTGTGATCTACCCATGAGCAGGTTGAAGCTTTGTTAACCCAAAGTGGAGGACCGAACCCGTTGACGTTGAAAAGTCTTGGGATGACTTGTGGGTAGGGGTGAAAGGCCAATCAAACTCGGAAATAGCTCGTACTCCCCGAAATGCATTTAGGTGCAGCGTTGTAAAAGTTCTATAGAGGTAGAGCTACTGATTGGATGCGGGGGCTTCACCGCCTACCAATTCCTGACAAACTCCGAATGCTATAGAATGATTTACAGCAGTGAGGGCATGGGTGCTAAGGTCCATGTCCGAGAGGGAAAGAACCCGGACCATCAGCTAAGGTCCCCAAGTGTATACTAAGTTGAATAAACGAGGTTTGACTGCCCAGACAGCTAGGATGTTGGCTTGGAAGCAGCCATTCATTTAAAGAGTGCGTAACAGCTCACTAGTCGAGCGGTCAAGCATGGATAATAATCGGGCATAAGTATACCACCGAAGCTATGGCTTTGTGATTTATCACAAGGGGTAGGGGAGCATTCTATGTGCGTTGAAGGTAAACTGTGAGGTTTGCTGGAGCGTATAGAAAAGAAAATGTAGGCATAAGTAACGACAAGCGGTGTGAGAAACGCCGCCACCGAAAGACTCAGGATTCCTCAGCTATGCTAATCAGCTGAGGGTTAGTCGGGACCTAACGCGAACCCGAAAGGGGTAGTGGATGGACAATCGGTTAATATTCCGATACCTGCCAGCGCTAAAAGTGACGGAGGGGTTAAGATAGTGCGTACTGACGGAATAGTACGTTGAAGCAACTGTCAAGGTTGCGATAGTACACCAAAGCTTCGGCTGCGGTGATAATCTATTAGATCCACTTCCAAGAAAAGCAAGCTAGGCAGCCCGTACCGCAAACCGACACAGGTAGTTGGGATGAGAATTCTAAGGTGCTCGAGAGATTCATGGCTAAGGAACTAGGCAAAATGGGCCCGTAACTTCGGGAGAAGGGTCGCCAACAGTAATGTTGGCCGCAGTGACTTGGTCCAGGCGACTGTTTATCAAAAACACAGGACTCTGCTAAGTTGAAAGACGATGTATAGGGTCTGACACCTGCCCGGTGCCGGAAGGTTAAGTGGAGTTGTTATTCTTCGGAAAAAGCAGCAAAATGAAGCCCCGGTAAACGGCGGCCGTAACTATAACGGTCCTAAGGTAGCGAAATTCCTTGTCGGGTAAGTTCCGACCTGCACGAATGGTGTAACGATCTGGACACTGTCTCAGCCATGAGCTCGGTGAAATTGTAGTATCGGTGAAGATGCCGATTACCCGCTACGGGACGAAAAGACCCCGTGCACCTTTACTATAGCTTCGTATTGACCTTGGATAAGTAATGTGTAGGATAGGTGGGAGACTTTGATCGTGCATCGCTAGGTGTGCGTGAGTCGTTGTTGAAATACCACCCTTTGCTTATCTAGGGCCTAATCCCTTTTAAGGGAGACAGTGCGTGGTGGGTAGTTTGACTGGGGTGGTCGCCTCCAAAAGAGTAACGGAGGCTTCTAAAGGTACCCTCAGCACGCTTGGTAACCGTGCGTAGAGTGCAATGGCATAAGGGTGCTTGACTGAGAGACTTACAAGTCGATCAGGTTGGAAACAAGAGCATAGTGATCCGGTGGTTCCGCATGGAAGGGCCATCGCTCAAAGGATAAAAGGTACGCCGGGGATAACAGGCTGATCTCCCCCAAGAGCTCATATCGACGGGGGGGTTTGGCACCTCGATGTCGGCTCGTCACATCCTGGGGCTGGAGAAGGTCCCAAGGGTTGGGCTGTTCGCCCATTAAAGTGGCACGCGAGCTGGGTTCAGAACGTCGTGAGACAGTTCGGTCTCTATCTGTAGTGGGCGTTAGAAATTTGCGTGGATCTGTCTTTAGTACGAGAGGACCGAGATGGACTGACCTCTGGTGTATCGGTTGTTCCGCCAGGAGCACTGCCGAGTAGCTACGTCGGGAAGGGATAAGCACTGAAAGCATATAAGTGCGAAACCCACCACAAGATGAGATTTCTTTTAAGGGTCGTAGGAGACTACTACGTTGATAGGTCACAGGTGTAAAGGCAGTAATGTCATAGCCGAGTGATACTAATTACCCGTAGGCCTATTGTGGCACTTTTTCTTTAAAAAATAGTATTTAAAACCAACTTCAATGCTTTTATTTTTTCATATGTCAAGATATAAATGGTTTGTTAAATTAATTATGTTAATAAACCTTAAAACTTAGGTGGTTATAGCAGTAGGGCTCACCTCTTCCCATTCCGAACAGAGAAGTTAAGCCTACTAGCGCAGATGGTACTGCCATTGGTGGGAGAGTATGTCGCTGCCTCCTTCGAAGTCCTTTAATTTTAATTAAAGGACTTTTTTAATTTTTAAAATAGTTCATGATAAAAACCCTAGAAAAGTCTTTTTTATTAGCAACCGTTTTAAATCTTTTTTCTGTTTTTGGACAAACTTCTAACATTTCTGAAATATCAATTCCACCAAAACAGATTGTAAGAATTGATTACCCGCTATCTAAAACCTTCAAAGCAAAAATTTTTAATAAGTCAAAGTTTTTTCTAGGAATATCTCTGTTAAATCGCGAAAATGATTCATTATATAAAAGCTTAAGAATAGAAAAGGGAGGTTCTAGGACTTTAATTGTTTTAAATAGCCAGTACTTACAATTTGAAAATCGGTATTTGGGCTCTTTAAAAGTAGTTTATACGATAGAAAATGGAAATCAAAAATCCAATAAATCAGTAAAAAATCTAACACCACAACGAGCATTTTATCTTGAAAATAATACCGCCCAAAAAATTCCACTTCACATTCCAGGTGTAATGGATCCAAATTTAAATCCATTCTCTAGAAGTGGGGTAGATTTAAAAAATGGACAAGAAATTTATTTAAAGATAAATAATAAAAAACTGTTGATTCTTACTGTTACAGACACAATTCCTCATGGAGCAAGAATTGATGTCGCAAGCTTAGTGAATAATGCTTTAAATAAACGCTAAGGTCAATGAATTGGGAGCTTGCTTAAAACTTTTTTAAAGAAGATATATGATTGTACTATTGTTAAATAGTAAAAACAGGGCAGTTTTAAAATAAAATTTTTATAAATTATTTTAGTCAAATATGGTTATCTTAAGAATGAGCTACTAGATCCCCAGTCTTATTTTTTTGTGGAAGATTAGATTTTCCCATTAAATAAGTATCAACTTGGTGAGCCACCTCTCTCCCTTCTGAAATTGCCCACACAATTAGTGATTGGCCTCTTCTACAATCGCCAGCAGTAAATATAGATTTCTTATTAGTCTGATAATCATTTTCACCTTTGATATTTCCTCTCTCATCAAAAGTTAAACCAAATTGTTCAGGTAGATTTTTTTCGGGACCTGTAAATCCAAGAGCCAATAAGGCCATATCACAAGGCCACATTCTCTCAGAACCCTCTTTTTCTAAAAGTTTTGGTCTTTCCCCTGGAATTTTTTTCCATTGAACTTCGACTGTTTTTAAGGCTTTTACACATCCTTTTTCGTCTCCAACAAACTCTTTGGTTAAAATACTCCATTCTCTGTGACTTCCTTCTTCATGAGATGAAGATGTTTTTAATTTAAAGGGCCAGTATGGCCACGGATGTTGTTCAGTCCTTCCTTCAGAGGGTTTTGGCATTATTTCAAAATTTGTTACACTTTTAGCACCGTGTCTATTTGAAGTTCCAATGCAGTCTGACCCAGTGTCACCCCCACCAATAACTACAACGTTTAGACCTTTTGCAGAAAATTTTTTGTCACGTTCATGTTGACCATCCACAGCCTTGTTATTGTGTGGAAGAAAATCCATTGCTTGAATAACACCTTCTAATTCTGATCCAGGGATAGGCATTTCTCTTTTGATTGTAGCACCAGTTGCTAAGATTACTGCATCAAATTGTTTTTCAATTTCTTTAGCCAATATTGTTTTACCGACCTCAACGTTGCATTTAAATTTGATTCCCTCAGATTTAAGAATTTCTAAACGTCTGTCAATTACATTTTTTTCCATTTTAAAATCGGGTATACCATAGCGCAACAATCCCCCAATTTTATTTTCACGTTCAAAAACAGTAACCGAATGTCCAGCCCGATTTAATTGTTGAGCTGCAGATAGACCAGCTGGGCCGGATCCAATAATAGCAATTTTTTTACCTGTTCTTAATTTGGGTATTTCAGGCTTTATCCAACCCTCTTTAAAACCTCTTTCTACAATGTATTTTTCAATGAGTTCAATTGAGACAGGGGGGTTTACTATTCCAAGTACACAGGCCTCTTCACATGGTGCAGGGCACAGTCTTCCCGTGAATTCAGGAAAATTATTTGTGCTATGCAATATTTGTAAAGCACGTTGCCATTCATTATTGTAAACAGCATCATTAAAATCTGGAATTAGGTTACCCAGAGGGCACCCACTGTGACAAAAAGGAACTCCACAGTCCATGCAGCGTGCCCCTTGTTCTTGTAATTCATTTTTCTCTGGTGCAACAGTAAACTCATTATAATTTTTTACTCTCTTTCGAGGTTCAACAACCGGTTCTTTAATTCGGTCATATTCCATAAAACCTTTAATTTTCCCCATATTATGTAGACTTTTCAAATTTGTTTTTAGACATCATCTCAAGAGCATTTTTATAATCGGTTGGCATAACTTTTATAAAATTTTCTGTAAAATTCTGCCAATTTTTCAAAATCTCAGTTGCTCTAGGGCTTTTTGTATAATTTATATGATTTTCTAGTAATTCTCTAATTATTTCTACATCGTCTTTTTGAGGGCTTTCTAATTCAACCATTTCAAGGTTAAATTTCTTTTCGTCAAAAACAGCATTATCGTTATATATGTATGCAATACCTCCACTCATACCGGCTGCAAAATTTCTCCCAATATCACCTAAAATAACTGCTATGCCACCCGTCATGTATTCGCACCCGTGATCTCCTACTCCTTCTACAACAGCTCTCGCTCCCGAATTTCTAACGCAGAATCGCTCACCAGCAATACCATTTATATATGCTTCTCCGGCGGTTGCCCCGTATAATGCCACATTTCCAATTATTATATTATCCTGAGGAACAAAGCTTGACTTCTCTGGAACTTTTGCAATTAACTTTGCGCCTGAAAGGCCTTTCCCAAAATAATCGTTAACAGTACCCTCAATTTTCATTAAAAGGCCATTAGTTGCAAACGCACCAAAACTCTGACCAGCAGTCCCTGTAAAGTTTAATTTAAGTGTATCCTCTGGAAGTCCTTTTGAACCATAGAGTTTTGAAATTTCATAGCTAATTATTGCTCCTATGGTACGGTTCGTATTTTTGATGTGAAATTTTAATTCTTGTTTTTTCTTTTTCTGTATCGCAAGTTTGGCTTTTTTTAAGATCTGAATATCGAGAACATTTTCTAAATTGTGTTCTTGTGATTTAGTGTTGCGTTCCTTTATTTGGTTAGGCACTTTAGGTTTATGTAAAATATTTGATAAGTCAATCCCTTTAGCTTTAAAATGATTTATTGCATTTTTCATATTCAGTTTTTGAGACTGACCAACCATTTCGTTCACAGTTTTAAAACCTAAATCTGCCATAATATGCCTTAATTCTTCGGCCACAAAGTGCATATAATTAATTACGTGTTCGGGTTTACCTTTAAAATTCTTTCGTAATATAGGGTCTTGTGTAGCAATTCCTACTGGACATGTATTGAGGTGACATGCACGCATCATAATGCACCCTGATGCTATAAGTGGGGCTGTAGAAAACCCAAATTCTTCTGCACCAAGTAAACAGGCAATAGCAACATCTCTTCCTGTTTTCATTTGCCCGTCACATTCAAGGACAATGCGACTTCTTAAATCATTCATAACTAATGTTTGCTGCGCTTCAGCTATCCCTAATTCCCAAGGAAGTCCTGCATGTTTTAATGAGGTCAACGGTGATGCACCAGTACCTCCATCATAACCTGATATTAATATTACATCAGCTTTAGCTTTTGCAACTCCAGCGGCAATTGTTCCTACCCCAACCTCTGAAACTAATTTGACGTTTATCCTGGCATTTCTATTAGCATTTTTTAAATCGTATATCAATTGAGCTAAATCTTCAATTGAATAGATATCATGATGAGGAGGGGGTGAAATAAGTCCAACATATGGGGTTGAATTCCTCACTGACGCAATATAAGGGTTTACTTTTGGACCAGGAAGTTGTCCGCCCTCCCCAGGTTTTGCTCCTTGAGCCATTTTTATTTGAATTTCTTCAGCTGTACTCAAATAGTGACTTGAAACACCAAACCGGCCAGAGGCAACCTGTTTAATTGCAGAATTTCTATAATTACCATCATTATCAGCTATAAAGCGTTTTGGATCCTCTCCTCCTTCCCCAGAATTGCTTTTACCTCCAATTCTATTCATTGCGATAGCTAAATTTTCATGTGCCTCTTGGCTGATTGAGCCTAAAGACATAGCTCCTGTTTTAAAACGTTTTACAATTTCAGTCCAGGGCTCTACTTGATCTATTGGAATAGGATCATAACTTGAAAATTCAAATAATCCTCTTAATGTCATCAATTTTTCATTCTGCTCATTGATCATTTTTGAGAAAACTTCATAGCTTTCAACTTTATTTTGTCTCACTGCTTGTTGTAGTGAGGCTATAGTTGAAGGGTTGACTGAATGAGCTTCTCCATCCCTTCTCCAGCGATAATCCCCTCCAATTTCTAGTGGAAGTCCAAGCTTTGATTCGTGAATATATGCTTTAGTATGTCTTTTACTAATTTCTTTTTCAATTTCATATAAATCGATCCCTTCTATTCGGGTTGGAGTATTGCAAAAAAATCTATTTATTAGCTTTTTTGATAAACCTAAAGCTTCATAAATTTGGCCTCCTCTGTAAGAATGCAGAGTAGAAATACCTATTTTGTTCATCACCTTTATTATCCCTTTTGCAATTGCTTTGTTAAAGTTATATATTGATTTTTCTGGACTTTCTAAAATTGTATTATTGTCGCATTGATGAGTGATTATTTCATTTACTAGATAAGGATTAACAGCACTCGCTCCATACCCAAACAGTAATGAAAAGTGGTGTGGTTCTCTTGGCTCTGCAGATTCTACGATAATACCAAATTGTGAACGCTTTTTTGACCGTTTAAAAGCATGGTGTATGTGGGACGTGGCCAATAACATTGGTATAGGGGCAAGAGATGGGGATACACCCCTATCAGATACTATAATTATATTTACTCCATTAGCAAGAGCTTTATTTACTTCACTGATTATATCTTCAAGTGCATTCTCAAGACCGTTTAGTCCATTATTAATTTCGTAAAGTGTAGATATTGAGGCCGCTTTGAAATCCTTTCTATCTAAGTTTTTTATTTTATCTAAATCTTCATTTGAGATCACAGGGTTCTGTATACACAGTTTTTTTGAATGTTTTGCATTGATTTCAAAAAGATTAAATTCAGGACCTAGACTAAGGCTTATATCTGTAACAATTTCCTCTCTTATCCCGTCAAGTGGTGGATTTGTAACTTGTGCAAAAAGCTGTTTGAAATAATTATATAAAAGTTGAGGGCGATCGGACAGAACAGCAAGTGGGGTATCAGTTCCCATTGACCCAATAGCCTCTTTTCCATTTAAACTCATTGGCGCAATAATTGTTTTCAGATCTTCTTGGGTATATCCGAAAATTCTCATCCTGGTTTCAAAATCTTCATTTTCAACTTCATTATTATTTCCGGTGTAAGGAATATCTTTAAGATGAAGAAGATTTTCTTTTAACCATCTTTTATATGGCTTATTCAGTGAGATTTGTTTTTTTATCTCATCGTCCTCAACAATACGCCCCTCGTCCATGTTTACTAAAAACATTTTACCTGGTTCAAGACGACCGTGCATTTCAATATTTTCTGGATCAATTTCAAGGACTCCAGTTTCAGAAGACATAATCACATACCCATCTTTAGTGACAGAGTAACGGGAAGGGCGAAGTCCATTTCGATCCAAAAGTGCCCCAATATATTTACCATCAGTAAATGGAATTGAAGCAGGGCCATCCCAAGGCTCCATAATACATGAATTATATTGGTAAAAGGCTTTTTTGTCTTCATCCATAAATGTATGCTTTTCCCAAGCCTCTGGGACCAACATCATCATTGCCTCTGGCAGGGATCTACCAGTTGCAAGAAGAAGCTCTAATGTCATATCCATGGAAGCAGAGTCTGATTTGTCTGGAATTACTATTGGCAATATTTTTTGCAAATCCTCTCCAAAAACTTCATTTTCTAAAAGTTCTTCTCTAATCTGCATTCTACTAAAATTTCCTTTATAGGTATTTATTTCTCCATTATGGCACATGTAACGAAATGGCTGTGCGAGATCCCAGGTTGGGAATGTGTTTGTAGAAAAACGTTGATGTACTAAAGCTAGGCGGGTAACAACAGCTGGATCTTCAAGGTCATTATAATATCCTTTGATGTCCTCAGGAGTTAATAAACCTTTATAAATTAGTGTATGGGTCGATAGGCTAGGTAAATAAAAATAAGATGATTGTGAGAGTTTTGAGTCCGATATCGTGTGCTCAGCTATTTTTCTCGCACAAAATAATTTTATATTGAAATTATAATCAGAAAGTTCATTAGAACCTCTACCGACAAAAACCTGCATTATTTGTGGCTCAGTGAGTGCAGCAATGTTGCCGACAACGCCGTGATTTACCGGAACATTTCTCCATCCTAAAACTTCAAGTCCTTGATTTTTAATTTCGCTTTCCAAAACACCCACACAATAAGTCCTTTGATTTTCTTTTTTTGGTAAGAAAACCATACCGACAGCATATTCATGTAATTTAGGAAGGTCAAAATCACATTGTTTTTTTAAAAAATCGTGAGGTATTTCGATTAGTATTCCAGCTCCGTCGCCTGTTTTGCCATCTGCACTTACAGCTCCTCGGTGTTCAAGGCAATCAAGTATATTAAGGGCCTTGTGGATTATGTCATTAGTTTTTTTCCCTTGAAGACTGCAAATAAATCCTGCTCCACAGTTGTCGTGTTCAAATTGAGGGTCATAAAGGCCTTGTTTTGATGGAAGCATTTTTTTTTTTGAAGCTTACAAAAATAGTAAATCAATACTCTTAATTTACAATAAACTTTCCAAAATCTAGCTATTTTTTAGAAAGACAGAATTTTATTCATTAAATGAAGGAATCTTTAAATTTTTTGTGAGTTTTTAACAAAAAAAATGAAAGATTAGCAATTTTTACTTCCTTTGTTTTTTATAATTAAAAATTAAAATTGACAAAAAATAATTATAAAGTTATTGGAATTATGTCAGGAACTTCGTTGGACGGTATTGATCTGGCTTGTGTTAATTTTAAATTCAATAAATTTTGGAAATTTGATGTAGAAGCTACTAAAACTGTTAGCTATTCAAAACAATGGATTACTAAATTAAAAGAGTTGTTTAGTGCCTCAAAAGATTTAATTAAGATTGGTGATGAATCCTACACTTTATTTTTAGCAAAAAATGTACTTTCATTTATAAAAGAATTTAAATTAACTGAAATTGACGCAATATGTTCGCATGGACATACTCTATTTCATGACCCCAAAAATAGATTAACTTTTCAATTAGGAAATAGAAAAAGTTTAGCCACGGAAACTGGTTTAAATGTAGTTTGTAATTTTAGGTCACAAGATATTGAATTAGGTGGTCAAGGTGCACCATTGGTTCCGATTGGAGAAAAATTATTATTTCGTGGATACGATGCATTCCTTAATTTAGGAGGGTTTTCAAATGTTTCAAAAATTTCAGATAAGTCTTTGATTGCTTATGACATCTGTGCTGTAAACACTATCCTTAATTTTTTAGCTAACAAAAGAAGAAAATCATATGACTTTAATGGAAATATGGCTAAACAAGGCAAATTAATTTTACCTTTATTTGATGACTTGAAATCATTAGAATATTACAAAAAATCACCTCCAAAATCTTTAGGAATTGAATGGGTGAATTCTAAAATATTACCACTTCTTGAAAAGTACAGATTACATAGTGTTGAGGATTTATTATATACTTATACTGTTCATATTGGCTCATTGATCAGCAAAAACTTTGATTGTGGACAAAATGTATTAGTAACAGGTGGAGGGGCTAAAAATAATTTTTTGATTAAAAAAATTAAAGAAAATCAATTTGTAAATTTCACATTACCGTCAGAAATTATAATTGACTATAAAGAATCAATTATTTTCGGTTTATTAGGGGTTTTAAGACTAAGGAATGAAATTAATTGTTTAGCATCAGTAACAGGAAGTTCAAGAGATCACTGCTCAGGTAATATTTTTATACCTTAAATTTTTTCAGATACTTGAGTTTTAGGGTATAGATTTTTATATTTTTAACAAACAAACCAATAATTGACTGATGGAAACCATAATTATAACCATTTTCGTTCTAGGCTATCTGGCTATTACTCTTGAGCATAGTTTGAAAGTAGATAAACTTATACCCGCACTAGCGATGATGGCATTAATGTGGGCTATCATATCTCTTTCACATTTACCTGTTTTTGATGTTAATACAGAGTTAAAACAACTTGAACCTACCCACATTGACGAAATACTATTGCATCATCTTGGTAAAACAGCTGAAATTATAATTTTTCTTTTGGGTGCAATGACTATCGTTGAAATCATTGATTATTTTAATGGTTTTTTCACCATTAAAAATTTTATAAAAACAAGAAGTAAAAAAGGTTTATTATGGATTTTTTCGATTTTAGCATTCATTCTTTCAGCTATAATTGACAATTTGACTGCAACTATTGTACTTATTACAATCTTACAGAAAGTTGTACTGAAAAGAGATACACGTCTTTGGTTTGCTGGCCTTATAATTATAGCAGCAAATGCGGGTGGGGCTTGGTCACCAATTGGTGATGTAACTACAACTATGCTTTGGATTGGTGAAAAAGTTACAACCTTAAACTTAATTACTTATGTTTTACTCCCATCAATTTTTTGTTTAGGTATCCCAGTTGGTATTGCTTCTTTTTTACCTGCTTTTCAAGGAGAGATTGATGAAGCAGTCGCAGATGAAACAGATGTGGGTTTTCATAAACATGGAGCAAGCATGTTATACTTAGGCCTTTCTGCAATAATTTTTGTGCCTATTTTCAAAACCATAACACACTTACCACCATATGTTGGTATGATGCTTTCTTTAGCTATAGTTGCAACATTTGCCGAAATTTTTAGTAAAGCTAAAATAAATATTACATCTTTTGACGAAGAGAGTGATGCTCATCAAACAAGTAGCCCTGTTCATAGATCGTTATCAAAAATTGAATTGCCGAGTATATTATTTTTTTTAGGAATCTTACTAGCTGTTGCAGGACTTGAATCACTAGGATTATTATTTAATTTTGCTGAGGGACTCAATAAGACCATACCTAATACTGATATAGTTATTGGATTGCTTGGTATAGGATCTGCAGTCATTGATAATGTTCCATTAGTTGCCGCGAGTATGGGTATGTTCTCAAATTCAGTAGATGATCCGGTATGGCACTTGATTGCTTACTCAGCAGGAACTGGAGGAAGTATGCTTATAATTGGTTCTGCTGCAGGCGTTGTTGCAATGGGAATGGAAAAAATTGATTTTTTCTGGTACTTAAAAAAAATTGCTTGGCTAGCTTTTTTAGGATTTTTATCTGGTTTTTTTGTTTTTGTTGTTATGCGAGATTTTCTATTCTAAATATTTAAAAATCAATGAACAAAAATAAATATTAATATGATTTTAAGTCAACAGCAGCCATCGCCATTTCAAACTCAAAAAACTCTTTCCTTAATAGAATTAATTCAAAATGGTGGCCTGGGAGGGCAAATTATTATCGGTTTTTTATGTATTCTTTTATTAACTGTTGTTTATATTTACTTCGAAAGGATTTTTGCAATCCGTTCTGCAGTTAAGATCACACCAACATTCATGTCTCAAATTAGATCTTTCGTTATACAAGGAAAAGTGGAGGATGCTCAAAAATTGTGTTCAAAGGAAAACATTCCAGTTTCAAGGCTAGTTTCTAAGGGTTTGTCTAGAATAGGTAGACCATTGGAAGATATTAACACAGCTATCGAAAATGCAGGGCGTCTAGAGGTATACCAGCTGGAAAAGAATATCAGTATATTAGCAACTATTGCTGGTGCTGCTCCTATGCTCGGGTTTCTGGGAACTGTAATTGGAATGATTATTTCCATTTTTGAAATTTCTAATGCAGGGGGCAACATTGACATGCAATTACTAGCAGATGGGCTTTACACAGCTATGACAACAACTGTTGCAGGATTGATAGTAGGTATAATTGGTTATGTATCATATAATCACCTAGTTGTAAAAACAAATAATGCAGTTTATCTTATGGAATCTACAAGTCTTGAGTTTTTAGACTTATTAAACGAGCCAGCTTAAATGAATTTAAAGGGAAGAAATAAAATTAGCCCTGAATTTAATATGTCCTCAATGACAGACGTAGTATTTCTGCTATTGATTTTTTTTATGATAGCCTCAACTCTAGCAAAACAATTAAATACAATAAAAGTAAAACTTCCTCAAGCTGAGGGAAAAACTGAAAACAGGAATGCTTTTGCGGTTACAATAACAAACTCAAATAAATTTTACATTGATTCTAAGATTACATCAAAAAATAATTTGGAAGACCAAATTATTTCTACTTATTCATCTTTAAAAGCTCCTTCTTTAATTTTAAGAGCAGAAGAAAAAGTACCAATAGATGAGGTTATTTTTGTAATGAATGTAGCAAACAGAAATGGAATAAAAGTAGTACTTGCTGTGGAAAGTCCATAAAATGTAAATCCATTAGATGACAATTTTTGATTCTCCTCACAAAAAAAAATCAGCCGGCATCACATTTGTTGTGTTGTTACTTCTCATTTTTCTTTTTTTTGTATTGGGATTAACTTACTATGATCCCCCGATAGATTATGGGATGGAAATTAACTTCGGAAGCACAATACAAAGAACTGGAAAAATCAAAAAACAAAAACAAAAATCAATAAAATTAAATGGTGTTGAGAACGATCAAAATTTAGTGAAATCATCTAACAAAACAAATTCTGAAATTAATTCATATAAGAAATCAGAACGTGTTTTAATGGAAAAAAAATCTTCAGTGTCCCTTCCAAAAAAAGGAAATTCAAAAAATCAAAATCAAAAAAAAGTAAAAGAAGAAAAAAAAATAAAAAAATTACCACTGAAAAAGGAAACTCCAAAAATTTCAAAAACAACTAAAAACATTGTATCAAATCTCCTAAAAAAAAATAATAAAGAAAAAAATACTTCTTCTAATATTGACGAGGAATTATCGAATAAGAATAATGAGAGTTTAAATCAAAATGGGTATTCTTCGACTTATTATAATAATTCGATTTCTGGATCTTATGCTAAAGGATACGGTTTAAATGGGAGAAGTTTACAATCTAAAGGCAAGGTATTGCAAGAATGTAACGAACAAGGATTGGTTGTAGTCAGAATAAGTGTTAATCGCCAAGGGGATGTCGTTTTAGCTGAACCAGGTGTAAAGGGGACTACAAATACTCACCCATGTTTGCTCGAACCAGCAAAAAAAACAGCCCAACTTCATAAATGGCTTCCAGACACCGAGGCACCAGAAATACAAATTGGGTTTGTTGTAATTCAATTTAAACTTGGAGAATAAAATTTGAATAGTTACAAAGAAACATTAAAATGGTTGTTTTCTAAGCTTCCAATGTATCAGCGTCAGGGAGCTTCTGCTTATCGTTCAGGTTTGGATTCAATTAAACGTCTTGATACTTACCTTGGCCATCCTCACAAAAGTTTTAAATCTATTCACATTGCAGGGACTAATGGTAAAGGCTCTACAAGTCATATGATAGCTTCTGTAATGCAAACAGCGGGATATAAAACAGGCCTTTATACATCACCTCATTTATTGGATTTCAAGGAACGTATTAAGGTGAATGGAGAAGAGATTTCTTCAAAGGAAGTCATCATTTTTATAGACTCAAACAAGGCTTACTTCGAAAAAGAGAGTTTTACATTTTTTGAAATGTCTGTAGCTCTTGCATTTTGGTATTTTAGGAAGGTTGAGGTTGATTATGCTGTAATTGAAGTTGGATTGGGAGGAAGATTAGACGCAACAAATATAATTACTCCAGTTTTATCAATTATAACAAACATTGGTCTTGACCATACTCAGTTTTTAGGGAAAACACGTGTGAAGATTGCTTTTGAAAAAGCAGGGATCATTAAAAATGAAATACCAGTAATTATTGGAGAAAATGATATTAAAACAAAAGATGTTTTTTTAAACAAATCAAAAAAGTTAAACGCACCTTTACACTTTGTCAAAAAAAACCCAATGAATTTCACCTCTGATTTAAAAGGGTTTTACCAAACAAAAAATATTCAAACTGCTGTTACAGCACTAAATCACCTACCTGATATTAATTTAGATAATTCAATAATTAAAAATGGACTTAACAGAGTTGTCGAAAATACTGGATTAAAGGGTCGCTGGCAAGTTATAAGGAATGCACCCAAAATAATTTTAGATATCGGTCACAATAAAGAAGCGCTGAGATTAGTCTCTAATCAGCTTAATGAAATTTCATATAATAAATTATACTTAATTATGGGTTTCACACAAGAAAGAGAAATAAATTCTTTGCTGTCACTTTTTCCAAAAGAAGCAAACTTTTATTTGAGTAGTCCTAATGTCGAAAGGGCCATGCCTGTTTCAATTGTAAAAGCATCCTTAAAATCTTCAATTCTAAAAATAAACTATTTTAAATCCATTTCTAGGGCATATCAGGTAGCTTTATCAAATTCAAAAGAAGATGATTTAGTTCTTGTAACTGGAAGTACTTTTGTTGTAGCAGATTTACTGAAATATTTGGAGATTAAAAATTAATTTAAAATTTTGAGTTCTTGTTTTAACCTATAAATTTTATCTTTGTTTCCGAAAATAAAAATTCGGGCGCTTAGCTCAGTTGGTTCAGAGCACCTCGTTTACACCGAGGGGGTCGGGGGTTCGAATCCCTCAGCGCCCACAAGTATTTTTTAAAATTTTAGAAATATTTTTTGGATTTCTTTTTTTTGTAAAACTAAGACTTGATCAACAAAGATCATAAAGCCTTCTCCAGCATTATAATGACCTCCAGTTTTATCCCAAATCAAATCTATTTCTTTGCCTTGATAATGAATATTTTCTATTGCAAACCAATCCCAATCAATCGGAATCAATGGGTTAATTTCTAAAGACTTATTAATATTTGGTTTTATCCCTATTAAATCAGAAATAATTAGATCACAAAAACCTGAGTGATTATAATCTTTTCCCCTTTCAACTCCTCCTTTTTCTTTGGACCAACCCTTTCCTTCCCAATTTTTTAATCGGGTTCTTGAAATCCAATCACCAGTAAATGGATTAAAATTTTCATCAATCCAATTTAAAGTTTTCCCCTCTTCATTTTTTATTTTATGTTGTTTTGCATATTGCAACAAAAGATCATAATAATCACTTTTAGAAACAGTTTTATTATTAGAATAATTAGTTAAAAAATTTGCCATTGCCTTTAAAGTCTGGGTTGTTGCAAATGGCCAAGAAGGGCCATTCCATTGACATTCAGGGCCCTCATAGCTAATCTTAAAAAAAGGATGAGATTGTTCGGTAACTGTCAATCCTAAAGGGGCAGCAAAACCTGTGGAATCTTTAATTTTTTCCCAGGCTAAGGAAAATTCTTCATTATCATCAGGTAAATTAAAATACCAAGGCACATAGCCGATTAATTCCCTAATATCCAATGGCTTTGTATTTTCTTCATATATTTTTGGTAATACAGTAAAGAAATTTAAATTTTTATTCCATAAACGTCCTTGTAATTCCTGTTTTATTTTATTTGCCTTTTTTTCAAATTCTTCCACTTTTTTAATGTCATTATTTAAACTTGCTATTTTTGATATCGCCTTCGCATCAGCAAACATGTAGCTATTTATTGTTGGCCGAGTTGCGTCTATTTGAAATATTTCAACTCCATCATTTAATATTCTTCCACTTGCTGTCATTTCCATTCCATCCATGACATCCAATTGATAAAAAAGGGTTTGATTATTTTCTTTTCTGATTTTTTCCCACTCGTTATAATTATTTATAAGTGGCTCTAATTGATTTGATAACAAAGAATCGTTTCGATGAACCTTATTAAAGGCAAGAATTGCATCTGCAATCCAAAAACTATATTGTCTGATTCCATCTTCAGATTTAAAAAGCCAAAAATTAATGTATTCAGAAATATATTTAGGATCTTTTAACCATCTTCCTTCATATATATGATGTGCTGCAGGGCAGTTTATCGTATTATGTTTTTTTGACCAAAAAACTTTAGGTAAAAACTCTGTAATAACAAATCCATCTTCAGTATTCTTAATATGTTTTCTATAGGTCCACCATCTGAAATAATAAGTCTCTTCGATAGACTTTTCAGGAAGATCAATCTTTGGGATATTTTGACTTAAAAATTTTAGTGCTCTATTATTAGGAATAAATTGCTTGTATATTTCGTTATCATTTTTATTGAAACGATCAACATAATATTTAATTTTTTCTGATGTTATAACTTTAGTTGACTTCTCTTTTTCACTCTGGAAATTGCAGGAGAAAAAAACAATCATAAAAGATAAAATAAAGAAATTTGTTTTTTCACGCATTTAATTAATTAAATAAACTTTTTTTTAGATAAATTTAAAAAATTAAGTAGTCACCTTGATCCTTTTGACTTTTTAAATCTACAGATTGACCATATTTTGTTAAATTGTATTAAAATGCCATTATGTTTAAAATTGGGATGACAGACCGATTGTCCTTATGCATTATAATCTTGTTTTATTCGGGCACAATTTTCGTTGGTTATAATTTTTTGGATAAGGCGAATAAACAAAGTATTTCAGAAACCAATAATAATAATAAAAGACTTGTTCATCTTGTTCTTATAAAATTTAAAAAAGAAATTACTACTCAACAATTTCAAAAAATTACTGATGGTGCTTATGGTCTACAAGTAATTCCAGGTGTTGAGCAATTAAATTTTAAGCAGAATATTTCTCCAGAAGGTTTAGGCAGGGGATTTACACATAGCTTGACGATGAAGTTCCAGTCAGCTGAAGATAGGGATAGTATTTACTTGCCGCATCCAATTCATCAAAAGTTTGTTGATTCATTTCTTCCTTTGACAGAATCAGTTTTAGTTTATGATTTTTGGGAATAGATTAGCCACCAATAAGTTTGTCAATTTTTTCGCGCTCCTCTTTAGCCAGTTCCGCATCCACTAATATTCTCCCACTATGTTCATCCCTTATTATCTTGTTTCGCGATGCAATTTCTAACTGAATTTGAGGTGGAATTGAAAAATAAGATCCCCCTGAGGCGCCACGTTCAATTGAAACAATGGCCAAACCATTTTTTACACTTGATCTAATTTTTTTGTAAGAGCTGATAAGATTTTCTTCAATATCTTTCTCAAACTCGGCAGATTTTTGTTGGAGCAAATCCTCTTCTTTATGCGTTTCCTTTAGTATTGTATCTAATTCGTTTTTTTTCGAATCCAGATGTTTTGAACGATCTTCGATTTTCAGGTTTATCTCCTCTAGCGATAATTCTTTTTGTTCAATATTACTCTTATACTCGTTAATTTTTTTTTCAGCTAGTTGAGTCTCTAAGTCTTGGTATTCCTGCTCTTTAACAATCGAATTGTATTCTCTATTATTACGAACATTTTTAAGTTTTTCCTCGTATTTTTTGTGAAGTTCCTTGGCATTTTCTATAATCTGTTTTTGTTCAAGGATTTCTTTTTTATTTTCTTCTACAATAGCTTTAATCTTATCAGACTTAGTTTTTAATTCTTTAATTTCATTTTCTAAATCTTCTACCTCTAGAGGAAGTTCACCTCGTAGACTTATTATTTCGTCAATTCTTGAATCTATAAGTTGGAGATCGTAAAGCGCTCTAAGTTTCTTTTCTATAGTTGGTTCTTTTTTTTTGGCCATGTTTAAATGTAGTTAACAGGATTTGTTTTTGTGGTTGCCAAGGCGACAGCAAAATTAGGTAATTTTTTACTAAGATGATCAAATATCAAATTTTTAGTGTACTGTTCACTTTCATAGTGTCCAATGTCAACTAGTAACATCTTTCTATCCCCTTGAAAAAACTGATGATATTTAAGATCTGCAGTTATAAATGCGTCTGCTCCTCTACTCTTGGCCTTTTCTATTGCAAAACTTCCTGACCCACCAAGTACTGCAATTTTATTTAATTTTTTTCCTTCAAAGTTGTTGTATCGAATGTGTCCTGTATTAAATATTTTTTTAAGTTTTTTTAAAAAATCAATACTATTAATTTCGTTTTTGAGAAAGCCTATTTTTCCCATCCCCACATTTGTGTAAGAATTTAGAAGACTATACATTTCGTAAGCGACTGTTTCATAGGGATGTGCTTCAAAAAGAGCTTCTTGAACTTTTCCTTTTAAATAAGATTCAAAAACAACATTTATTTGAACTTCTTCAATAGAAACTTTTTCTAATTTTTTTCCAACATGAGGATCACTTTTCTTATTACCAGTGAATTGACCCTTACCCTCTAAGAGGAAGCTGCAATCTGTATAATTTTCTAAGTTACCAGCTCCTGCATCATGAAGTGCTTTTAAAACCTTTCCACTTTTATTTTTAGGGACATAAACAACAAGCTTTTTAAGCGTGCCTTTTTTTGGAATTAGGGTCTCCGTTTTAACTAAACCTATTCGTTTACAAATTTCATGATTAACACCTTCAGGATGGTTATCTAATCGAGTGTGCAGAGCAATTATAGAAATATTATTTCGAAGTGCCTTAGAAACCACTCTTTCTACATAAGTTTCACCAGTTATTTTTTTCAAATCAGAAAAAATTATTGGATGAAAACTAACAATTACGTTATAGTTTTTTTTAATTGCTTCTTCTAAAACCTTTTCTGTTGTGTCTAAGGAAATTAAAATACCATTGCATTTGTCGTTTGGGTTTCCAATTATTAGTCCAGTATTATCAAAATCTTCTGAATAATCCAGAGGCGCCCATTCATTAAAAATATCAAGGAGTTCTTGAACAATCATATCGCAAATGAATTTAACAAATATAATATTTATCTTAATTGCCATGAAAAAGTTGTCTTGGATATTAGTTCCTTTTGCAATTATATATGGGGGTATTGTAGCTCTTAGAAATATTTTATTTGATTTGAAAATATTACCTACTCAGACACCTGTTATTCCAAGCATTGGAATAGGGAATTTAAATGTTGGTGGAACAGGGAAGTCTACTTTGGTTGATTATTTAATTACCTATTATAAACAAAAAAAAACACCTTTAGTATTAAGTAGAGGCTATAAAAGAAAAACTCGAGGTGTCATTATTGCAAATGATAAAAGTTCTGCAGTGACCATTGGAGACGAACCTTATCAATTTTTTTCAAAACACAAAATTGGTGTAGTTGTATGCGAAAAAAGGAAAGAAGGACTCGATTTTATAATGCAAAAAAAATCTAAACCAGATATAATTATTTTTGACGACCTTATGCAACATAGATACATTACCCCACACTGTCTAATAACAACAACTTCTTTTGACCAAATTTTTTTTGATGATCATTTGTTACCATACGGTCGTTTGAGAGAGCATATTTCACAGATTAAAAGAGCCAATATAATTTTGGTTACTAAATGTCCAAACGATATCACCCATCAAGATCAGTTAGAAATCAAGAGTAAAATTAATCCTTTTAGTTATCAGAAAGTTTTTTTTACAAAATTGGATTATGGAAAAAATATTGTCAATAGAAAGACTAAAAAAAGTCTCACAAAACTGAAATTCCATTTTTTACTTGTTACTGGGATTGCTAATTCTGAATATCTAGTTTCTTTTTTAAAAAGTAAGTCTATAAGTTTTGAACATTTAAAATATCCAAATCATCACAACTTTAGTTTATCTGATATAAAAAAAATTATACGTGCTAAGGAAGGTAAAATAATACTTACAACTGAAAAGGACTTCGGCAGATTGCAGCCATATTTTAATTCAAATGAACTATTTTATTTGCCAGTTGGAATGAGATTCTTTACAAAAAAAAAGGAGAAAGAGTTTAAACTTTTTATTGAAAAAAATATTAAAGTTGTTTAAGCGATGTGTTTATGAGCTTTATAAGATGATCTTACTAGCGGTCCACTCTCAACATGTCTGAATCCTAAAGAAAGTCCGTATTCTTCGTATTTTTTAAACTGTTCTGGTGTTATAAAGGATTGAACAGGGAGATGTTTTTTACTTGGTTGGAGATATTGTCCAATTGTAACGACATCCACATTTACTTCTCTTAGGTCATTTAAAGTCTCTAAAACTTCTTCTTCATTTTCACCGAGGCCTAACATAATCCCAGATTTAGTTCTGTTTATTCCTTGTTGTTTTAGATAGTCTAACACTTTTAAACTAGTGTCATACTTAGCTTGGACTCTGACTTTTCTTGTCAAGCGTCGAACAGTTTCAACATTGTGGGAGACAACCTCAGGCGCAACTTCTATGATACGATCTAAATTGCGATGGTTTCCCTGAAAATCTGGAATTAGTGTCTCAAGAGTAGTGCTTGGATTTGTCCTCCTAATTGCATTTACTGTTTCAGCCCAAATAATCGACCCCATATCTTTCAAATCATCACGATCAACAGATGTAATTACAGCATGTTTTATCTTCATAATTTTAATAGAGTTTGCAACTTTTTCTGGCTCTGCCCAATCAACAGCAGAAGGCCTGCCTGTTTGAACTCCGCAAAATCCACACGAGCGGGTACATATATTTCCTAAAATCATAAAGGTTGCCGTACCTTCAGCCCAGCATTCTCCCATATTGGGACAACTCCCTGAAGTGCATATCGTGTTGAGTTTGTAATTTTCAACAAGTCCACGAAGCTCAGTATATTTTTTACCAGTTGGTAATTTTACACGAATCCATTTGGGCTTTTTTGTATGTTTAATCTCTTTCTCTTGAACCTCCAACATCATAAACTTTTTTACAAAGATAAACTAATGATTAAATACTAAAAAGATAAATTATTGTAAAACTTGATAAAAACAATAAACTAATGACACTTAGGGTTTTCAGTCCTCGATTAGGCTGGTATTTCTTTGGCATTTGTTTACTTAAAATCAAACGAAAATTTAAATAAGCATATAGGGGAGCTGTCACGAATGATAATACTGTAGCAATTTGAACAAGCTGACCCATTTCTGACAATAAAAATAAAAAAATGGCACCAGTACCTAATCCTAAAATTATAAGCCAAGGGAGATAAAATGATTTGTTTTTATTTAAAAGAAGTTGCATTGTTTTTGACATTGCTCTCGGAGAGGCGTCTAATGTCGTAATGGTTGTACTTAGCATAGTAGAAAAAGCAGCCACCGCAATGAGAATATAAGTCACTTGACCAAGACTCGATGTATAAAGTTGAATTAATTGGCCAGCAAATTCTACCCCTTGATTAGAAAACTCCATGCCAGTTCCAAACATTACAAGTGCTCCAAGTCCTACAAAGCACATCGCCAAAAAAGTCGTAGAGATGTATCCTACATTAAAGTCAAAAAGGGTTTCCCTAATTGTTGTTTTTTTGGATTGTATTTTATTTTTTTCAAGTGTCCATATTGAATGCCAGATCGAAATATCTAAAGGTGCAGGCATCCAGCCAAGAAAGGCTATCAAAAAAAGCAATCCACTTTCATTTGGAAATATTTGATTTAAAGGTAGTGTAGTATCATTTTTAAAAAAAGCGAAGCTAACAGCAAGAATACTGCTTATCGCAAGAGAAATCATTATGATTTTTATGAACTTATCTAATAATTTGTAACGTCCTACTATCAATAGTATGCTGCAGAATAATGTTATTAACAGAGACCACACAACTATATTTTCTGTAATGCCAAATAATTTTGATGCTAAACCTGCAGTAACAACTGTGACAGCACTTTGTATTGTAAACATAGTTGCTAGATTAACAAAAAAATATGCCCACAAATAGCCTTTCCCAAGTTTATAATAACCATCTAAAAGACTTTCACCTGTAACTTGTGCATATCGAGGGCCATACTGAAAAAATGGATATTTAAATAAATTAATTAACAAAAGAGCCCAAATTAATCCCCAACCATACTCAGCTCCTGCTCTAGTTGATTGAACTAAGTGCGAGACTCCTATTGCGGCACCGGCAAAAAGAAGACCTGGTCCTAACTTGGATAATTTAAACGTCATTTTGGTCAATTAAGCTGGCTAACATTTTTTTTGCCCTGAAAAGCTTTACTCTTATTGTATTAGGAGGTTCTTTAAGAATTTTTTCAATTTCTTTCAAGGATAGATCTTCAAAGTATCGCATTCTTATAAGATTTCTAAATTCTTTTTTCATGGATTTGATATGTTCTAAAACCTTGTCCAAATTTTGACTTGAAATCATAAGTTCTTCTGGTGAAGGGACATTATTTAAAAGTTCTTTTTGGGAAATAGCATCGAATTCTTTATGATTTTCATTTTGCCTTTTTATTTTACGATAGCGGTCAATATGATGGTTTTTAGCTATTGTAATTAACCAAGATCCAAAAGAATGTTGATGATCAAATTTCTCAAGACGGTCAAAGGCCTTTGCAAAAGATTCAATTGCTAATTCCTCTGCAATATTAGAACTTTGTGTTCTTAAAAATAGGAAGGAGTAAATAGAATTCCAGTATCTGTCAAAAAGGAGATTGAAAGCAGTTTGATCTTTTGAAATAGCCTTATTAATCAGTTCTTTTTCATCCTGAAAACTCATCAAAAACCTGATTAATTATTAAAACTAACAGGATTTTTACATTCCGCTTCATCAGGCATCTTACCACATAATCCGCATGGTTTATTTTCTTTATTTAAAAATGGGCTTTGACTTGCACAAGTACCAGCAAATTCTCCATCTTTTTTTGCCCAAATTTTAATTGAAATTCCTGCGAACGCGAATAAAATTAAGACAAATGTTATCACAAATAACTCCATCAGTTTAACTTATTAATCAAAAATACTAATCTTTATTTTAAACAAAACAATTAAATGAAATACTTTAAAATAAAAGATCTCTACTATTCCATAAACTCTTAATGTAAAATAATCCGAAGGCTAGGCCTGTTAAAAACTTAATGAAGACTCCTGCAAAAAAACCTAAAAGGGCACCAAAAGCAGCTTTTAAAGCTCCTTTTTTATTTTCTTTATTAATGATTAATTCACCAATCAATGCACCCAGAAAAGGACCAAATATTAAGCCAAATGGCCCTAGAAATAAAAGACCAAAAATTAATCCGATACTACTGCCATATACACTTCCTTTTCCACCTCCAAATTTTTTTGCACCCAAGCTTGGAATGAAATAGTCTAAACTAAATATTGCTAAAGCAATACAAAAGCTTAAGATTAAAAAAGTAAAATCTATTGGAATGATTGGGACAAAACTTAAAATAAAAATTCCAACCCAAGCAGTTATAGGACCTGGTATTACTGGAAGAAAGCTTCCTGCTATTCCCAAAAGAATAAAAGATCCAGATATAAGAATCAACAAATGATCCATAATCAAAAATATTTTTTTTTCAGAGTTGAGTTATAAATTTAATTATGAAATAGATAAAAAAGTGTAATTTTAGATTGAAATATTCACTTATATATGAGAAATATTAAGATTTATATTTTTACAATTAGCTTATCAGTTTTAGTAGTGGGTTGCCACCTTTTTGAATCTACGAAGGTCTCCTCGAAAGAAATAAAGGCCGCGTCCACTTGGTCAGAAAAAGACCAAAGTCCGACCTTTTCTGAATGTGAGTCAATTGAGGATGCAGAGGATAAAAAGATCTGCTTTGAGTCAACAATCTCAAATTCAATATTAGATTTTATAGACCAAAACCCACTAGAATCATCAGAGTCCATATCCGAGGAGATAAGTGTTGTAATTATTATTGATAAAGAAGGGTATTTTTCTCTAGATGAAATAGAACGCTCTAGAAAGATGGACAGCGCAATTCCAAATCTAGAAGAGCAACTTGTCTCAGCCATTAACATGATACCAAAGGCAGAGCCAGCCATAAAAACAAACGTAGGAACTTTTGTCTCAACAAAAATAGTACTACCGATTATGATTGTTGCCGATTGAAAACTCTATGAATGAGGATAATATTATATTGGGAATCGATCCTGGGACTACTATTATGGGGTTTGGTATAATAAAGGCGACAAGGAATGAAATGTCATTGATACAAATGCATGAGTTACAATTAAAAAAATATGAAAATCATTTTTTAAAGCTTCAAAAAATTTTTGAGAGAACTCAAGAAATAATAGATGAGTTTCATCCTGATGAAATTGCAATCGAAGCTCCATTCTTTGGTAAAAACGTACAGTCAATGTTAAAACTAGGGAGAGCTCAAGGAGTTGCTATGGCTGCTGGACTGTCAAGGGAAGTAGCCATAACAGAGTATTCACCAAAAAAAATCAAAATGGCTATTACGGGAAATGGAAATGCCTCTAAAGAACAGGTTGCAAAAATGCTTCAAAAGCTACTTAAAATAAAAACTTTACCAAAAAATTTAGATGCCACTGATGGATTGGCTGCTGCTGTTTGCCATTATTACAACCGGGGAAAATTAGAAAGTGAAAAATCATATTCAGGGTGGAGCGCTTTTGTAAATAAAAACCCAGATAAGGTTAAGTCTTAGGAAATTCTTAAGTTACTATCAATGTCCAATATTTACGTACACTACCCATTTTGTAAACAAGCCTGCCATTATTGTAATTTTCATTTTTCAACCAAAAAAACTGGTAGAGACGAGATGTTAGATCTCATCTGTAGAGAACTTAAAATAAGAGCCAACGAAGTAAAAGCACCACTTGAAAGTATTTATTTTGGGGGTGGGACACCATCAATAATTCAACCAAAATCTATAAAAACGTTTATAAATTCTGTTAAAGAGCAGTTTCAATTTATTCCCGAAATTGAAATAACACTTGAGGCAAATCCAGATGATATTAACAAAGATTATCTTTTGAATCTAAAAACCTCCGGTATCAATCGCCTTAGTCTTGGCATCCAATCTTTTTTTAATAAAGATCTTAAATTAATGAACAGAGTTCATGATCAAAGGCAAGCTCTAAAGTCGATAAATCTTGTGAGAAACCACTTTAATAATTATTCAATTGATTTGATTTATGGAATTCCCTATACAACATTAAACAATTGGAAAAATAACCTTGACATTGCTTTAGATTTTAATCCACCTCACATTTCAGCCTATGCTCTAACTGTCGAAAAGAAAACGGCATTAGACTTTCAAGTCAAAGAAAAAAAAATAACTCTTTTGGATGAAGAATTAGTAAAACAACAATATGATGTGCTAGTTGAAAAACTTGAACAGAAAGGTTATATAAATTATGAATTCTCAAATTTTGGTAAGCCAGATTATTTTTCTGTAAATAACTTAAACTACTGGAATAATAAACCCTATTTAGGTTTAGGGCCATCTTCTCACAGTTTTGATGGAGTTTCAACAAGAAGTTGGAACATATCAAATAATCACCAATATAAAAGGGGCATTGAGGCGGGAAAATTATTTATAGGACAAGAAAAGTTGAGTAAAAAAGACAGATATAACGAGTATTTAATGACTTCTTTGCGAAAAAATGAAGGTGCTTCTTTAACTTATGTAGGTAAAAGTTTTGGCAACACTTATGTTACTTATTTGGAAGAACAGGTTGCGAGGCATTTACATGAGAGAAACTTGTTTTGGGATGGTGATTTTTTAAAAATTTCCAATAGGGCAAAGTTTCTTACAGATGGAATAGCTGCTGATCTTTTTATTGTTTAGTAGCAGCCCTATTGCCTGTAAAGTTTGACAAAATGCTCATAAAACTTTGGGATAGTATCAATGCCTTTGAAAAAATTAAATAAACCAAAATGCTCATTTGGAGAATGCAGGGCATCACTATCTAATCCAAAACCCATTAAAATTGATTTTACCCCGAGTTCTTTCTCGAACATAGGTACTATTGGTATACTTCCACCTCCTCTTTTTGGGATAGGAGAAGTTCCAAAAGTTTCTTTGTATGCTTGATGTGCTGCTTGATATCCGACAGTTGAAATGGGGGTCACATACGCATACCCCCCGTGGTGAGTTATGACTTCTACATCAACACCCTTGGGTGCAATAGATTTGAAGTAATTAGAGAACAGTTCACTAATTTCTTCCCAGTCTTGATTAGGTACTAGGCGCATTGATATTTTTGCATGCGCTTTACTTGGAATTACAGTTTTAGCACCATCACCCATGTATCCACCCCATATTCCATTTACATCAAGTGTTGGTCTTATTGAACGATGCTCTTCAGTTGTGTACCCCTTTTCTCCATCAACATCATCAATACCAATAGATTTTTTTAATTCTTGCAGATCGAAAGGAGCCTTTTCCATTTCAGAGCGTTCTTGTTTTGATAGTTCAATTACTTTGTCATAAAAGCCAGGGATGGTAATTTTTTTGTTTTCATCTTGAAGTTGCGAAATCATATCACACAAAACGTTAATTGGATTCAGCACAGCACCACCATAAATTCCAGAATGTAAATCCCTGTTTGGCCCCGTAATGGAGACCTCCATATAACTTAAGCCTCTTAGGCCAGTTGTAATTGAGGGTAAGTCTTGTGCAATCATACTCGTATCGGATATAAGAATCACATCACATTTTAGTTTTTCTTTATTTCTTTTTACAAAATCTTCAAGATTATCACTACCAACTTCTTCTTCCCCTTCAATCATAAATTTAACATTGCATGGTATTGACCCTTTAGCTAGCATAACTTCAAATGCTTTAATGTGCATAAACATTTGGCCTTTATCATCGCATGCACCACGCGCAAAAACAGCTCCATCAGGATGAATTTCAGTTTTTTTAATAACAGGTTCAAAGGGAGGACTTTCCCAAAGATCAATGGGGTCTGGAGGCTGGACATCATAGTGTCCATAAACTAAAACTGTAGGAAGCTCTACATCTTTTATATACTCACCGTAAACTATTGGATGCCCTGGTGTTGAAATAATTTCAGTTTTTGGGCAGCCTGATTTTTTTAATGCATCTTCTACCCACTTTGCTGCCTGTTGTACATCTTTATTATGAGAAGGATTTGCACTTACAGAAGGGATTTTTAGAAAATCCATCCATTCAGCTAAAAATCTATTTTGATCTTTCGTTAATGTCATTTTAATATCTCTAAGTAATTCAAGCAAAGTTAACTCATGTATTTTTTTAGGAGAAGAAATTTTATTGAAAAACTTAATTATATTTGTCGACCTCTGCGGGTGTGGTGAAATTGGTAGACACGCTAGATTTAGGATCTAGTGCTTCACGGCGTGGGGGTTCGAGTCCCTTCACCCGCACTAAAACCCCAATAATAATTGGGGTTTTATTTTTCCAATATTTAGTAAATTATTAAAATAAGAATTATTAATTTAAACATTCATAATTAATTGTTTTAGAGGGCTTTAGTATATTTTATGTTTTTTAAGCTATAATTATCAAAATGCAGTGGAAATGCAGTATAAAATGATTAAAATTTATAAAGTAACTTCAATATATTAGCTATAAATAAATCAAAATGGATTACAGTTATTTGTATCATACTGAAATTCCTAGAGGGGTAAGGTCAGTTTATATCAATGGTAAAAAGATAAGTCGAGAAGAATTTTTAAAAGAAAGGAAAACCTTTTTATCAAAAAAAAGGTCAATTTGAATTTAAAGGCATGGATAGAGGTATTAATTATTTTTCTAGTCGTCTTAATTATTTTCCTCTACCTAAAAAAATAGCAACTCTTGCTTAGAATAATCAACTTATCGCTAATCTTTTTTTATTCCCTTTCTTGCCTATCCCAACAGGATAAGGCCCTAAGGGATTCCATAATAAAGTATCAATTTTCAAATCCTAGTCTAGCAATAGATTTTGGATTCAAATATGTTGAATCAGTTCAATCTAAAACACCTGATAGTTTAGTAATTGGAACTCATGCGATGATTGGAGAAATCCTCTCAGATATGGGCCTTTATGCCTCAGCTATAGAATATTTTAATAGGGCTTTGGACCTCTATCAAACCATGCCGGATAAGAACAAGGCAAACCCTGAAATTTCCCAACCTCCGTGGATTATATTAAACATTGGGAGCATTTATTTTAAAAATGGTGATTACAAAAAAGCAGAGGAAAAATTCAATCAGGCAAAAAGTATTTTTTTAAATCTTACCGATAAGCAAAGTAGAGATTTCGGTTTGAATACTACAGATTCAAATCTGGGACTTATTGATGAGACTGAAGGGGATTACCAAAGTGCAGAAAAAAAATATTTTAGTGTTTACCAAAGAAGGCTCAAATCAAAAAAACCTGAAGATATACTTTATTCAATTTCACAGCTTATAGCTGTCAATTTTTTAAAAGGTGATATAAATTCTGCCGAAAATAAGTTTGAACAGCTAAAGCAATACTACAGAGAAAATAAAAATAATCAAGAATCAAATTCTTTATTTACCAGAAATTACGGGTATGGTTATTTTGTTAGTGGGGCTTACTATCAGTCGAAAAAAAACTATAAAAAAGCAATCGATTTATTCACTCAATCTGAGAAAATCTTAAGCGGATTTCCTACGGAAGTAACTGCACTAGGTTCAAGGTTTGCAGAATGCTATTTAGGATTAGGTGATCTAGTTAGAGCTGAAAAAAAGGCAAAGCAAAATCTTGAAACAAAAAATTTAAGTGACGCTGAAAAACGATATAACTATAATGTACTTGAGAAAGTCTATTCAAAAAAGGGGATGAACTCTGAATTGCTTAAAGTAAAAGATTCCCTGATTCTAATTTCAGCAGGAGGATCAAGTGGAAAGATTTTTAAGTCTTTAAACAATCTTGAAACGCAAATTCAAATTTCTAAATCAGTAAGAGAATTAAATGAGAGTAAAATTAGATACAATACATATCTTTACATATTAATAATATGCTCTGTCATTTTGTTTTTCTCACTCATGACAATTCGTGTAAATTACAATTATCAAAAAGAAAAGGGGAGTAGACTGGAATTGGAAAAGCTTGCCATAAAAAACGAACTTGATAAAAAAAATAGAGAGCTTGTCAGTAAATCAAATTTTATAATACAACGTAACGATTACCTTAAAAAATTAAAGAAAAAAATTGAAGTTCAAGACAATAAAAAAGAGGTCGCCTCAAAATTGTCCAATGAATTAAATATGGTCATTTCCTCAGAAAAATCTTATCAGGATTTCGATAATATGTTTGTAGAAGTTTACCCTGATTTTTACAAATCACTAAACGAGATGGCCAAGCTTTCAAAAACAGATTTAAGATTAGCCTCTTACATAAAAATGAATCATAGTAATGATGAGATTGCAAAAATTTCAGGAGTATCGATCAGAACAATTGAAAGTCAACGCTATCGATTATCAAAGAAGTTTAACCTAGAAAATGGCTACGAGTTAAACAATTTCATACATAACATTTAAACCTAATTCTAGGATTAGATCTCTTACATTATTGCTAGACACTGCAATTAATTTTTATTTTTTGTTAAAATATTACTGCATTTTTACTTCAAAAATCATTTTTTGATTAAAAAAATGGATTTTGGTCTCTATGTTTAATAATTTTATGATGTAATTATAATTGCTATATACATCTTGAGTATTCAAACAAGTCAAAATTTTGAATTAGGGTTTGCTCAAACTTATCCAAACTTTACAAAAAATTTAGTTGATACCTGCGACGAATTATCTTTCCAAGAGATAAAGATATGCATGTGTATTAAGCTTAGTTATTCTAATGTTCAAATAGAAAAGCAGCTAAATATTTCGCCAAGCACTCTTTCTAATATGCGCTCTAGCATAAGAAAAAAAATGGGACTCAGTAGAAGCCAAAATTTAACAACTACAATCCTAAAAATATAATGGGAAAGATAGCTTTAAATTTTACGCTGAATAAAAAACTAGTACTAACATTTTTAGTTTCAGTTTTTAGTTTTCTATTTTCATTTTCTCAAGACACTACAAGTCCTACTGTTGTGATTTCTGATAATGCTTCTGGTGACACTGTTGGAAATAATGAGACTATTAGAATTACGGGAACCTTCAGTGAGAATATGGCTGCAAGCCCTCAGATTAGCATTGGTAATTTGATTACAAATGCTAATATGACCCAAGGGGGTAATGCTTCGATTTGGTATTACGACTGGGATGTATCTACTGGAAGCCCAAGTGAAGGCCCAGTTGTAGCTACAATCACAGGTACAGACCTTGCTGGAAATGGTTTGGGTTCTACAACAGCACTTAATAAGGCGCTTAACCTTAACGGATCTTCTTACACAGCAATACAAAATAACGGTAATAATGATTCTTATCCACTTAGAAGAAGGCCAGGAGATGGCGTAACAAATGGTAATCAACCTTGGATGGTTAATGTGATTTTTAATACTTCTGAAGAAAAAAACCAAACAGTTTGGGCTCAAAGGGAAACTGGAAGTAATGACAAAATAAAACTTAAAATAAATGGACAGAGATTAATCTTTAGATATGGAAGGAATAATCATTATAACAATTGGTCTTACCCAGGTTTTATTAATACAAATACTTGGTACTCTTTTACAGTTAAATACAATGGAGGAAATGTAACTCTTCCTGCTTCATTTGATATTTACCAAACAGATTTTTCAAGTGGCATCACTTCTAAAATAACAAGTTTAGGGAGCTGGACAACAATAGGGTCCCCCAGCAATTCTTTAGAAATACTCGGTAACTTTTATGCAGGTAACGATAATTCTGCTGAGTGGTTTAATGGCTATATAGCATCAGTAGTTGTTACAACCCTTAAACAAGGAGAGGATCCATCGCTTAATGAAATTTCTATGTTCAGTCAAGATCCATTGGCATGGCTGGCAAACTACAAAGAAGGTCAAACATTCAGAGCTCCTAATAAGGCAAGTGTTGAGTCAGTGAATTTCCAAAGCTTAAATAATAATAAAACAGGATCACAGCGAAGTGACTTTGCAACCTATTTGTGGTTAATGGGTGATGGTAAAGCGGGAAGTGGTAGTAATGGTCTTGGAACAGGGAGCAGTAAGCATGTAAAAAATGAAGTGACCAACTCTAGTGAATCTAATAAAACAAGATTAAATTTTAATAATGCTCTGGAAGCCACAGGATATGATAATGTAGATGATGTAAACATAACTGTTCCAGCTAGAAGGCAATATTATATTACTGATACTATTTCACCGACTGTAACACTTACCGATACAGACGCTGATAATATAATTTATACTAAACTTACACCTTCAAGTTCGGTCACAATTACTGCAAGTTTCTCAGAAGCAATGACTGCAACACCTGTAATAAATATAAGTGGTGTTGTAACCAATGTGGCAATGACCAGAATTAGTGGAACAAATAATTATACCTACAATTGGAATACTTCAACTCCTACTCTTGCTGCGGGAGTGTATACTGCTACAGTAAGTGGAACAGATCTAGCTGGATTAGCCTATTCTGGTACAGATAGTATAACATTTACTATAAGCCCTACTTTTTACCTGGCCTCTAATGGGGTGACTGTAAAGTGTTCTGGTTGTAGTGCCGGGGACCAGGGAGTAGTTGGTGGAGTGACCTACACGGCACATGACAACACTTCTATTGCAGCTAAAAACAAAAATGATAATGATTGGAATAGGATAGTAACTACTCTTGTAACAGACATGAGTGATTTATTTCGTCATCAAAACACTTTTAATCAAGACATAAGTTCTTGGGATACTTCTAATGTTACCAATTTCCATGGAATGTTTGAGATGAATCTTGGAGTTAATAACGATAATAGCTTCAACCAGAATATTAGTGCATGGGATACTTCCTCAGCCACTGACATGAGTTATATGTTTTATAATGCTGATGCATTTAACCAAGATATTGGTTCCTGGAATACATCAAGTGTAACAAATATGGAGAGGATGTTTGCCAGTACAACTAATTTTAATCAAAACATAGGAGCATGGAATTTATCAAGTCTAACTAATATTTCATACATGTTTAATAGCGCAGGGGCATTTAATAATGGTGGCAGTGGTACCATAAATAACTGGAACACTTCAAGCGTAACTACTATGAGAAATTTATTTAGTGGCGCTACTGTGTTTAACCAAAATATAGGTTCCTGGAATACATCAAGTGTCACTGATATGAAAGGTGCACTATCAGGCAGGGATTTTAACAATGGGGGTAACGGTTCTATTGATAATTGGGATACTTCTTCTGTTACAAATATGGAAAGTATGTTTGGTCAATCATTTAACCAAGATCTAAACTCGTGGGATGTTTCAAATGTTACAACCATGGATAGGATGTTTATGAACTCTTATGCATTTAATGGAAATATCTCTAGCTGGGATGTTTCCTCTGTAACCGACATGGAGGCGATGTTTGACACTGCTAGAGCATTTAACAGAAATATAGGTTCTTGGGATACTTCTAGTGTTACCAATATGAGATCAATGTTTGCAAATGCTTTTGCATTTAATCAAAATATAGGTGGTTGGGATGTTTCTAATGTAACTGATATGTTAGAAATGTTTAAAGTAGCTAGTGCATTTAACAACGGTGGCAATAGTTCAATTGGAAATTGGGATGTTTCTAATGTAACTACGATGTTTAAGATGTTTTCCTCTGCTCAAGCTTTTAATCAAGATCTCTCTGGATGGTGTGTTACAAACATTACTTCTTTTAGTGAGACCAATTATTTTAATGAGAATTCTGCTCTAACTGGTGCAAATCTTCCTGTTTGGGGTACCTGCCCGTCAAATGCGACACTTGTAATTACCTCTGATGATTCAGATAATGTTATTACTACCGGTCAGGTAACCCTCACCGCAACCTTCTCAGAAAACATGGCTGCCTCGCCTACTATTTCTATAACAGGCGTGGTTACCAATGTTTCAATGACACAAAGCACTACTGCAGCAGTATGGACTTACTACTGGCAAGTACCTTCAAATATTTCTTCAGGTACAACACTCAATGTTACCGCTACTGCAACCGATACTAATAGCAGATCCTACTCCGGAAATGCTTCCCTTACCCTTACTATAAGCCCTACTTTTTATTTGGCCTCTAATGGGGTAACTATAAAATGTTCTGGATGTAGCGCAGGAGATACGGGTATGGTAAGCGGGACGCTATATACTGCTGCTGCTAATTCTAATATTTCATCACTGAGAGCTGCAGGGAACTATAACTTAGCAACTACTCTTGTTACTAGTATGCAAGGTCTTTTTGCCAACAATAATTCTTTTAACACCGATATTGGTTTTTGGGACACTTCTAATGTAACAATTATGCGAGAGATGTTTAACGGTGCAACTGCATTCAATCAAAATATTGGAGCCTGGGATACATCAAAAGTTATAAATATGAGTTACATGTTCTATGGAGCTACTGCATTTAACAATGGTGGTAGTAATACCATAAATAATTGGGATACATCAGAAGTAACAAATATGTCTGCTATGTTTTATAATAATGACGTATTCAATCAAAATATTGGATCCTGGGATACGTCAAAAGTAACAGATATGAATTATATGTTTGGTAATACGGGTGCATTCAATCAAAATATTGGGTCCTGGGATACATCAAATGTAATAAACATGTCAAATATGTTTTGGAGAGCAATTGCATTCAATCAAAATATAGGAGCATGGAATACATCAAAAGTTAGAAATATGAGAAGCATGTTTGAAGGTCAAGGTATAGGCATCTACACCGTGTTTAATAACGGTGGAAGTAGCACAATAAATAATTGGGATACTTCTAGTGTTACCAATATGAGATCAATGTTCTATGCTTCTAATTTCAATCAAAATATTGGTAGTTGGGACACCTCTAGTATTTCTGGTAGTGGTAATATGGCGAGTATGTTTGCTAATTCAACTAATTTCAATCAAGATCTCTCCGGATGGTGTGTCTCACAATTTAGTAGTGAACCTTCTCTCTTTAAATTTAATGCTAATGCTACTTGGAGAAATGATGCTTCCAAACAACCAGAGTGGGGAGTATGTAATTCCAATGTATCGGTAATTTTATCTGATACCGATGCGGATAATTTAATAGCAGCATCAGATACGGTAACTATAACAGCTTTCTTTACCGAGGCAATGACAGCTACTCCAAGGATTAGTATTTCAGGACTAGTGACTAATGTTGCAATGACTAAAATTTCCATAGGAGGAAATAGTTCGGTTGTGACTCAGGTAGGAGCAGATTTTGATGGACAAAGACTAAATGATGATACTGGTCGTTCAGTTTCTTTATCTTCTGATGGCTTAACGGTAGCTATAGGATCACCAGAATGGGAAAACACAGGAAGTATTCCTCTTCCATATAGTCAGGGTAGGGTAGCTATTTATAGATGGAACGGATCTGCTTGGACTCAATTAGGGTCTAATATCACGGGTGAAGCAAGAGATAATTATAGCGGTT
>CACMHY010000003.1 GCA_902613595.1 uncultured Bacteroidota bacterium
ATTGTAGGCACAACTTTTATTTCAGGTTTTTTCACATTCTTGATGCGTCAAACCATAATAAATGTTTCCAGGTATGTAGAGTTTGACTTAAAAAATGAAATTTTTTGGCACTACCAAAAACTAACACAACGTTTTTACAAAAATAATCGTACTGGTGATTTGATGAATCGCATAAGTGAAGATGTTGGGAAAGTAAGAATGTATGTTGGCCCAGCATTTATGTACAGTATTAATACTGTCTCATTATTTGTAATAGTAATTTCATATATGCTTAGTATTGCCCCAGAATTGACTCTTTACGCATTATTGCCCTTACCAATATTATCGATAACAATTTACAAACTAAGTAAAGTAATCAATATAAAAAGCACGCTTGTTCAAGAAGTTTTGTCGAAAATGTCATCCTATGCTCAAGAGAGTTTCACTGGAATTTCAGTAATAAAGTCATATAATATTCAAAATAGAATTTTTCATGGTTTTGAAGATTTATCAAAACAGAGTTATCAAAAAAATATGTCTCTTGCTAAACTTCAAGCATGGTTTTTTCCCTTGATGATACTTTTAATAGGTTGTAGTAATCTTATAGTAATTTATGTGGGAGGTTCAAAATATATTAATAATGAAATAGCTATTGGAGTACTGGCAGAATTTATTATATATATAAATATGCTTACATGGCCTGTTGCTGTTGTAGGTTGGGTGACTTCTATTGTCCAACAAGCGGAGGCCTCACAAAAAAGAATTAATGATTTTTTAAAGGAGACTCCTGAGATTAAAGACGGGCAGGGTGTAAAAATTGATATTAAAGGTTCGATCGAATTCGATGATGTATCCCTATTTTATCCTGAGACAAAGATTAAAGCTCTTAAAAGTGTGAAATTAAAAATATCAGCCGGAAGTACAGTAGGTATAATAGGAAATATAGGTTCGGGTAAAACTTCCCTTTTAAATTTGATAGTTCGCTTATACGATCCCGTTAGTGGAGTTATTAAAATTGACGGTATCGATATTAAAAAATACACTTTAAAGGAGCTTCGTAAAGCCATCGCTTATGTGCCACAAAACAATTTTTTATTTTCTGAAAGCATCGAAAACAACATAGGTTTTGGATCAAAAAATGCAAAATTTAAGGATATAGTTATGGCCAGTAAAAAAGCAGCAGTGCACAAAAATATTATTAGTTTTTTAGATGGATACAAAACACTTCTTGGTGAAAGAGGAGTAACACTTTCAGGAGGACAAATACAAAGAATTGCAATTGCAAGAGCGATACTTAAGGACTCAGAAATATTGCTCCTGGATGATTGTCTTTCATCTGTTGACTCTGATACTGAGATGGAAATCTTAGAACATTTAAAATCTATTTCAAAAAGTAAGACAACAATTATTGTAAGTCATAGAATATCTTCATTAGAACACGCTGAAAAAATTATTGTTTTCGAAAATGGTAAAATAGTTCAACAAGGCAAACATGTAGATTTAGTGGGGGTTGAGGGGTATTATCAAGAATTATTTAAAAAACAAAACGCTGAGCATAGCAAATAATTTGTTTTGTTTAATTTTTTTAATAAAATTGCTAATTATTCATAATAAACTTCAAACAAAGTGTCAAATAATTTGAGTGAAAATCAAGAAGAAATATTTTCTAAGGTGCTTAGAGCAGGAAGAAGGACTTATTTTTTTGATGTAAGAGAGACAAAAGCTAGTGATTATTATTTAACCATTACTGAGAGTAAAAAATTCACAAATGAAGATGGTTCGTTTTACTACAAGAAACATAAAATTTATGTTTACAAAGAAGATTTTGAAAATTTTTCAGATTTTCTAAATGAAACAATGTCATTTATTTTTGATCAAAGAGGTACAGAAGTCATTAGTGAGCGTCACCAAAAAGATTATTCTCCTGACAGAATTAATACTGATTAATCTTTTTTCAAATAATTAAAATGTAATTAATTGTTTTTATAATTGACAATTAAGGAACCAATCCTGGTAATTATTAAAAATTAAAGTTTAAAAGTTTTATAGTATTTAAAATGGCATTAACAGAATCTTTTATGCTTCCATTAGGGACAAAAGCTTCATCATTTAAATTACCTAACGTCGTAAATGGTGAAATGCAAAAGCTTGAGGCGCTAAAGGGTTCAAAAGGAACTTTAATTATTTTTATGTGCAATCATTGTCCATACGTAATACACCTTTTAGATAATATCTTAAAAACGTCAGAAAAATTATTGGCTAAAAAAATTAAAACTGTTGCTATATCTAGTAATAGTATAATTACCCATCCCCAAGATGGTCCCGATGAAATGAAAAAATTAGCCATTTCAAAAAAATTTAATTTTCCTTATTTGTATGATGAAACTCAAGAAGTTGCAAAAATTTATAAAGCTGAATGCACACCCGATTTTTATTTATTTGATAAAAAATTAATTTTAAGTTACAGAGGCAGATACGATCAGTCTAGACCTGGCAATCAAATAAAAGTGACCGGGAATGATTTAAATAAAGCTGTTGATTTAATGATATCAAATTCAGATCAATTAAAAATGCAATATCCTAGCATGGGTTGCAATATAAAATGGCATCCTTGAGATAGAGTCTCAAAATTCAATTAATTCTACTTCAAAAATTAGTGTGGCATTAGGTGGAATAATTCCTCCAGCACCCTGCGATCCATATGCAAGATTACTAGGTATAACAAACTTTGCTTTAGACCCTTTATTTAATAACATTATTCCCTCATCCCATCCGGCTATAACCTGCCCAACTCCTAATGAAAATGTTATGGGTTCATTTCTCTGATAAGAAGAATCAAATACTGTTCCATCAGTCAGACTTCCTTTATAGTGAACCGAAACTTTATCACCTTTTAAAGGACTGTTTCCGATCCCAGGTTCTAAAATAGAATAGTATAACCCATTTTTAGTTTTTTTCATACCATTAGTGATTGATGCAATAGCTTTTTTTGAAGATTCAATAGCTTCTTTTTTTCTAGTTTCGCCTTGGCTATTAAATTGTTCAAATGCTAATACTGAATCCCACTTTTTAGCATATTCTCCATTACGATCTATTGTTATGTTTTTGATAATATCATCTCTTACAATTTGATTTACTACTTCCTGCCCTTTTTTCACATAACCAAAAACTGTATGCTTTCCATCAAGCCAACTGGTTGGAACATGAGTTATAAAAAATTGGCTCCCATTTGTATTAGGTCCCGAATTTGCCATTGAAAGTGTACCTGCCCTGTAATGCTTCAAATCTTTGTGAAATTCGTCATCAAACTTATAGCCTGGACCACCAATCCCTGATCCAAGAGGGCAGCCTCCTTGAATCATAAAATCATCAATAACCCTATGGAATTTCAATCCATTATAAAATGGCTCCCCCAGATCCTTATAATTATTTTCCTTTAGTCCCTGAGATAAATTAATAAAATTAGCTACTGTCCCCGGTGTTAGTCTATATGTTAATTCAATTAGAATCTCCCCTTTTGTAGTTTCAATTCTTGCAAAAATTCCTTCCATTTAAATTTTCTTTAGAGTAAATATATAAATCTCATTAATTAAAAGTTCTTAGTTTGCAATTTCACTCATAAATTTTAACCTGTAAAGTCTTAATTCCTCTTCGTCGTATTCACCCTTAAATTCTTCCTCAGCGAGCTTTATCGAATTTGAATCAGATTCAATAAAATATTCATAAAGCTCATTTAACTGATCCTCATCAAAAATTTCTTCTAAATAATAATTAATGTTTAATTTGGTTCCGGAGAATACAATTGTTTCCATTTCTTCTATTAAATCCTTAATTTCCATACCTTTTCCATTTGCAATATCCTCAAAAGGTAATTTTCTATCAATATTTTGTATAAGGTAAAGTTTTAATCCAGAATTTACTCCTGTACTCTTAACAACTAAATCGTCTGGCCTTGTAATATTATTTTCATTAACGTATATTTTTATTGTCTCCACGAATTTTTGCCCATATCGTTTTGCTTTGCCTTCACCAACACCATTAATATTTGACAACTCTTTGTTTGTAATTGGATACTTTAAACACATTTCTTCTAATGAATTCTCCAGAAAGACTGCATATGGGGGTACTTCATTCACCTTTGCCACCTGTTTTCTAAGCCTAATTAAAATCTGCATAAGTCTTTTATCAAAAATCACATTTGCCTTATTACTTTTAAATTCTTTTATGTCAATAGTTTCATATTTATGGTCCTCTGTCATTAGGAAGCTCTTAGGCTCTTTGAGAAAAGATTCTCCTTTTGAAGAAAGACGAATCAAACCATAATTATCAATTTCTTTCGACAAAAAACCTGAAACAATTGCCTGCCTAATTAGGGCTCTCCAAAAAGAAGGTTCCTTCTGAGATCCCGAACCAAAGGCTGATAATATATTTGTTTTGTGCGATTTGATCAATGCAGTATTTTCTCCCATTAATGTTTTAATCAATTCTTTAGCTTTATAGATTTCTCTCGTCTCTTTAACAACTTTTAATAAAATCTCTAATTCGATTTTGGCTTCAAGTTTATTTTTAGGATAACGCATATTATCATCCATATCACCTCCTTCCCCAGTTTCATTATCAAATTCTTCACCAAAATAATGTAAAATAAATTTTCTTCTTGAAATCGAAGTTTCTGCGTAAGCAACCATATCTGATAACAATGCCATACCGATCTCTTTTTCAGCTAAGGGCTTGCCAGCCATAAATTTTTCTAATTTTTCAATATCCTTATACGAATAAAATGCTAAACAATGTCCCTCACCACCGTCGCGACCAGCACGACCAGTCTCCTGATAATAACTTTCAATACTTTTAGGAATATCGTGATGAATAACAAATCTTACATCAGGTTTATCTATTCCCATCCCAAATGCTATTGTTGCAACAATTATCTCACAATCATCTTTTAAAAACTGATCTTGATTAAATATTCTAGATTTTGAATCCAATCCAGCATGATAGGGTAAAGCATTAATTCCATTTACTTGTAGTATTTGAGCAAGCTCCTCAACACGTTTTCTTGACAAACAATAAATAATTCCTGACTTACTAATATTTTGCTTTACAAAACGAATAATATCATGGTCTATATTTTTTGTCTTTGCTCTAACTTCATAATATAGGTTTGGCCTGTTAAAAGATGATTTAAAAATTTTAGCATTTAGAATCCCTAAATTTTTCATTACATCTTCCTGTACTTTTGGAGTTGCAGTAGCTGTAAGGGCAATGATAGGTATCTTTTGATCAAACTGTTCTACGATAAATTTTAGGTTTCGGTACTCAGGTCGAAAGTCATGACCCCATTCAGAAATGCAATGAGCCTCATCAACAGCTAAAAAAGAAATAGTGACAGATTTTAAAAAATCAATAGTTTCGCTTTTAGATAGCGATTCTGGAGCAACATAGAGAAGTTTTGTCACACGAGAAGTTATATCATTTTTGACTTGAGCTATTTCTGTTTTATTTAAAGAAGAATTAAGAACATGTGCAATTCCGTTTTCACTAGAAATACCGCGCAGGGCATCTACCTGATTTTTCATCAATGCAATTAAAGGAGAAACTATAATTGCAGTTCCACTTTGAACTAAAGCTGGGAATTGATAACATAGTGATTTTCCTCCACCAGTTGGCATTATGACAAAGGAATTTTCTCTATTTAAAAGATTTCTAATAACGTTCTCTTGTAGTCCTTTGAAACTGTTGAAGCCAAAAAGTTTTTTTAATTGAAATTTGAGCTCACCAATCTTCATCAAGAGGAAATAGAGTTGAATTATTCAAAGAAAATATTTATTTCTAATATAAAAATAATTAACGATAACCTATGACCCTTTTTAATAAAAATGGGTGAGTAAAAGGTTAGGTAAAATAGTTAGCATTCCAAATTGTTTTTGATACTTTTGCTTAGAAAGCAAATTAAATATTAATTAAAATCAAATGAGTGCTGAATCACCGAAGGATGAGATGTCATTTTTGGATCATTTGGAAGAGTTACGTTGGCACTTAATCAGATCTGTATTAGCAATACTTTTTGTAGCAATTTTTGCCTTTATTTTCAAAGATTTTATTTTTGACGTTCTTCTTTTTGGTCCAAAACAAAAAAATTTTATTACCTATAAATGGTTTTGTTCAATATCCCAAACTATAGGTCAAGGCAACAGCTTCTGTATAGAAGAGCTCCCTTTCAGAATTCAGAGCAGAACTATGGCAGGTCAATTTTCCGCACATCTATGGACATCAATTTTGGCAGGATTTATTTTGGCATTCCCTTATGTTGTATTCGAATTTTGGAAGTTTATAAGCCCTGGTCTTTATGAAAATGAAAGAAAAAACGCAAGAGGCTTTATTTTTATTTCTTCTGTATTATTTTTTTTAGGAGTATTGTTCGGTTATTATGTTGTAACACCACTATCGATAAACTTTTTAGGAAACTACTCTGTAAGTAATGAAATTTTTAACGATTTTGATCTTAGTAGCTATATTGGACTTCTACGGGCGTCAGTATTGGCCTCAGGTATAATTTTTGAATTGCCAATTGTTGTTTATTTTTTAACTAAGGTAGGAATCATTACACCAAGTTTTTTAAAAAAAAATAGAAAAATTTCTTTAGTTGTTGTTCTAAGCTTATCAGCCATAATAACACCCCCCGATATTGCAAGTCAAATAATTGTAAGTATTCCTATATTAATTCTTTATGAAGTCAGTATTTTGATATCTAGAATTGTAACAAGAAAACAACAAAATATTTAAAACTATTTAATGAAACTAAAGGCAGAAAAAATTGAAAAGGCTTATAAAGGCAGAAAAGTTGTTAAAGGAATTTCATTAGAAGTTTCTCAAGGGGAAATAGTAGGATTATTAGGGCCAAATGGAGCAGGAAAAACTACTTCATTTTATATGATTGTTGGGCTTATAAAACCAAATGATGGTTCAATTTTTTTAGACAATAATGAGATAACTAAACTTCCTATGTACAAAAGAGCTCAAAAAGGAATTGGATATCTTGCCCAAGAGGCTTCCGTTTTTAGAAAACTCAGTGTTGAGGATAATATATTGAGTGTTCTACAAATGACGAATCTAAGTAAACCTGAACAAAAAGATAAAATGGAATCATTATTAAAAGAGTTTGGTCTTGAACATATTCGTAAAAATAGAGGAGACCTACTCTCAGGAGGCGAGAGAAGAAGAACTGAAATAGCTAGAGCTCTCGCGACAGATCCTAAATTTGTTCTACTTGATGAGCCTTTTGCTGGTGTCGATCCTGTGGCAGTTGAAGATATTCAGAGAATAGTTGCCCACCTTAAAAGGAAAAATATAGGCATACTTATTACAGACCACAATGTTCAAGAAACTTTAGCTATTACAGACAAAACATATCTTATGTTTGAAGGAAATATTTTAAAAGCTGGTACACCTAAAGAATTATCTGAGGATGAAATTGTAAGAAAAGTCTATCTAGGTAAAAACTTTGAACTTAGAAAAAAGAAATTACTATTTTAATTTGTATCTCCTTATTTAAAACCATGTCTAAATTTTCTGCCAGCGAATATCAATAAATTTATAAGAATATAAATTAAAATGATGATTGGAAATGCAGTGAAACAAAAAATAAAAAAAAGGGGGATGCTAAAAATTATAAGAACTATTTTTTTTAGACTTTCAATTTTAAATGTTATTGATTTTAATGAAAAAAAAGGAATGTTGTTATTCATTAGTAAACTCGAGATTATAATTATAACTAAAAAAGTAGTTTTAGATTCAATCAAATGTCTAAAATCCGTTAACAAAGGATTTTCAATAAGTAATGGCAAACTAACTATAAATAGAGCATTAACTGGAGCAGGAAGCCCTCTAAATTCATTTTTAACATCCTTCCCAATATTGAACTTCGCTAAACGTATTGAAGTTGCTAGAGTTATCAAAAAACTAATAAAACCAAGTGGTACAAATGAAATGTTATATTCATTTTCACAAAGATCAAAAATAAAATTTATAGCCTGAATATCTATTCCAGCGAGTAAATTATACATAACAATTCCTGGAACCATTCCACATGTTATCAAGTCTGCCATAGAATCAAATTGAATTCCAAAGTCACTTTCAACCCTAAGTAGGCGTGAAATAAGACCATCAAATAAGTCAAAAAAAGTTCCTAGAAGTACTAAAAAAAAAACAATCTGAAAAAAACCTTTAAAAGCAAAAAATGACGCAAAACACCCACAGATAAGATTTAAAGCTGTTAAGGTGTTAGGTATACTCCTTTTTAATGGTTGCACTTAAAATATTATAAGTTTTTGACAAGATAATAATTGCTATAGCTCCAAAAAAATTAATTTCGTAAAAATGTTTAGTCAATTTAAATACCTTTTTTTTTCAATATTGTCTGGTTTAGCACTTGGGCTTGCCTGGCCAACAAATGGTTTTACCTTATTAATTTTTATATCTCTAGTACCACTACTCTATCTTGAAAAACTTGTAAGGAAAGATTTTAATGGTAGAAAAGCTATAAGAATATTTTGTTATAGTTATTTAAGTTTTTTGATTTGGAACTTGATTACAACATGGTGGCTATACAATTCTACTATTTATGGGATGCTTTTTGCAAATTTTTGCAATAGTTTATTTTACTCAATAATTTTTTTATTGTTTTACTGGGTCAAGAGCAGAATGCCATTACGAAGTGCTTACATATTTTTTAGTTGTTGTTGGCTAGCTTTTGAGAAGCTTCACCTAACATGGGACTTTTCCTGGTCTTGGTTAAATTTGGGTAATGTATTTTCTGAGAAAACTAATTGGATTCAATGGTATGAGTATACAGGTACTTTTGGTGGTTCATTATGGGTTCTTATATTAAACATATGGATTTATGAAATAATCAAGAGTTATCATTTTAATAAATTAAATTTTAGTATAAAAAAAACTATTGGCCCAATTCTTTTTATCTTAATTCCCATAATTTTTTCTATTTATTTATCTAGACAAATAAAATATCAAGGGGAAAAATTACAAGTAGTTGTAATGCAACCAAATATTGATCCATACAATTCAAAATACCAAATATCAAATATTTCGTCATTAGAAAATTTTATTAAAGACTCAAAAGCATTTATATCTAATGAAACATCATATGTTATAAATCCTGAAACTTTTTTTGCTGAAGGTTATGGTGAAGAGTTAAATAAATATAAATCTAGTTTACTTCATAAAGAAATTCAAAAAATTCTTTATGATTATCCAAAATTAGTGTTTATAACTGGTATTCAATTTTTCAATAAATATTTTCAAGAGAAGCCACCATCGTTGACAGCAAATTTGGTTCGTGATAATTTATGGTTAGAATTCTATAACAGTGCTTTAAGTGAACAATTTGAAAAAGAATTTGAAGTTTACCATAAATCAAAATTAGTGGTAGGTGTAGAAAATATGCCTTTTAAAAATTTTCTAAAACCTCTTCTAGGAGACGTACTAATCAATTTAGGCGGGACTGTTTCGAGTAGGGTTACTCAAAAGAACCGCTCTGTTTTCGATCATAATCATATTTCAAAAAAAATTGCCCCAATAATTTGTTATGAGTCAATCTTTGGTGAGTTTGTAACAGGATTTACCAAACAGGGAGCAAATTTTTTTGCAATATTAACTAATGATGCTTGGTGGGGTGAGACTCCTGGACATAAACAACTTTTAAGTTACTCCCGGCTTCGAGCTATTGAAAATAGAAGGGATATTGTAAGAAGTGCAAATACGGGAATATCAGCAATCATTAATGCAAGGGGAGAAATTATTAAAAAAACAAAATACAATACAAAAGCTGTGCTTGTTGGAGAAATTAGTCCTAGATCAGAATTAACCTTCTACTCTATTTATGGAGATCTAATTGGACGTTGGGCCATATTTATTTCTGGAGTTCTAATGCTTATCGCTATTAGTGGTCGTCTAAAGAAAATATAAATTTAAGAGTCATTGCCTGATAAAATGAATTTAACTATTCAATAATCAACAAATCTTATTAAATGGTTGCATTTTTTAGATAAAAATTTATTTTTGCAAAAAAAACTTGTCTTATGTATTGGACACTTGAACTTGCCTCATATTTAAGCGATGCACCATGGCCTGCAACGAAAGATGAATTAATTGACTTTTCAATTAGAACCGGAGCTCCACTTGAAGTTGTTGAAAATCTTCAGTCCATGGAAGATGAAGAAGATATTTATGAATCAATTGAAGAAATTTGGCCAGACTTTCCTACAGACGAAGATTACCTGTGGAATGAAGACGAATATTGATTCATTCTAAGAATGAATATTAGTATCTGTTATTATAACATTTTTTTTTAATTATTTTTACTTGACTGAAAAGTTATTATGGGCTTACTAAATAGTATTATTAAAACTTTTGTTGGAGACAAAACAAAAAAAGATCTCAAACAAATAAGTCCTTTGGTAGATAAAATAAATAAATACCAAAAAGATCTTGAGAGTCTTAACCATGATAAACTCCGAAAGAAAACAGAGAAATTTAAATCTCGATTATTTGAAAAAAACAAAATGCTTTTTGAGAAAGTTGATTTACTAAAAAAAGAGGTAGAAACTACAGACGATATTGATGAAAAAGAAAATTTATATAAAGAAATCGATAAACTAAATGAAGATATTCAGGAAAAAACTGACATTTTTTTGAATGAAATACTTCCTGAGGCTTTCGCTGTAATTAAGGAAACTGCTAGAAGATTTGTTAACAATTCGAAAATTAAAGTAAAAGCAACAACTTATGATCGACAATTATCCCAATTTAAGTCGTACGTTAATTTAATAAATGATTTTTCTGTATGGTCTAATTCTTGGGATGCAGCAGGTAAACCAATCACATGGGACATGGTTCATTATGATGTTCAGTTAATTGGTGGTATTGCTCTTCATCAAGGGAAAATTGCAGAAATGCAAACAGGAGAGGGAAAAACATTGGTAGCCACTTTACCAGTTTATCTTAATGCTCTGACTGGAAAGGGTGTACATCTTGTTACTGTTAATGATTACCTAGCTAAACGTGATAGTGCTTGGATGGCCCCACTTTTTGAATTTCATGGCTTGAGTGTTGACTGCATTGACCATCACCCTCCTAACAGTCCTGAAAGGAGAAATGCCTATAGAGCAGATATTACATACGGAACAAATAACGAATTTGGTTTCGATTACCTAAGAGATAATATGGCTCACACAGTTGAAGACTTAGTTCAACCTAAACATAATTTTGCAATCGTGGATGAAGTAGATTCTGTATTAATTGATGATGCTAGAACACCTCTTATAATTTCTGGTCCAACACCGCAAGGAGATAGACATGAATTTGATTCTTTAAAGTCTAAGGTAAACAGCCTAGTCACAAAACAAAGAAACCTACTTAATAATGAACTTGCTGAGGCAAAGAATAAAATAAAATCAGGTGACAACAATGAGGGTGGTATTAAACTACTTAGGGTTTTCAGAGGCTTACCCAAGAACAAGGCACTAATAAAATTCTTAAGCGAAGAGGGGGTAAAGCAATTATTACAAAAAACAGAAAATCATTACATGCAAGATAATAATCGTGAAATGCATATTATCGATTCTGAATTATACTTTGTTATTGATGAAAAGAACAATCAGATTGATCTTACTGACAAAGGAATAGAGGTACTCTCTCAAGATAATTCTGATCCAAACTTTTTCATTTTACCTGACATTGGGGCTGAAATTGCAAAGATCGAATCAAAAGAAAGAGATCCCAAAAAAGAGGCAAAATTGAAAGAAGAATTGTTTAAAGATTTTGACCTTAAAAGTGAACGTATTCACAGTTTAAATCAACTGCTTAAGGCATATACACTTTTTGAAAAGGATGTTGAGTATGTTGTGATGGACAATAAAGTGAAAATTGTAGATGAGCAAACTGGTAGAATTATGGAGGGTAGAAGATATTCAGATGGTCTTCACCAAGCAATTGAGGCAAAAGAGAGTGTTAAAATTGAGGCTGCCACACAAACATATGCAACTATAACTTTACAGAACTATTTCAGAATGTATGAAAAACTTTCAGGTATGACAGGTACTGCAATAACTGAAGCTGGAGAATTTTGGGAAATATATAGACTTGATGTTATTGAAATTCCTACAAACAAACCTATAGCAAGAAAAGATGAAAATGATTTAATCTACAAAAGCAAGCGAGAAAAATATAATGCAGTAATCGAAACCGTGAGCAAACTCACTTCGGATGGAAGACCAGTATTAATTGGGACTACATCTGTAGAGATATCTGAATTGTTAAGTAAGATGCTTAACATAAGAAAAATTAAGCACAATGTTTTGAATGCTAAGCTTCACAAGAAAGAAGCAGAAATTGTTGCTGAGGCAGGAAATCCTAGTATTGTTACAATAGCAACAAATATGGCAGGAAGAGGGACTGATATAAAATTATCTCAGAAGGTAAAGGATGCAGGTGGCCTTGCGATTATTGGTACTGAACGTCATGATTCACGAAGAGTTGACCGCCAATTAAGAGGTCGTTCTGGTAGACAGGGAGATACAGGTAGCTCACAATTTTTTGTTTCTTTAGAAGATAACCTAATGCGTCTTTTTGGATCTGAAAGAGTGGCCAAGGTTATGGATCGAATGGGATTAGAGGATGGAGAAGTCATTCAACACTCAATGATGACGAAATCTATAGAGCGAGCACAAAAAAAAGTGGAAGAAAATAATTTTGGTATTAGAAAGCGTCTTTTAGAATATGATGATGTTATGAGCTCCCAGAGAGAAGTGATTTATAAAAGACGGAGGCATGCAATTGACGGTTCGCGACTAAAACTTGATATATTGAACATGCTTTTTGATACCTGTGAAGAAATTGTTCAAGTAAATAAATCGGATAAAGATTTTCAAAACTTTGAGTTTGAAGTAATCAGTAATTTTTCAATGACTTCACCTGTAAGTGAGTCTGAATTTGAAGAAATTGAAGAAAACGAAATCACAAGAAAACTATATAGTGATTTGCTAAATCACTACAACAATAAATGCCAAGAAAATGCAAATTCAGCATATCCTGTAATAAGAGAAGTTCTTGAAAGGCCTGACAATAAATTTGAAAGAATTGTTGTACCCTTTAGTGATGGTGTAAAATCTTTAAATGTTGTGACTGATTTGAAGCAAGCATATCAAACAAAGGGAAAAAGTTTGATAAATGACTTTGAACGAAATATCACATTAGCAATAATTGACAACTCATGGAAAGACCATTTAAGGAAAATGGATGAGCTAAAACAATCTGTCCAATTAGCTGTGCATGAGCAAAAAGATCCATTGTTAATCTACAAATTTGAGGCTTTTGAACTTTTTAAAGCTATGATTACTGCATTAAATAAAGAAATTATCTCTTTTCTTATTAAGGGAAGCCTTCCAAACCAAAGTGCATCTACAATTCAAGAGGCTAAAAGATCAAATAATAAACAAAAGCTAAAAACTTCGAAAGACGATATCCTAAATACTGAGCAAATGGCTCAAAAAGCGAGGTCTGTTGGAGCAGGAGCAAGTAATTCTCAACAAAGAATTATTGAAACGATTGTTCGTGAAAAACCAAAAATTGGTAGAAACGAGAGAGTTACAATTAAAAATATAAATACTGGGGAGACAAAGAATTTAAAATTTAAGCAAGCTGAGCTGATGATAAAAAACGGAGAATGGGTCATTAGTTCATAATTTGTTAATTTTAAGAAAATTAAATATGTATGAATGAGTATGCATCGGTTTTGTTGTGGGCAATTCCAGGCTTTCTTATCCTGGTAATTTTTGAAATTTTTTATGGCCACATAACAAAAAAGCAATCCTACGTGTTCATGGATACACTAGCAAGCTTAAGCTCAGGTGTAACAAATATTTTGAAGGACATACTTGGGCTTGCAGTAATTATAATCTCATACCCCTATATTCTTGAAAAAATTGCAATTTTTGAAGCCGAAAATAGTCTTTTAACTTATTTCATTGCTTTTATCTGTATTGATCTTGCCTCATATTTTGTCCATCTAATTAATCATAAAGTAAATTTTTTTTGGAACCAACATATTATCCATCACAGCAGTGAGGAATTTAACTTAGCTTGTGCCCTAAGACAGAGTATTTCAAATCTTGTAGGTTTTGGAGGTATTTTTTTAATCCCAGCAGCACTTATGGGTGTACCTACAGAAGTAATTTCAACACTTACCCCTATTCATTTATTTGCTCAATTTTGGTATCACACAAAGCACATTGGTAAAATGGGCTTTTTGGAATATATAATTGTAACCCCCTCTCAACACAGAGTTCATCATGCCATAAACCCAATATACATTGATAAAAATTTAGCTGCAATTTTTTGTATCTGGGATCGTTTTTTTGGAACCTTCCAAGAAGAATTAGATAATGAACCTCCAATTTATGGAACTTTAAAACCTGTTTCAAGCTGGAATCCCTTTTGGATAAATTTTCAACATTTTTTTTTATTGGCAAGAGATGCTTGGTATACCAAAAGATGGGAAGATAAATTTATGCTTTGGTTCAAACCCACTGGGTGGCGTCCAAAAGATATGCAAATACGTTTCCCAGTTATGAAACGTAAGTTGAATATTAATGACAAATATTCTCCTAAGTACAATTGGAAATGGAAAGTAATTGGTTCTCTTCATTTCATAGTCCTTATCACAATTTTAGTTTATTTTCTATTTTGTTTTAGCAATTTCACACCTGCATTTCAGCTCAATTTTGGGATTTTAATTTTTACTACTGTATTTGGCTTCACATCACTAATGGACTATTATAATTGGGCTCCAAATTTTGAAATCTTTAGAGGTTTTGCTTTTTTAACTTTGTTTTATCTTATGCAAGGAGAAATTATTCTTCAAACTAACTTCTGGCTATTCAATTTTTTGATTACTTACTTTATTTTTACAATTGTAGTAGGTATTTGGGCAAAGTATAATATATCAAAAAGAAAACTAGCTTTAACCAAATAGTGAAAAAAAATTTGGATTATCTCCTTATTGGTCCTGCATATCCATTCCGAGGGGGTATTGCTGAAACACAACATCAACTTGCTTTAGCACTTCAAGAAAAAGGGAGAAAAGTCGAATTATTAACATTTAAGAATCTTTATCCAAAAATTTTATTTCCCGGCAAAACACAATTTAGTAACGAAATGGTTCCAGAAAAATTAAAAATTACTAGGTTAATGCACGCATACAATCCATTTTATTGGAGAAGAGTTTTAAAATATGTTGAATCTTGTTCTCCTAAGTTTGTTGTTTTCAGATATTATACACCTTTCTTAGCAATGTCATACGGCTGGATGGCAAAAAGACTTTCAGAAAAAATTATAAGAGTTGCTTTAGTTGATAATTGGATTCCTCACGAAAAAAATATTTTTGATAACGACTTAAACAATTTCTTCGGAAAACAAATTGATTTTTTTACCACACTATCTGAGTTTGTTTCAAAACAAATAAACAATCAATATAAAAAACCAATATGGTCTGGTTTTCATCCTATTAATGAAAATCTTCTTCCAATAATAAATCAAGATGAAATTCGTAGAAAACTTAATTGGGAGCAATCAACTAATTATGTTTTATTTTTTGGTTTAATTCGGAAATACAAGGGTCTCGATCTTTTAATAAAATCCTTTAGTACAAAAATTCTAAAGAATAAAAATATTAAACTTTATATTGCAGGAGAATGCTATGAAAATCCTAAAAAGTACTTCAAATTAGTTGAAAAACTTAAATTGAAAAAGAGAATTATTCTTGATTTTAAGTTTATGGATAAAAAGCAAATACAAAATCTATTTTCTGGAGCTGATATTATTGCACAAACTTACACATCTGGAACTCAAAGTGGAGTTACTCCTATTGCTTATCACTATAACAAACCCATATTAATATCAAATATAAATGGAATAAAGAATCCAATAGTTAAAGACAAAACAGGCGAAGTAGTTGAAAATGATCCCCAATCTATTGCAAAAGGAATAATTCGTTTATTAGAAAAAAGAAAAAAAATTGAATACACTAATAATATAAAAAAAAATATTAGTAAATATAGCTGGACGCTGTATGCTTCAATGTGGGATAAATATTTGTCACAAAATAAATAGACAATCAAATTTAACTTGAATTCAGCTAGATTTTTTTTCAAAACTAATACAATAAAATGAACAACAAGGTGTTTGAAATTTTAACTCCAGGTTCCAATTGCGCTTTAAACCTGCCTCTGATATTTTTAGAGTATTTAATAGCAATGAAACAAAGATCCCTTTAACTTTAAGGACATGGAGTTTAACACTAAAATTAATTATTGGTTAAATTTATAAAATGAATAAAAATGTAGAACATTGGAATAATATATATGAAACAAAGGTACCTTCTGAAGTTAGTTGGACTGAAGATTATCCATCCTACAGCATAGAATTTATTGAAAGTTTAAGTTTAGATAAAAGTTTACCTATTATCGATATTGGCGGTGGTGATAGTCGTGTTGTTGATTCACTTCTAGAAATGGGGTTTGATAACATTTCTGTTTTAGACATATCAGAAAATGCTCTTAATCGTGCAAAACTAAGATTAGGCAAAATCTCAAATAAAATAGACTGGATTTCATGTGATATTTTAAACTTTAAGCCAAAAAAAACATATAATCTTTGGCATGATAGGGCTTGTTTTCATTTTCTCACTAAACCAAAACATATAAACTATTATAAGAATGTTGTAAGAAAGTATGTTATAAATCACCTATTAATTAGCACATTTTCAGATCGTGGTCCACTCAAATGTAGTGGGCTTCAAGTTACTCGATATAGTTGTGATACAATAAAAAGTAATTTTGAAGACAGTTTCAAATTAATAGACTGTGAGTATAAAACACATAAAACTCCTTTTAACACAGAACAATCTTTTATTTATTCAAGTTTTAAAAGAAAATTTAATTGAATACTACAACAAATAGTCTGTAGAAACAAAGTTTGATTTTTCTGAGTTAAGTAAGCGCTCTAAAATTTCATTATTTGAAGGTGTATCTTTTGAAGCCAAAAAGGTTCTTATAGAAAAGGAGCGTAAGGCGTCGTGAACACTCAAGGTACTCACAGCCGAATTTTTTCTTCCTGTGAAAGGATAAACATCCGGACCCCTTTGACATGCAGAATTAAGATTAACTCGGCAAACTAAATTGGCAAGTGTGTCTACTAGAGGAGCTAGCCTAGATACATCTCTGCCAAAGAGACTTACTTGCTGGCCGTATTCTGAAGCAGCCATAGCATCAAGAGGTTCATCAATTTCTTTATAAGAAATAATTGGAATTACAGGACCAAATTGCTCTTCTTGATAGAGCTTCATATCTTCAGTGACTGGATATAAAATTGCAGGAAAGGAATAATTGTCAGTTAGTTGACCACCTTTTTCATTTATAACTTTAGCGCCTTTACCGATTGCATCCTTGATCAATTCTTGAATATATGATGGTTTTGTAGGTTCTGGTAAAGGTGTCAAAAAAGCATCATCCCAAGGCATTCCTAATTTTAAATTATCCACTGCCTTAGCAAATTGCTGATTAAATTCATCAACTATAGATTCATGAACATACAATACCTTAAGAGCAGTACATCTCTGGCCATTATAAGACAAAGTTCCAGATATACACTCTTTAATCGTGTGGTCTAAATCAGCGTCAGGAAGAATGATACCTGGATTTTTAGCTTCTAAACCAAGTACTAATCTTAAACGATTTTTATTAGGATGTTGATCTTGTAATGAGACAGCTGATGAACTATGACCAATTAAGGCTAGAACATCAATTAAACCAGTCTTCATTATTGGAGTAGCAATTTTTCTTCCCCTACCAAACAAAATATTTACAACTCCGGGTGGGAAACTCTCTTGAAATGCTTTTAGTAATGGCGCTATCAACAAAACTCCATGTTTTGCTGGTTTAAAAATAGCTGTATTACCCATAATGATTGCAGGAATTAACAAACAAAAAGTCTCATTTAAAGGATAGTTATAAGGACCTAAACAAAGTACAACGCCTAAAGGACCTCTTCTTATATGCGCATAAATACCTCCTTCTTTGTCGAACTTTGCTGCTGTTCTATCGAGATCCTTATAAGCTTCAATAGTATCATATATATAGTCGATTGTCCTGTCGAATTCTTTATATGAGTCGGATTTATTTTTACAAATCTCCCACATTAAAAGCTTTACTACTTCTTCTCGATGAAATTTCATTTTTTCCACAAAGGTTTCCATACATTTTAGTCGTTCTCCAACTTTCATTGTAGGCCATAAACCTTGACCTCGATTAAAGGCTGTTTTGGCAGCATCTAGAGCTTCCAAAGCAGAATCAGTTTCCATGTCTGGAATTGTTCCTAGTAATGTAGGTTCACCATCGGTTCGTATAACAGAAAAAACCTCTGATGTGGCTCCTTTCCATTTTTTTATTTGGCCATTTACCAGATATTCTTCGCAAGCCAGGGGTTTAATTTTATGTTCGTCTGGGATTTCAGTTATTATATTTTTCATTTTCTTTTTTTGCAATTTTAGATTAAAAATTGAAACAAACTCTGTTTGTCATTTAAATAATCGAAGTGAAAGTTATACTTTTTCATTCTTTCTACCAAAAGCTCAAAATCAGCAGCTTTTTTTAATTGAATTCCAACAACAGCAGGTGCATTGTTTCTGAAATTTTTTTTGGAAAACTCAAAATGGGTAATGTCATCATTTTTCCCTAGTATTTGAGTAACAAATTGTTTTAATGCGCCAGAGCGTTGAGGAAAATCAACTAAAAAATAATGTTTTAATCCACCATAAACCAGAGCACGTTCTTTAATTTCTGGCATGCGGAAAACGTCATTATTACCTCCACATAGTAAAACACCAATATGCTTTTTAGAAATAATATTTTTTATCATATCTAATGCAGCAATAGCTAAAGCTCCCGCAGGTTCAGCAATTATGCCATCCATACTATAGAGATCCAAAATCGTTTGGCACACTTTTCCTTCTGGGACCAAAATAATTTCATCTAAAAGATCTTTACAAATTTTGAATGGCAATTTCCCAACTTGGCGAACAGCTGCCCCATCTACGAATCCATCAATCTTACCAAGTGATATTCTTTTCCCTAAATTAATTGAGGTCTTCATACTTGGGGCACCCTCCGGTTCTACGCCTATAACTTTAGTATTTGGTGAAAGTCCTTTTAGAACTGTTAAAATACCAGATACAAGACCACCTCCCCCGATTGGGACAATTATGTAATCATAACTTCTTGAGCTTTGTTTAAGCATTTCCAATGCAATTGTTGCCTGACCCTCGATGACAATTTTATCGTCAAAAGGATGAATAAATATTTTTTTGGACTTTTTTGCTGCATTTAAGGCAACTGTTTGACAGGCATCATAAGTGTCTCCAACTAATTTGATATCAATATAATCCCCTCCAAACATTCTAACTTGTGTTATTTTTTGTTGCGGAGTTGTTGCTGGCATATATACCTCACCATTTATTTTTAATTTTTTACATGAAAAAGCAAATCCTTGCGCATGGTTTCCAGCGCTGGCACATATAATTCCATTTTTAAATTCTTTCTCATCTAATGATGAGATTTTATTATACGCACCCCTGATTTTGAATGACCTTATTTGCTGAACATCTTCTCTTTTTAATAGAATAGACGAGTTAGTAATATTAGACAAACGTTTACTAAATTCCAGAGGAGTTACTCGTATTAAACCCTTAAGCCTTTTTTCCGCTCTGGTCACTCCTTTTAGTGATGGAAGTGATTGCATTTATAAAATTTTCTTCATAGCTGTCATCGAGGTCCTCAATTCGTAGCCAATTAACTCTACAGGATGGTAACGTATTATTTCATTAATATCAATTAACTTTTTATTATCGACTCCATTATCTCCCAAATTATTCCCATTACCAATAACATCGGATTTTATGTCTTTCATAAATTCAGCCAAGATAGGTTTTGCCGCGTGATCAAATAAGTAACAACCATATTCTGCTGTATCAGAAATTATTCGATTCATCTCAAATAATTTTTTTCTAGCAATCGTATTGGCAATTAAGGGCGTTTCATGTAATGATTCGTAATATGCTGATTCTTCTTTAATACCAGCGGCAACCATTGTGTCAAACGCAAGTTCAACTCCAGCTCTTACAAAAGCAACCATTAAAATTCCATTGTCAAAAAACTCCTGTTCCGATATTTCCTGATTTGTGATTGGTGTTTTTTCAAAAGCAGTTTTTTCAGTTTCAGCTCTCCACGACAATAAATTTTTGTCATCATTATCCCAATCTTGCATCATAGTTTTAGAAAAATGTCCAGACATAATGTCATCCATATGCTTTTGAAACAAAGGGGTTAAAATTTTCTTCAACCTTTCAGACAATTCAAATGCCTTTATTTTCGCTGGATTTGATAAACGATCCATCATATTCGTTATTCCTCCGTGCTTCAATGCCTCGGTGATAGTTTCCCAACCATATTGAATTAATTTAGCTGCATATCCATGATCTATTCCTTCATCTATCATTTTGTTAAAACTTAAAATAGATCCGGTTTGCAATACACCACAAAGAATTGTTTGCTCACCCATCAAGTCGGATTTAACTTCAGCAACAAAAGAAGATTCTAAAACACCAGCACGATGTCCTCCTGTAGCAAATGCATAGGCTTTTGCTTGATCAAGTCCATCACCATTAGGATCATTCTCAGGATGTACGGCAATTAATGTTGGTACTCCAAACCCTCTTTTATATTCTTCTCTTACTTCTGATCCAGGACATTTAGGTGCAACCATAATTACAGTCAGATCCTCACGCACCTTCATACCTTCTTCAACAATGTTAAATCCATGAGAATATGACAACGTTGCTCCTTTTTTCATTAAAGGCATAATTTCTTTTACAACTGAGGTATGATTTTTATCTGGAGTTAGATTAATAACAAGATCTGCAGATGGTATTAATTCTTTATATTGACCTACTTCAAAGTTATTTGTTGTTGCATTAGTGTAAGAAGCTCTCTTTTGTTTAATAGCATCTTCTCTGAGTGCATATTTGATTTTTAAACCTGAATCACGCATATTTAAACCTTGGTTTAAGCCTTGAGCTCCGCAACCGATAATTACAATTTGTTTTCCTTTAAGAGCTAAAATACCTCCTTCAAATTCTGATGATTCCATAAATCTGCATTTTCCCAATTGGCGAAGTTGCTCTCTCAATGATAGTTGATTGAAATAATTTGACATAATTTTTACTATTTCGTGTTTTTAAAAGTATTTAAAATTTCTGATATACCCATCTTTGCTTTTGTTACTGAAATCCTCCCTGAACGAACAAATTGTAATAGCCCGTATGGTGTCAAATCTTTTCTTAATTGTTCAGTTTCTTCTCTAAAGCCAGTTAATTCAATTACAAAAAATTCTGGAGAAACTGTAACAATGGTTGCGTGACTTGACTTGATAATATTTTGAATATGGCGTTCTTCGAATAATGAGCTTGACTTTACTTTATATAATGCATTTTCTTGAAAGATTGTCTCCTCATCAGTATGGTAAAAAGCCTTAATAACATCAACTTGTTTTTCAATTTGTTGAACAATTTTTCTAACCCTGTCTGCATCTGTATTAACAACAATTACAAATCGAAATACATCTGGAATTTCTGATGCAGATGTGGAAAAGCTTTCTAAATTTATATGGCGTTTTAGAAAAATTGCAGAAATACGATTGAGCAAACCAACATTATTCTCTGCATATACTGATATTGTGTATGTGATGTTTTTCATAATTATTCTAAACGTATGTCTGAAACACTTGCACCTGAGGGAATCATTGGAAATACGTTATCTTCTTTTTCCACACAAATTTCAAGAAAATATGGTTCTTTTGAATTTATCATTTCGCTAATAGCCGTTTCGAGTTCATCTCGTTTTTCTACTCGTTTACCTTTAATCCTAAAGCCTTTAGCAATTGTTACAAAATCTGGATTGACCATTTCTGTCGAAGCATAGCGTTTGTCAAAAAAAAGCTGCTGCCATTGGCGAACCATTCCCAAAAAGTCATTGTTTAAAACAACAATTTTTACAGCAATTTGTTGTTGGAAAATGGTTCCTAATTCTTGTATTGTCATTTGATAACCTCCATCCCCTATAACAGCAACAACTTCTCGTCTGGGAGCTCCCATTTTGGCTCCAATAGCTGCAGGTAGAGCAAAACCCATTGTCCCAAGACCTCCAGAAGTTACATTACTTTTCGTTTGACTAAACTTAGCATAACGGCAGGCCACCATCTGATGTTGACCAACATCTGTGACTATAATTGCGTCGTTTTTAGAATACTTATTAATCATTTCTATACTTTCACCCATTGTAAGCCCTTCTTTTTTTGGATGTAAATCATGCTTGATTACTTTATCATATTCTACTTTATCAAGATCATCAAAACGTTTAATCCAGTTTGGATAAACTTTAGTCTTAATTTTTTTGTTTAATTCTTGCAGTGAAATTTTACAATCAGAAATTAAGGCTACATCCACAACAACATTTTTATTAACCTCAGCAGGATCTAATTCTAAATGTATAATTTTTGCTTGTTTTGCATATGTGTTAAGATCACCAGTTACACGGTCATCAAAACGCATACCAATCGCAATTAGTAAGTCACATTCGTTAGTGAGTATATTAGGAGCATAATTTCCATGCATTCCAACCATTCCTCGATTCATTGGATGGTTGGTTGGAAGTGCTGAAAGTCCAAGAATAGTCCACGCTGCAGGTATTCCAGATTTTTCTAAAAATGTTTTTAATTCATTCTCTGCATTTCCCAATATTACTCCTTGTCCCCAAACAACAAAAGGCTTTTTAGCTTGATTGATTAATTCCAAAGCCTCTTCAATTGATTTATTAGAGAGTTTTGTCGTTGGGGTATAGCTTCTAATACCAGTACACTTTTTATATGAAAAGTCAAGAGAATCAAATTGAGCATCTTTAGTTATATCTATTAAAACAGGTCCAGGTCTACCAGTTCTAGCTATATAAAAAGCTTTTGCCATAATCTCAGGGATTTCACTCGCTTTAGTTATTTGGTAATTCCATTTTGTAACTGGAGTTGATATACCTATAATATCAGTTTCCTGGAATGCATCAGATCCAAGTAGATGAGAAGCAACTTGTCCTGTAATACACACCATTGGTGTAGAATCAATTTGTGCATCGGCAATACCCGTAACTAAGTTAGTTGCTCCTGGACCTGATGTTGCCATTGCAACACCAACTTTTCCTGAGGTTCGAGCAAAACCTTGTGCGGAATGAGCTGCACCTTGTTCATGACGAGTAAGTACATGGTGTAGTTTATCTTGATACTTATATAATTCATCATAAATTGGCATTATGGCCCCTCCAGGATAACCGTAAACCAAATCTGCTCCTTCTTCAAGTAAACACCTTATCACTGCTTCAGCACCAGAAATTCTAATTGAATTATCATGATTTGTCATTGATTTTTTTTTGTTTTAATTTCCATAGGTTTATGAATCAGTTACACATCCCTCTGATGCAGTAGCGACACTTTTTATATATTTATATAATACTCCTTGTTCAAATTTGTATGGTGGCTTTGTCCATTTTGCTTTCCTGACTTCTATCTCTTTATCGGAAATGTCAACATTTATAGTATTTTTTTGAGCATCAATGGTAATTTGATCTCCATCCTGAATAATTGCTATAACACCACCTTCTTGAGCCTCAGGTACAATATGCCCAACAACAAATCCATGCGTGCCTCCTGAAAAACGTCCATCAGTAATAAGAGCGACGCTTTTACCTAATCCTGCACCCATAATCGCTGCAGTGGGCTTAAGCATTTCAGGCATTCCAGGTCCTCCTTTGGGTCCCTCGTAACGTATAACAACAACATCTCCAGACAAAACTTTTCCAGATTTAATTCCCTGATTAGCAGCGAACTCTCCATCAAAAACTCTTGCTGGACCTCTAAAAACTAAACCCTCTTTACCTGTAATTTTAGCAACTGATCCCTTTTCAGCAAGATTACCTTTTAAAATTCGAATATGGCCTGTTCTTTTAATTGGTTTATCAATAGATAGTATTACATCTTGGTTTGGAGATAGAGGAGAAACTTCTTTTAGATTTTCTTCTAAGGTCTTACCTGTAACAGTTATACAATCTCCATGTAACATACCTAATTCCAACATATATTTCATCACTGCTGGAACACCTCCAACAGCATGCAAATCTTTCATCAAATATTTCCCACTTGGCTTAAGATCAGCTAAAAATGGGGTTGAATCACTAATTTTCTGAAAATCATCAATGCTTAGATCAATTTGGGCTGCTTTTGCTATAGCTAAAAAATGAAGTACAGCATTTGTTGATCCACCAAGTACTGCAATTAAACGTAATGCATTTTCAAGAGATTTTCTTGTAAGAATATCACGAGGTTTTAAATCTTTTTCTAATAAACTTTTAAGATAAAAACCTAAATTTTCACATTCATCATTTTTTTGATCACTTAAAGCAGGATTTGAAGAATTAAAAGGTAAAGACATCCCACATGCCTCTATAGCTGACGCCATTGTATTAGCTGTATACATACCCCCACACGCACCAGCTCCTGGACAAGCATTTTTTATTATGTTTTTGTATTCGGAGTCATCAATTTTTCCTGCAACCTTTTCACCCCAAGCTTCGAATGCAGATACAACGTCAAGCTCTTTATTGTTATGACATCCTGCTGCAATAGTTCCTCCATACATCAATATAGAAGGTCTATTCAACCGTAACATAGCCATAAGTGCTCCAGGCATATTTTTATCACACCCTACAATGGTAACCACACCATCATAAGACATCCCCTGTACCACTGTCTCAATAGAATCAGCAATAATATCTCTTGAAGGTAAGGAATATCGCATACCGGAAGTTCCCATAGATATTCCATCACTAACACCTATTGTATTGAAAATTAGACCAACCAAAGATTGCGAATTAATACCAGTTTTTATTTTTTGGGCAAGTCCATTCAAATGCATATTACATGGATTACCTTCATAGCCTGTAGATGCGATACCAATTAGAGGTTTTTGGAAATCATCATCTGACAGACCAATTGCGTGTAACATCGCCTGTGCTGCTGGCTGGGTAGGGTCTTGTGTGACTGCTTGACTATATTTATTAAGTTTCATCAACGTTAATATACAAACGAAATTATATTTTGTGATTGTCGTTTATTTAATTTGTTTTAACATCGTCTTATACTCAAAGGTGTATTATAATTTATAACTAATTGATATACAATATTTTTACATATTTTTTTTTACATATTCAACTAGTTAAAAAAATACCCTCTTTTTTTCTACTATATTTGATTGGATTAGATAAATTAAGTTTATGGATTCCCCAAAAATTGCAGAATTAAAAAGGGCACATCAGGAGTTTTTCAAAACAAATAGAAATCAAAAGATCAAATCTCGTATTTATTATCTCAAAAAATTAAAGAGAGTGATAGATGAAAATGAAAATTTAATTTTCGAAACCTTACATAAGGATTTAAAAAAACCAATTTTTGAGTCATTTGCGAGTGAAATACTTATGATTCAAAAAGAAATTGACTTTTTCACAAAAAATCTAAAAGCTTTATCTGCTCCAGTAAAGGTATCGGGAAGCCTTATAAATTTTCCATCCCAAGACTATATTATCTCCGAACCATATGGAAATATTCTAATGATATCACCCTGGAACTATCCATTTCAATTAGCTTTGGTGCCTTTAATAGGAGCTATCGCAGCTGGAAATACAGTTATTTTAAAACCATCAGAGTCTGCTCCTCACACATCTAAAATTTTAAAAGGTTTACTCACAAAAGTTTTTCCTAGAGGAATGGTATCTGTTGTTGAGGGAGATGCAAAAGTTGCACAAGAGTTACTTAAAGAACAATGGGATTATATCTTTTTTACTGGAAGCACAGTTGTGGGTAAAATTGTCGCAAAAGCAGCTGCAAACTTTTTGACTCCTATAACCCTAGAACTTGGGGGAAAAAGTCCCTGTATAGTTGACGGAACAACACCTATTAAAAAAACAGCAAGGAGGATTATTTGGGGAAAATTTTTGAACTGTGGACAAACTTGTATTGCACCCGATTATATTTTAGTAAAATCAGAAACAAAGGAATCACTTGTAAAATCACTAATCATTGAAATTGAGAATGCATTTGGATCAAATGTTAAAAATTCAAAAGATTATGGAAGAATAATTAACAAAAAACATTTCGAAAAATTGGAAAATGATCTTAAGGGTCAAAATATTTTATATGGAGGAGTCAGAAATAAAAATGAATTATTTTTTGGACCTACTATTGTAGATAATCCAAAAATTGATAGCTTGTTAATCAAAGAAGAAATTTTTGGTCCAATTTTACCAATTTTGAGTTATAATAATTTAGAAGATTTAGACTCAATTTTGTCATTATTGAAAAATCCTTTAGCGTTTTATGTATTCAGTAATAATGAGAAGTTTATTGCCCAACTTATTAAAGATTATTCTTTTGGAGGTGCCGTAATCAACGATTCACTTATTCATTTTACAAATCAAAAACTACCATTTGGAGGGATTGGAAATAGTGGAATAGGTTCTTATCACGCCGAACATAGTTTTAAATTATTTAGTCACAAAAAATCAATTGTAAAAAGACAATTTTGGTTTGACCTTCCTCAACGTTATCCACCATACCCAAAATCTTTAGGGATTATTAAAAGAATTCTAAAGCAAATTTAATTATGAAAGAAAAATCTGTAAGTGAAGCAATAAAATTTAGAAGATCAGTAAGAATTTACAATCCAAAAAAAAGTATAAATTCAAATCTCGTAAAAAAATGTATTGAGCAAGCACTTCTCTCTCCATCAAGCAGTAATCTACAACTATGGGAATTTTATCATATTAAGTCAGAAAATTTTTTGAAAAGTGTGGTGAGAGTTTGTTTTAATCAACCTGCAGCCAAAACTGCTCAGGAGTTAGTTATCCCAGTTGTTCGTTTGGACTTGTGGCCAGAGAGAATTAATTCAAATGTTAATTTTATCAAGAGTTCTAACAAAGGAAAAGACAAAGAAAAAATTAAGGGAGCCATTGATTATTATCAAAAAGCCATACCAAAGTTATATAGAGGAAGTAAAGGTTTTAAAAGTTTTTTCAATCACATAAAAACCTATTACCGAGGTTTAAAAAAAGTAACCTATCGTGAAGTAAGAAGAAATGATATAAGAATTATAGGACATAAAAGTACTGCGCTTGCAGCTCAAAGTTTTATGATAAGCATGGCGGCTTTGGGATATGACACTTGTCCAATGGAAGGTTTTGATTCAGTTAGGTTAAAATCATTACTCAAATTACCTAAAAATGCAGAAATTAGTATGGTTATTGGCTGTGGGGTGAGAGAAGAAGACGGTTTATACGGTGAAAGGTTTCGTCTTCCTTTAAAAGAAGTTTATTTTTCAAAGTGAAAGTACTTTTTTATTCTGTATTTTTAAATAAACTAAAATATTAAATCAACATAGGATTAATTATTGAAATTTAAATACTTCACTTTGGGGATTATCTTTGAATGATTTTGCAAACCAATCTCAAGCCATTTATAAAAAGTTTTGGAGTCTACATATTGTATTGGTGAGTTTAATAAAGTACCATTAGGGTTCATAAGTATGTAAAATGGTTGTGAAGCTGTCTTAAAGTTTATTGCTTGAAAAGTAGCCCATTTTTTACCTACAGTATTTATTTTTCTAATAGACCCGTTAGGGTATTGATAGTCAAATTGGTCAGAAACATCTAATTTTTTTCTATCATCAACATAGAGTGAGATAATTATAAAATTATCTTTTAGTAAAGAATAAACTCTAGGTTCTGACCAAACATTTTCCTCCATTTTTCTGCAATTTACGCATGCCCAGCCAGTAAAGTCTAACAGTATTGGCTTATTGAAATCAAATGCCTTTTCTCTTCCAATTTCAAAGTCCTTATAACATTCTAAACCTAAAGGACAGTCAGATTCATCGGCCTGAAAACTATAAAACACTGGTGGTGGAAAACCACTCAAAAATTTAAGGGTATTTTCCCTTGAGAAAAGACCAACTAAAAGATATATTGTTAATGCAAAAGAAAGTGAACTAAAAAAATATCTAAATTTTGATATGCTTTCTTTTTTCTGGTTGGGAAATTTTATAAACCCCAGAAGGTTCAAGGTAAGCATAAAGGTCAAAATAACCCATAAGCCTAAAAATATCTCTCTTTTCAGAATACCCCACCCAGCAACTAAGTCTGCATTTGAAAGAAATTTTAATGCTAAGGCTAATTCTAAAAAACCTAAAATTACCTTTACTGAATTCATCCAACTCCCTGATTTGGGAAACTTTTCAAGTGAGTTGGGAAAAATTGCTAACAATCCAAAAGGCAGTCCTAATGCCAATCCAAAACCTAGCATACCAATAGATAATTGAAAAGCTCCCCCCTCGGATGTAAGTGAACCTGCCAGCAAAGAACCTAAAATAGGACCTGTACATGAAAAAGAAACTATTGCCAATGTCAATGCCATAAAAAAGATACCAATAAAAGTATTCAATGACGAAGAATTATCTGTACGCATACTCCAAGATGTCGGTAGAGTCAATTCGTAAAATCCAAAAAAAGAAAAAGCAAAAATTATAAACACAACAAAAAAGATTAGGTTTAAGAAAATATTTGTAGCAATAGTATTTAGAAATTCAGGATTAAGTGAATCGATAAAATGGAATGGGAGACTAAGAATCAAATAAATTAATACAATGAAAATAGCATATACTGATGCATTAATAAGCCCACGTGAATTCGAACTTGATTGCTTTAAAAAATATGAAACCGTTAAAGGAATCATTGGAAATACACAAGGGGTCAATAGAGCCAAAAAACCGCCCAAAAACCCTAAAAGAAAAATATTATAATAAGAATATATTCCCTCTTCTAATTTAGGACCACTTAAAAAAGCTTTTTCTTTTAGTTCAAGTCTCAATGCATCCGAACGAATTTTACTTTCATCATCGACTAATTCGAATGAGGATTGTTTGAGCCCATCTAAATTGATTTTAAAGTTTTCTGTTCTAAAAATGCACAATTTATCATCGCATGCTTGATAATTTAATTCAATATTGATTGGCTCTAGACTGGAACTAAGCCTTTGAACTTTTTGAGAAAATAATGCATTTGATTCAAAATAAGAAAGCTCCATTTCGAAATAATTATCATATGATATTATGGGCTTACTTTCTTGAACATTTCTAATAAGTTTATATGAAGGATTTTTATTAAAAATAAATTCCGTAGGGACAGCTCCACTAGGATCAGAAAATTGAGAATATAGGTGCCACTCGCCTGATATTTTTGCTTGAAAATATATAGTATAAATACTATCATTTTCTTTTTTTACAGAGGTTTCCCATTTAATAGGTTCTATTATCTGAGCATTAATAGTCGTGCAGTATAGTATAAATAAGAGCCATTTTCTCATCTCAAATCGCGCATTAGTAATTTATTTTTTGTGTTTGGTCTTGCTAGAAATCTATTATCACACCGTTTTCCAATTATCCATACAATTTCACCATTAGAACATAGCAACCATTGTTCCTCTTTGTCCAAAAGTGAATATTTTTCATCTTTGAAAAATTTACTAAGTAATTTTTTCCCCTTCATCCCAGAAGGATAAAAGTAATCGCCATTTTTATATTTCCTTAAAGATATTGGACTTTTCAAAGTTTCTCGATCTAAAAATACCTCATTATTTTTATGTGCCTTTTTTTCAAGATTTGAAATGTATTCCCATTTAATAGGAATTGGTAGTTTTAAATTTTTCTTATCAAGATCAATTAAGATTTCATTAATTTCTTTTTTTAACAAGGGGGATAATATCAAATATTTTCTGTCACGAATTAAACGATATTTTTTACTAAGAATTAGCTTTCCGGGTGAAGAAAATACTAATTTTTCTACTTCTTTAGAATTAAATCCCAAAGGGAAAAAAAAATGGTGTAGAATGAAACTTAATGGTTTTATTTTTTTTAAAGATTCAATGAATACGTATGTATGCTTATTTTTTTTAATAAAAAGCTCTTTTTTGAGCTTATCAAACTGATTAGAAATAAATTCTTGAGCATCTTTAAGGTGTACTAATGTTTTTTTGAAATTTTCAAGAGTTTTTGGTTTATGGTTCTCGAAAGATTTTACTACCTGATGTCTAATTATATTACGAAAATAATCTTCACTAGTATTTGATGAGTCTTCTCTCCATTCCAAATTATTTTTTTTTGCGTAATCAAGAATTTGCATTTTTGTTACGTTAAGTAAAGGCCTAAGTAGTTTGTTTGATTCAGGAATTCCTGCCAAACCAAAAATACCTGACGCCCTTGATGCATTCATTAAAAAAGTTTCAAACTGATCATTTAAATGATGTGCCGTTACTAAATAATCAAAACCTTTGTTAGTACTGAGTTGACTAAACCATTTATATCTTAAATCACGGGCCGCCTCTTGAATACCTTTTTTATTTTTTAGTTTGTTATCTTTCAAATTAAATATTTTATGATAAAATTTAATTCTATTTTTTTTGCACCACTTTTTTACAAATAACAAATCATTATCACTTTCTTCACCTCTTAATTGAAAATTACAATGTGCCACTGAAAATTTAATTTTACTACGAATTAAAATATCACTGAGGACACAACTATCCACACCACCACTATGAGCTAAAAGAATAGTTTTATTAGTAAGTTTTTTAAGATTTAAATTAATCTCAGACATACATTTTTCTAACTAAATGCAAATTTAAGAATTAGCGTAATTTCTTTTCAAATTTTGAGAAAAGAGATTTTTTTTTTTGTTTTCTCAGATTTTTACATGAATTTTGTATAATCATGTCAGAAAATAAATTTTTTAGTTTAATTGCATTTTCAACGATAACCAATATTTCTCTCCTGCGTTATCGCCCCATTGGGGTGTAACCTTTTTTGGAGTATGGTAAGCCCTTCTCCCCTTCATCTCATTTTACATTTCACTTAAATAATTATGAAAATTTTACACGCAAGAGCGGAACACATTATATATTCAAAAGAAATAAGTCTTTGCATCGATGAATCAGCAAAGGTTAGGGGTACTGGTATTGCCCGAAGGACACCTGAATATATTGCTAAAAAAATTGAAAATAGAAATGCTGTTATAGCTCTAGATTTAGAAAAATTTGCAGGTTTTTGTTATATAGAAATTTGGGGACATGGAAAATATGTTGCACATTCCGGACTAATAGTTGCTCCAAATTACAGAGGAAAAGGACTAGCAAGAAAAATAAAAAAACAGGTTTTTGAACTTTCCCTCAAAAAATATCCAAAAGCTAAAGTCTTCGGAATTACTACTGGTATGCCTGTAATGAAAATAAATTATGACCTTGGCTATAAACCAGTTCACTTTTCAGAATTAACAGATGATCCAGAATTTTGGAAAGGATGTCAAACTTGTAAAAATTATGACATCTTGACAAGAACAGAAAGACAAATGTGTTTATGCACTGGAATGTTATACGATCCAGAACAAAATAAAAGAAAGACTAACCAGAATAAAAATATTAGATCAAATTTATTTTACAAAAAAAAATAAAATGGAACAAGAAAAAGTAGTTTTAGCTTATAGTGGTGGATTAGATACCTCATATTGTCTTAAGAAATTATCTCAAGAAAACAATGAAGTACATGCAGTTTGTATAAATACGGGAGGATTCTCAGATAATGATATTAAATCAATGGAAAAAAGAGCTTATGAAATAGGTGCTTATAGGTATAAAAACGTAGACGGTTTAGAAACTTTTTATAACAAAATTGTTAAATATTTAATTTTTGGAAATGTACTTAAAAATAATACCTACCCTTTATCTGTGAGTGCTGAAAGAATTATTCAGGCTGTTGAAATAGTTTCCTATGCTAAATCAATAAATGCAAAATATATAGCCCACGGTAGTACAGGAGCAGGGAACGATCAAGTTCGTTTTGATATGATCTTTCAAATTTTAGCTCCAGAAATTGAAATTATTTCACTAATTAGAGATCAAAACCTCTCAAGAGAAAGTGAGATTAAATATTTAAATTCTCATGGGATAAACATATCTTGGGAGAAAGCTAAATACTCAATTAATACAGGACTATGGGGTACAAGTGTAGGCGGTGCTGAAACATTAAACTCTCGGGATCCTTTACCCGAGTCAGCCTACCCAAGTAAAGTGATTAAATCTGAATCAGAAGAATTACAAATAGAATTCAAAACTGGTGAACTATTTGCTATTAATGGAAAAAAAGGTAAACCATTCGAGTTAATTCAAAGACTACAAATTTTAGCAAGAGATTTTGGAATAGGCCGTGATATTCATATTGGTGACACTATCATAGGGATTAAGGGAAGAGTTGGATTTGAGGCTGCAGCTCCAATTATAATCATTAAGGCACACCATCTTTTAGAAAAACACACACTGAGTAAATGGCAACTTTTTCAAAAAGAACAACTAAGTAATTTTTATGGAATGCAGCTACACGAAGGACACTATTTAGATCCTGTCATGAGAGATTTAGAAGCATTTATGGAAAGTAGTCAGAAAAAAGTTAGCGGTAAGGTATATCTTAAATTACATCCTTACAGGTATGACCTTGAGGGAATTGATTCTCCACACGATTTAATGTTAACAAAATTAGGTAAATACGGAGAAATTAATGAAGGTTGGACAGCTGAAGAAGCAAAAGGATTTATCAAATTAACCGGAAATTCGTCAAAAATATATCACTATTTAAATAAAAAAGATGATTAGAGTAGGAGTTGTTGGTGGTTCTGGTTATACAGGTGGAGAGCTTATTAGATTAATTCTTCAACACCCCTCTATGGAATTAGATTTTGTCTATAGTAGGTCTAAAGAAGGTGAAAAAATTTCGACCTGCCATGCTGATTTATTGGGTCAAAGCGAAATAAAATTTACAAACAAAATAAATAAAAATATTGATGTTGTCTACTTGTGTTTAGGTCATGGTAACTCATTAGAGTTTTTGAAAAATAACAATTTCTCCAAAAAAACATTGATAGTTGATTTAGGTAATGATTTTAGATTAAAAAGGGATAGTAATTTTAATGGGCGAAATTTTGTTTACGGTCTTCCTGAACTACAAAGAGAAAAAATTAAATCCTCAGATTCTATAGCAAACCCAGGCTGTTTTGCCACAGCTATTCAATTATCTATTTTACCTCTTGCACAAAATCAAAATTTAAAAAATACTTTACACATCAACGCTACAACTGGGAGTACAGGTGCAGGAATTAGCCTTAATCCAACATCCCACTTTAGTTGGAGAAACAATAACTTCTCGTGGTATAAGCCATTTAAACATCAACACTTAAAAGAAATACATCAAAGTGTAAATCAATTAGGCAGTAATCCACAAATTAATTTTCTTCCTAATCGTGGTAATTTTACAAGAGGAATTTTTTCAACTTGCTACACTGAACATAGTGGGAGCCTTAATGATGTCAAAAGGATTTATAAAAACTTTTACAAGGAGCACCCATTTACATTAATATCTGAAAATGAAATTAGTTTAAAATCTGTAATTAATAGTAACTACTGTTTTTTGCATTTGTACAAACACGAAAATATATTATTAATCACAAGTATTCTTGACAATCTAATTAAAGGAGCCGCAGGTCAGGCAATACAAAATACAAATATTATTATGGGCTGGGAAGAAGATGCGGGACTTCAACTAAAGGCCTCAACTTTTTAAAATAAAAAAATGAAAATAGCTGTCATTGGAACTGGAAATTTAGGCCTAAGTATTGCAAAGGGTCTAATAATTAATAACACCCACACAACTTTATATTTAACAAAAAGGAATTTAGATTCAATTGAATTTATGAAAGAATATAAAAATGTTTTTGTCTCAAAAGATAATAATGAGGCAGTTAAAAATTCGGATATTTTAATTTTAGCCGTTCAGCCCAATCAATTAGACAATGTTTTGGAAAATATTAGTCCAAATCTGAAGGAAAATCATATAGTAATATCAACGGTTACAGGATATACTCTTAAACGTGTAGAAGAAATTATCGGAAATAAATTACCAATTATAAGATCAATGCCTAATACGGCTATATCCGTGAGAAAATCTATGACATGTCTTTGTAGTAATATAAAAGGGAAAAAGGTTTTAGCAATTGCAGAAGCTATATTTAATGGCTTAGGAACAACTTTAATTATTGATGAAAGCCATATGCAAGCTGCTACAGTTTTATGTGCAAGTGGAATCGCTTTCTGGATGAGATTAATTAGAGCTACCACACAAGGTGGTGTTCAATTAGGTTTTGATGCAGATGTAGCATTAAAAATGTCAATGCAAACTGCTATGGGTGCATCCAGTCTTCTTATTGAAACAGGTACGCACCCTGAAGAAGAGATAGATAGAGTGACAACACCAAGGGGTTGTACAATTACGGGTTTAAATGAAATGGAGCATCAAGGACTGAGTTCATCACTAATTAGAGGTCTTAATGCATCTTTTGATAAAATAAATGAAATCGCTAATCAATAATAAATCCAAAATAAATGAATTTATTTGATGTATATCCACTTTATGAAGTAAAGCCTAGCAGTGCGAAAGATGTCTATGTCTATGATAATCAAGGTACAAAATATTTAGATCTGTATGGCGGTCATGCGGTTATATCTATTGGTCATAGTCACCCTCATTATATTAAACAAATAAAAGATCAATTGGATCAAATTGCATTTTATTCTAATGCGATTCAAAATCCACTTCAAAAAAGATTGGCAGATGCAATAGGCGAACACTCTTCACTTGATAATTATGAACTTTTCTTATGCAATAGTGGCGCAGAAGCAATTGAAAACGCTCTAAAACTAGCTTCGTTTCATACCCAAAAAAGAAGGATAGTTGCATTTAAAAATTCATTTCATGGAAGAACCTCTGCAGCCGTTGCAGCCACAGACAATGCAAAAATTACAGCCCCATTAAATGAACAACAGGCGGTTACTTTTTTACCATTTAATGATCTTATAGCTTTAGAAGTTGAGCTTGCTAAAGGGGATGTTTGCGCAGTAATTTTTGAAGCAATTCAGGGAGTAGGTGGATTGGATGAACCAAATGAAAAATTTGTTTACGGGATGGAAAAACTTTGTGAGAAATACCATAGCTCTCTGGTGGCGGATGAAGTCCAATCAGGTTTTGGACGATCAGGAACTTTTTTTGCTTTTCAAAAGTTCAAAATAAATCCTGACATCATCACAATGGCCAAAGGTATGGGGAATGGTTTTCCAATTGGTGGGATTTTAGTTAATCCAAAAATAAATGCAACTCACGGTCTTCTCGGAACTACGTTTGGCGGAAACCATCTTGCGTGTAGAGCATCACTTGCAGTTCTAGATATTATTAAAAAAGATAATCTACAAGAAAAGACTAAATCTCTTGAAAAATATTTTAAAAATAAAGCATCTTCAATAAAGAAAATAAAGAAAATTAAAGGTAGGGGATTGATGTTAGGTTTAGAATTTGATTTTGAAGTGTCTTCTTTGAGAAAAAAATTAATTTATGATTATAAAATTTTTACTGGAGGAAGCAGTAATAAAAATCTTATAAGAATATTGCCTCCTCTTACAATACAAGAAAAACATTTTGAATACTTTTTCAAGTCACTTGAAAAGGAAATGGAAAAAAACTACAATTAAATGGAACAATTTCTAACTCTTAACGATCTGCCTAGCCTTAGTGAGGCTGTAAATGAGGCCATTGAACTAAAAAAAAATCCATTTGCTTTTAAATCACTTGGAAATCAAAAAAGTTTAGGTATGCTTTTTTTTAATCCTAGTCTAAGAACGCGCCTAAGTTCACAAAAAGCAGCGCAACTTTTGGGATTAAAAACAATGATAATGAATTTTTCAAACGAAGCATGGGCATTAGAATTTGAGGATGGTACTCAAATGAGTGGTTTGCGCTCCGAGCATATTAAAGAAGCTGCAGCTGTTGTTTCACAATATTGCGATATGGTTGGAATAAGAGCTTTTGCGAGTTTAAATAGCAAAGAAAATGATGAGAACGAAATTGTTCTTAAAAGTTTTATAAAATATGCGAGTATACCAGTTATTAACATGGAAAGTGCTACTGCACACCCACTTCAAGCTTTAGCTGATGCTATTACAATTAAAGAAAAGAATAAAGTAAAACGTCCAAAAATTGTCCTTACATGGGCTCCTCATCCAAAAGCATTACCACATGCGGTTGGAAATTCATTTGTTAGGATGGCAAACAATATAGATTGTGATTTAGTTATTGCTCAACCTAAAGGTTATGAGTTAAATCCCCTAATTATAGGCGACAACACTATAGTTTACAACCAAGAAGAAGCATTAGAAGGTGCTGATTTTGTCTATGCTAAAAATTGGTGTTCATATTCGGATTATGGAAAAATTTTAAAAACTGACGACACATGGATGATAACAGCAGAAAAAATGAAACTTACAAATAATGCAAAATTTATGCATTGTTTGCCAATTAGAAGAAATATAGTTGCATCAGATGAAGTTTTGGATAGTAATAATTCATTAATTATTGAACAAGCAAATAATAGGACATATTCTGCTCAATTAGTATTAAAAAAAATACTAGAAAATGGATAAATTACATGTTGTCAAAATTGGTGGAAAAGTAATTGAAAACAAGGATTCCTTAATTTCGTTTTTAGAAGACTTTGCTAGCCTAGAAGATTCAAAAATTTTAGTCCATGGCGGTGGTAATGAAGCTAATAGTATATCTAAAAAAATAGGTTTAGAAATTAAAATTGAAGGAGGAAGAAGAATTACAGATTCAGATAGTCTTGATCTTATAACAATGATCTATGCAGGGAAAATAAATAAAAAAATCGTTTCACTTCTTCAGTCAATTTCTTGCAACGCTTTGGGAATTTCTGGTGCAGACGGAAATGCTTACTCTGCGATAAAAAGACCCATACAGGATATTGATTTTGGTTTTGTCGGCGATTTAACGGGAATAAATATTCCATTTTTTACAGGGCTAATTAAACAAAATATTGTTCCTGTTTGTTGTTCAGTTACACATGACAGAAAAGGACAGCTTCTAAATACAAATGCCGATACAATTGCTGCTTCAATTGCATCAGCTTTATCTAAAAATTTTAAAGTTATACTAACATATTGCTTCGAAAAAATGGGAGTTCTAGAAAATATTGATGATGAAAAGTCTGTTATACCTTTTATTGATACGGAAAAATATCATGAACTTAAAAATACAGGAACTATATCCCAAGGTATGATGCCTAAATTGCATAATTGTTTCGAATCTTTAGAAAAAGGTGTTCAAGAAATTCGTATTGGAAACTCAAGTATTTTTTCACAAAAAAATCAATTTACTAAAATTAAAAAGTAATGTTGAATCAAAGAGCAATAAAACTATTACAGGATTTGATTGAAATAGAGTCTTTCTCTAAAAATGAATCAGGAACTGCAAAACGCCTTGAGAAATGGTTTCAAGATTCCAATATACCTTTTCAAAGAAAGGAAAATAATTTATGGGCTGTAAATAAATCGTTTGATCCTAAAAAACCAACTTTATTACTTAATTCACATCACGATACAGTTCTTCCGAATAAAGCTTATACTAGAGATCCTTTTAAAGCCGACATTTTAGATGGTAAATTATATGGTCTAGGTAGTAATGATGCAGGTGGAGCATTAGTTTCTCTTTTGGCTTGCTTTAATTATTTCTACAAAAATCCAAACTTGAAATATAATCTATTAATGGTAGCCTCTGCCGAAGAAGAAACTGCAGGGGATAAAAGTTTACGTTATTTAATACCCTACTTACCTAAGATTGACTTTGCCATAATTGGAGAGCCTACTCAAATGGAATTAGCAATTGCAGAGAAAGGTTTGGTTGTTTTTGATATTGAAATTAAAGGAACACCAAGTCACGCTGCACATCCCAATAAGGATAATCCACTTATGAAATTACCTGAAATAATTAAAAAAATCGAAAATATTTCTTTTGAAAAGGTCTCACCAATTTTGGGTCCCGTAAAATTAACACTCACACAAATTAATGCTGGTAGTCAGCATAATGTAGTTCCATCCGAAGTGAAATTGGTACTTGATGTCAGGGTTAATGAATGCTATCAAAATCATGAGATTGATGAAGTGATACAAAAAGCTTTACCTTGTAATGTAAAAGCAAGATCACTACACCTAAAAAGTTCTTCTATAAGTATTGATCATCCAATTGTAAAAGCTGGAGAAAAGTTAGGAAGAAAAACATATGGGTCCCCTACCCTATCAGATCAAGCGTCATTGAGCTGCCCTTCTTTAAAACTTGGTCCTGGAGACTCTACTCGCTCACATTCTGCTGATGAATTTATTTATATAAAAGAAATTGAGGAAGGTATTTCAATTTATAACAATTTACTAAAACAAATAATTTAATATGAAACTTTGGCAAAAAAAAGGAAATATCCTAAACGAAAAAGTTGACTCTTTCACTGTAGGAAAAGACCGAGAATATGATATGGTGCTTGCACAATTTGATTGTGAAGCTTCAATAGCACACGTTAAAATGCTCGGAAGAGTAGGATTAATAAATAATGATGAGGTTAAACAACTCTGTTTAGTCTATGATGAAATTAAAAAAGAAATAAAAAATAAAACTTTTAAAATTGAAAAGGAATTTGAAGATGTACATTCAAAAATCGAATATTTTTTAACCAAAAGACTTGGAGAAGTTGGGAAAAAAGTTCATACTGCAAGATCAAGAAATGATCAGGTATTAGTTGCTATGCATCTTTATGTTAAAAAAGAATTAAGTGAAATTAAAACCAAAATAATTAAGCTTTTTGATCTACTTCTATCATTAGCAAAAAAATATCAGGATAACCTACTCCCTGGTTATACACATCTCCAAATTGCAATGCCCTCATCTTTTGGCTTATGGTTTTCTGCTTATGCTGAATGTTTAATAGATGATCTGTACTTTTGGCAAAGTGCATATAAAATTACAGATCAAAATCCACTTGGAAGTGCAGCAGGTTACGGAAGTTCATTTCCAATAGACAGAGATTTAACTACTAAAATATTAGGGTTTTCAGAGCTTAAGATTAATTCTGTTGCTGCACAGATGAGTAGAGGAAAGCTTGAAAAAAGTGTTGCAATTTCTTTATCAGCTTTTGGAGATACTCTTTCAAAACTATGTATGGATATATGTCTTTATATGGGACAAGATTATGATTTTATTTCATTTCCTAATGATTTGACTACTGGTTCGAGTATTATGCCTCACAAAAAAAATCCAGATTTGTTTGAATTAGCAAGGGCAAAATTTAATATGATTAAAGGATTACCAAATCAGCTCACCCTTTTAACATCAAATCTTCCAAGCGGCTATCATAGAGATCTGCAACAAGCTAAAGGCGCAATAATTGAATCTATTAATGAAACTAAAGCATGTTTAGAAATTCTACTTTTAAGTTTACCCAAAATCAAAGTCTCAAATAATATTACCGATCAAAAAAAATATGACCATCTTTTCACAGTTGAATCGCTAAACAAAGAAGTTTTAAAAGGAGAGACATTTAGGGATGCTTATAGAAACTTGTCAAATGTTATAGAAAAAGGAGAATTTAAACCTGATCGAAAAGTAAAACACAAACATATTGGAAGCTTGGGTAATTTAGGAATAGATAGATTAAAAGAAAAGATTAAACCTTTCTTATAATAGTATCTATAACTCAATTTACCTCAGTATGTTCAACATAATTAAGATTATATATGAAGGGGACGATTTTCTGAAGCTGCAAGAGCGGCTTCTTTTATAGCCTCAGCGTATGTAGGATGTGAGTGGCTCATACGTGCAATATCCTCGGCAGAAGCACGAAACTCCATTGCTGTGACAGCTTCAGCTATGAGATCAGCAGCTCTTGCTCCTATCATATGTACTCCCAAAACTTCATCTGTTGCTGAATCAGCTAAAATTTTAACAAATCCTTCTGTATCCATACTTGCCCTTGCTCTACCTAAAGCACGCATTGGGAACTGTCCCGATTTATAAGATTTCCCTTCACTTTTAAGCTGCTCTTCGGTTTTACCTACTGAAGCAACTTCAGGCCACGTATATATAACATTTGGAATTAAATTGTAATCTATATGCGGTTTCTGTCCTGCTATAAACTCTGCAACCATTACCCCTTCCTCTTCAGCTTTATGTGCTAACATCGCACCTCTGACTACATCACCAATTGCATAAATATTTGATTTAGCTGTTTGTAAATATTGATTCACTTCAACACGACCCAATTTATCAACTTTGACTCCTGCTGCTTCAATATTTAGTAAGTCAGTGTGGGGTTTTCTACCAACAGAAACTAAACAATAGTCACCTGTAAATTGAATACTTTCCCCCGTTTTGTTTAATGCTGTTATAATAACTTCTTTACTCTTTCTTTCAACTTTTCTAACTTCATGAGACAAGTAAAATTTAACCCCTTGTTTTTTCATAACTTTCATTAGCTCTCTTGACAAAGATGCATCCATTACAGGAGTAATTCTATCTGCATACTCAATAACAGATATTTCGGCACCTAACCTTCGGTAAACTTGTCCCAATTCTAAACCTATTACACCACCACCAATAACTACTATATGTTTGGGAATTTCTTTTAACTTTAATGCCTCAGTTGAAGTAATTATTCTTTCTTTATCAACTTTAATGAAAGGCAAGTTACCAGGTTTAGATCCAGTTGCAATAATTATATTTTTAGCTTCAATTGTTTGTTCCTTATCTGACTTTATTTTAATGTGATTTGAATCGATAAAACTACCAATACCGTGATATACACTAATATTATTTTTTTCCATCAAAAAATTAATTCCCTTAGTAGTCTGATTTACCACCTCAGTTTTACGATCAATCATTTGTTTAAAGTTTACTTTTACTTTACCATCAAATTCAATTCCATGCTCTGAAAAATGTTTAATGGCGTCCTCATAATGATGGGATGAATCCAATAAGGATTTAGATGGTATACACCCTACGTTAAGGCAAGTCCCACCTAAGGTATCATATTTTTCAACTAACGCTGTTTTCATACCTAGCTGAGCACTACGTATAGCTGCTACATAGCCACCGGGACCAGAGCCTATAATTGCAACATCAAAATTATTCATATTTAAATTCAATTTATAATCAAAAATACAAATGTTTATAACCTACTTCAATTCTTTAACCACTTTTTAGTTGAAATTGTTATACCTTGTACTGAAACTTAATTGAATCCCATTTGAAAAAAAATGATCTTTCATTAGGACTTGCAATAATTCCTTTAATTTTTTTAGTTTTTCTACTTTCAATCAATGTCTTTATATATGGTGATAATGCTTTAAATGGTTCAAACCAATTTATACTATTAATAGGTGGAGCCGTAGCAGCAATAATTGGCTTTTATAAGAATATACCCTACAAAATAATGATAAAAAAAATAGCCAAAAACCTTCAGTCAGTTACAGGGGCAATATTAATTTTACTTTTTGTTGGTGCACTTGCAGGTTCCTGGCTGGTAAGTGGGATAATACCAGCAATGATTTACTTTGGTTTAAAAATTTTACATCCAACAATTTTTTTACCTGCAAGTGTTATTATTTGTGCAATAATTTCTTTAGCGACTGGCAGCAGTTGGACAACTTCTGCAACTGTCGGAATAGCGCTAGTTGGAATAGGAACTGTTTTGGAAATTCCATCGGGAATGATAGCAGGTGCTGTAATATCGGGTGCTTATTTTGGAGATAAACTTTCTCCATTATCAGATACCACTAATCTAGCTCCTGCGATGGCTGGTGGCGAATTATTTAAGCATATAAGATATATGACCTACACAACAATACCTAGTATTCTAATAACATTATTTGTTTTTCTTATTATAAGCTTTTCGATTACTACCTCTGGAAACACTGAAACAAATGAACTATTATTAGCTATTGAAGAAAAGTTTACAATTAATATATGGTTATTCTCAGTCCCAATTACTGTAATAGTTCTAATTATTAAAAAAACACCCCCTCTAATTTCATTACTCATTGGAACCCTAATGGGAGCATTATTTGCTTTACTTTTTCAGTCCAAAATACTATTAGAGATAACTGGATCTGATATTTTGTATCCATCTGTAGCATACCAAGCAATAATGAATGCAATAACTGTTTCAACTGAAATAGCTACTTCTAACATATTATTAAATGATTTGTTTGTGTCAGGTGGAATGAAAGGTATGTTGGGTACAATTTGGCTAATTATATGTGCAATGGTATTTGGTGGAATAATGGATGCTATTGGAGCTCTTGGTAGAATAAGTTCCTCTCTCCTTAGTTGGGCTGAAAATACTTTACAGCTTTTCACGAGTACTATTGCCTCTTGCTTAGCGGTAAATTTAACTGCTTCAGATCAATACTTATCGATAGTAATTCCTGGTAAAATGTTCAAAAAAGCATATGAGCAAAGAAAGTTAGCTCCTGAAAACTTAAGTCGTACTTTAGAAGATTCAGGAACAGTTACCTCAGTATTAATACCATGGAATACCTGTGGCGCTTATCAGTCAGGAGTATTAAATGTTGGTGTTGGAGAGTATTTTATCTTTGCTGTTTTTAATTGGATTAGTCCATTTATGACACTACTTTATGCTGCTTTAAATATTAAAATTTTGAAAAAAAGGTAGTTTTTTAAAACTACTATCCGCACAAAATTTTTATTATAGGAAAAACTTATTAATGAATAAGTAATTTTACAAGCAAAAATTTTAGAAACTTTATTCAGGTTTACTAAATTTAATGAAAATTTAAACTATTATGAACGAAACCAAATGCCCATTCCATGGGTCGACTACAACTCCAAATCTTGGTACACAAAATAAAGACTGGTGGCCAAATCAATTAAATTTAGATATTCTTAGACAACATGGTGACAAAAGCAACCCAATTCCAGAGATAAACTACAAAGAAGAGGTAAAAAAACTTGATCTTGATGCTGTTAAACAGGATATCAAAATAATGCTTAAAGATTCTAAGGATTGGTGGCCTGCTGATTATGGTCATTATGGACCTTTTTTTATTCGTATGACATGGCATGCAGCTGGAACTTACAGGACAGGTGATGGACGTGGTGGTGCTGCGACAGGAGCACAAAGGTTTGCTCCATTAAATTCATGGCCAGATAATGGCAATTTGGATAAAGCAAGACGTTTACTTTGGCCAATAAAGGAGAAGTACGGAAATAAATTGTCATGGGCTGATTTACTTGTCCTTGTTGGAAATGTTGCTATTGAAGATATGGGTGGACCGAACCATGGAACAGTTATGGGTAGAGAAGATATTTGGCAAACAGAAAAAGATATTTATTGGGGGGCAGAAGATACATGGCTAGGAGATAAGCGTTATGGAGATACCCGCCAATCTCTTGAAAATCCCTTGGCTGCGGTTCAAATGGGGTTAATTTATGTAAATCCTGAAGGACCAAACGGAATTCCTGATCCAGCACTATCTGCTGAAGATGTTAGAGAAACCTTTAAGCGTATGGCAATGAATGATGAAGAAACTGTCGCTCTTACTGCTGGTGGACACACTTTTGGTAAAGCACACGGAGCTGGAGATGAAGCGCTTGTTGAGGCTGAACCTGAGGGCTCTCCAATTGAAATGATGGGCTTAGGTTGGAAAAATAAGTATGCATCTGGAATTGGTGTCGATACAATTACAAGTGGTATAGAAGGTCCATGGACAACAAACCCAATAAAATGGGACATGGGATACCTCGAATTATTATTTAAATATGAATGGGAATGCAAAAAAAGTCCTTCCGGAGCATGGCAGTGGCATCCCATTGACTGTGCAGAGGAGGATATGGTTCCTCAAGTTGATGGAAGTGATTCTAAAGTCTTACCAATGATGACAACTGCAGATATGTCATTAAAAGTTGATCCTAAATATAAATTGATTTGTGAAAGATTTTTGGATAACCCTGAGGAGTTTGGGGAAACTTTTGCTCGTGCCTGGTTTAAATTATTACATCGTGACATGGGGCCAAAAAGCAATTATGTCAGTGGCGATTACAAAGACGTTGAATATATTTGGCAGGATCCTACACCTACAGGAAAGTTACTAACTTCAAAAGAAGAAGATATCATTAGAAAAACAATATCTGATTCAGGTTTAAGTATACAAGAAATGGTCAATACAGCCCTCTCAAGTGCTTTGACATTTCGAGGATCAGACAATCGAGGTGGGGCAAATGGATCAAGAATTCGCTTAGAACCTCAAAAAAACTGGGATGTCAACAAACCAAGAGAACTAGAAAAAGTATTAAATATATATGACAAAATAGCCGAAAAACACAAAACCAGCATTGCAGATGTAATTGTAATCGGTGGTGCAGTTGGTATCGAAATGGCTAGTGGAAAATATGTAAATGTAACAACAGGCAGAGGTGACGCAAGTCAAGAAAATACAGATATCGAATCTTTCAATCTTCTTAAACCTAAAGCATGTGGTTTAAGGAACTATTCTGAAAAAGAGTTCTCTGTTAGTCCGGAAGAAATTTTCCTTGACAAAGCTCAACTGTTAGGATTAACACCGTCTGAAATGACAGTTTTAACCGGAGGATTACGTGCAATGGGAATATCCTATTCAGGAGAAGGTATATGGACTGATGGGAAATTAAATAACTCTTGGTTTAAAATTCTTTTATCAATGGATGTAGAATGGAGTTCAACAGGCTACAATAGTTATGAAGCAAAAAGTAGAGAAACAGGTGAAGTATTAAGAACAGCTTCAAGAACTGATCTTGTTTTTGGATCTAATTCAGAACTTCGTGCTATAGCTGAAGTTTACGCTCAAAATGATAACAACGATAAATTTGTCTTCGACTTTATCAAAGCATGGAATAAGATTATGAATGCTGACCGTTTTGACTTAAATTAATTCTAATATCTTCTTTAAAACAAAACCTGGCTTAGAAAACTAGGTTTTATTTTACGCAAGTATCAACACAACATGATTTTCAGATTCAAAGCTTTTGTAATTGAATTTGTACTTTTGTACGTAAACTAAAACTTAATGTTAAAAAAGCAAAGACAATCTCAAATTGATCCAAAAATAAAGCGTCAACGCCAGGTTTTATTTGGAGGAGGATTGTTTTTGTTGGGTATACTTCTGGCTATATCGTTTGTGTCTTACACAATAAATTGGAAAGAGGATTATAGTACTCTAGGTTATTTTTTTGACAAATCAGTTCCAGCAAAAAATATTTTAAGTAAAGTAGGGGCATTCGTTAGCCATTTATTCATTTATGAAGGAGTGGGGTATGCTTCAATAATTTTCTCTTATCTTCTATGTCTTAGCGGTTTTAAATTATTTTTCGGTCAAAGCACGGAAAAAATTATTTTAAATTGGTCATGGGGAATTGCACAAATAATTTGGCTAAGTATTTTTTTGGGGTACCTATTTCCTTCAAATCCAATATACTGCGGCATTGTAGGTTATGAATTAAATTTAATTTTAAATGCCTACGTTGGAGAAATTGGTGTAATGGCAATTTTAATTTTCTTTTTCATGTGTATAGTGGTAGTTCAATTAAAATGGACACCCGAAAAAATTCAAATGATCTGGGATAAATTTTTGAGTAAACAAAACAACGATTTAAGTCTCAATGAAAATGTTGATAAGAATGATCTTTCTTCAGTTTTAAACCAAAATGAAAAAGAAATAAATAGCGGAGAAACATCTAATTATTCCACAGAAAAATCATTAAATACGTCATTTGAAAAAAATTCACCAAACGAAAATGAATTAGTGATGGAAGTTGAGGCAGCAAAAGAGGAAGAAACATTAGATGTAAAATTGGCTAATGAACTCGTAAAAAATCAAGGTTCTTTTGACCCAAAACTGGAACTTAGGAATTTTAAAATGCCCAATTTAGATCTTTTAAAAAATTACGGAGAGAGTGGAATTACAATAAATCAGGAAGAACTGGAGGCAAATAAAAATAAAATTGTTGAAACATTAAATAATTACAAAATAGGGATTTCAAATATTAAAGCTACAATTGGTCCGACTGTTACTCTTTATGAAATAGTTCCAGATGCTGGAATTCGAATATCAAAAATCAAAAGCCTAGAGGACGATATAGCACTTTCTCTATCTGCATTGGGTATTAGAATTATAGCACCAATACCAGGTAAAGGGACAATTGGAATTGAAGTTCCAAATCAAAACCCAAGTGTTGTATCAATAAGATCAGTCATTACATCTGCTAAATTTCAAAATGCTGAAATGGAACTTCCAATTGCCTTAGGAAAAACGATAAGTAATGAAACATTTGTTGTTGATCTTGTGAAAATGCCTCACCTACTAATGGCAGGTGCAACTGGTCAAGGTAAATCTGTTGGACTAAACACCGTTTTGACCTCACTTATTTTTAAGAAACATCCAGCAGAAGTGAAATTTGTTTTAGTTGATCCTAAAAAAGTAGAATTAAATATTTATAGCAAAATTGAACGCCATTATTTAGCAAAACTGCCTGAAACGGAAGAAGCTATTATCACAGATAATACAAAAGTTATAAATACACTTAATTCATTGTGTATTGAAATGGATAATAGATATGAACTTCTTAAAAATGCGATGTGTAGAAACATCAAAGAGTACAACAAAAAATTTAAAGAAAGAAAACTTAACCCAAAAAATGGACATATTTTTTTACCATATATAGTACTAGTTGTAGATGAATTTGCTGACTTAATTATGACGGCCGGTAAAGAAGTTGAGACTCCGATTGCTCGATTAGCACAATTAGCAAGAGCAATTGGAATCCATCTTATAATTGCTACTCAGAGACCTTCTGTGAATGTAATAACTGGAATTATTAAAGCTAACTTCCCGGCTCGAATTGCTTTCAGGGTTGCTTCTAAAATTGATTCACGTACTATACTTGACAGTGGTGGTGCTGATCAATTAATTGGAAGAGGAGATATGCTATACACCCAAGGTAACGAATTAATAAGAATTCAATGTGCATTTGTAGATACACCTGAAGTAGAAAGTATTTCATCTTATGTAGGAAGCCAAATGGGATATTCTGATGCACATATTCTTCCAGAATATAATAGTGAGGAAAATAACTCAAGCCTTGAAATTGACACTTCTGAACGTGATTCATTGTTCAGGGAGGCTGCTGAGGTGATTGTTACAGCCCAACAGGGATCAGCTTCTTTGTTGCAAAGAAAATTAAAATTGGGCTATAACAGAGCTGGGAGAATAATAGATCAAATGGAAGCAGCTGGAGTAGTAGGACCATTTGAAGGAAGTAAAGCTCGTCAAGTCTTAATATCAGATCTCACCACATTAAGTCGTCTTCTAGATGACCAAACCTAGTAATTTATTTTAATGAAAAAAATAATATTTCTTTCCATATCCCTTTTAAGTTTTTCAGTTCTATCACAAGGTACAGAAGACGCAATAAAATTATTGGATGAAGTTTCAAATAAAATCTCATCATTCGATAATATGATGTTTGAATTTACCTACGTTTTGGAAAATAGGTCAGAAAACATCCGCCAGGAAACGAAGGGTTCTGTAACTATTAGTAAAAATTTATATAAAATAAATTTTTTAGGCTATGAGCAATTATTTGATGGTAAAATGACTTATACTATCATACCTGAAAATGAAGAAATTACCATTAGCGACCCCGAAGAGGGACCTGAATTTGGAATTAATCCTTCAGAGCTTTTGACAATTTATAAAAAAAATTATGCCTATCAATGGGATATAAAACAAAATATAATGGGCACACCCGTCCAATACATCAAACTAATACCTAACGAAGAGAAAAAAGAATTAAAATATTTACTCTTAGGAATAAATATGAAAACTAAACTAATTTATCGGTTGATAGAAATAGGAAGATATAATACTAGAACTATACTTACTCTCAAGAATATCAATACTAATATTATGCTTAGTGATGACTTTTTTATTTTTGACAAAAGTAAATATCCTGATTATTATATAAACGAATAGAATCGATGAGGATTATTGACAAATATATGTTAAAAAGCTATCTCATAAGACTTATTAGCGTATTTGGTATATGTTTATTTATTTTTATTATTCAAACCTTTTGGCTTTTTATTGATGAATTAGCTGGAAAGGGTTTAGATATAATAATAATTGGACAGTTTTTAGTTTATTATTCTCCCAAATTAATACCCCTAGTACTCCCTTTATCTGTTTTGCTTGCTTCTCTAATGACATTCGGAACTTTATCTGAAAACTATGAATTTGCTGCAATGAAATCTACCGGTATCTCATTGCAAAGAGCTCTTTTAGGATTGTCTATTTTCCACATTTTGTTGGGGATTGGAACGTTCTATTTTTCAAACCATGTAATTCCATACGGTGAACTTAAATCGTACAACCTTAGAAAAAATCTCGCAAAATTAAAACCTACACTTGCAATTAGAGAGGGTATTTTTAATGAAATTGGACAATACAATATCAAGGTTGAAAAAAAATATGGTGATAACAATAGGTTTTTAAAAAATGTTATTATTCATGAATACACTCCAGATAAGAAAAATAATATTGTTATTAAGGCGGACCGAGGAGAAATGAAAAATGAACCAACAGACCCAAACCTAAAGTTAGTTTTATACAATGGGAACCGTTATGAAGAATTCATTCCAAAAAAGATCCAACAACGTAAAAGAATTCCACATGCAAAAGTTTCTTTTGAAGAATATGAAATGAATATTGATTTATCTCAATTTAACAATATTGATTTAAATCAGGAGAATATAAAAACCTCATTTAGAATGCAAAAAATCAATCAATTAAGAACTAGTATTGACACACTTGAGAGTTCATTCATAGAGGAAAAAAATATTTTTTACAATAATTTCTCAAAAATAAGTCCCATCTCATCTTGGATCAGTAAAAAAAAGTCGTATGATAAAGAAGCTGCTTTACCCAAACAAATTTTGGATTTTATAGATACTGACGAAAATTGGAAGAAAAGTACTGTTTACAAACAAGCAATCAATAAAATAAGAAACTCTTTAAATGATTTAAACGCAAAAAAAGGCCAATTTTTTGCTTACCAAAAATTAATTAACCTACACAAAATCACTCTTCAAGAAAAATATACGTTACTATTTGTTTCACTATTATTATTTCTTATTGGAGCATCTTTAGGGGCAATAATTCGAAAAGGAGGATTAGGTCTTCCTTTAGTTATATCAGTTATTATATTTCTAACTTACCATTATATAGGTTTATTTAGTAAAAATGCCGCAGAAGATAGTAGTATTTCCCCGCTGATAGCTACCTGGCTTTCAACAATAATTTTAGCACCTTTTTCATATATTTTAACTAGAAGAGCTTCTTCCGACAAAGGTTTTATTAGCTTTTATAACATATATTCACCAATTTTGAACCTATTTAAAAAACTCCCGTTTCAAAAAAGAGCATGACTGAAAATAAAATAAAATTAAATAGTATTCCAGAAGCAATTAATGCAATCAAAAACGGTGAGGTTATAATAGTTGTTGATGATGCTAATAGAGAAAATGAGGGAGATTTTGTCGCTGCGGCAGAAAAGATTACTCCCTCACTTATTAATTTTATGGCTACTCATGGAAGGGGTTTGATTTGTACTCCATTAACAGAAGAACGTTGTCAAGAATTAAAATTAGGTAAAATGGTTTCTGATAATACAGATCCTATGGATACTGCATTTACTGTTTCGGTTGATTTGAAAGGTAAGGGAGTAACCACAGGAATCTCTGCTGCTGACAGGGCCTCAACGATTAAAGCTTTAATTAGTAAAAAAACAAAAGCTTCCAACTTATCCAAACCTGGACATGTATTTCCTCTAATTGCAAAATCTGGAGGGGTACTCCGTAGGACAGGACACACTGAGGCTGCTATTGATTTTGCAAGATTAGCTGGTTTTGAACCTGCAGGAGTTATCGTTGAAATTATGAATCAGGATGGTAGTATGGCTAGACTTCCTCAACTTGTTAATGTTGCAAAAACATTAAATCTTAAAATTGTATCTATTGAAGATCTGGTTTCATACAGAATGCAACATGACAGTCTAATTGTAAAAAAAGTAGATCATGAGATTAAAACACGATATGGTACTTTTAGAATGAGAGCATATCATCAAACTACAAGTGGTAATATTCATCTGGCATTAAGTAAAGGACATTGGGAGAAAAATGAGATTGTTTTAACTAGAATTCAGTCTTCAAAAATTACAAACGATATTTTGGGAATGCTCACTGGTGCTGTAAATCAAAGATTAGATGATATTTTTAATTTAATAAATAATGAAAAAAAAGGAGCTATCTTATTTATTAATCAAAATGAAAATCCAGAAAACCTCTTAGCTAGAATAAAAAGTTTAAAACAAATGCAGCGTAAGGGCAAACACGATCAAGTTCCGCCAATGCCAATGGATAACAAAGATTTTGGAATAGGTGCACAAATTTTGCATGACATAGGCATCACTAGGCTTAGGGTAATTAGTAATTCAAAGCAACAAAGAAGAACTGCTATAACAGGTTATGGGATCAGTATTGAAGGATATAAAAGCTACTAGAGTTAAAAAAACCAAAGTTTTATTGAAATTATTGCGGTACTTATAATCACAGCATAACGAATTAAATTATCACCCTTTTTAACAGACCAACGGCTTGCAAACCATGCACCAAAAATGGAACCAGTAGCCATAGATATTCCCATTTTCCAATCTATTGAATTGTTAAAAGCAAAGATTAATAAAGCTAAAAATGAGTAAATAAAAACAACAGACACTTTAGTTGCGTTACTTTTTACTAGAGACATCTGGTTTAATCTATTAAGAAATAACATTACAAGTATACCTATTCCTGCATTTATAAAGCCTCCATAAATACCAAAAACAAAAAAAACTAACATACTAAACCACAAATATTTCCCAGTAGTTCTTTCATAAACAAAGCTTGTTAATTTTTTCTTTTGAATAAAGATTAATGCCCCAACAATAATTATAACTAGAGCCAATATTTTATTGAAAATCTCTTCATAAATATTTAAGGCTATTTTGGCACCAATATAAGCTCCAATGCTTGCACTTATGCCTAGATATATATTAAATGGATATGAGTAAATTCCTTTACTAGAATAACCTATTGAACCACTTAAAGATTGTGCTACAATTACAACTCTATTTGTTCCATTTGCAACTTGAGAAGGTAATCCAAGAAAGATGAGTATTGGAAGTGTAAATAACGATCCCCCTCCTGCAAGTGTATTTACTATTCCCGCTAAAAATCCTGTAGCAATTAAAATTACTAACTCTAATGTAGTATCCATAAGAATTTAAATATACAAAACTATGACTCTAATTATGTCAAAAGAGAGTTAATGAAATGTTTTCTAATCGGAAAAAGCAATGTATATTTATCTCCCTTAAGGAGAAATGGCAGAGTGGTCGAATGCGGCAGTCTTGAAAACTGTTGAGGGTCACACCTCCGGGGGTTCGAATCCCTCTTTCTCCGCAGAAAATTTCCCTAATGTATTTAATGTCAATATGTTAGGGTTTTTCTTTTACACCAATGGATAGAATGCAAAATCAGTTTTATTCTTTGTAAACCCCTGCTATTAGTGGTTTTTTTTTACAGATGAGTTTAGAATGGATTTGGGTAAAAATCAAAGGGTAATTATATCAACTTCTAGTATTATAAATTCCACATACTTGAAAACAAAATTACAAAAAACCCCCTCGATAAAAAAGGGGGCGGTGTCGTGGTGGGGACTTAAATAAATGTTTAATATGATTTAATATTTCTCACCAAATAATCCTTTACGTTTTCAGATTTACCTCTCTCGGCTATTAGCTCAATAAAATCAGCCTGTTTTTGAAGTTTATCATAAAGCATGATTAGATCATTTTGATTTTTTCCAGTTAAAGATACCCAATGAGTTGCACCATTAGGATAATTAATGTCATAAGTCCCAAAAGCTACCCATCTTCCTTTAAATTCTTCTTTGAATTTTTTAACTATTTTTTCGTGAGCAGTTTTAAACTGGTTTGGATCATCTACTTTAATATCCCAAATATGCATCGTTTTATAATCTTCATTAGTTCCATTCTGCCTGGTTAAGACTCGACCTGCATAAGATTCTCCCCATTCTTCAACGTAGTTATCCATTTGAGCCCACCAAAGCGGAGCCTTTTCGTCGATGTTAGTCCCTTTCCATAGATCTTGACCCATTTCCCAGTACCAAACAAGCCTGTGAGTCATGCCATTATCAGCACCTTTTCCGATACGTTCAAGCGCAAACCCGCCCTTGTTGGGTTTCATACCCTTACAACACGTTTCATAAGCTTCCTCCATTTTAGATTCTAGGTAGTCTTTTGATTTAACTTCAATAACATTAAATACCATCGTTTGTGCTGAAACGAATATAGAAATTAGAAATAAAGGAATTAAATAATGTATTTTTTTCATTTAAATTGATTTATGGTTAATAATAACCAATATACAAATTAGTCTCCAAACTTAGTGATAAAGATATTCCAATGATTTAGATCACTTTGGCCTTTGCTAATGAGTTTTTATTTTTTTTGACTCATCAATTTAATAGAGGCTTATAATTTACTATTTACGTTCAAGTCCCTCTTTCTGTACTTAATTATTTTAAAACCCCTACAAATGGAAGGTGTTTATTTTTTTAACATGAATTACATTTAATGATCTTTTAAGCTATATCATTTAATCCTTGAATTCCTAAACTAAATTTAAATTTTTAAATTTATTAGATGTCTAAAATCCGTCTTTAGGAGAAAACAGTAAAGAAGCAATGAGAAAACTATCACTCCTATTTATTTTTATCGTATTCACAGGATGCAAATCCTTTGACTCTACCCCCCCAAATATATTATTTGTTATCTCTGACGACCAATCCTATCCACACGCAAGTATTTATGAAACTAAATGGATAAAAACACCTGGTTTTGACCGTGTAGCAAAGAAGGGCTTGTTATTTAACCATGCTTATACAACTAATGCAAAGTGTTCACCCTCTAGGTCTTCCATTTTAACAGGACGGGACAGCTGGCTGCTAGAAGAAGCGGCCAATCACTTTCCGTTTTTTCCTGAAAAATTCATAACATTCCCTGAAGTTTTAAAAAAAAATGGTTACAAAACTGGAAAAACTGGAAAAGGATGGGCTCCGGGCATTGCATTGAAAAATGGAAAAAAAAGGAATTTAATCGGTGAAGATTACAGTAAAATAAAAGTTAATCCTCCAGCAAAATTTATCAGTAATATCAATTATTTCGAAAACTTTAAAAATTTTCTTGATGAAAAAAAAGATAAACAACCTTTCCTTTTCTGGGTTGGGGGGTTAGAACCTCATCGGCGTTACGAGTACCAGTCAGGAATTAAATATGGAAATAAAAAAATAGAAGAAATTGAAAAAGTTCCCGGTTATTGGCCTAGCTCCAAAAACGTTAAAACAGATATGCTAGATTACGCATTCGAGATTGAATATTTTGATAGTCATTTGGAACGTATGATTGATGAATTGGAAAAAAGAGATCTTTTAGAAAATACCATTATAGTTGTTACATCAGACAATGGTATGCCATTTCCGAGAGTAAAAGGACAGGTCTTCCCTTTTGACAATAGACTGCCTTTAGCGATAAGTTGGGAGAAAGGAATTAAAAATCCAGGTAGAATTATTAATGACTATGTGAGTTTTTCAGATTTTGCTCCAACCTTTCTGGATCTTGCGGGTATTGATTCAGAAAAACACGATATGGAAAATTTTTCAGGTGTAAGTTGGAAGTATCTTTTCAATAATGACTCAATTTTCAAAAAAAGAGATTATATGATTATTGGAAAAGAACGCCACGATGTAGGTCGAGAAAATGATAAAGGTTACCCAGTTCGTGCAATTATTGCAGGGGATTATTTCTTTAGCATAAATTTTAATCCTGAGCGTTGGCCGGCGGGAAATCCAGAAACTGGATATCTCAATACCGATGGTAGTCCGACTAAAACAGAAATATTAAACTTGAGAAAAGAAGGAAAGAAAGAAGAGTATTGGCAATATGCATTCGGAAGAAGACCCAAGGAAACTTTGTATGATATTAAAAATGATCCTAACTGTATTAAAAATATTGCAGAATATGATAAATACAATTCTCTAAAGGACAGCTTAAAAAAAATCTTAATCGAAGATCTAACAAGAAATAAAGACCCTAGAATCCTTGGGGATACCAAGATATTCGATGATTATCCCTACGCTGACATGCGAACTAAGAATTTTTACAATAGATATATGAAAGGAGAATTATTAGATTCAGACTGGGTCAACCCCACTGACTTCGAATTTGATATTGAATAGTTTGCTTCACAATACATCAAAAAGAATAAGTATGTAGAATTAAATTGACCTTAAGCAGAAAAATTAAACTCAATTTGTTATTTATTAAAACCATTAAAACTTTTTTTATTTTGTTTTATATGGCGAGATTGAATAATTGAACGAAATATTGTCTGCTTTAATTTGATATTTTTCATGTGGAAGAAATCCCCAACTATTATCTCCACCAACACCCATTTGTCTGTTGTCAATATTTAAATTTAAAAAAGGTCTTCTCAAAATATCCGTTGTATGTCTTTGAGATTTATCATTTCCTCCATCAAAGTCTTCATTTTTTTGATTGTGAGCACTAAATTCAAATGCTTTAGATGCTTGAATGATTATTCCATTTCCATTAGTATCAGTAAAAGTAACCCATCTAGTATCTGTTCTATTGCCATTTTCTTGTGGTCTTATGTATGGATAATAAAGATCAGATACTTTACACTCATAGATACCTATCAAAGAAGAAGTTTTTCTGTCTTGATAATTTTCGTGAGGGCCACGTCCGTACCACCTGACTTTTTCAAATTGCTTACCAATAATTAAGTTTGTTCCAAATTTTGGTAACATTGGAAGTTTAGATGATATTTCAGATAGTGAAGTGTTAATGTTTATTTTACCAGATGAATCAATATTATAAATTAGTTCTACATATCCCCCAATACTTGGTAAAAAATATTTAGATTTTATTTCAACTCCTCGCTTTTTTAGATTTTTAAATTGAAAACTATTTAAGGATTGCGATTTTGAAGCTTGTTTCCAAACCTTAAGCTTATATGGCATAAAAAATCCATAATCATTGTCTGTTGGTGAACGCCAAAAGTTAGCTATAACTCCTTGTTCAATTATATTTCCTTCACCGTAATCTATTTCGGCTAATGCTCCAGTTTTTTTATTGAATATAATTTTAAAATTTTGACCTTTGAGACTCAATGATTCTTTATTTTGAGATATATTGATTCCTGAATCTGATGATGTTATTTCATTTTCTAAGTACCTATTTCCACCAATAAAAAACTGATCATAAGCGACAATATGGTTTTTAGGAATTAAGGCGTCTGAATTTTTCTTTTTAGCATAAATATTGAGAAAATATTCATTTTTCCCTTCTATATTTGGAATATCGAGTTCAATTAATTTAGTACTTTGAGGTTCAAGGTCAAATTCACCTATATAGCCATCTATTATCTTTTCACCATTTTTTAGAATTTCCCACTCATAAAAAAATTCATTCAGGTTTATAAAATCATATTTATTCAAAATTTTTAATGTTTTTGACTTCAAATAATCAAAGTCAAATTTTATACTTTGATATACCTTTTTGACTTCTTCGAGAGAAGGATGAGCCGTTCTGTCAGGATTCACAAGGCCATTATTGCAAAAGTTTTTATCATTTTGAAAATTTTCACCACCCAAATCACCTCCATATGCCCAGAAGTTTTCACCATTTTCATTTTTTGTTAAAATACCTTGATCTACCCAATCCCAAATAAATCCACCCTGTAAAACATCATATGACTCAATCACATCCCAATAATCTTGAAGATTACCAACACTATTTCCCATTGCGTGTGCATATTCACAAAGTATTAACGGACGTGATGGATTTGTTTCTGCATATTTTCTTAACATTTCAATTTTATGATACATTGGCGCTTGAATATCAGTATTTGAAAATTTAGTAGCACCTTCATATTGAACTGGTCTTGAAGAATCCTTATTTTTTAACCATTCGTATGTTTTAAACATATTTATTCCATTTCCTGCTTCATTCCCTAGAGACCAAATAATTATAGATGGATAGTTTTTATCCCTTTCATACATCCTTATAGTCCTATCAAGATGCATTTTTTCCCAATTTTTTAAATAAGCAGGGTGTACTTTTTGCAGATCAGGTCTAAATTCGAGTCCTTGGTTCGTAGTCCCCATGCCATGGGTTTCAATATTAGCTTCGTCAACCAAGTAAAAGCCATATTTATCGCACATCCTATAAAAAAATGGATTCTTTGGATAATGACTACATCTTATGGCGTTAATGTTATTCTTTTTCATTATTTCTAAATCTTTTATTAAAAGATCTTCTGAAACAACATGCCCTGTTGTTTGGTCATGATCGTGAAGATTAACTCCTTTGATAAGAATTGGCTTTCCATTTACAAAAAGTTGATTCTTTTCAATCTTTATGTTTCTAAAACCAATTTTAATTTTTGTAGCCTGAATAGGGTCTCCTTTAAGTTCTACTAAAAGGTCGTATAAATTGGGTTTTTCAGCGCTCCATGATTTGGCCTTCCTAATTATTTTTTTAAAATTTATAATATTGCTCCCTGGTTTTAAGCTTATAGTTTTTTGGTCTTTATGTATTTCATTATTTTTTTCAAACAATGTGATTTCAATTTCTCTGGTACAATTTTTGGAATTATTATTTTTCACATCCAATTCTAAGCTAAAATTCCCGTCCTGAAAATTATTTACTAAATCTGTTTTGACACTAAGATCAATTATACTTACTTTATTTTCAGAACGAAGATATACGCTCCTCTCAATCCCTGACAGTCTCCAAAAATCCTGATCCTCCATATAACTAGCATCAGACCATCTCAAGATCTGAACCGAGAGTTTGTTTTTGCCATTTATCAAATAATCGGTGATATTAAATTCTGAAGGTGTTTTGCTTCCTTCGTTATAACCAACTAACTCACCATTTAACCAAACATACATAGCTCCGCTTACACCCCCAAAATGGAGATAAATATCTCGGTTCGTCCAATCTTTAGGTACATCAAAGAATTTTATAAAAGATCCATTATTATTTAAATTATGTGGTATAAAAGGTGGATTGGCAGGGAACATATATTTAATATTTGTATAGAAGGGTGTACCGTATCCTTTTAGTTCCCAATTAGAGGGAACTTCTATTAACTCCCAACTTGAGTAATCATAATTTTGTTTGTAGAATTTTTTTGGCCTTGATTTTATATTTTCAGAATAGAAAAAATGCCAATCTCCGTTTAATGATTTATAATAATCTGAATTTTTCCAATCAGAATTTTCAATAGCTTTTTGAGATGATTTAAAGCTATAAAAAGTTGCTCTAGGTTCCTCTCTATTAATTTCAAATATCTCAGGATTTTCCCATTCAGGATTTTCCCAGTTTAAATCCTCAGTATAACTGGACATTAATTTTTTTTGCGATATAATTTCATTTGAATTAAATACAATACAAACAGCAATAATAATTTCTAATATTACTGTTCTAAATTTTTCCTTATGTGATTGATAAAAATTCATGACTAAAATTTTTAGTGGACTATTCAACTCTTTCTAGGGGGCATAAGATAAGTGATGATATTGTTATGTTTTTATAACAATATACTCATATTAAAGGTCTATATCTTGTTTTAATATAAGTTTTACTTATATTAAAATAATTTGATATCTCATGATCGACTACCATACTTCAATTTTTATTTGAAAAAATCTTCGAAATATTAAATAATATGTATAGCTTGAATAGATTAATTATCAAAATCTACATAAAAGGTGACGATAAATAAAAGAAGAGAGTTTTTAAAAAAAACAACATCTGCAGCTCTAGGAGTAACAATTATTCCTAGGTACGTAATAGGGAAAGGTTTCACTCCACCAAGTGATAGATTTAATATTGGAGTTATTGGGTTGGGCGCTCAAAGTAGTGGACTGATTGAACGGATGTCAAAAATTTCTGGTGCTAGGGTTATTGCTGGATGTGATATTCATAAAAAAAGATTAACTAGATTTAGCAAATTGATAGATAATGAATATGTTAAGCACAAAATAAAAGGTAGAGCTTTAATATATGAGGATTTTTATAAACTAATTGAAAATCCAAATATTGATGGAGTTGTAGTGAGCACTCCAGACCATTGGCATGCAATACCCTCGATTAATGCCTTAAAAGCAGGAAAGCACGTATACTGTGAAAAGCCTATGTCGCACACCATTCAGGAGGGGAGAGCTATGGAAAATACGGCAAAAATATACAATCGTATTTTACAAACAGGAAGTATGCAGCGTTCAAGAGCTGATTTTAGAAAGGCCTGTGAATTAGTTCGTAATGGATATATTGGTAAAATAGAAAGGATTTGGGTTGAGGTAGGTAATCCATCTGCTCCATGCAATCTTCCATTCCAAGAAACTCCAGATTACTTAAATTGGGACAGATGGCTAGGACCAGCACCCTTGCGTTCTTACCATGATATTATTGTTGAGAGGGATTGGTTTCCAAACTGGAGATGGTACAGAGAGTTTGGAGGTGGGATACTTTCTGATTGGGGAGCCCATATGTTTGACATAGTTCAATGGGCTCTTGGTATGGATCATTCAGGACCAATTAAATATGAAGCACCAATGGAGCCTACCGCATCTAGGGGACTTAAGATGTATTATGATAATGGGATTGAAGTTGAACACAGAAATTTTGGACGTGGATTTGCAGTTCGTTTTTTTGGATCAAAAGGAACACTTGATATAAGTCGGGACTTTTTCGAAACTAACCCAAAAGAAATATTGAATATTAAATTAAAATCAACAGATAAAAAACTTTATGTTTCTAATAATCATGAAAATGATTGGATAACTTCTGCCAAAAACGGTTCAAAACCTATATGTGATGCTGAAGTTGGTCACAGAACTGCAACAATTTGCCATATTGCAAATTTGGCATATGAATACAGAAGACCTTTAAATTGGGATCCTGTCAAAGAAGAATTTATTGATGATTTTGAAGCGAATCTTAGAAGAGGAAAGCGTTATAGAAAACCCTACGAATTAAAACTTTAAATCATGAGATATTTTAAGTTTATTTTTCTTCAACTATTTTTTTTGCTTGAGTTACATGTTTGCCTTGCTCAAAATGATTTGCCCTCATTAAAAGGAAAAAATATCCTTTTTGTTTATGGGGGAACAATACACAGTCCTAAGGAAAGTGCTGACCTTTTTGTACCAATTCTGAAAGCAGAAGGTGCCAAAGTAAGGGTTTTTGACAATTTTAGTGTTTACGAAGATGAAAAGTTGATGAGTGAAACTGATCTTATAATTCAAGCATTTACCGATTTTTTTACGCCTGTTGAAAACAGAATGAACGATAAACAATTTAAAGGATTACAAATAGCAATTCTTAAGGGTACTGGTTTCTCTGGTTGGCATGGTGGATTAGGAGCCTCGAATAAGGTTAATCAGAGGTATCAATTTATGGTTGGTGGCCAATTCGTTTCACATCCAGGTGGTATTACAAATTACAAAGTAAAAATTATCGATTCTAAAGATTTAATTACAAAAGATATAAGTGATTTTTTGGTGAAAAACTCCGAACAGTACTACATGCTTGTTGATCCTAACATCAAGGTCCTCGCCGTTTCAGAATTCATGAAAGATACATATCATAAATCAGATAGTTTAAAATTAGAAAAAATTGATTATTTAGATATAGATGTAGAAAATGAAATTAAGGGCAGTGTAATGCCTGTTGTTTGGAAAAAATATTATGGCAAAGGAAGAATATTTTATTCTTCAATTGGTCACAATCTTTCAGATTTTGACATACCAGAGGTAATGAATATTCAAATGAGAGGATTTAGGTGGGCCTCAGAGGGAAAATATTTAAAAAAAGGAAATATAATAACACCTATTTATAAGACAAATTAATCAAAACAATTTAAAATAGTCTGTTATTTTCAATATTAAAACTGCCTCAATATAGATCTTAAAACAGGTTCATAGGCGTCTGCATATCGAATCATCCCGAGATCATTAGGGTGTGAGCCATCGGTAGCAGCTTCTCCGTCTCTACCCAATAAATTATCTCCATCTAAATAATATAAATTACCAACACCTTGATTATTCAACTCTGCAAATGCATCTTTTAGAGCAATTCTACTTTTGAAGTGATGCAATTTCGTTGAAGGAAAAAATTGTGTGTTGGTAAAGCTTCTGTCTTCAACAAGAAGTATAGGTGTTTTTTTATTAGCTTTCCTCAACCTTTTAACCAATGGAATTGTTCTTTCTGAAACACTACTTTCATCCATGTTTGGGAGGCAATCAATTACATATACACATGGATCTAACTCAGCAAGTAAAGATACTATTTCGTTTTCCATAATACCATTTCCAGAAAAACCTAAGTTAATCGTTGGACGCTTTAATCTTCTGCCTAAAATCGCAGGAAATGCCAATCCAGGTCTTGATGCACAGGCACCTTGCATAATTGAAGTTCCATAAAATAGGATTGGTTTTTCTTTTCGGGGATGCAATGGATTAAAAAAATTTCCTTTTTCAATACCAATTTCCATTTTATCGACCCCATTATACAAAGGTAAATACAAAGTATATCTACGAGAACCGGGAGCTAATCCTTTAGCTATTGATTTTTCAACTTTTTGTTCTTCAGGGCCTATTACAGATACCCAACGGCTAATACCATCACCATCTTCACCATATAAATCCACACCACTAACACCTGTTGCAGGCATATGAAACATCGAAAGGCTTTCTAGATGTAATTTATAACGGATATATATGTTTGATGAATCCGTTTCAAATCGTAAACACATTCCAGCTGAATGTCGAGAAAGATCCCAAACCGGTCTGCGAACAATACCCTCTGCCTTTGCCGGTAAGCGGTCAAAATATCTTTTAGTATCTGTCCATCCCTTCCCCTCTACTCCAATATATTGAGCATTATACCAATTAATTTGTCCTTTTAATTTGAAATTGTTTTGAGCTATTAAACTTTGGGTCGCACTTAAACCTAATGTTCCTAAAATAATTCGAGTGTTAAACTTACGACGGCTGAGATAATTTTTTTTCATTTTCTGAAATAGTATTTGTTATCAATATACTTATTAATTGAGATGCTTCTACCCAATTTTAAGATATTTTTTTAGTGATTTTATAACTATGAATGTAGATTATAAAAGTTAATAAGAGTATCTAAAAAACAGAATATAATTTTTAAATTCACTGTATGAAAAAATATATATCAATTTCTCTATTATTTAGTTTTCTGATCCTACATAGCCAAAAAAATACAATTGGTTCTTTGGAATTCTTGGACCCAGAGATGGAAAAACTGATAGATAAAAATACCAAAATTGAATTACTGGCAGACGGATTTGGTTGGGCTGAAGGGCCAGTTTGGGTCGATAAGTTAGGTGGAGTTTTATTTTCAGATGTACCTAATAATAAAGTTTATATGTGGAATGAAAATGAAGGCTTAAGTATTTTTCTAGAGCCTAGTGGTATGACTAATTACTCTCCAACAAGTAAAACAGATGGATCTAATGGATTAGCCCTTGACTCAAAAGGAAATTTAATCTTGTGTCAACATGGAGACAGAAGAGTTGCTCGCCTGAAATATTCGAATTTTAAAAGCCCTTCCTTTGAAATAATCGTAGACAACTACAGAGGGAAAAGACTCAATAGTCCAAATGATTTAGTTTTTGATAAGAGTGGATCAATTTACTTCACTGATCCACCATATGGATTGAAAATGAAGGATGATGACACACTTAAAGAACTTAATTTTAACGGAATTTATAAATGGAGTAAGTCAAAGGGAATTGAATTACTTTCTATAAGTATGAAACGTCCAAATGGAATTATTCTTTCAAAAGATGAAAAAACAGTTTACGTAGGTAATTCCGATAAAGACAATAATGTAATTATAGCTTTTGATAATGATAATGGCCTAAAAAATGAAAGAATTTTTTTTGATGGTAACAAGTTAAGCAAAAGTAGGATTGGTCTTTTTGATGGTCTTAAACTTCACTCTTCTGGAATTATCTTCACAACTGGGCCTGGTGGTGTTCTTCTTTTGGACTCTAAAGGGAAGCATCTTGGCACTATCATGCCAGGTAAAGCAACGGCGAATTGTGCTTTTGATAGTGATGAGAGTTATTTATATCTCACATCAGATAATGTACTTGCAAGAATTAAATTGAAATCATAAGATGCTCAACTAGGGGTTAATTAATATTATTTTTAATATTTACTCTATGCAGTAAATATCTCCGACCTCATAATTATTGTATACTTCTTCGCTTACAGAACCTGAAGGAATTGCCCCATATTGGTCAAGTACAGTTGGGTTATTAAAGAGTGGATTATACTCATCTTCAAAAAAAAATAAAAAATTACTCCCACTTTTCTGTTTTCTAGTTATTTCAACACAATCCGTTTTTTGACAAAAACAAAATAATAGGATCGGTAAAAACAAATAATAAATTTTCAAAGTCCTAAGGTTAATTCTAAAATTGAAATTAGTGAGATGCCAAATGCTGCACCAGAAACAAATAAGTTCCAGCTGTAATATTTTACCTTTAAAAAACTCAAAAAAACATAGGAAATTGAAACAATAAAAAAAACAATTAAAAATTGTCCTATTTCTAAACCAACATTAAAACCAAATAATGGTATAATAATTTCGTTGGGCGACATGATTAGTGCTTTAAAGTAATTTGAGAAGTCCATACCGTGAATTAATCCAAAAAATAAGGCAAGAAAATAATTCTTTGACATATTTGAATTTCTTATTATTTCAATACTTCTGATATTATGTAACGAGGTAATCATAATTGTTATGGGTATGAGTAGTTTAACGTAACGTGATGGGATTGAGAAAATATCAAAAGAGACTAAGAATAGTGTGATGCTGTGTCCAATTGTAAATGCAGTTACTAAGATTATTATCTTTTTCCATTGTTTCAATTGATAAACTGCACAAAGAACAACTAAAAAAAGAATATGATCATATCCATTAAAATTTGCTATGTGATTAAAACCTAATTTTAAATAAAATTGAAAAGGATGCATTTTAAAATTTCAATTGATAAACGGAGGTTTTTTTATTTAGCATTATACTATTCGATTGATTATTAATGTGAATGTAAACAATGTTATTTTGATCAAAGAAAAGGTCGGTGAAAATAGCATTTTTGATTTCGATGGAATTTAATTCACCTAACTGACTGTGTTCTAAATTAATCCATAAAGCGGTATTTTCATCCTCACCACTTAATCTTTTATTTTTAATTTCTAGAGGAATTGATTCTTCATTCACCTTAACATAAAAATATCTATTTACATAATCTAAAAGCATTTGGTTTGCATTAGTTGATTCGTTAGGCTGGCAAAATGCGAGTTCATTGTTATTTGGATCAAAAAGAATAGCTTCATTCACATCTGTTAGAAATAACTTTAAGTTGATCGAAATAATGCGTGTTTCTGAAAAATACTCTATTTCACAAAGTGATAATCTTAGTGGGTGCTCATCTAAATTATGATAAAATAGAAGTGCTAAACTGATTAATAAATGGTTAAAAATCAATTATAAAGATGTATCAGATTTAATTTTTCTTGCTATTGTTTGGACTTCAGAAAAAACCCGAATCAAATTACCACCCCATATCTTTGCGATTTGATCTTCGTTATAACCTCTTTTCACAAGTTCAATAGTAATATTCATAACTTGGCTAACGTCAAAAACACCATCGATTCCTCCACCTCCATCAAAATCACAACCGATGCCTACATGGTCAATACCTGCAACATTAACAATGTGATCAATATGATCGACTACATTTTTCAAATTGGCCGGTGCTATAGGATACTTATCATCTATCTCATTAAGACGTTTTCTCATCGTCTCTTTTTCTAAAGTTGTCATTTGGTCGATGGGCTTTATACTTGACAAAAGTTCCTTTTTTAATTTTTCGGCTGTTATATTAGGAACAGGATCTCTTAAATAATTTGATAACATGGTAAGTTGAACAACGCCACCATTTTTAGCTATAAGCTTCAACATATCATCAGTCATATTTCTTTTGTTATTTGTTACTGACCTTGCATTCGAATGTGTTGCAATTATAGGAGCTTTTGAAATTTTAATAGCATCATAAAAAACAGCATCACTACCATGAGAGACGTCAACCATAATACCTAAGCGATTCATCTCTTTTACAACTTTAGATCCAAACTCACTTATACCATTATGTTCTGGTCCAGCAGGATCAGTAGCTGAATCAGCTAAATCATTATTCGATGAATGCACTAAAGTTATATATCTAACTCCTTTTTTGTAATAAGTCTCAATGTTCGAAAGGTCCCCTCCTATTGGATATCCATTTTCAATTCCAATATAAATCGCACGCTTGCCCTGCTTCTCAAGAGAGTAAGCATCTTCTGGGTTTAAAGCAAGACCAACAACATCAGAATTTTGCTTTATTGAAGACAAAATAGAATCAATCATCTGAACACAAAGATTTTTAGCCCTAAAATTACCTTTGTCGTTACGGATGTCCTGAGCTACAAAAGCAGCAAAAAATATTGCATCAAGACCCCCTTCAATCATTCGTGGGTAGTCGACTTTTGAACCTGTTTCATTTGGATCATGTCTATCAGACATTCTAAATCCAGGCTCTATCATCCTCAAGGGTGTATCGGCGTGGGTATCCAAAGTGAGAACTTTTTTATGTATTAGAAGAGCTCTTTCTATTAATTCGCTTTCAGTTTCATTCCCATAAATTCTTTTTAAAACATTTTCATTACAACCTAAGCAAAGGGATAAGAATACGAATAAACAAAGGTGATTTTTTATTTTCATTTTAGATGATAACTTTTGCCAAAATTTAATTTACAATATATTTTTTAAAGGTTAATCTCATTAATTTATTATTTAAGTGAATTGATTATAAATTTTGGGTGCTATTTATAAAATATAATTAGCATAAAATTATTTGAATAGTGGAAAAACTTGAATTTTAAAAAATTTAAAAAAAGGCAAAAATTGGCTCAAAATTGATCAAAATTGATCAAAATTGATCAAAAATGGACAAAATTAAGCGAAAATTGAATAAAAATGAGAAAAGTGATATTTTGATTTTTACTCTTTTTAGAGTTCCATTACATAGTCATAAAACTCTTCTGTAACTCGAAACCAATATCCATTTTCTTCATGTAGACTACCATCACCTTTACCATCTTTTGAATGATATTTTTTAATATGAAGTTTAAATGAATTTAAGTCTTCAATTTTATATTTTTTACCATAATCATCCTCAATTTGAACCATCCTTATTTAACTGCTTTATTGTAAATCTATTAATCTTAAATAAATGATCTGAAAATTAAATCAATTTCTGGACCCACACTTGGAATGTGTTCGGTATTACTTAATTTAAAAAACTCCTTCTCAAATTCTTCATTTTTTAGTTCATGGCCATTGAAATAAAAAGTTGCTGCAAGTTGCTTCCACCTTAAATTATTTTCTATTTCCAAGTGTTCTCTATGACATGCACGTATTATGAAGTAAATTAAAGCCCTAAGAGGTCCTTCCCAATTTATTTTATTTTTAATATGGTTTAGCTCGGTACCCATAAAAACTCTTGCAAAATCAATAAAATTTGTTTTTTCTTCAATTAAATTAAGCTCCTCCTTAAATTTCACAAAAAGAGTATTTAATTGCTTTTGAACATTATACCCTAACCAAACGTAACTTCTTTCATTAATATTGATTTTATTATATTTTTCAACAATAGGTAAATTATTATCTAAATCAGTTGAAATTAAACTTTTATATTTTTTTATATTAAAAATAATCTTGTCATAGAGATCTGTATTATTCAGACCGTCAATTATCATTTTTTTTTCCCAATAGTTAAGGCTAGCTAAAATAATTTTTTCAAGAACATTATTATTTTCTTGAAATGGTGCTGAGATTATACTTGTTTGGATTTTTAAATTATTCTCAGTTTGGTTTTGATTTAAAATAGAGTATGCCTTATTCAAAGCTGACAATAAACCAGTAAGCAACATTAATTTTGTTTGATCGGTGAATCCTTTTTTTGAAAAATGAAAATTTATTAAGGGCTCAATTTCTTGATAAGAGGAAATATAAAGTTCAGTTTTTGATATCAATTCAACCTATTTTTAACTTATTAAATTTACAATCAAAAAATCCTATCCATTTTTTAGGAATTCTTCAATTTATTTATCTTTTAATTCAAAATAATAAATTTTGTTGCAGATTTACATAAAATAAAATAAATGTTATTTTTTTTAAAGTTACATTGGTTTGCCATCCAAACACTTATTAAAAAATGACAAATAAAAACTTTATTGTATCCTTATTCATCTTAATTCTTTTTGCTTGTTCTGATAATGGAGAGCAAAATGATACATCAGGATCTTCAAATACAAATACTGCATCATCAAATAATTCAACTTCTAATAACACATCCTCTGTAGGTGGAACTGATATTAGTATTTTAGCTGAAAAATTTTACTACAATAGTGCAGTTTCAGTCGTTGTAAATGATGATAACTTAGTTATAAGTGCAAAAGACCTACCCGATCATAAAAGTGCATATTATAATACCAACAATCCATTGTATGAATCGTACAACGAACCCAATAATCCTTCTTTTAAATTAAATCCAAATAATATATTAGAACAGGACATTGTTATGACTATACCAAGATTTCCAAAAATCGACAATTCTCATGAGGCTACTCCTATGGGACCAATGGGAATCGCAGTGAATAGTGTCGCGATATTTAATCAAATGGCTGCCCCAGGTGACGACATTTTAGAAGAATTGAATACTTTTGACCAATATGAAGGGCATCCTGCTCCTGGTGGTGTTTATCATTATCATATTGAACCCGTTTGGCTTACGCAGACTCTTGGTGAAGACGCTTTTATTGGACTTTTATTAGATGGATTTCCAGTTTATGGTCCAGTAGAAAATAGTATAAGACTAACAAATGATGATCTTGATGATTATCATGGTCATATTCACGATACACCAGAATTTCCCGAAGGTATATATCACTATCATATAACTGATGAGCTTCCTTGGATAAATGGTGACGGTTTTTATGGAACTCCTGGTAACATAACTAGATAACTCTCAAAATCATTCAAATTGAAAAGCACGATCAAAGCAATTATTGTAGTTTTAATTTTAGTTATATCATATGTATCTATAATATCTTTTACAAACTCTAACTTTAAAGTAGTCCTTATACCAAATAAATTAATTGTCCTTGATAAATCAAAATTAGATCGTGATTCTAAAGGAAGACTCATCTTTGAAGGAGAAGTGCTATCAGGATACTTAATTAAAAAAAATTCAAACAATGATATAATTGAAAAAAAAGGTTACTTAAATGGATATCTTGAAGGTAAAAGTGTAGGATATTTTGATAATGGGAAATTAAAATTTAAAAGGTATTATCATAGTGGAAAAAAAGTAGGTACGCACAAAGGATGGTATATAAATGGGCAAAAAAAATTTGAATATTTTTTTAACAAAGGACTGAGTGAGGAGACGCACTACCAATGGTATGAAAATGGCCAATTATACTCAGAAATTAATTATTTAAATGGTAAGCCTTTTGGCGCAACCAAAATTTGGCGAAAAGATGGTAAATTAAGATCTAACTTTGTCATTAGAGAAAACGGAAGAAGATATGGACTTGCGGGCATTAAACGATGTGCTAAAATCAATATCAATGAAGAAATTATTGATCCTTATCTAGTTATGAGATGAAAAATTACATTTTAATTTTTTTGATTTTTCTGTTTTCATGCAAAAAGACGTTTAACTCAAACAATACTTATTCAAACGATATTGAGCTACCATATTATAATGAACCTACATTTACACCAATATGGCTAGATCAATCAAATAAAAAATTAGACCAAATTCATAGAATAAAATCATTTAATTTTCAAAATCAAGAAGGAAAATGGATCAATCAAAATGATTTATTTGGTAAGATATACATTGCAAATTTTTTCTTTACTTCTTGTGGTACAGTCTGCCCTAAAATGGCTTCGAACCTATTAAAAGTTCAGAAAGAATTTTCTTCAAATGAAAAAGTTAAAATATTATCACACACTGTTATGCCTTGGTTTGATGATCAAGAAAGACTTAATGAGTATGGAAAAATGAATAGTATAAATTCTAATTTCTGGTATTTACTTACAGGACCAAAGCATGATATTTACAAAATAGCAAGAGAGTCGTATTTCGCAGACGAAGGATTTGGAAAATCAGTAACTGATGTGGACGATTTTATCCACACTGAAAATTTTATTCTTGTTGACCAAAATGGCAGAATAAGGGCGATTTACAACGGTACTTTACCCCTTGAAACCTCACGTATGATTGAAGATATTAAATCGTTACTATAAAATTATGAAGTCCATAAAACCTTTTAACTTAATTTATTCATTCATTTTATTCTTTTTTTTACATATATCATACGCACATATCGAGAATACACATGATCATGAAAGAGAAAAATGGTTTTTTCAAGATAGCTCAGGACCATTTATAGCAGAATTTATTTCATTCAATGGTAGTGATGTATTTTTAAAACAGAAGAATAAAATTTTTAAATACGAGTTGAGTAAATTTTCTATGGAAGATCAACTAACAATTCTTAAAAAGGGTGAACTCGTAAAAAAAATAAATACCACTAGCTCAATCAAAAAATATTCAGATTCTAAATTTATTTTAAAAAGCTTACAATCAAAACGCCTAATTATATCTTTTTTAGTTTTAATATTAAGCTTATTAACTCTTATTAGTTTATTCCCTTCATTTATAGCTTACTCTAGAGCTATATCAATTATAACATATATTTTATTGCTTATATTTTTAGCATGTGATTCTAAAGAAATTATTACTGAATCAGGTAATGATGATGAAATTTTGGTTACATCAAGCGTTGATAATAATACTAGTAACTCCTCAAATACAACAAGTAATGAAGCTAATTCTTCAAATAATTTAGAATTAATTAAAAGTTACTTTAATAATTTTTCAGATGTATCGATTACTAGCAATAATGACTATTTTTTTGTCAGTTCTTATAGCTGGCCAAACCATCCTATGGGAATTGGAATTAGCTCATGGCAAGAACAAGTCCCAATTCCTCAAAATTATACAGGTGACAATAGTTGGCAGATTCCATTAAATCCAAAAATGGCTGAAACTCCCATAGATACATCTGTGAATTTATTCAGAGGTGCAATAGCTATTGCAATTAATGGTATTCCAATTTTTAATGTTCTCAATAATAGAGGTGAAAATGCATATGAGAAAGGAGAACTTGATAATTGGGGTGGACATTTTGGTAGAGGGGACGATTATCACTACCATATGATACCTCTGCATTTACAAGAAATTGTAGGAGATGATCAACCATTGGCTTTTGGACTTGACGGTTATCCAGTTTATGGTTTGACAACAGAGAATTTAGATGACGCTTTTGGAAGATACGACTCAAATGGTAATTACAGATATCACGCAAGCTCCAAATCACCATATTATATGCCATTCGTTAAGGGTGAAATTGATATTGTCAATGATGGGATTGATCCACAGCCCTCTCAAAACCCAATTCGTCCTTCTGATTCATTTAAACCAGTCAGTGGAGCGACAGTAACTGGTTTCACTCAAACTGGAAAAAATTCATTTTCTTTTGAATATACAGTTGATGAGGTTAAATATTATGTTAATTATAATTGGGACGAAAATTGCAAGTTTACATTTACTTATATTGACGAAAACGGTGGAACCACTAATTTGCCTCATAACGGTTCCTTGGCAGATAATTCTTCTGAAAATTCTGAAAGTCACATAAATCAAGATGCATGTAAAGATGTTGTTTATAATTCAGGTTAAATAGTTAAAATTATTTTTTATTAATGATTTATTCAAGTAAGTTATTGTCTATAATAAAATTAACTACTATTTGTTCCCTAAGTTTACTTTATATTTTTGTAGGAGTTAAACACTTTAGTGATGCAGACTTTTTTTTGGTAATTGTACCACCATACATCAAGTTTCCCCATTTAGCTGTATATCTTTCTGGTTTTTTTGAAATAGTCTTTGGACTTCTTTTGATTCCAACTTCAACTAGAAAGTTTGCAGGAATTGGAATAATCGTATTATTGATTTCAGTATTCCCTGCAAATATTTATTTATATATATCAGAAGTTCCTCAGAAAATTTACGGTATAACCAAAAATGACGCATTATTAAGACTTCCATTCCAGTTACCATTAATCCTTTTGGCATATTGGCATTCTAAAGAAAAAACTTCAAAAACTTTTGATCTGTTTTCAATATTTATATTTATTCCAACGATTATTTATTTTCTTACACTTTGATGTCTATTCTTAAAAAGATTTGATTTATTTTTTTAAAATATTTTTTGAAAAATAGTTGTCTGGGATTTTTGTGTTAAATGCGATGTCTAGAATAATGAAATCTGTTCCTTTACCATCTTTGAGCATATCTTTATAGTTCATTTTCATTGGAAACCATCTTGAATCGATCTTTTTGATATTTGTAAATGTTGTTGTTTTTAAAAGGACACCACTTTTAGCGTAAAGATTTTCTTTTAAGGGAACAAATTTATTTTTATCAATCCATAAAGTTCTCTTATAATATGCTAATCCCTCAACTTTTGAAGTTAATTGCATTATCCAAACTGGAGAATCAATATATATATCCTCATTAACTATTTCAGCAGTGTAAACCTCTGATAATTTTCTTTCTTCCATCATATCTTCATAAGAAAGATCTGAACCCATCACCGACTGCCTAAGAAGATGACCAGATAGTTGAATTGTTCTGTCGGTTGAAGGGGAATAAATCCATAATCTTTTATCAAGTTTTAACATTTTTGTTCCTTTCTCTCTTTCAGGGGATAAATACTCTGTATAATTATTCTCTTTTCCCTTAGAATAACCTTTAGATCTGATTATTCTTTTTTTTCTTTTACCATATACAATCATTTCAGAGGTTACGATTTGAGTTTTTGAAAACATATTATTGTCTATCTTTTTTATGATTTCTAATGCTTTTTCATTATTAGTTTTTTGAGCACTAGAGTATAATGACAGAATAATTGTAAATGTGAAAAATAAAATGTTTTTTTTCATAATATTATTTTTTTAAACTTCCAATTCTTTAAATAAGCGAGCAGTCTCTCTTTTAAAAATTCCTCTTCCCGCTAAAGCTGTTCCAAAAAGCATCGAAAATAATCCTGGAATAAAACCCACATAAAAAAGGTCTGATGTTATATAAGCTCGCATTACGGAAGGCATAATTATTGTTGAATTTTCTATATCACTTGAAATATCTATTCCATACTCCTGCAGGTAATAACAAAAAATAATTCCAAGAGTTGTTCCAAAAATTGATCCGATTAAACCAATTATTGTAGCTTCAACCATCATTAGCTTAAAAACATTTCTTTTTGATTCACCCAAAGCTAGTCTTATGCCAAACTCATTGTATCGTCTTAGTCCACCAATTAGTCCTGTGTTCCAAAGAACAAGTGACATTGATAAAATAAAAATAAATATAAATATGCCTGAAAAGGCATCTCCCATATCAAGACTTTCTCTTAGACCGTTTTGATCTTTCAAAGTTACCATTACAGGTGCATATTCATCTTGACTCTTTGAATATTTTGAATTGAATTCGTTTGAGATTACTAATGCATTTTGATCATTATAAATTCCATCTTTAAAGTATCCCAAAAGTTCTCCAGTACCATTTTCCATGTCTAAAAGATTTTGAGCATCTCTAATATCAATTATGAATGTACCTCTATCCATTAGTGGAGAACCAAACTCAACTGTCCCAACCATTTTGTAACTCTGAAATACCATACTACCCTCCATTGTAGAACCAAAAAATGTAATCTTTTCTCCGGGATTAATTTTTAATTTTTTTGCATAATTATCACTCAATAGTATTTCTCCACTTTCAGAAGGTAAGTTACCTTTTCTCAAAGATTTTCTTAGTTGAAGCCTCTTCAACTCATCAGATTTACTATTTTGGAGTGCTATTGCTAAACCTATCCCTGGGCCTTGAGATTTTGTATTACCTTCTTCGTCGGGAACATCCATAATACCACCAAATTTTATTCTTGGTGTCCAAATAAGATCTGGATAATTTAAGTTTAGTGAATCTATTAATTCTTGAATTTCTAATAATGCAAGGTCATTTGGAAGTTGTTCTTTATTTTCAAAATAAGGCTTAGTCATAATTTTAACGTGTCCAGTATCAAGCTTTGCATTTTGATTAATTACATCTGAAAATACACCATTAAGAAAGCCAGACATTATAACTGTAACCATTACACCCACTGATATTACAGCAAGTGGGATTACACTTTTACTTTTATCCCTTAAAATACCCTTGAAAATAAATTTTATCATTGTTTTTTACCCTTAAGTGCAAGTACTGGATTTAATTTTGCAATTTTTCTTGCAGGAAGATAGCTAACAACTGTGGCGGATATAATTACTGTAAGAATTGTTAGTAAAATTAATTTGAGTCCATAAACTGGATAGATAACATCTGCTATAGCAATACCTAGTTTTTGATCAGCAGGTGGAATAGGAAAACCAGCTTTAGACATATATATAAAAAAAGGTATGCCATAAATACTCCCAAAAATTAAAGCCATTATACTATATACACTTCCTTCAATTGTGAAAAGACGTACAACTCGAAGACGAGTCATTCCAAGAGCAATGTAAGTGCCAATTTCTTTTTGCCTTCTAAAAATTGATAAAATTTGTGTGTCAAAAATTGCGAGCAATGCGATTGCTAATAAAAGTCCAAATATTACAGACTGGCTTGCCTTTTTCTGATCAATAAGATCTTTGAGGTTTTTTAATAGAGTCGTTTTTGATCTATATGTCCATGAATCAAATGGACCTTTTCTGAAATCTTGGTCTAGAATAAAATAGGTGGCTTGATTTTCTAAACCAGTCATTTTCCAAAGTTTCTCTATATCAATCCAAACTTTACCATTGTCGATATTAGGAACATTAGAGTCAAATATTTCTTCGATAATTATTGTATTAGCGTCGTAAGTACCGTTTTTATCTCTCCATCTAATTTGTACTCTGTCCCCTTTTTTCAACTTCGCAGACTCAGCAAATCTTTTTCCAATTATGACTGGAAACTCATCTTTATTTTGATTTAATTTTTTAGTAGGTAATTTCAGGATTTTTTGGTCTGCTGGAATTCCTTTTAAAACTACACCAATCATTCTTCCTTGTGGATAAACTGAAGCTTGACGCTCTAAAACTGGTGTCATGCCAATACTCCTTTTTGGTATTTCACCATGACCATCTAAAATAGTATATGAATCTAAAGGGTCGTAATCGTTATGTAATAGGTGTCCTTCTCCGAATTCCCATTCAACGCTATCTTTCTGAGCTTGTTGATCCCACCCATCCATTATTGAATTAAGAAAGATTATAATTACAAAGGAAAATGAAAGAACAAAAACATTTAATAAAGTCCTCAGTTTTGCGCCAAACAAGTTCTTAAATGCAAGTTTAAACTCTAATTTCATCATTTCACTTTTTTATCTTTTTCGATTCTGCCATCCCTTAAATGAATGATTCTATCTAAATAACTCATTACCTTTTCGTCATGAGTAGAAAAAAGAAAAGTAGTGCCCAAATCTTTATTTAATTTTTTCATGGTTTTTAAAATTCCATGTGCATTCTCTGAGTCAAGATTTGCTGTGGGCTCATCTGCAAGAACAATTTTAGGAGTTTTAACCATAGCCCTTGCTATTGCAACTCTTTGACTTTCTCCTCCAGAAAGTTTGTCTGGCCTTTTATCTGCTTGATCTTCAAGTCCAACCCACTCTAAAGCTTTCATAACAGCTTTTTTTCTTTCAAGCGCAGATTTTTTTTGAAGCAGAAGTGCGAATTCTACATTTTCGAAAACTGTATAAACTGGTAATAAATTAAATACCTGAAAAATAAAACCAATATTAAAATTTCTAAGGCTAGCAGCTTCTTTATGACTCAAAGATTTAATTTCTTTTCCTAAAACAGTAGCGTCACCGGTTGAAGGTTTGTCAAGCGAACCTATAATATTTAATAGAGTTGTTTTACCTGATCCACTTGGACCAACAATTCCAGTAAATTCAGCTTCTTCTATTGATAAGTCTAATTTTTTGAGAGCCATAAATTCTTTTCCTGCAATGGGATAACTCTTTGAGGTATTTTTTAGTTGTATAATTGGTCTGCTCATTCTAATGATTAAAAACTATTAATAATTGTATCCCAGGCCCAGAAAAACTTTGGAAGATGTCATTTTGTTGAATTCCTTCAACGGTTTTCGGATTATAATACAAGATAATATATCCTGATAAATTATTAAACTGTTGTTGGTAATTTAACATTAAGGTTTGAGTATTGTTATTCCATTGTTGATAGATAAGACCAGTTATCGATGATGAAAGGCCTAAAGGGTAATTGAAACTCAACGCACTAAGTCCTCTTCTTAACGATTCATTAGTCATGCTATCTGTAGAATCTGAAAATAAATATTCTTTAGATACTGTTAAACCATTTCCAATTCTAAAGGTATAATCTACTCCAAAATTTAACAAAAATTGATTAGTTAGTATCCCTATATTTTTTGTTCTATGCACATAGGTTAACTCTGTCCACATTCCAAATTCAATATCGATTTTCGAATCAAAGCCTATTCTGTGTTCAGGACTTGAATAATTTTCAAAAAATGGAATGTTGTTAGCTCCAGCCTCTCGGTAATGATATGATAGTGCAGCTTCACCTTTTGGAATAAAAGTTTGAAATCTTCCACCAAATTCAGGCGAATCATTTAAAGTTGTCAAAGCGTCTAAGCCCCTCTGTTTCTTGTTTCCATAAAGACCCCACAACCATAAATTAGAATTATTTTTGAAATAATGTCTTATCAGTAAACCATAAACTCCATTGGTCAAACCTACCGGATCCCTTGGATCAATTTGATTAAACCACTGAATTGGGCGAAGAAGTTGTGCTGAACCAAAATCAATTTTTTGTAATCCTAGTCTTAACTCCCAGTTTTTTTTCAGATATCTTAACCAGATTCTGTAAGGAGAAAAATTAGAATTTATATCTGATGAATGGCCTGGTATATTTGTTTTTGACAGACTTATGTTAACTGATGTTTCAATAGCAAATGAACTCAGACTATCAATTTCTTTGTTAAATGTAAATTCAGGGAGATATCTTGTCCCTAAAAATCTTGTGCTTTCTTTACCAAATCCAATATTCGTTTGTCCTAAGATCTGTCCATCAAACTCATAATTGGATTGTGCATTCAAAAAATTTATATATACGAATATGATTATATTAAAAAGAATGCACTTGTTCAAAATTAACTATTATTTATATTTAGCAAACAATATATAATATTGTATAACAAATGAAAAAAATTATAAAAATTCTTCTAATTACATTAACTGGTGTAATTGTAATAATATCTGCTTTAGGTCTAGGTGGATATCTTTATATAAAATCTTTCCTTTTTGATTTTGACAACAACAATTATGGGGAAATAAAAGTAAACAGTATTACAAACGATAAGGGTTTAACTTTTAATGATTTTAACAATAATAATCTTCTTGATACATATGAGGATAATTCAAAAAGTCTAGAAGAAAGGGTTTCTGATTTACTAAACAAAATGACAAATGAAGAAAAAATTGCCATTTTAAAAGGAACTGGGATAGGTTCGATGCTAGGTTTTAACTCAAATGGTGTTCCAGGTGCTGCAGGTGAAATTTATGGTAACAAAAGGTTTGGTCTTAGTAAACTTTACTTAGCTGATGGTCCAGCAGGCTTGAGAATTTCATCGGAGAGAAAAAATTCTGATAAAAAATTATATAGTACTGCATTTCCAGTGGGCTCTTTGGTAGCATCAACTTGGGACAAAAATTTAGCTTTTGAAATTGGTAAAGCAATGGGTAGCGAGGCAAAAAGTTATGGTGTTGATATAATTCTTGCTCCCGGAATGAATTTACATAGAAATCCACTTTGTGGAAGGAATTTTGAATACTTTTCAGAGGACCCAGTTTTATCAGGTAATATTGCTGCTGGTATTGTGAACGGAATTCAAAAAAATAATGTGGGTGCTTGCCCTAAACATTTTGTTGTGAATAATCAAGAAACTGACCGAATGAAAAACAATGCTCAAGTAGATGAAAGAACTCTCAGGGAAATTTATTTGAAAGGGTTTGAAATAGTTGTTAAAAAATCCCAACCCTGGGCTATTATGTCATCTTATAATAAATTGAATGGAAAATATGTAACTGTAAATAAAAGACTTTTAACAAGTATTTTAAGGGAAGAATGGGGTTTTAAAGGAACTGTAATGACAGATTGGTTTGGGGGAGGTGATACTGTGGAGTCGATTAAGGCAGGAAATGATCTTATTGAACCCGGAACAAGTAAAGTATTAAAGGATCTCGAAATGGGACTTAAAAACCAAAAATTAAATGACAATGACCTTAACATAGCTGCTAGTAGAATATTAAAATTGATTCTTAGATCAAATAAGATGAATAATAGCAAAAATGACAATTCTCCAGATTTAAAATATCATGCAGAAATTGTTAGAGAAAAAGCCTCTGAGGGAATGATTTTATTAAAAAATGATGGTATACTACCATTAAAAGAAAATCATATTATTTCACTAATAGGAGTAACCTCATTTAATATTATATCTGGAGGAATTGGTTCAGGTGATGTTGATGAGGCCTATACTGTCAATCTTGATGAAGCACTATTAAAATCAAATTTTAAACTAAATAAAACTTCTACAGATTTATATAAAAATTATTTTGAAAAAAATCCTGTTAAAAAACCGGAAGGAATTATTGAAAATTTGATGTTAATGATGAATCCAAAATTACTACCACAAATAAATTACACAGATAATGATTTAAATGCGATGGCAGAAAATTCAGATTTAGCTGTATTGACGATAGGAAGAAATAGTGGTGAAGGAAAGGACAGAGTTGAAAAAAATGATTTTTTATTAAGCAAAAAAGAGAAAGAATTAATAGAAAAATTATGCGAAGTATTCCATTCTAAAAATAAAAAAGTCGTTGTAGTTCTTAATATTGGAGGTGTCATAGAAACTGATAGCTGGAAAGATTTACCAGATGCAATTTTACTCGCTTGGCAAGCAGGTCAGGAATCTGGAAATTCTATTGTTGACATTCTTAGTGGAAAAGTAAATCCTAGCGGTAAACTTCCTATGACATTTCCTGTAGCACTAAATGATCACAGGTCTACGAAAAACTTTCCAACTGATGGAACTGCATCTGACATGACACTCATGTTTGATAAAACGGAGAAACCTTTATCAGAACAAACAAAAAATAAAGATTTCACAATTTATGAAGAAGGCTTGTATGTTGGGTACAGGCATTTTGAAAAGGAAGATATTAATACCTCTTATCCTTTTGGTTATGGACTATCATATACAAATTTCGATTACTCTAATATTGTTGCAAAAAATGTAAACGACACAATTAACATATCACTTGATGTAAAAAATACAGGAAATATTTCAGGTAAGGAAATTGTTCAAATATATTTTTCAAAATCAAGTAGCTCTGTCGATCGACCTAAAAAAGAACTTAAAGATTTCTCTAAAACAAAACTTTTGAAAAGTGGAGAAAAGGTCAAGGTTAATTTTAGTTTACCAATCTCAGACCTTTCATATTGGGATGATGAAAAAAATGAATGGGTAATTGAAAAAGGTAATTATGAAATATTTGCTGGGTCTTCCTCTTCTGACATCAGACTTCATTTAAAAAATTTAAAATTATAGTAAACTACTATAATAACTACTCAATCAATCAAGACTTGGTTTAAATGGCGAATGCAAATACTTCTCCGGTAAAATAAGTGTTCCCGTTGTGAAGATCAATTGTTTATCAGTTTCAGGATGAAAAACTATTTCAACAAGAGAAGCGGTAAAACCCTCCTTTTCAAAAGGTGCCTTTATGCTGTAGGATCCACTTTTATTTCGGCTTATTTTTGTTTTAACCCATGATTTCCCAACTTCCCAAATCCTAAAGTCTCTTGACTTCGGATTATTTGTCTTCCATAAATTTATTTCATAAGGAATACCTTTTTCAACATCCACATTAAAGATGTCATTTTCAATTTTCCATAAAATTCGTGGTAAATCTTTTTTATTTATTATGTAATTGTAAAATGAAAAAACATTTTGTGTCTGATAAGTTCCATCTAATTCATGATTGCCATTTGGAACATACTGAAGATATTTTTTTTCTGGTATCTCACTCCAGTAAAATTTCCATGAGTCTGTAACAAAGAATTCGTCAATTGTTCCATTAATAAGCAACTTTGGCATTGTGAATAGGTGTCTAAATTGATAAGGCTCGATGTAATTTATAAGTGTCTTGAACTCATCTGTAAACATCCAGTCCATAATATTAAACTCAACGTAATCTTCAACAGCAGGCGACCAATCTCCATAAACTCTATAATGATGTTCAAAAGAGGGTACTATTTTAAGCATATCGATAACTATTGGTGCCATTCCAATGACTCTTTTATCAACAGCAGCAGTAGTCCAAGTTGTCCAGCCTCTTTTTGAAGCTCCTGATATAAAAAATTCTTTTACCGGCTTTTTAAACTTTAAAGTGTATTCCTCAATTACATCCATGGCTCTAACAACCGCTCTTGTCATTGGAAAACGTGCCAACCATTCTTTATCTTCTTTTTTTGCTCCACCTTTTAAAAATTGATTCCACCCATAAGCAATCAGATTGTCTTCAAAGCGATTGATATTATCAGAAGTATTAAAAACTAAAGGTTGATATGGAATATTACTTACATAACTAACTACTGAATTTGTTTTTATGGCTTTATTGATGCTTAAACTATCCAAAAATATTTGATTATCATATTTTGTACCCAAGCCTATAAAAAGTAGTGAAGTTGAGGTTGTAATTGTATCAGGAATTACAATATCAACCCAATGCCACCAATCAGTTTCATTGACTATACTTTTGTTTAACCACTTACCTGAGTTCATTTTTATTCTATACAAAGTAGCACCATCATATAAGGCACTGTCTACAAGTGTATAATTAAAATTATCTTTGTTTTGTACGTATGAAATGAGGCTATTTATTTCATCAGAATTGAATGCAGATTTTTCCTGAGAGTAACATAATGATGTCAAATAGATAAATAAAACAAAAAAAATGTCAGATATCTTTTTTGTGCGCAAGGAATTAATAGACATAAATGATTTCAAATAAACTTTGCACTAAATATAAACGAATTTATTCGGTAATATTCCCTCAACGTCAAGCTTTATTAGAAAAGTATGTCCACTATGGGGAGATTCAATTAAATTCTTTTTTGACAAACTTTGTGTTGCAGAAGTAACTAACAAATAATTAAGATTTTCTCCTCCAAAACAACATGATGTTATATCTCTTGCTGGAAGTTTAATACTATCGATTATCTTACCAGTTTTTGGACTCCAGCAGTATATTCCATACCCACCGTAATGTGCAATCCAAAGATTTCCATTCTTATCTATTGACATTCCATCAGGAGTTCCTAATTCGAAGGGTACTTTGATCACAACTTTTTGAAACTCAATTTGATTCTTTTTTTGATTAAAATTATAAGCTTTAATTTCCTGAGTTGGACTATCTATGAAGTACATTTTTCTATAATTACTTGTCCATGCTATACCATTTGATACACTAATTTTAGTTAATTTCTTTTTAAATTTGAGATCACTTGAAATACAATAAAGTGATCCTGCCCCGGATTTTAACTCATTGTTAATAGTTCCTATCCATAAGTTCCCGTTTAAATCACATTTACCATCATTAAATCTATCCACAAATTTTTCATTTTTTAATTCTGTAATCCACTCAATTTTTTCAGAAAATAGATCAAAACTTGCAATTCTTAAATCTAGTGCTAAAACAAGTTTACCATCGTGAGCTTCTGTCACTAAAGATAATTTGTGGTTGAATTGATATCGTCTTATTTTTTTAGAAGATATTTTGAAGCTATAAAGAATGCCTTTATTTATATCAACCCAAAAAAAACTTTTACTGCTTTGGTGCCAGTAAGGACTTTCTCCAAGACTACAGTTATATTTTGAAATCACTTCATATCTCATACTTACAAAAATTTATATCTATATAGACTTTGTATTACTCTAAGTCCAATATTCACTAATTTTCTCGTTAACAAATTTTACACTACGCTCAAGCTGATCAAAACCATCTACCCCATCCTCTATGCTTATCCAATTATCAAATCCTACTCTTTTAAGTTCTTTAAAAATAAGATCATAATCATTCATCCCTTTACCAACCTCACCATGACTAAGTATATTCGCGTAGCCAATTTTATCACTATCAATTTTTTTTAAATCATCTATTGTACCCGATTTTAGATATCTATCACTTGCATGCATGGTTACAACCCTATCAGATATGGAATACAGAAGATCAAGCGGTTCTTCTCCTGCTAAAAAAGTATTACTTGGATCAAAGTTTACACCAAAACTTGGATGATTAATACTTTCTACTAAAGATTTAAAAACATCTTTTTTTTGAGCAAATTCTGGATATTTCCAAAAATCATCTTTATAGTGATTCTCTAGAACAAGTGTAATTCCTCTTTTTTCAGCATATGATAAACAATCAGTAATACAATCTGATGCATATTTTAGTCCCTCCAATAAGGATAATCCTGGTCTATTTTGTCCAGATAAAACCCTACAATAACTACCACCGAGAATATAAGTCATATCTATCCACTGTTTTTGCTTTAAAATTTCTTTATCCCTAAATTTTTGATCAGGGTGAGTGAAATCTGGAGAACAGCACATCATGGGAATTTCCATTCCAATATCATCAACCATTCTTTTGAAATCTTTCCATCTTCTTTTGTCCTCCATTTCTAAAAAACCTGCATACCATTCTAATCCCTGAATGTTAAGCTTTGAGGCTAGTGAAATCCATTCTGAAATTTTCATGGTCCCATCCTTACACAAAGCTTTCATATATGCTTTTGGAAAAACAGCTAATTTTGGCATATCGAAAAATTTAACTGCACACCATTTCTAGGTTAGATTTAATGGGTCCTTAGAGATATTTCTTCCAATCATAGGATATTGTTCTAGATCAATTACCTGTCCACTGACTGGACCACTCTCATCCGAAAGCCAATAAGTTGCTAATGATGCAATTTCTTTAGGTAAAAGAATTCTACCCGAAGGAGCATATATATTTGGCAGATTTTTGTACCAATCATGTTTTAAACCATGATTTTTTTTTCGCTCAACCTCCTTTTCTGTTAAAACCCATCCTGGATTAATTTGATTAACTCTCACATTATTCTTTCGATGAAGACTGTCACCTAAATTACGTGTCAAAGTCATTAGAGCCCCTTTTGAAATACTATAAGCTAACAAATTTGGCTCTCCACTCCATGCATTTACAGATCCAATATTCAAGACTGATCCCTTGGATTTAGTTAAATAAGGCAAAGCAGATTTAATAAGAAAAAACGGTGCAAAAGTGTTTACTTTCAAAACACCGTTTAAAAGTTTTAGATCAGTATTATCAATATTGGAATTAATAACCAAAGCAGCATTATTTACAATCCCATCGATCTTATTCCATTTTTTTATTGCTAGTGATACTAATCTATCAGAACACCCATCATTTGCAAGGTCTTCTATATGAAAAATACAATTTTCTTTTCCCAGTATCTTTCTAAGATTCTCAGCTAATTCCTCCTCTAAACCATGAATTACTAATTTCGCACCCTCGGAAATAAATTTTATTGCTATCGCCTTTCCAATTCCCATTGTACTTCCTGTAATTATAATGACTTTATCTTTTAACCTCATTCAAACTGGTTTTAAAATACTTTTTATAATTTTTCCAGAATGCATTTCACTAAATGCATTTTCCCATTCTTCGATTGACCAAACTCCGCCAATGATTGGTTTTACATTTAAAGTTCCTGCAGACAACAACTGAATAACTTTTTCCCAAATAGGCCAATTATGACTAAAACTTCCTTGCAAACGAATATTTTTTTGAACAATGATATCTAAAGAAAAATCTAGTGGCTGTGGTCCCCAGCCAACCTTAGTTATTTGCCCATTTGGTCTAACATTATCCATTGCAATTTTAAGAGTCTTGCTAACTCCAGCAGCATCAATTACTAAATCAACTCCAAGACCATCTTTTTCTTTAGCCCAGCTTGAAACATTATTTACTATTGAATTTATATTGTAATTTTTCAATTTGTCAAGCCTAGACCTATCACTTTCGAGACCCAGCACAGCAACATCTGCACCACATATTTTTGCAATTACCGCGCAAAGAATTCCAATTGTTCCCGGTCCTATAACAAGAACTTTGTCTCCTGGTTTTATTTTTGAGTTTATTACAACTGCATTATATGCGACACAACATGGTTCTGTTAAACAAGCTTCCTCAAATGATAAATTGGCAGGAATATGATGAAGACACCTAGCAGGTGTTCTGACATATTTGGTCATGGCGCCATCAATACCATAACCAAAACCTTTTCTTGCCGGGTCAAGATTATAAAGACCAGCTTTAGTTAAAGGGCTTTCGGTATCAATAACAGCGGCTGTTTCACTAACTACTCTATCACCAATTTTCCAATTTTTTACTTTATCTCCTATTTTGGTAATCACTCCTCCAAATTCATGTCCTAAAACTACAGGGTAATTTACTTTCCAACTGTGGTCTGAAGTCCATTGATGAAGATCGGAACCACAAACACCAACGTTTTCTACTTGGAGTAAAACATCATGATCACCAATTTCTGGTAATTTAATATCTCTTAATTCGACTGATCCTTTTACACTAGAGTAATTAACAACTGCTGTAATTTTATTTGGAAGCAACATCTAATTTTTATTATCTAATACTTTTTGAGAATGGATAGCATCACATATTTTTTTCAAAGATGATCCTAAATTTCCATCTGCGGTTTTAAATGAATCTGCATCTATTACAAGTGGAGCGCCTAAAACAACTAAAGGTGCTCCATACCGAGGGCACATTATAGCCTGCTCAAGAGTTAAACCACCCACAGCTTGAACAGGCACATCGACCGCTTTTACAATTTCTAGTAACTGGTCCAGTGGACTTGGTGCCTTTCCACCCTGTGCCTTAATACCTCTTCTTTCGTCATAACCAATATGGTGAATAATGTAATTGCATCCTAAATCTTCTAATAATTTAGCTCCATCGATCATATTATCGCTAACCATATTATCTCCCATTACCTTAATACCAAAATCTTTTCCTGCCTGAACAACACATTTAATAGTTTCAGGATGAGCTCTAGCCATTACAACTACATGAGATGCGCCAGCTTTTGCCATCATTTCTGCCTCAAGGTAACCTCCATCCATTGTCTTTAAATCTGCAACAATTGGTACTTTAGGAAATGAATTTCTTAAACGCCTAACACCATGTAATCCTTCAGCTAAAATTAAAGGTGTACCCGCTTCAAGCCAATCAACACCTGCTCTTAAAGCCATTGAAGCAGTATCTAAAGCCTCATCAATATTTGTTAAATCGAGAGAAATTTGAACTAGAGGTTTCATTTCCAAAAATTAAAATTTACAATGACCAACCTTTTCTATATTCCTTATGGACTAGTTCATTTGCAATTTGATTATTAGTGAATCTTAGATTTTTCGAATCCCAAATTAATCTTTGGTCTTTAAGACGAATAGCAATCATCCCAAGAAGAGCCATTTCAGTTAAAGGTCCTCCATAATCGAAATTTGATGAAGCCTGTTTTCCATCTTTGCATGCACGAATCCAATCTCCTTCATGAGAAGTTTTTACCCTTGGTATTGTTTTTTTAGGTTTTACATATTCATTCATCTTCTGCTCTGGTAATATTCTTAAGCCACTAGCTCCATGAGAGTCATGTATTATCTTTCCTTTGTCACCAACAAGCATAGCTCCACTTAAGGTAAACTTTTCGCCTGGTTTAAATTCCTCTGGAATTGGAGGCAAAATTCGACCGTCAGACCAAGTAAGATTAACTTCAGGATGTTTACCCCTTTTGGGAAACTTCATTCTTACTATTGAGGCAGAGGGATATGTTTGTGATGATATTTCTGGAATCCAATGCGTAGATGTTGCCTGTATTTCAGTTGGAGATCCCAAATCAAGTGCATAAAATGAAGGGTCTAAAATATGGCAACCCATATCCCCCATAGAACCTGTACCAAAATCTAACCATGCTCTCCACGACAGAGGATGGTAATCTGGATGATAGTCGCGATAAGGAGCTGGACCAAGCCAAAGATCCCAATCAAGACCTTCAGGAATTGGAGGTTTTTCTTTAGACATAGCTTTAACAGCGAATGTATCCCATGCATTTCCTCCGACTGGCCTGTCTGTCCAGGCATAAATTTCTCTTACGGGTCCAATTGCATCATCATTTATCCATTCCTTTAGACTTCTTATTTCATCAGATGATCTACCCTGATTACCCATTTGAGTTTGCACATTTTGTTTTCTTGCTGCTTCTGTAATTTTCCTTGCCTCAAAAACGGTATGAGTAAGTGGCTTTTGGCAGTAAACGTGCTTACCTAATTTAATCGCCATCATTGTAATTACGGCATGATTATGATCAGGTGTGGCAACAATAACTGCATCAATGTCCTTTTGTCTTTCAAACATTTTTCTAAAATCTTTATATACTTTCGCCTTGGGATATTCTTTAAATGTAGGTGCAGATTGTTTGAAATCAACATCACACAAAGCAACAATATTCTCTTCTCTGCAAGCACTTAAATTTCCTGATCCCATACCCCATTTCCTTACACCTACAGCAGCAATATTGAGCTTATCACTTGGTGCTTTATAACCCTTTCCACCTAAGACATGTCTAGGTAAAATGATTAATCCAGGTATAACAGATGTTTTCTTTATAAAATTTCTACGGCTATCTCTCTTAACACTCATTTGTTTTCTTTTAATTACCGATACATCAAGATACATTAAAAATAATAAGTTATGAATGTTTGAACTCTTTTAATTTGATCTGATTAAGTCCCCCCAAAAATCTATTAATAGAAAGTGGACTAGGATGAATTGGATTACCAAGTTTTGTAAATCCAATACAGGACAAAGAAAATTTTGACCCTTCAAATATTTTTAAAATAATTTTCATTTGATCTTTAAGATAGTCACGATTATTCACATTATTTCCCCAACATATAAGAACATCTTTGATTCTAAACTCTTCACTTTGGATAATCTCATTGATTATCGTCAGATTCTGTTTCAAATAATTTTTTTTTGGTTTTTTAGGTAAATCTATTGGTTTAGGATATCTGCCAGGGTATAGATTTACTAACCACCAACCATCAAAACCATTTTGGTTTGCGATAGATTCTATATTCTTAGAAGTAGGATCCATAAAAGATTCATTTGCAGTACTTGGATTCAATCCTACTGCAAGAAGCTCTGAGTTACCTTTTCTTCCTAATAAAAATCTTTTCCTTTTGTCTTTTAATGGATAACAAATAATTTTTTTTGAAATCATATCTAATTTTTCATTTTATATAAAATTTAGATGTACTAATTTTAGTTGGAATATAATTATAACATTTTCTTAATTGTATGGAATTACTTTCATTTTTCTTATCTGTTTTCGGATTATTTATTCTTGCCAAAGGGATTAAACCCACACTAGAATTTATAAACAAAACAACTGAAAAAGAATTAGTGAAATTTTTTGGACTTATTGCTATACTTATAACGTTAATCTTTTATGTTTATGTTATGTTTAATTTTTTAAAAAAATATGTCTAAAAACTTTATCTAAATATGATAAGAAAATATCTATTATTGTTTTTAATTGTTGTGTCAGCGTCCAAAAAAAGACTTAAAAACCAAAAAATCTTATCAACTGATATGGATTTACGAGATTAATCAAAAAAATAAAAATTAGATTGCTTAAAATGGTTCATAAAAAAGAACAGTTTCGATCTTATGGAAATTGTTTTTTAGAGTTTATCCCAAAAAAAAATTTTTAATTGGTCTGAAAAGATGAAGCAGGCAAACCCTCTTTATTAAATAAAGTTGCGTCAAAATAATTTTGCCAACCATATCTTACAGTTTTGGGGTTCTTTACTTTTTTAGAATAAACCCTAACTTTATCACCTATTATCTTAGCTTTTGCAGGATAATAAAAAGAATCTGATCCTGCAATTTCAAATCCGTCTAAAAGCCCTTTGGAGATAAGTCCAGATCCAACATAATCAAAATAAAGATCTATATAAGAGTCATATGATTTTTTTGATTTATATAATGGTCCGCTCGCTACAACCTCTAATTTATTGTAATTATTAGCTAAGGCAAGTTTTGCTAACCTCAAACCAACATCTTGCTTATTAGCCGGGTGTATATCATCTTTTTCTCCTATGTCTAAAGTAACTGCCATACCTGTTTTTTCAACACCTAAAGTTTTTCTTTGTGCTTCTCTCAACTCTTGTGATAATTCGTTTGAAGTGTATATGTATGGTGCTATTTGTACAAAATAAAATGGTAGTTTTTCCTTCCATTTATCTCGCCAGTCCTCTATCAAACCAGTCAAAAGTTCTTTATAATCATAATAATTTGTGACATTTGCTTCTCCTTGATACCACAAAAATCCCTTAATCTTATAGGGTATTAAAGGCTTTAACATTTTGTCATATAAAATACTATAAGTATTTGGGTTTTGAGTAGAAATACCTTTACTGATATTCTCCTTTAGAATATTATCTTGATTTAAAAGTTTTTTGGTTGTAAGATTATGCTTTTGAATTGAAGAGGCAAGGTAAAAAGCTGTATGCTTAAAACGCCACAAACCGGGATCAAAGTTTATACTATCATTTTTAGATTTAAGATACACTGGACCTCTGAAAGCACCTTCACCGACAATATCGAGAACTCTTATCGCCAAAATATTTTTACCTTTTTTTAGTAAGTTTTTGGGTATCTTATAGGATCTACTCTTACAGCAGGCAAAATCTTTTCCAATTAATCTTCCATTTATATAAGTGTAATCGTAATCATCTATCCCACCATCAACAACAAACACATAATCTCTCTGAGGCTCATCAATGTTAAATTCCTTTCTTATCCACATCACACCTTCTTCTGCCAAACTTCCATCTTTGAAAATATTCTCATAAGTAAAGATCTTTTTTTCAGAATTTTTAGTGTCAAAGGTATCCCAATTAGAATCATCAAAATCTACAGTTGAAAAGTCAGAATCATCTAAATCTAATTTTGACCAATCTTCAATACTCTCTGGAATGTCAAAACTTTTAGCACTGAAATAGTTTTCATTTGCTTCTCTAGCTAATTTGTTATATTTTTTTTCTTTAAGTCTTATTTCATCAAGCCCTCCCTCACTAAGAATTCTCTTTGCTTCGGTAGAACTTCCCTTTATACTTTCTAACTTTTCAATGCTTGTCCAGGCTTCAATTGGAGTACCTCCCCATGAACTATTTAAAATTCCAACTGGCACCCCAAGTTTTTGGTGGATTTCACGGGCAAAAAAATAGCCTACTGCACTGAAATCTTCAATATTTTCTCTATTTGCAATTTCCCATTTCGCATTATAAATATTTTTACCATTCAGATTCCTTGGCACAGAAAACATTCTAATTTTTGGATAATTTGCATTATTAATTTCATAATTTTTGTTTAATATTCTTGCACTCATAGGCCACTCCATATTTGATTGTCCAGATGTAAGCCAAACTTCTCCAATCATAACATCCTCAAAAATGATTTCTTTTTCACCTGAATTAAATTTTATATCATACGGACCTCCATATTTTGGTGTTTTAATAGAAAACTTCCAACTACCATCCTCTAAAATTTTACTTTTTGACTCTTCACCCCAACTACAAATTACTTTTATATCATTACCCGGAGAACCACTACCCCATATAGCAACATCTGAATTTTGTTGTAGTACCATGTGATCAGAAAAAACTGGTGCTATTTTTAATTCATTTTGATCATCATAGCAGGATGATAATAAAATCAGTAGAATAAATGAGGATAGGTATAATAAATTTATTTTCATCGTTTTTTAAACTTAATTGTTTTCATAATTAAGGCTTGAAAAATTCTTCCTCCGTAATCAAAAAATAGTTTTCTTTTTCTCTTGGATCAAAGTAAAAATTAAATATATGCTGATCGCCAAAGTTAATTGTTGTCCTTTCATAATCTTCAAAATAAAATTCTTTTGACTTAAATTGAACATATATCCGTGTAATAGGTAATTGCTCGAATTTATATTTTTCCCTATTTCTGATATATACATGACGAATATATTTTTTTCTTTGATCTCTAATTACGACAATTATGTCGTGGTCAACTTCATTAATTATTTCTAATGATGCATTTGATATCTCATTGAATTTATCTTCAGGAAATCTGAAACTAAATGTTTTGTCACCTGTACTTCCTCTCTGAGAAAATAGTAATAAACAAAAAGAATAAAAAGCAACAAATAAGTGAATTTTCATGCAATTTTTTTTAAAAATTTATAATTCTCTCTCAATTCAAAGATAAAGCAGAAACCTAAATTAAACGAATGAATTTGTCAATATTAATAGGCTTTTAAGCTGTTTCATTTTTTTTAAAAAATATATATCTTTATATGTGAATTGATTAACAAAGTATAAATTATATGAAACCAAAGAAACAAAAATCTTCGAGACGCAGATTTATCAAAACTGGTATAGCTGCTTCTTCAATTATGATTGTCCCAAGAAATGTACTTGGAGGCAATGGTTATATATCTCCAAGCGATCAATTAAATATTGCAGCCATAGGATCTGGAGGAAAAGGTGCGAGTGATATCAGTAACGCATCAGTTAGAGGGAGAGAAAGAGTTGTTGCTCTATGTGATGTTGACTTTTCTGGCAGTGCTTCAAATACTGTGAAAAAGTTTCCAAAAGCTAAACTTTATGATGACTACAGAAAAATGCTTGACAAACAAAAAAATATAGACGCAGTCACAATATCAACCCCTGACCACGTACATGCACCTGCAGCAACATATGCTATGTTAAGAGGTAAGCATGTCTATGTTCAAAAACCCATGACCCACAATATTAGGGAAGCTAGAATTTTAACTGAAATGGCGAGAGAACAAAAAGTAGTGACTCAAATGGGGAACCAAGGGGGGTCTAACCCACTCCTTAATATGATTCAGGACTGGATTGATAAAGGTAAATTAGGTGCTATATCAGAAGTTAAAATTTGGACAAATAGACCAGTTTGGCCGTCTGGAATTTCTATGCCAAAACCTGATATTTCAAAAAAACCAAACGCACTAAATTGGGATTTATGGCTTGGTCCTGCAAAATCAAAACCCTATACTCCAAACATGCATCCATTTAATTGGAGAGGATGGTGGGATTACGGGACAGGTGCTTTAGGTGATGTAGGGTGCCACCTAATCGATATTCCTTTTAGAACACTCGGTCTAAAATATCCTAAAGCTGCTGAATGTAGTGTAGGTAGTGTTTTTTCTCAAATGTGGTCCCCAGATTTCAATCCTGAGAGCTGTCCTCCTTCATCATTTATAACTATAAATTTTGACGCTACTTCAAAATCAAAGTCACCCATAAAAATGACATGGAGTGATGGAGGAATAAGGCCATCGCATCCAAGTGTAATACCAGCAAACAGTGATATTGGTGGAAAAAATAGTGATAATGGGGTCTTGATTATTGGAGAAAAAGGAGTTATATCAACAAATATTAATGATAGCGAACCGTTAATGCCAAAATTATATCTCAATGACGGTTCAACTGATTTCGGACCTGAAGTAGAAAAAATGATTGAGCCTGAGTATGGTCATCAAAGAAAATGGGTAGATGCTTGTAAAGCAGGATTCAAAAGTAAAGAACACCTATCATTAACATCGTCTTTTGATTATGCTGGACCAATGACTGAAACGGTTCTTATGGGTAATCTTGCTATCAGAAGTTACATGTTGAGAGATAAGAAAACAAAAGAATTTTTCGCCAGAAAGAAGCTTTTGTGGGATGGTGATAATATGAAAATTACAAATTTGGAAGCTGCTAATCAGTTCGTTACAAGGGAGTACAGACAAGGATTTGAAGTGTAAAGTTTATACTTAAGAAAATCCTGCTTTTAAGCAGGATTTTTATATCCTTCGCATCCAAATATTTCTGTAGCTTACCGAGCCATTTTTATCATGATCTTGCAGGATTAATACTTTTTTTGTACCCTTATCAATACCAAGGGTAGGGCTATTTATTTCAACGGCATTCTGAATAATTACTCCATTATGTAAGACAATAAAACTTCCGGGTTTTGCTATTACTTCTTTATCATCATACTTGGGAGCATTAAAAATAATATCATAAACTTGCCATTCTCCGGTAGGTCGCATTGCATTAACCAAAGGAACATGTTGACCATAAATTGAACCTGCTTGCCCGTCAGGGTATGTTTTATTTTGATAACTATTTAATACTTGCACCTCATACCTTGCCTGAAAAATAATGCCACTGTTGCCTCTTGTTTGCCCCTCACCCTCATTCTCTATTGGAGATTTCCATTCGATATGAAGTTGGATAGATTCATGCTCCACCTTTGTTTCAATAGATCCTGTTCCAGGTTTAATAGTCATGGAATTATCACTATTTAATTTCCATTTAACTGGCTTTCTTGTTTTTGAATGTTGCCAGTTTGTAAAATCTTTACCATCAAATAGTACAATTGCATCACTAGGTGGAGATAAGAATCTTCCTGGTACTACTAATTTTGGTTCTTGAATGCTTATTTCTTTATCTTTTGATTCTGATTCCTTTTGCGCATTTAATTTAAAACAAAGCAATAGGACTAAAAATGTTTTTATGTGATATTTTGTTTTCAATGTTAATGTATTATTGTTTTATTACCCAAATTAATGAATAATTTTTCATTATTTATAAATTTGTTTAGGTATGCAAACATTGGTCGAATATTTTGAAACTATTCCTTCATCTCATAGAAGCTTAATTTTAATAGGTGGGCTTAGTTTTTTCTGGATTTTAGAGAATAAGTTTTCATTGTTTCGTTTTAAGTATAAAAAATGGAAGCATGCATTTCCAAATCTATTTTTTACTGCGACAACAATAATCATAAACTTTTTTTTAGCTTTTATGTTATTGAATGTTTCTGATTGGGTAGTTGCTAAACAATTTGGTCTCTTGAACTGGATACCTGAATCTCCAATCTGGATTAACATTTTTTTTGGGATTTTGTTTCTCGATCTCGTAGGGGCATATCTACCTCACTGGCTAGAGCACAAAATTAAACCTCTTTGGATGATTCATCTTGTTCATCACAGTGATCACCATGTTGACACAACAACAGCAAATCGTCACCACCCTTTCGAAAGTTTAATAAGATTTATCTTTACGCTATTTGGTGTTTTTTTGATAGGTGCAAATATTGGTATTGTCATGCTTTATCAGTCTTTATCTCTTATCTCAACTCAATTTAATCATGCTAATATAAAACTACCTAAAAAAGTCGATTTGTTTTTAAGTTATCTTTTTGTTTCACCTGATATGCATAAGACACACCACCACTATCGTCTTCCTTACACTGATTCAAACTTTGGAAATATTTTTTCAATTTGGGATCGCTTATTTCGAACTTACAGGACTTTTAATAGAGAAAAGCTAGTTTATGGTGTTGATGTTTTTTTTGATAAAGAAGCTAACGGAAAAATCGGTCATTTACTAAAACAACCTTTTCAGCCCTATTCTAAACCGACCTTAACACCAAGAAAGTGAAGCCAGATTAAAAAAGGTTTATGAGTTTAGATAAAGAATATGTAGTCTGTTTACCACTATCCATATCCTTTAGCTCAAAAACTTTTTTTCTAATTTCATTTGATCCCATTAAAATCACACTTTTTATACCTTTTGAATTTGCATAGGCTAACTGCTTATTGAGTTTTGCTGCAGTAGGATACAATTCACTTGAAACATTTTTATCTCTTAATTTCATCATATAGCTGTAGGCTATTTCTGCGGCAGAATCTCCAAAATTGATAAATAAGACTTTGGTAGAATAAGATAAATTATCAGGAAAAAGTCCTAACTGGTCCATGACTAAGAAGATACGTTCAAAACCAAAAGAAACTCCAACTCCACTCATTTCATCCATCCCAAAAACATTTGTTAAGTTGTCATATCGGCCTCCCCCTCCAATAGATCCAATATTAATATTTTTAGGCGAATCTGCCTCTACTATCATTCCAGTATAATAATTTAGACCCCTTGCCAAAGAAAAATCAAATTTTAATACTACTGAATCCGATGAACATAACTTAAAAGAATTTGTAATAAATTCTAACTCAGATATACCTTCTAAACCTTTTTGATTGTTTGTAAATAAAGGTTTCAAAAATTTGATTTGATTCTGAAAATTATCCTGAAGACCAAATATTTTTTCAATAATGTCTAATAATTTTGAATGAAAATTTTTACCAATCAATTCTTTAAAAACTTCTTTTTTACCGATTTTATTTAATTTATCTAATGTTACTGTAAAGTCGTAAATTCTAGATTTGTCTTCAAAGATTGTAATTATTGCTTCTAATATGTTTCGGTGATTAATTCTTAAATTAACATCTTTTATTCTTAATTTATTGAATATTCGATCGTAAAGATGCAGTACTTCGACTTCTTGCCATAAAGAACGATTTCCAACAATATCAGCATCACACTGAATAAACTCTTGAAATCTTCCCCTCTGAGGACGGTCAGCTCTCCAGACGGGTTGGATTTGATATCTACGAAAGGGAAAAGTTAATTCATTTTGGTGCTGTACAACATATCTGGCAAATGGAACAGTTAAATCATATCTTAAAGCTTTCTCTGATATTGATTTAATGAATTTGTGATTTTCACCATTATTGTAAGCACTAATATCTGCTCTTTTAATTTTTTCACCAGAATTTAAAATCTTAAAAACCAATCGATCACCCTCATCACCATAAACTCCCGTAAGAGTTTCTAATTTCTCGAACGAAGGAGTTTCTATTGGACTAAATCCATATTCCTCAAAAGTAATTTGAAGAATATTTTTAAGATAATTCCGTTTTGCTATCTCTACAGAAGAAAAATCTCTAGTACCTTTTGATATGGAAGGTTTTGTTGCCATTATTGATGTTACTTTAACAAGTATCTATGAGTTTGGTAAACAAAAATAGCTTTAAAAATCTTATTGCAGATTTTAAAAATAAATAAAACTAAAAATTATACATGTGAAAGCTGAGAATTAAGACAAATTACTTACTTCTTTGACTTTTCTTCAGGAACTACTTCAAAAGGGAATTCGAAACTTACATCACGATGAATTCTGATTTTAGCAACATATTTGCCTAGCCGTTTTATTGTCCTTCCTGGTAAAGTGATGTGCTTTTTTTCTATATCAGGGATTTTTTTACCTATAGCATCAGCTAAATCAGAATTGGTTACAGACCCAAATAGTTTATCCTCACTACCCACCTTACTTGATAATTTAATTTTAAGAGCTTTTATCTTTTCAGCTTTTTTTGAGGCTTGATCAACGATTGATTTTTCTTTAAAAGCACGCTGTCTCAAGTTTTCTTGGAGTATCTTCACGGCTGAAGTTGTGGCAATTACTGCCTTTCCCTTTGGGATTAAATAATTACGACCGTAGCCATTTTTCACATCAACTAAGTCGTCTTTAAAACCAAGGTTTTGAATATCCTCTTTTAAAATTAATTTCATGCTAAATTTTATTTTAACATATCTGCTACATAAGGCATCAAAGCTAAATGTCGAGCCCTTTTAATGGCTACAGATACTTTACGTTGGTATTTAAGAGAAGTTCCGGTAAGCCTTCTCGGTAATATTTTACCTTGCTCATTTACAAACTTCATAAGAAAGTCTGGATCTTTATAATCAACATATTTTATACCGGATCTCTTAAATCGGCAGTATTTTTTTTGGCTTGAAGTATCAATATTTAATGGAGTTAAATAGCGAATCTCTCCTTCCTTCTTTCCTAAATTTTGTTCTTCTATTCTAGACATTTATTTAGTTTTTGCGCTGTTTCGTTTTTTTCTTTTATCGGCCCATGCTTTGGCATGTTTGTCAAGTTTTACTGTCAAGTAACGCATTACTCTTTCGTCGCGTCTAAATTCAAGTTCTAATTCAGAAACTATATCTTGTGGAGTAGCAAATTCGAGCAGATGATAAAATCCACTTTTTTTGTTCTCAATTGGATAGGCTAGCTTCCTTAAACCCCAGTTTTCTTGATTAGAAAGTTTTCCTTTTTGGGTTTTTAAAAAGCTTGTATACTTCTGAACTGCTTCCTCTACCTGCTTTTCAGATAGAACGGGATTTAATATGAAAACAGTTTCGTATTGATTCATATATATATATTTTGGATGGCAAAAATACATTTCTATTCTAACAATCCCAAAAAAATAAAAATTTTGTTTTTTTGGTTTAAGTTATTTTTTAAAAAAGTAAAAATATTGCACATATACATTTTAACTAATAATGGGTATAAATTATTATTAGATTTAAATAATAATTATGCAAATCATGTTGTTAGGTAATAAGTATGTTTTAGTTTTTTCGAAAAAACTCAGGGTGATAAAGTGAAATCTTATCCTTCTCTGTATTTTATTGTGGATCGGCGTCAAAGTTAATTCTGGTAATTCTAAACTTTCCAATAGATTGGAAACTTTTATAAGTTTTCATGATTATACTTTTTAACTCACTTGATTTTAACTCATGATCCAGTTTGATTAAAAGTTGCTTTTGATATTGGCCTCTAATTCTCATGATTGCTGGAAATACTGGTCCTAAAACTGTCCCCTTATATAAAGTCTTTATAACATTTGAAAACCACTCAGAAGATTTATTGACATTATCATAACTTTTACTCTTGAATGTAACTCTAATCATCCTGTAATATGGTGGATACCGATAGAGAATTCGTTCTTTTTTTTGGGTTTTAAAAAGGTTTTCATAGTCATAATTTAGAACCTGTTGCAAAACTGGATGATCTGGCTGAAAAGTCTGAATAATTACTTTTCCCTTTTTGTCTAATCGTCCTGCTCGACCTGCAACTTGTGTTAGCATTTGATAGCTCCTCTCGTGTGCCCTGAAGTCAGGAAAGTTTAATATACTATCAGCGTTGATTACACCCACTAATAAAACATTTTTAAAATCTAAGCCTTTGACTATCATCTGAGTTCCAACTAATATTTGAATCTTTTCTTCATGAAATGCTTCAATAATTTTGTCAAAGTCCCATTTTCCTCTTGTACTATCCCAGTCCATTCTTCCAACGTTTATTCCATGAAAATATTTCTTTATTTGTTCCTCTATTTGTTGAGTACCAAATCCTTTTTTATTAAGACTAGGCATTCCACAAGAATCACATAGGCTTGGTGTTTCGATATGATAACCACAATAATGGCACTTTAATTTATTAATAGTTTGATGATAAGTCATTGAAACATCACATTGTATACATTGTGGTGAATATCCACAGCTTAGACATTCCAAAACTGGGGCATATCCCCTCCTGTTTTGAAATAAGATTACTTGTTTTTGTTGTTTTATAGTTTCTTTAATGTTAAATAAGAGTTGTTTTGAAAAAATGCCTGAAATAGTTTTTTTTTCATATTCCCCTTTAAGATCAACAAGTTCAATATTTGGCAGCTCAACTCCTCCAAAACGTTCATTTAATTTAACCCAGCCATATTTACCAATTCGAACATTTTCAGCAGTTTCAATTGATGGTGTTGCAGATCCAAGAATAACTTTAGCATTTAACTCTCGTGCTAAATAAATTGAACTATCTCTCGCTTGATATCGTGGTGCTGGATCAAATTGTTTGAAGGAATTTTCATGCTCTTCATCTACAATTAATAGACTCAGATTTGTGAAAGGCAAAAATAATGCAGACCTTGCTCCCACTATAACACAACCATCTTCATTACTTTTTAAAACCTGATTCCAAACTTCAGTTCTTTCGTGTGAAGAAAATTTTGAGTGATACACTAAAACCTTATCTCTGAAGTGGGAAGTTAACCTTTGAACGATTTGCGAAGTCAATGATATCTCTGGAAGAAGATAAAGAACTTGTTTTCCCTTTTTTAATTCCTCCTTAATTAGTTTAATATAAACCTCGGTTTTACCAGAAGAAGTGACTCCTTCAAGAAGAACAACTTCTTTCTCCTTTAATTTTTTTTTGATTTCAGCTAGTGCTTTTTTTTGAGATTGAGATAAAATTATTTCTTTTGATTGTTTTGGAAATGTTTTTATTAGAACTCTGTTTACTTCTTGATACTTGTGGTCAAGAATTCCTTTATCTATTAAACTTTTTAAATGATAACTTTTTGTATCAAATTCATTTCTCAGCTTAATAATCGGTATCCATGTGTCTGTTTGATTTGATATTTTAAGCAAATTAATTAAGACTCCTTTTTGCTTCGGCGCATTTTTTAAACTCTCTATTACAGCTTTTAATTTTTTTTTATTTTTAAAATTCTTATTTAGTTTAATTTGACGTTCTTTTTTCGGTATAAATTTTTCTTCAAAACTTTGTTCAAGTGATGCTACTTTCTTTTTGATCATTCCTAAAATCAAAGGCATAACTTTTTTTGAATCAATAATTTTTTCAATTTGTTCTATTGTAAGATTTGAATTTTCAAGTGCCTCATAAACAAGGAACTCAGCATCATTTAAATTTTCTATTTGTTTGGCTGTAGCATCCAATTTTATGACATTTGATTTACTTTCAATGAGTAGTGCACTTGGAAGACTAGATCGAAGAACTTCACCTTCACCGCACATGTAATAATCTGAGATCCATTCCCAAAATTTTAGTTGTGTCTTGGTAACTAAAGGATGCTGATCCATTATCATCGAAATATTTTTTGGTTCGTAATTTTGAGGTTGTGTAGAATGAATTTTTTTGACTATTGCTGTATAAATTTTTTGTTTACCAAATTGAACTGCAACTCTGAATCCAGGTTCTAGAATTTCTTCTTGTTCTTTACTTATAGAGTATGTAAAGGTGTTTGGCAATGCGAGTGGTAATATGACATCAACAAAAAAATTTGATGGATTAATTTTCATCAATTTTTTCCTTTTGGTTCTCTCTTAAATCTTGTCAAAGTAGCATTTAATTCAAATCCCAGAAGCAAAATATTTGAATTTATCCATATATATAAAAGAAAAATTAATAATGCTCCTATTGATCCATAAAGTTGATTATAGTTGGAAAAGTTTTCAATATAAATACCAAAACAATATGTCGTAAGGAAAAATAATAACGTTGTCATTAAAGATCCAGGTGTAAAAAACTGATTTTTTCTTCCTTCAATTGTTCCAAAATAGTATAAGATATTTATAGTTAAGTAGATAAATAATCCAAAAAAAGTAATTTGACTAATACGAGTCCATCTAATTTCGGAGGCAATCAGAGAGTCTAGGTTATTAAGTATATAAAATTCAAAATAAAAAAAGATGATTACAGTAATCAATAAAAGAAATGCTAGAAGAACACTTACAGCAATAGATAAAAAATACTGTCGGAAAAAACTCCTAGAAAAATTGACATGATATGATACTTCAAAACTTCCAAAAATTGCTGAAATACCATTAGCTGATAAAAAGATTGATAGTAAAAAAACAGACGAAAGTAATCCTCCTCTGGGTTTTGTTCTTATGTCTTCAAATATATCTGCAAAGAAAGTTTGAGTTTCGGGCGGAAGAAATAATTCTATGTAATTCAAAAAAGTTTGATCAAAATTTTCGATATTAATGAATGGGATTAGATCAATAAATGGTATTAGATTGAGAATAAATAATATAAATGGAAATAAAGCCATGAAAAAGCTAAATGAAATACTTCCAGCTCTATAAGTTAAAGCACCCTTTACAATACCAATGATATACATTTCTAGAAGATCATAAAGTGAAAAACCATAAAAGCCTGGTGGCTTTATAACCTTTAAGAATTGTTTGATAGGTTTTAAAAGCTGAAACTTCATAAATCTCATCAATTAATTTTCAAGTAAATTATACAAATATATGAGGGTAAACTAGAACAAAATATAAAAGCTGGAAAAATCAAAAGCATTCGTAGATTTGTGTAATGGAAATTCAATTATTATTTTTTGGTAAAACAAAAAAAAACTATTTGTTAGATGAATTAGAAGCTTATAAAAAAAAAATACAACGATTTATTAAATTTTCCTTTGTTTGCATTTATGAAACACAAAACAACAAAAAAAACAATATAAAATTCTTAAAAGAAGAACAATACAAAAAAATATTAAAAAGAGTCTCATCTGATGACATTGTAGTACTATTGGATGAAAAAGGTAAATTATTAAATTCAATTGATTTTGCCAGTGAAATCATGAACTTAATGAATAAAAGTAAAAAAAGGATCCTCTTCATTTCCGGTGGGGCATACGGTCTTTCGACAAAATTTTATGATAAATTTCCAATTAAAATTTCTCTTTCTCCAATGACATTTTCACATCAAATGGTTCGATTAATTTTTTGCGAGCAACTATATAGAGCATTTACAATAATAAATAATCACCCATATCACAATAATTAAAATGCAAATAATCTTTGCTACTCATAATCAGAACAAAGTAATTGAGCTAAGAAGAATAGTTCCAAAATCAATTAAAATATGGAGTCTAAACGATATCAATTACCATGATACTATCGAAGAAACTGGCAAGACCTTAGAAGAAAATGCTAAAATAAAATCTGACTTCATTAGAAAAAAATTTGGTTTAAATTGTTTTTCTGATGATTCTGGATTGGAAATTGATATTTTGGGAGGTGAACCTGGAGTAATGTCAGCAAGATATGCTGGACCATTAAAAAATAATAATGCAAACATTGAAAAAATTTGGAAAAAGCTTAGAAATAGAAGAAATCCAAAAGCCTGTTTCAGATCGGTGTTTTATCTACATTTAAACAAAAATACTTATTGCTTTGAAGGTCGAATAGATGGAAAAATAATTTTTGAAAAGCGAGGAGAAAATGGTTTTGGCTATGATCCTATTTTCATTCCTGAAGGTTACGAAAAAACATTTGCTGAACTTGGAAATGATATAAAAAATAAGATTAGTCATAGGGCAAAAGCAACATTTAAATTAATTGACTTTTTAGTCAATAGCTAATTGATATTAAATGCCCCAAAACACTAAACATTTAATGGATTTTTGTATAAATTTAACCCATGAGGAAGTTTTGTGTTGCTGTTTTAATTTTTTTTTCGTCTAAAGGATTTTCACAACAGGAATTTAATGCAATCGTTGAAAATGAAACTACTGGATTACCTATGTCTAGCGTGCATGTTCTAAATTTAACTAAAGTTATTGGTGCTATTACAAATCAAAAAGGAAAATTTGAGATTCCAGCGGAAGTAAGTGATACTTTATATTTTTCTTACCTTGGATTTAAACCATTGAAAATTGCAGTGACAAATGACATGCTTAAATTCGGGAATTTTAAATTTGTGATGACTGAACTAGCCTTTGCACTAGAAGAGGTAGAAGTTCGCCCATATCAACTTACAGGTTATTTGGATATTGATGTAAAAAACACTCCCATAAACACTGCACAACGTTATAGTATTTCTGGGCTGCCTAATTTAGGATATGAATCTGGCAGCGGAAAATTAGGGAACTTTTCAAAAGCTATTGGAAACTTATTTAACCCAATAGATTATTTGAATAGTATGTTTGGAAAAAATGCAGTGCAAATGAAGAAATTAAAACTTATGAGGGAGGATAACGAAATCAAAAATCTTTTAATATCAAAATTTGATCGACAAGTGCTTATACAGCTCCTTAGAATAAAGAGAGTTGATATAGATGAAATTCTTCGTAATTGTAATTACTCTGATACCTTTATGAATGAGGCTAATGATCTACAAATTTTAGAAGCCATCTCTAGATGTTATGAAGAGTATAGAATTTTAAACCTCTAGAAATACCTTTTAAATAATCAAAGTTTTATTCACTAAAATATTTACATTAAATTGAATTTTCATTTTATTGAATTAAACCTACATATTTTAAGTACCAAGTTGTCCCGGAAAGCTTTTTTTCATTGTATCTTTATAGAAAATAATTGCCGATGTCGTTAACTGAACTCAATGCTATTTCGCCTATTGATGGTAGATATCGTTCAAAAACAAAAATCTTTTCAGCTTTTTTTTCAGAAGAAGCATTAATAAAATATCGCTTAGAAGTAGAAATTGAATACTTTATTGCTCTTTGTGAATTACCCTTACCAGAATTATCTAGCTTTGACTCAAGTGTTTTTGAAAAACTCAGAAACTTATACAAAAATTTTTCAACTGACTATGCAATTCAAATAAAAGAGATTGAAAAAATCACAAATCATGATGTAAAAGCACTTGAATATTTTATTAAAAATCAATTTGAGAAATTAGGTCTCAATAAATACAAGGAATTCATTCATTTTGGATTGACATCTCAGGACATAAATAATACCGCTATCCCACTTTCAGTAAAAAATGGTGTTGAGAAGGTTTATCTTCCAATGTTAGAAAAAATTCTTATCCAACTGAAATCCTTAGTAAAAACATTTAAAGAGATACCAATTCTATCAAGAACACACGGGCAGCCAGCCTCACCTACTTTACTTGGGAAAGAAATTCAAGTTTTTGTTAGTCGCATTGAGGAGCAAAAAATAATGCTTTGCGAGGTTCCCTATGGAGCTAAGTTTTCAGGAGCTACTGGAAATTTCAATGCCCATCATGTTGCATACCCTAAGGTTGATTGGAAAATTTTTGGTGAAGAATTTGTCGAAACAAAACTTGGACTAAAATATTCTTATCCTACAACTCAAATTGAGTATTATGACTCATTTGCAGCTTTGTGTGATTCAATTAAGAGAATCAATAATATAATTATAGATTTGAATAGAGATATGTGGCAATACATATCAATGGATTACTTCAAACAAAAAATTAAACAAGGTGAAATTGGTTCTTCCGCAATGCCCCACAAAATTAATCCTATAGATTTTGAGAATTCAGAGGGTAATCTTGGGATTGCAAATGCTGTATTAGAGTTTTTATCATCCAAATTGCCCATTTCTAGATTACAAAGAGATTTATCAGATAGTACCGTTTTAAGGAATATAGGTGTCCCATTTAGCCATACTCTTATTGGATTAACTTCCACTTTAACTGGATTAAAAAAATTAGTAGTAAATAGATCCAAAATAAATGAAGACTTAAACCAAAATTGGATAGTTGTTGCCGAAGCAATTCAAACAATACTAAGAAAAGAAGGATTTAGAAATCCATATGAGGCTTTGAAAGACTTAACGCGCTCAAATTCAAGAGTAGATGAGAAGCAAATTCAAAAGTTTATAGAAGGATTAAAAATTGATGAGCAAATTAAATCAAAACTAATGTCAATAACTCCTTTTAATTACACTGGTATTAAACTTTAACTATTTTGTTGCAAAAAAGAAACTTCAAGATTAAGAAAATACTCTAATATTAATATTTAATATTTATTTTTAAATAATTTAAGAGATGTATCACAACATAGCAAATATAAAACTTTACCTATTTCTTATTCTTATACTTCCGATTGTTCATTGTTCTAAGGATTTAACAACAGACGCTAATAATGAATTTGATAGGAATTTTGATACAGACGACTTAACAATTAATCTTGAAGGGGATTTGCAAATCAGTGATTTTGTGTGGAAAGGCTTAAACGAATTTTATTATTGGCAGGATCAAGTTTCAGAGCTTTCCGATGAAAAGCTAATTGATGAAAAAGAGTATGCAGACTACATAAAAAATAATTCAAATCCGGATCTATTTTTTGAATCATTAAAACATTCTGATGACAGATTTAGTTGGATACAAAACAATTATGTAGAATTGGAAAATAATTTACAGGGAGTTTTTGCGACAAATGGTGTTGAATTTGGTCTATTATATGCATGTGAAAACTGCAACGAGGTTCTAGGCTATGTAAAATATATATATAAGGGTTCTAATGCAGATGGAAAAAATATAAAGCGAGGTGATTTCTTTAATGGTGTAAATGGAACCATTTTAAATGATAGTAATTATATATCATTGTTATTTGGAGAAAATCTTAATTACTCACTTAATATGGCAACGATCGAAAATGGAAAAGTAATCTCAAATGGTGTTAATGTTGAACTAACAAAAGAGGAAAATTTTGAAACAAATCCTATTCACATAAGTAAAACCTTTGATATTCAAAATGGAGACCAAGTAGGTTATTTGATGTACAACCAATTTGTTGCAAATAAAAGTGTGAATTTAAATGATGTTTTTGCGGAATTCAAAAATAAAAATATAAATAATCTAATTGTTGATTTAAGATACAATGGTGGAGGTTCGGTTAAAAATTGTGTTGAATTAGCGAGTATGATTACTGGTCAATTTGAATCTGGTGTTTTTGCTCAGGAACAATGGAACAACAAGCTAATTTCTTATCTAGAGAAACGTTTTGGTTCTGAATCATTGATTAATCGTTTTGTAGATACATTAAGTAACGGGAGCCCAATAAACTCCCTAAAATTAGATCAAGTGTATGTGATAACTTCCTCCGAGTCTGCATCCGCTAGCGAACTTTTAATAAATGGTCTTTCCTCCTACATCGAAGTAATACAAATAGGCGAGCCTACTGTTGGAAAAAATGTTGGTTCCATTACAGTTTACGATTATATAGATAATGAAAAAACCAAAAATCCTGATCATACTTATGCCATGCAACCTATAGTTCTGAAAATGGCTAATAGTGATGGATACGCGGACTATACAGAAGGGCTACAACCAGATAGACTGATTGAAGAAGACATTACCAACCTTGGAGTATTGGGGAATATTGGTGAACCTCTTTTAAACTCTACACTAAATCTAATTTCTGGAACAAAAAAGGAGGTACTCATCAATCCAAAATTAAATAAAAAGTTTTTGATTATTGATCCACTTATGTTAGAAAGGCAAAAAATGATAATTGAAAAAAATATTAATTACCTTCTACGATAATAAAGTTTGGCTGACTTAATTTCTTTACTGATATATCCAGAATAGAACTATAAAATAAATCTCCTGCTAAAGAATTGATAAAAAAGGGTATTGCTAAAGTAAAACATGTCAACAAACCTGAAAAAGTTAGAGGATAATGAAAAAACCATACACCAAGATTACTGACTATAAAAAAACTAAATGAGGCTAATAAAATTGATGTGAAAGTAAGTTTTTTAAACTTTATACCAATATAACTATTGATAACAAAACACCCATATATTACAGGCATAAGAGAATGAAGCCCAAGGTAAATGTCAGTTATAAGCATACAAGCTAAAGGGAAAAGAATTGCAAACCTCTTATTTTGAAAATGAAATCCTGAAAAAAGAGCGATACTAGTTATAGGAGCAAAGTTTGGTGGATGGGGTAAAAGTCTAGTTAGTATTGCGAGAATTAACAAACCTAAAACCATTTTTATTTTCAATTTATCAAACTCCATAAACTTCAAGTTTGGAAAAACTCAGTAAATTTTGATCATTTAGTTAAGTACATTTTTCTTCGAGAGTAAAGGTCATAGAATTCATCTTCTTTCAGACTGTCAATGAATAAGATACTCTCTCCAGTACTCTTCATTTCAGGCCCTAATTGCTTATTTACATTTGGGAATTTATTGAAAGAGAATACTGGTTGTTTAATAGCGTACCCTTTGAGCTTAGGTTTAAAATTAAAATCAGTTAGTTTATTTTTTCCAAGCATTATTTTTGTGGCAAAATTCACATACGGTTCTTTATAAGCCTTTGCTATAAAAGGAACTGTTCTAGAGGCTCTAGGATTAGCTTCAATAACATAAACTTTATCATCTTTAACCGCATACTGAATATTAATAAGTCCAATTGTATTTAACGCTAAAGCAATCTTTTGGGTATGGTCCTTAATCTGCTGAACTACATATTCACCAAGATTGAAGACTGGTAAAGTTGCATTTGAGTCGCCCGAATGAATTCCGCAGGGTTCAATATGCTCCATTATCCCAATTATTTGAACATTATTTCCATCACATATAGCATCGGCTTCACATTCAATAGCACCGTCAAGATAATGATCAAGAAGTAACTTATTATTAGGTATTTTTTGAAGCAAATCAACAACATGAGCTTCTAAGTCTTGTTTGTTAATGACTATTTTCATTCCTTGGCCACCTAAAACATAAGAAGGTCTTACTAATATTGGGAAATCTAATTTTTCAGCAAGCTGCAGTGCTTGATCAGCAGTCTGTGCAACTCCAAACTCAGGATATGGGATATTATTGTCTTTTAATAGTGTTGAAAAACTCCCCCTATCTTCAGCTAAATCAAGAGATTTGAAACTTGTACCAATTATTTTTACTCCATATCGGTCAAGCTTTTCAGCTAATTTTAATGCCGTTTGACCGCCTAATTGGACTATAACTCCCTCTGGATTTTCATGCTGAATGATATCGTAAATGTGTTCCCAGAAAACTGGTTCAAAATATAATTTGTCCGCAGTGTCAAAGTCAGTTGAAACTGTTTCAGGATTGCAATTTATCATGATTGTTTCAAAATCACACTCGCTAGCAGCTAAAACTCCGTGAACACAACAATAATCAAACTCAATACCCTGTCCTATTCGATTTGGTCCAGATCCTAACACTACAATTTTCTTTCTATTTGAAACCTTGCTCTCATTCTCACTTAAGGCACTTTTTCCTTTATATTTTACCTTAGCCTCAAAAGTTGAATAATAATAAGGTGTCTTAGCCGAAAATTCTGCAGCACAAGTGTCAACAAGCTTATAAACTCTTTGTATACCACATTTTATTCTTTTATCATAAACTTCACTTTCCAAACATTGTAGCATGTGTGCAACCTGACGATCAGCAAAACCTTTTTGTTTAGCCTCTAAAAGCAATGCATCGTCAATTGTGGTAATATTGAACTTAGAAATTTGCTGCTCAAGAATATATAACTCTTCGTATTGCTTAAGGAACCACATATCAATTTTTGTGATTTCATGAATTCTTGAAAGGGGGATGCCGATTTGAATGGCATCATAAATTACAAAAACTCTATCCCAGCTTGCATTAGTTAGTTTACTTATAATTGTATCATAATCAGTATATCCTTTACCATCTGCACCAAGACCATTTCTCTTAATTTCAAGCGATTGAGTTGCTTTGTGAAGTGCTTCTTGAAAGGATCTTCCTATACCCATTACCTCTCCAACAGATTTCATCTGTAGTCCTAAAGTACGATCTGACCCTTCAAATTTATCAAAGTTCCATCTAGGTATTTTTACTATTACGTAATCCAATGTAGGCTCAAACAAAGCTGATGTAGATTTAGTAATTTGATTTTCAAGCTCATCTAGATTATATCCTATGGCAAGTTTAGCGGCAATTTTTGCAATAGGATATCCTGTTGCCTTTGAGGCCAATGCAGATGAACGAGAAACTCGTGGATTAATTTCTATAGCAATAATGTCCTCTTTTTCATCTGGACTTACAGCAAACTGAACATTACACCCTCCAGCAAAATCTCCAATACTACGCATCATGTGAATTGCCATGTCACGCATTTTTTGAAATGTTTTATCCGACAAAGTCATAGCCGGTGCAACAGTGATTGAATCACCTGTATGAATCCCCATTGGATCCATATTTTCAATTGTGCATATGATTACAACATTATCATTTTTGTCTCTGAGTAATTCAAGTTCGTATTCTTTCCATCCAATTAATGCTTTATCTATCATTACCTCGTGAATTGGAGAGATTTCTAGTCCTCGGGTTAGTAGTTCATCAAAATCTTCAGCTTTATGAACGAAAGAAGCCCCTGCTCCACCTAGTGTGTATGAAGCTCTTATTACGAGAGGGAAACCAAATTGCTGAGCAATTTCCTTGCCTTTTAGGTACGAATTTGCTGTCGCCTGAGGTGCCATTGCAACACCAATTTCCGTCATTAATTCTCTAAATTGTTCTCTATCCTCAGTTATCTGAATAGCATCAATATCAACTCCAATTATCTTTACTTTAAAATCATCCCAAATTCCCTTATCCGCAGCTTCAATGCAAAGATTCAAAGCTGTTTGCCCTCCCATTGTTGGTAATACTGCATCGATATTGTGTTTTTTGAGTATTTCTATTATAGATTTTGTATTTAGTGGTTTGAGATAGACGTGATCTGCCATTGTCGGATCAGTCATAATAGTTGCTGGATTAGAATTAATTAGAATGGTCTCGATACCGTCCTCCCTCAAAGATCTTAAAGCTTGTGATCCTGAGTAATCAAATTCACATGCCTGTCCAATTATTATTGGGCCTGAACCAATAACAAGAATGCTTTTAATTGAATTGACTCTTGGCATTATTATGTAATAATTTAAGTATAAAAAAAGGTGCTACTAATATAAAAGTAACACCTCCAAGAAAATTTTTTTTTATCATTTATTTTTTATGTCTTGGTTCAGAGGAAACCGATAGCTTTTTCCTTCCCTTTGCACGTCTGGATGAGAGTACTTTTCTTCCGCTAGCGGAGGCCATTCTTTCTCTAAATCCGTGCTTATTTTTTCTCTTCCTCTTTGAGGGTTGAAATGTTCTTTTCATTTTATATTGACAAGGTTTTTAGGTCATAAAAGAGCTTAAATATACGACAACTTTTTTTTCAACCAACTATGTTAAAACACATTTAGCTATTCTTTTTTTTTAACTTTGAAAAAAAGTGTAATGTTTCCTAAATTTCTAAAATTATTTCTAGCAGTTCTCACATTTGGTTTTGCCATTTACCAGTTTGTTGATGATTATATTGGAAATGGTATAATGATGGTCATAATTACAGGGTTTTTAATACTTTCATATTTTAAAAATGAAATAATTTTTTTAGCCTTCTTAAGATTAAGAAAACAAGATTTTGTTGGTACAGAAAGGTGGCTAATGAGAATACCAAATGTTGAAAGAAATTTGGTGAGAAAACAACAGGGTTATTATAACTATCTATTTGGTATAATTCATTCCCAAAAAAATCTTACTCAGGCTGAAAAGTTTTTTAAAACAGCAATTAAATTGGGATTATCGATGAATCATGATTTGGCAATGGCGAAAATGAGCCTAGCAGGTATTTATCTTCAAAAAAGGAGAAAAAGAGAAGCACAGCAACTATTGAATGAAGCTAAAAGACATGACAAACATGGTATGCTTAAGAGCCAGATGAAAATCATTCAGCAACAGATGAAACGTATTTAATGTCAATCTATTAAAGGTATTTGTATCTCGTACTTTTTCCTTGACTTATTATTTAAATGATTTTGTATTAACCATGGATTAAATATTTTCAGAAGCTTATAATTAATACCCTGTTCTTTAGCAAAATACGCTATATTTTCAATTGGAAGATCCCAGTGAATAATTTTTACCGGAGTAGAGTTATATAAATCAGATTTCTCAAAAACATACCCATAACTAGTGGGATTTGATAAAATATCTTTTACCGCAAGTATTCTAAAAACATAACGACTAGTTTCATTATTTAATAAGAGATCATAATAATTTTTTACTTTTTGTCTAATTAATTCCTTTTCAATACCATAAATTCCTCTATTAAAAGATGCCGCTGCTAAAGTCCAACTTCCAAACTTGGATTTAGCTTTTTTCAAATATTTACATGCTACCCTAGTAGATTTCTCAATATGATATCTTTCATCAACATTACTGTTTACCTCTAAACCAAATTGTTTTGCAGTAGATGGCATCAATTGCCAAAATCCCTTTGCACCTCTTGGTGAACGAGCGTTTTCCAAACCGCTTTCGATGACTGCCAAATATTTAAAATCATCAGGAACACCTTCTTCATTTAAAATTGCTTCAATTTTAGGAAACCACTTATTGGCTCTTTTAATTAATAGCATCATATTAGACTGCCAGTAGGTGTTAACCAGTAATTCTCTATCTAAACGTTCCTTAATGTCAGAAAAATTGATTGGTACTTTTTCTCCACAGAAATCCAAGTTATTTGGTGATTTTAGGGCAAAAACTTTTAATTTTTTGTTGTTTATAATAGTTTCTGACACCTGACTTCTCATGGAAAAATTGAAGCCAGAAAACAACAAAATCAAAAAAATAAATTTAAAGGCACTGCTGCCCATATTTAACTTCATTTTATTTTAATTTATTCATTTTTGCAGTATTGCAGGCAGCTCCCTATTGAACCAACTTGATTGTGTAATTATGGCAGCATGTCCTCCTTTAATTTTAACAACCGGTTTAACAATATTTTTGAGAGGAAAAACAGTATCAGACTCTCCATGAATATGGATAAGTTTTGTTGAAAATTTATTTTGATCCCAATTAACAAGTGCATCAACAGCCCAATTTAAATATTCTGGATTACGCTCAGAAAGATATCTTTGGTAAAGCGCTACTCGCTTTCTAATTCCTTTACCAAAAGCAAAAATTGCTAAATAATCTAAGTTATCAATCCACTGTGTAGGTAGAAGTTTATGAATATTTGTTTTTTTCGCCATTTTCATTGGTAATGGAAGTTCGTCTTTAACTTTAATACTTGAAACGATTACTATTTTTTTCACTGAAATGTGCTTTGCCATTTCCTGAACCAATATTCCCCCAAATGACACACCTAATAGAATTGGATTCTCAAAAATAATTCGAGTACTCATTCTTTTTGCGTATTTACCAATAGGTTCGTCTTTTAAAGGCGGTATCCAACTCAAAAGATGAGTTTGAAAATTCATAGGTAATTTTAAATATTCAAAAATTTTTGGGCTTGCAGCCATTCCAGGCATACAGTATACGTGAATTGGTTTCATTTGTCACTTCAAATCGTCTCTTTATTGGTTATTTTTTTGTACTTTAGCCATCCCTAAATAAGCAAATTTAAACAACTATATTAAATAAATAATCAATCATTATGACTATAGATGATTTAACTTTAGTAAACAATGAATTTTTAAGACAGTTCGAAGTTAAAATTGAAGATAGTCTAGCTAGAATAGAATATTCCGAACAAGAAAGGAAAATTTTTCTCACTAAATTACATATTCCAAAGGAGATTCAGAACAAACAATTTGAGGAAGCATTTATTGTTAAAGTTCTTGAGTTTATTTCAGAAAAAAATCTAAGAATTGTTCCGACATCTCCAAAAATAGCGAGATTCGTTAGATCTAATCGTAGATATAAACAACTTCTTCCGGTAGGCATAAAGCTTTAAGCTGTGTTTTGAACTCTTACAAAACCTTCATTGTCAATCTTTTCAAGTTTTACCTTAAGCAAAGTGTTCACGAGTTTTGGGTCCCAAGGCATTCTTATTTTAATATAATTTTTTGTAAAGCCAGTTATGTATCCTTTCTTATTCTCACTCTCAAATAATACTTCAAAACTTTTTCCAAGCTGAGATTTATAAAAATGTCTTCTCTTTTTTGTAGACAATAACCTTAACATTTTACTTCTTTTATTTCTAGTTGATTTATCTATTCTATTTTTGATTTTAATAGCTTCAGTATTGTCCCTTTCCGAATAAGTAAACACATGCAGATAGGAAATCTCTAAACTTGAGATATAGTTGTACGTTTCTAAAAAAATTTGGTCTGTTTCTCCAGGGTAACCGACTATAACATCTGCTCCAATACAAGCATTTGGGAGAAAAGATCTTATTTGTCTTATTTTTTCTGAATATAATGATGTCATATAACGTCGTTTCATACTTTTTAATATTTTGTCACTACCACTTTGTAATGGAATATGGAAGTGTGGTGCGAAACGATTGCTTTTAGCAATGAACTTAATTATATCTTCACTTAGAAGATTCGGCTCAATTGAAGATATACGAAAACGATAAATAGATTTTAAATCATCCAAGGCTTTAATAAGATCTAAAAAAGTATGCTCATGTTTCTTGTTTCCATACTCACCTTTGCCGTAGTCACCTATATTTACTCCAGTAAGAACAATTTCTTTTAGCCCTGAATCAGCAATTTTTTTTGCATTTTCGATAATACTTAATAAAGAATCACTTCTTGAAATTCCTCTTGCTTTGGGAATTGTACAATATGAACATTTATAATCGCAACCATCTTGAATTTTTAAAAAAGCCCTAGTTCTTTCATTTAAGGAATAACTGGCCTCATAAAAGTTAGCATCTTCAATTTCACATGAATGAATTTCTGCAAATTCATTTTTTTCAAGATTATTAACGTATTCTATTAGTTTAAATTTTTCTGTTGCACCAAGAACCAAATCTACGCCTTGAATGGAAGCGATTTCATTTGGCTTTAATTGTGCATAACATCCAATCGCAGCTATAAATGCACTAGGATTATTTTTTTGTGCTTTTTTAACAAGATTACCAAATTCTTTATCAGCATTCTGAGTAACTGAACAGGTGTTGATAACATACAAGTCTGCAACAGAATTATATGGAACTATTTGATACTGGGAAGAAGCAAATACTCTTGAAATTGTTGCTGTTTCTGAGAAATTAAGTTTACACCCCAAGGTGTGAAAAGCAACCTTTTTTAAGTTTAATTTTTTTTTAATTACTGGTGGAATAATTTTTTCCTTAACCATTTTAAATCTGTAAATTCATAACAAATATATTAACAAAATTTTCATGCATAAATTAATTGCAATTCAATATTATATTAATTTCTGTCTGATCTTACATTTTTTTCTAATAAGCTGTGACAACTCGAAAAAAGTCCAAAATAAAACTGTATTTCGTTATAATGAGTATAGAAATATCACATCTCTAGATCCAGCTTTTTCTAGAAATCCACAAAATATTTGGCCAATTAATCAATTATTTAATGGTTTAGTTCAATTAACTAAAGATTTAAATATTGAGGCCGAGATCGCTAACTCGTGGTCATTAAGTCCTGATGGTCTAATTTATACATTTTATCTTCGTGATGATGTTTACTTTCATGAATCCCCAATTTTTGGTAAGAAAAAAACTAGGAAAGTAGAGGCGAAGGATTTTGTTTTCAGTTTCGATCGTTTAAAAGATCCCTTAGTTGCATCACCTGGGAGTTGGATTCTTCAAAATGTAGAAAAATACGAAGCAACTGCTGAGGATATTTTAACCATTACTCTTAAAAACCCATTTCCAGCCTTTTTGGGACTTCTCACAATGCGCTATTGTTCTGTTGTACCTAAAGAGGTAACTACAAATTACGGACTTAATTTCAGATCTAATCCAATCGGCACTGGTCCTTTTTATTTTAAAAGATGGGATGAAAATGTAAAATTAGTTTTATTAAAAAATCAAAAATATTTCGAAAAGGATAAAAAGGGTAATCAATTACCTTTTCTTGACGCAATTGCAATTAGATTTATTCCAGATATACAGAGTGAATTTATGCTTTTTTTGCAGGGAAAGTTAGATTTTATAAATTCTCTGGATGCCTCATACAAAGATGAACTACTTAATTATGATGGGACTTTACGAAGTAAATATTATGCAAAAATAAACATGCTTAAGGGACCTTATTTGAATTCTGAATACATAGGGATATACCTTGATAGCAAAAACCCAGCAATAAAATCTAAAAAAATAAGAAAAGCACTAAATATAGGTTTTGACAGAAAATTGATGGTATCATTCTTAAGAAATAATATAGGTTATCCTGCAAAAAAAGGTTTTATACCTAAAGGACTACCTGGAACCAGTGATAAAGAAATTGAATATGATCCTAAATTAGCAAAAAGATTAGTCGAAGATTACATAAAACAAAGCGGAGAAAGGCCAACTTTAAAATTGGCAACTGATTCTAATTATATAGACCTATGTGAATATCTGCAGAGAGAATTTCAAAAAATTGGAATTGAAATTATAATTGATGTAATGCCAACTGCATCATTAAGACAAGCTAAATCTTCAGGTAAACTTGAACTTTTCAGAGCTAGTTGGATAGCAGATTATCCAGATGCTGAAAATTACTTATCACTTTTTAACAGTATCAACTTTTCACCTAATGGCCCGAACTATACTCACTATAAGAATCTAACCTTTGATAAAATGTATAAAAATTCATTGAAAATTTTGTCAGATAGTCTACGCTATAAAAAATACAAGCATATGGACTCCCTTGCTTTCAGTGATTTTCCAATCATACCACTTTACTATGATCAGGTTGTACGCTTTGTTCAAAAAGATATTATAAATATGGAAATAAATCCTATTAACTTATTAGTTTTAAAAAACACAAAAAAATTGGGGAGTAGAAATTAAATATTACTTCTTAAACTTAGAATATTTATTTTTAAACTTATCAATGCGCCCAGCTGTATCGACTAATTTAGATTTACCCGTATAGTAAGGGTGAGAAGTTCTTGATATTTCGAGTTTAACCAAAGGATACTTTACTCCTTCAACTTCAATTGTCTCTTTAGAGTTAACGGTTGATTTCGTAATAAAAACGTCATCATTTGACATGTCTTTAAAAGCTACAAGCCTGTAGTTGTCTGGGTGTATATTTGCTTTCATGTAAACAATTAGTTTGCAAATTTAATTTTATTTTTTTTAAAAATATTAAACCCAGGTTTTTTTTTTAAATTCGGGATGAATTTAGTTTAATTAAATTATGGGAGGATCATTTACTTCAGTCAAAACAATTATAACCAACTTCGGTCTTATTTTAGGTTTAACATCGGTTGTATTTCAACTTATGCTGTACTTTTTTGATATGCATTATAAAAATGATACTACTGCCGGAATCATATCCTTAATTATTATGATTGGAATTCTTATTTACAGCTTTATTCAGTTTAAAAAAGCTAATGAAGGTTTTATTTCCCTAAGTGAAGCTTTGAAAATTGGATTAGGAGTTTCTCTTGTATCTGCAATTATAAGTATTATATATACCCAAATTTTAGTAAATTTTTTAGATCCAGAAACCATGAACAAGTCATTAGATTTAACTATCGAGAATATGCGGATTCAAAACCCTGAAATGCCAAAGGAAACGCTTGAAAGTGTTCGATCCATTCAAAAAAAAATGTCTTCTCCTTTGATTTTTTCAGCTATACAGATAATTTTTGCATTATTTTTTGGGTTTGTAATATCATTAATTGGAGGCCTAATAGTTAAAAAATCAAAACCTGAATAAGTCAAATTTTGTAGTTTTGCTGTTATGCAAAATTCCACTTTAGTTTCTATTGTAGTTCCTCTTCTTAACGAGGAAGAATCGATTGTAAAACTCAGCAACTGGATTTTTGAATCCCTTAGAGAATGTAACTTTAGTTTTGAAATTATTTTTGTAGATGATGGTAGCGAAGACTCTTCATGGGATATAATTATTGAGCTATCTAAAAAGTTCAAAAATATAAGCGGTATTAGATTCACAAAAAATTATGGAAAGTCACAGGCTTTACACGCTGGTTTTAAAAGTGCGAGAGGTGATTTTATTGTAACACTCGACGCAGATCTTCAGGATTCACCTGAAGAGATAACTAAAATGATTGATCTTCTAAGTGATGGCTACGATCTAATATCGGGTTGGAAAAAAAAACGATATGATTCCATTTTATTTAAAAACTTACCCTCTAAACTTTTTAATTGGGCAGCGAGACGTGTTTCAGGAATAAAATTACACGATTTTAACTGTGGCATAAAAGCCTACAAAAAAGAGGTAGCAAAAACTATTAATATTTATGGTGAAATGCATCGGTTTATTCCAGTTCTTGCTGCACAAGAGGGGTTTAACAAAATTGGAGAGCAAATTGTAAAACACCAAGCACGCCAGTTTGGAAAAACTAAATTTGGTTCAGACCGTTTTTTTAGAGGTTTTTTTGACCTTCTAACTATTTGGTTTATAAATAAGTTTGGTAAAAGACCAATGCACTTTTTTGGTTTATGGGGCAGCTTTATGCTGCTTATCGGTTTCGCATTTACAGTTTACCTTGGAATTGAAAAACTTTTTTTAATTAAACAAGCTAGGTTAATCACTAGTCGCCCGGAATTCTATATTTCTCTTACTTTAATGTTGTTGGGTAGCCAATTTTTTATAGCAGGTTTTTTAGGTGAAATTATACTAAAAAACAGAAAGACTACTGGTGAATATAAAATTAAAGAACAGACATTGTAAATGAGTTTAGAAGAAACGATTTTAGAATGGTTTTCACCTCCATTTGATAGAAATGTTAGAGACGCCATACTCTTGTTAAAAAAAGAACCAAAAAAATTAGAAGATGCTTTCTACACCTCTTTAGACTTTGGAACAGGTGGTATTCGCGGAATAATGGGTGTTGGAACTAACAGGATTAATAAGTATACCCTTGGAAAGTGTACTCAAGGATTATCTAATTTCTTGAAAAAAAAATATTCAGGCGAAAAAATTAAAGCTGTAGTCGCATATGATTGTCGTAATCAAAGTAGAAATTTTGCACATGATGTCGCAGATGTATTAACTGCAAATGGAATTTACTGCTATTTGTTTAGTGACCTGAGACCAACACCTGAATTATCCTTTTGCATTAGATATTTAAAAGCTAATTGCGGTATTGTATTAACAGCATCACACAACCCCCCTGAATACAATGGATATAAGGTGTATGGCGAAGATGGGGGTCAACTAGTCCCTCCAGATGACATTTTAGTCATAAAAGAAATCAATGATCTAAAATATAATGAAATTTTATTTAATAGAAATAAAAAACTATTAAACTACATTGATAATGAAATTGATAATGAATATCATAAGATTGTTCTTCAAGAGGCCCAAATGAATCAAAAAAACCAGGATGAGCTAAAGGTTGTTTTCACTCCAATTCATGGGACATCCATAACTGCTATTCCTCAAGTTTTAAAAAAAGCAGGCTATAAAAAAATTTATACAGTTAAAGAACAAGAAAAGCCTGATGGCAATTTCTCTACGGTTAGTTCTCCAAATCCGGAAGAAAAAGAAGCACTTAAGATGGCTGTAGACCTAGCAGATAAGAAAAATGCTGACATTGTTATTGGAACAGACCCAGATGCAGATCGCTTGGGAATAGCTATTCGTGATTCAAAAGATGATTGGTATTATCTAAATGGTAACCAAATAATGACTGTTTTAACCGAATATTTACTTTCTAAAAAAAAGGCAATTAAACAATTAAATTCTAAGAATTTTATTGCATCAACTATAGTTTCCTCTCCAATAATTAAAATTATAGCGAATGCATATGATATAAAACACATCTACTGTTTAACAGGATTTAAATGGATCGCTAAACTTATTAAAGATCATCCTGAATTAGAATACGTTTGCGGTGGAGAAGAAAGTTTTGGATTTTTGGTTGGAAATAAAGTTCGAGATAAGGATGCTATTTCAGCCTCGTTACTTACATGTGAATTAGCATCAGAATTGAAATCACAAAATAAAAGTATCTATAAATATTTAATCAACTGTTATAAAAAATATGGAATTTATAATGAAAGATTGAAATCCATAACAAAGGAAGGTAAGGAGGGTTTAGAAGAAATAAAAAGTATAATGGCTAAATTCAGAAAAAATCCACCTCTGCAAATAGCTGGAATTAATACAATTATAGTTGAAGATTATTCTCAAAGAACCATACTAGATTTGAAAAGTGGTAAAAAAGAGAGTATTTCTCTTCCAAAGTCAGATGTTTTAATATTCATTTTAGAAGATAAAAGTAGAATTGGGCTAAGACCAAGTGGTACAGAACCAAAGATAAAATTTTATTTTTCAGTTTGTGACAACTATAAACCAAACGTTACATGGGAAAAACAACAACAAATACTTAACAAAAAAATTGATTTACTATTAAATGACATGATCCCTTAATGTTTACATCTTTAATTAAAATACTTCGTTTTGGTTACCCTTATAGAACTTTTGCATTTTTAAATATTTTTTTTAATCTACTTTATGCGTTTTTTAGTGCACTGTCCTTCGTTTCGCTAATACCAATGCTTAAAGTACTTTTCAATACAAATAAAAATAATTTTGTTGAGGCGGAATATAAAGGTATAATAAATATTCACATTTATTTAAAGGAAAGCCTTAAGAACTATTTATCAAAAAGACTTGAAGATGATGTTGAATCAACATTAGTATTTAGTATATGCTTAGTCATTATGCTTTTTCTACTAAAAAATGTTTGCAATTATTTAGCATTATTTTTTATAACATTTTTAAAAAATGGTATTCTTAAGGATTTAAGAAACGCTACTTACAATAAAATTATTCATTTCCCAATATCTTATTTTAATAAAAAAAGTAAAGGAGATCTAATTACAAGAGTTACAAGTGATGTCAACGAAATTCAAAATTCATATTTGTCAATCTTAGAATTAATCTTTAGGGAACCATTCACTATACTATTTTCTTTATTGGTTATGTTTTTTTTTAGCATTAAGCTTACTCTTTTTGTTTTAGTTTTTGTTCCCTTATCAGGACTAATTATCTCAAGTATTGGAAAACGTTTAAAAATTGATTCATCAAAAATTCAGCAAAAACAGGGTGATTTTATTTCCATCCTGGATGAAACAATAAACGGGCAAAGAATCATTAAATCATCAAATGCAATTCCTTTATTTAAAGAAAAGTTCTACAGGGCTTCACAAAGTTTTTATCTCTTTTCAAATAAACTATATCAAAGGTCAAGCCTTGCTGGACCAGTAAGTGAATTTCTAGGTGTAGTTGCCATTGGAATTTTATTGTGGTTTGGTGGAAATATGGTACTTGTTGAGGGTAATCTCTCAAATACTACATTTTTAGTTTACATTGGATTAGCTTACAATGTATTGACGCCAGCAAAGGGTATGAGTAAGTCAAGCTATTCGATACAAAAAGGAATTGCTGCTGCTGATCGTATACAAGAAATTCTTGATTTAAATCATGTGCTGAAAGATGACAAAAATGCAATCACAAAAAATAAATTAGAAAAAAATATTGTCTTTGACAAAGTATGGTTTAACTATGAAAATCGAACTGTAATAAATGATCTTAGTTTTGAGATTAAGAAAGGTGAAGTAGTAGCTTTAATTGGTCCATCTGGAAGCGGAAAAACAACTTTAATACATTTATTAAATCGCTTTTATGATGTTGATAAAGGGAATTTAAAAATAGACGGTATCCCTTATAAAAAAATTTTACTAAAAAGTCTTTACGAAATGATAGGGACTGTTACTCAAGACCCAATCCTCTTTAATGATAGCATATACAATAATATATTGCTTGGAAAAAAAAGCGCTAATGAGACTGAAATTTTGAATGCTTCCAAAGTTGCAAATGCTCATGAATTTATAAAAAAACTTCCCAATGGTTATCAAACAAATATCGGAGAATTGGGCAATAAACTTTCTGGAGGTGAAAAGCAACGTATAACAATTGCAAGAGCATTACTTAAAGATCCTGACCTACTAATACTCGATGAAGCAACTTCTGCTCTGGATTCAGAAGCAGAAATGAAAGTACAACAGGCTCTTGATAAATTAATGAAAAACAGAACTTCATTGATTATTGCTCACAAAATTTCGACAATTAAAAAGGCTGATACTATTTTGATTTTAGATAAAGGCAAAATTATTAATTCGGGAAAACATAAAGAACTATTAGTAAAAAGTAGTTATTACAAAAGTTGGGTTAAAAAACAGCAAATAAACTAAACTATAAGTTTTCATAGTATATCTAATTAAAAATGAAATTATATAGAAATCTTGCCGACGGAATAGTAGAAGGAGTGCAAGAAGTTCTGGGAAATAGAAGGGCTTTAAGACCCACACTTAAAAATATTTTAATAAAAAATCGTAAATGGGGATCTAATGACAGAAAATTAGTCGGTAAAGGAATAATAGAGATAATAAGGTGGAAAAGAAAATTTGATGTAATTGGAAAATTAAATCTTAAATCAAAAAATTACTATAAGAATCTATTAGTTGTTTGGAGCATCTATAATGATATTGAATTCGAAGAGTGTTTAACTTTTTCTGAATTGAAAAAAGATAATATCTGCAACAACATTTCAATCACAAATTCCAAAAGAGCCTTTAAAAATTCCATCCCGGATTGGCTAGACAGTTTAGGAATGAAAACCTATGGAAAAGTAATATGGGAGAAAGAAATTCAAGCTTTAAATAGACCTGCAAAATTATTCTTAAGAACAAATACCTTAAAAACAAATGTAAATAAACTTCAAGCCTATTTAAAAGAAAACCATAAAGTTAACACAAACAAAGTTTCAAATATTCCAAATGCTTTAGTTGTAGAGGAAAATAAGATATTGACTCATTTGGATATATATAAAAAGGGTTGGTTTGAAATTCAGGATTTGAATTCACAAAAAATATCAATTTTTACAAATCCAAAACCGAATAGTCTAATAATTGATGCATGTGCAGGTAGTGGTGGAAAAACACTTCATCTTGCTACAATTATGAAAAATACGGGTAGAATTATTGCTACTGATTCTTCAGATAAAAAAAGAAAACAACTAGAAAAACGGTTGAAACGAAATGGTATTTCTATAGTGGAATACTTAAATAGCGAAAATGAATACTTTTTTAAAAAATTCAATAATTCTGCGAATATTGTAATTATCGACGCACCTTGCAGCGGACTCGGTGTTATAAAAAGAAATCCAGTTGCAAAATGGCACATGAACCCTAAACGCATCAAACAACTTGTTGGAATACAAAAACAAATTCTTCAAAAATATGCTCCTCTGGTTAAAAGTAGAGGAAATCTTGTATATGCTACTTGTTCAATTTTTCCGAATGAGAATCAAAACCAAATAAAAAAATTTTTAAAGTCAAATCTTGGTCTTGAATTCCGTATAGAAAAGGAGGAAGTTTTGTTAACACATGATACTGGTGGTGATGGATTTTATGTGGTAAAATTATTAAGATTGTAGGGGTAAATTTAATTGTGAATAACTCTTCAACAACTTAGGAAATATAAAAAGTTATTGAAGAAAAAATTTTAGATAAAAAAGTTAATTTTAATTTCAAAGGATTATATATATGCTATTGTTTTTTGGCGAGAAAAAAACCAAGATTTTTGTAGTCCAAACTTGTTCTGACCTTTCTGTCATAAATATCAAAAAACTTGAGTGGCTTTTTGGGGCAGCACCATTTATAAATTCCCAAGAAATTAAAGGTGCCTTTATTGGACCTCGAGCTTCGATGGTCTCCCCTTGGAGTACAAATGCTGTAGAGATTACTCAAAATATGGGAATAAAAGATATCCTTCGGATTGAAAAATTCCATTCAAAATCAACAATAAAAAATGTTGATCCCATGCTGTATTCAGAATTCAAGTATTTAGATCAAAGCATTTTTGATATAGACATCAAACCTGACGATATAATCAATATAAAAGATATTGCTGAATATAATTTAACAGAAGGATTAGCTTTAAGTGATAATGAAGTCAAATATCTTAATAATCTTTCTAAAACCCTAGGTAGGCTTCTTACGGACTCTGAAGTATTTGGATTTTCTCAAGTTAATTCAGAACACTGCCGGCATAAAATCTTTAACGGTAAGTTTATAATTAATGGAAAACCAAAGAAAAATAGTCTTTTTGAATTAATTAAAAAAACATCGAAGAAAAACCCAAACAATATAGTATCGGCGTACAAAGATAATGTCGCATTTATTGAAGGGCCAGAGATTGAACAATTTATACCAAAAGACCCCAGTTCGGCTAGTAACTTTTCTAAAGAAAAAATTAAAAGTGTCATATCACTAAAGGCAGAAACACACAATTTCCCTACTACTGTAGAACCCTTTAATGGTGCAGCGACAGGATCAGGGGGAGAAATAAGAGATAGATTAGCTGGTGGTAAAGGTTCTTTACCTTTAGCAGGAACTGCCGTTTACATGACTTCATATTCTCGTATCCAAAAAAATCTTAAAAAAGGATCATTTGCTGAACGTGATTGGCTATATCAAAATCCAACAGATATACTTATTAAAGCTTCTAATGGGGCTTCCGACTTTGGAAATAAATTTGGACAACCACTTATAGCAGGTTCCATCTTAACTTTTGAGCATAAAGAAAATAAACAACTATTAGGGTATGACAAAGTTATAATGCTTGCTGGTGGAGTTGGTTATGGTAAAAAACTTGAAGCAGAAAAAAATATTCCAAAAAAAGGTGACAAGATTATTATTTTGGGTGGAGATAATTATCGCATTGGAATGGGTGGTGCTGCTGTTTCTTCAGCAGACACAGGTAAATATGGTAATGCGCTTGAACTTAATGCTATTCAACGTTCAAACCCAGAAATGCAAAAACGTGTATCTAACGTTATTAGAGCTCTAGTTGAAAGTGATATAAATCCAATAGTTTCTATTCATGATCATGGAGCAGGAGGACATTTGAATTGTCTATCTGAATTAGTTGAAAATACTGGAGGTACAATTGAAATTGATTCTCTTCCATTGGGGGATCCTACACTTTCAGCCAAAGAAATAATTGGAAATGAATCACAGGAAAGGATGGGATTAATAATATCTCCAAAAGACACTAAAAAATTAAAGAAAATAGCTGAGAGAGAAAGAGCTCCATTATATATAGTAGGCGAAGTTACATGTGATGAAAGACTTGTATTTAAAAGTGATAGTAAAAAAGAAGTTCCAATTGATTTAGATCTTTCTGCTTTATTTGGCAGTTCTCCAAAGACAGTAATGCACGACTTTTCAGTTTTTCGAGAATTTAAAGCAATCCCTTATTCACAGAACAAACTTTTTAGCTATATAAAACAAGTTCTTCAACTAGAGGCTGTAGCATGTAAAGATTGGCTTACCAATAAAGTTGATCGATGTGTTACGGGAAGAGTAGCTCAGCAGCAATGTGTAGGTGAGTTGCAGCTACCATTAAGTAACTGTGGGGTTGTATCATTAGATTATACTGGTAATAAAGGGATTGCTACATCTATTGGGCATGCACCGATTAGTGGATTGATTGATTCCAGAAAAGGAAGCAAAAATGCAATTGCAGAAGCACTCACAAATATTGTTTTTTCTCCGCTTGAGAAGGGAATTAATAGTATATCGTTATCTGCTAATTGGATGTGGCCTTGCAATAACCCAGGAGAAGACACACGTTTATATGAAGCTGTTGAGGAGTGTTCAAAATTTGCAATTGATTTAGGTATAAATATTCCCACAGGCAAGGATTCATTGTCAATGAAACAAAAATATTCAAATTATGATGTCTTGTCTCCAGGAACTGTTATAATATCAGCAGCTGGTCAATGTTCAAATGTGAAAAATATAATTAAACCAGTAGCCACTGCTATGGGAGGAGAAATTTTTTATGTTGATTTTTCTCAAGATGAATTTTATTTAGGTGGTTCATCTTTCGCGCAGAGTCAAGAGTGTATTGGAAATGATACCCCCGGTGTTACAGATGCCCTTTACTTTAAAAGGGCGTTTAATACTGTACAAGATCACATCAAAGCTGGTAAAATTTCAGCAGGCCACGATATTGGATCAGGAGGTTTAATAACTTCTTTACTCGAGTTTTGTTTTCCATCATTAAATATTGGAATGGATCTTGACTTTTCCTGCCTTGAAGAGACTGATTTGGTGAAAATTTTATTTTCTGAAAAAGTTGGTCTTATTCTACAATCAAATTTTGATCTAAACAGCTCATTTTCAAAAAATGGAATAAAAGCTACTAAAATAGGTTTTGTTAATCAAAGTAGCTCATTAAAAATTGGGAAGAATAATATTTCAATTAATGATATGCGGAAGGAATGGATGAAAACATCCACTCAATTTGAATTGAAACAAACTAATAGTGAATTAGCCTTAGTTCGTCTAGATAACGTAATAAAACAACCGCTAAAATTTAAGTTTCCAATTGAATTCTATGGAAAAAGACCCCTTCAAAAAGAAAAACGATTAAATGCTGCAGTAATAAGAGAGAAAGGTAGTAATTCTGAAAGAGAAATGGCTTATATGATGGACCTTTGTGGCTTCAAAGTCCGTGATGTCCATATGACTGATTTAATTAAGGGCAGAGAAACTCTCGAAGATATTCAGCTATTAGTAGCTGTTGGAGGTTTTTCAAATTCTGATGTACTAGGTTCTGCCAAAGGCTGGGCTGGTGCATTTAAATATAATACAAAAGCTAAAGCAGCCTTAGAAAACTTTTTTAGTAGAACGGATACTCTTTCTCTCGGAGTATGTAATGGATGTCAATTATTTATTGAACTAGGCTTACTTTACACAAATCACATCCAAAAGCCAAAAATGATGCATAATAAATCAGGAAAATTTGAATGTATCTTTACAGCAGTTAATATTAAACCAAGCTCATCAATAATGTTAAAGGGACTAGAAGGAAGTACATTAGGAATTTGGGCTGCTCACGGTGAGGGAAGATTTTCATTTCCCAAAGCCGAAATCAATTATCAAATACCAGCAAAATACCTTTATGAAGGGTATCCATCAAACCCAAATGGCTCTGATTTTAATGCTGCTATGTTAGTAAGTGAGAATGGCAGGCATTTAGTAATGATGCCTCATCTTGAGCGGTCTACATTTCCATGGAATTGGGGTCATTACCCTAATAATCGAAAAGATGAGGTTAGCCCTTGGATTTTAGCTTTTGAAAACGCATACAATTGGCTTAAAAAATAGGAACAAAAAACTTCTTCATTTACTTCAAAATATTTCATATTTTGCATTAAAATGAATAAATGATACCGACTAGATTATTTGAATTTATCGAATTCCAAAAGGATAATATTCCACTTGAGAAGGCTTTTTCTACAAAAAATGAAGGTACTTGGGAGAGCCTTTCTACCTCTGATTTCATTGAGAAGTCAAGTGCAATTAGCAGGGCACTGATTAGTAAAGGCATAAAAGCTGGTGATAAAATTGCCATGATCTCTACAAACAATAGAACTGAATGGTGTTTAATGGATGTTGGTATTCTTTCTTTAGGTGCTGTAACTGTTCCCATATATCCAACAATTTCATCAAAAGATTATAAGTACATTTTAAACCACTCAGAAAGTGTTTATTGTTTTGTTTCTGATAAGGAGGTTTATGATAAGTTAAAAGCAGTATCTAAGGATATCAAATCACTAAAAAAAATATACAGCTTTAATAAAATTAAAGGATGTGCTCATTGGTCCGAACTTTTAGATGAAGGATCAAGTAAAGATCATGACAAAAAATTAGGTGAGATGCGTGAGAAAGTAAATCCAAAAGATCTTGCTACTATTATATATACTTCTGGTACAACTGGTACTCCTAAAGGAGTGATGTTAAGCCATGAAAATATAGTAACAAACGTTATTTCTGGATCAAAAAGGTTGCCTTTAATCAAGGGAAAAGCCAAATCGTTAAGTTTCTTACCCCTTTGTCACATCTTTGAAAGGGTAATTCTTTACATATATACATTTAATGGGATTTCAGTCTATTTTGCAGAGTCACTTGAGACAATTGCTGATAATTTAAAGGAGGTTAAACCAAATACAATGACAGCAGTACCTCGTCTATTAGAAAAAGTCTACGATAAAATTTATGCCAGAGGTGGTGAACTTTCTGGGATAAAGAAATCTCTCTTTTATTGGGCGGTTAATTTAGGCTTGCAATATGAGCCCTATGGACAAAATGGAATATGGTATGAGTTGAAATTAAAAATTGCAAGAAAATTGATCTTATCAAAATGGAAAGAAGCTTTAGGAGGCAACTTAGAAATAATTGTTTCTGGAAGTGCTCCTCTTCAACAAAGACTTGCTAAAGTCTTTACAGCTGCTGATATGATTTTAGTAGAGGGATACGGCTTAACCGAAACTTCTCCAATAATTTCAGTTGGGGATATGAGAAATAATAATCTCAAAATGGGAACTGTTGGTAAGGTGATTGATGGAGTCGAAGTTAAAATTGCCGACGATGGTGAAATTCTCTGTAAGGGACCCAATGTAATGATGGGATATTACAAAGAAGAAAAAATGACCCAAGAGGTAATGACTGGTGATTATTTTCACACTGGAGATATTGGCGAAGTAGATGACGAGGGTTTTTTAAAAATTACAGACAGAAAAAAAGAAATGTTTAAAACTTCAGGCGGAAAATATATAGCACCCCAAGTCATAGAAAGCCAGATGAAACAATCGCTTTTTATTGAGCAAATTATGGTTGTTGGTGCAGGAAAAAGAATGGCAACGGCAATAATTCAACCCAACACTGATCACGTAACTAAGTGGCTTAAAGAAAATGATATAAAATGTGATTCTCTAGCTAAAGCAATAAATGAGCCTAGTCTGAAAAAAATGATTGAAGACGAAGTAGAGCATCACAATCAAAATTTCGGCTCTTGGGAACAAATTAAAAAAATTGAACTTACACCCGATGAATGGAGTATTGATAAGGGTCACTTAACACCTACAATGAAACTTAAAAGAAAGGTTATTGCTGAAAAGTATAGCGATCTGATTGATAGTATGTATAATTAGTTTAATTAAAATAGATATTATAACAGATTTAGTTTTTTACTATGCATGCATAGTAAAAATCATTATATTTGAGTCAATGAAAAAAGAAACTTTTGACAGTGTGTTAAGATCAACTTGGCAAGTTGTGAGTAAAATGTATAATAAAGAAGCTGGAAAATTTGACTCAACAATGGCTATGGGATTTGCACTACTAAGTATTGACGCAGAGGGTACTCCTTCCACAACACTTGGTCCAAAAATGGGTATGGAGCCAACAAGTCTTTCAAGACTTCTTAACGCTATGGAAGAAAGAAAGCTAATTTTTAGAACTCAAAATCCTAGAGATGGTAGAAGTATTTTAATACATCTAACACCATTTGGGATCGAAAAGAGAGAAGATTCAAAATCTGTTGTTTTGAACTTTAACTCTAAGATTGAAGAAAAACTTAATGAGATAAAAATTAAACATTTCTTTGAAGTTATGGGTTCTATAAGGACTGTGGCAAAAGAGTTTGAATATTTTTCAAGTAAAACTATAGAAACAATTTAATTATGGAAGTTACACAAAAGAAAGAAACATATGGAGGGGATTTTATTATCCATAATGATAATCATAATTCAATTTTTACCCCTGAAGATTTCAATGAAGAACAATTAATGATGAGAGATTCCGTCAAAAATTTTATTGATAGAGAAGTATGGCCTTACAAAGATAGATTTGAAAAAAAAGACTACGGCTTTACGAAATCTTTAATGCAAAAAGCTGGTGAACTAGGATTTCTTAGTGTTTCAGTTCCAGAGAAATACGGAGGAATGGGTATGGGTTTTGTATCTTCTATGTTGGTGTGTGATTATATTTCAGGATCAACTGGTTCGTTATCGACTGCTTTCGGTGCACACACTGGTATTGGTACACTTCCAGTAGTACTTTATGGAACAGAGGAGCAAAAGAAAAAATACTTGCCTGGATTGAGCTCTGGCGAATGTTTTGGTTGTTATTGTTTAACAGAACCTGGAGCAGGTTCTGATGCCAACTCAGGAAAAAGTAAAGCAGTTTTATCTGATGATGGTATGCATTTTAAAATATCAGGCCAAAAAATGTGGATATCAAATGCTGGTTTTGCTTCCTTAATGATAGTATTTGCAAGAATAGAGGATGATAAAAATATAACTGCATTTTTAGTTGATTACGATCCATCAAATGGAATAAAATTAGGAGAAGAGGAAAATAAATTGGGTATACATTCTTCATCTACACGACAAGTATTTTTTAATGAAACCCTCGTTCCTGTAGAAAATATATTAGGTGAAAGAAATGGAGGATTTAAAATTGCAATGAATGCCTTAAATGTAGGTAGAGTAAAACTTGGAGTAGCGTGTTTAGATGCACAAAGAAGAATCGTAACAGAATCTATTAAGTATGCAAATGAAAGAGTTCAATTCAAGGTTCCAATTTCAAAATTTGGTGCGATTAGAGAAAAAATAGCGAACATGGCTACCTCCTGTTATATAGGTGAATCAGCATGTTATAGAGTTGCTAAGGATATTGAAGATCGAATAGAATATTTTATTTCAAAAGGTATGTCAGATCAAGAAGCTGAATTAAAAGGAGTTGAAGACTTCGCAGTTGAATGTTCATTAATTAAAGTTGGTGCTTCCGAAGATATACAAAACTGTGCTGATGAAGGAATACAAATTTTTGGAGGTATGGGCTTTTCAGCTGATACACCGATGGAATCAGCTTGGCGTGATGCTCGTATTGGTAGAATTTATGAAGGTACAAATGAAATTAATAGAATGCTTTCCGTTGGAATGTTATTAAAAAAAGGGATGAAAGGTCAGATAGATCTTATGGCTGCTGTCATGCAAGCTGCTTCTTCTATAAATAGTAATGAAGAGGAGATAAAAGGTGATGAACTTATTGAAGAACAGAAATTAATTTACAAGTTCAAACAAATATTTTTAGTACTACTTGGTAATTGTGTTCAAAAGTACGGTACAAAACTTGAAAATCATCAACAGATACTTCTCTGTTTGTCTGATATACTTATAGAAACCTATTTTTCTGAATCCGGATTGCTAAGAACTTTGAAAAATATTAATCGGACTAGTTATGAATTACAAAAAACACAAACAGATATTACGAAGCTTTATATTTTTGATGCTCAAAATACTATTCACAAAAAGGGAATTGAAATTATATCAAGGATTTCAACTGGACAAGAAAGGAAAAATCTTTTTGCTGTTTTGAAAAAAAAATGTACTTACTCTGAATATCCAGATATTATAAATATAAAAAATGAAATTGCAGATTCATTTATTAAACAGAACTCTTACTTTATTTAAATTATTTTATTTTCTTCACTTATTAAGCAGAGAAAAGTCTTAAAAAAAATTTTAAGCTTTAAATCTTTATGATAAATGTGTTTTCTACTATAAGAATAATAACAATACTATTGATTGTATCCTTTTTTTATAATTGTAATAGGTCTATAGACATTAGTAAAGTTGAAATAACTTTTAATAATGAAGAAATGTTTTTTAAAAAAAATTCAAAGCCATTCACTGGAACAATCAATGAATACTATGATAATGGAAAAACTAAAATGGCGATGTTTGTCTCAAAAGGGCTAAAACATGGCTCATTTAATCAATTTCATTCAAATGGTAATCTACAAACACAATCTAACTTCATAAAAGGTGAGATACATGGAAAGTTTACATCGTATCACGAAAATGGGAATGAACAGATTGTTACTTTTTATAACTATAACAACCGTGATGGAAGTTATGAAGAATTTCATGAAAATGGAAGATTGAAAATTTGTGGAAATTATTATAAAGGAAAAAGGATTGGTGAGTTTTATGAATTTTTCAAAAGTGGAGGTCTTGCGATTTATAACTATTAAGGTTTTTTTTACATCACTCTTTTTTGGATGTAAAGAGAATATTGTAAGTAAAAAAGAACTAACTTTTAGTAATTGTAAGGTATTTATTGAGGGTGAATTATTCACTGGTGAATTTGAAATTTTTCAATCAAATAAATACATTTTAAGTGAAGTTAAAATGGGTATTTTAAAAAGTGAAAAAACATTCATGAATGAAAAACTATTAACTGAAAAATCTTTTGATTCCTGTAATAAAGGCTATCAAATAATATTTAATCCCAATGGTAAATTAAATAGCGAGGGATATTTTTTAGAAAATAAGAGAATAGGTCTTTGGAAATACCATATTAAGGACAGTATGTATACTATCCAGTATTAGTAATTATCTACTTGAAGTCTTTTATACTGCCCTCTTCTATTTCTTAAAAAAGGACTAAAATCAAAACTTAGGTACAAATCAAAAATTCTTGGGGGATATCTGTAGGTATTAGTTAAATCTTGAATTGAAAAAGCATATGATACACCAAAATCAAAATTTTCATAAGTAAGTCCAGCACTTAATCCTAAATTCAAAAAGGAAAAATTTTCAAAAAGTCCAAATTGTTGATTAATTCCAACACTAAATTCACCAAGCTGGAACTCTTGAGATGAAAAAATATTAATAGATTCTGAATCTCTTCTCACCGAAGAATAGGCATATAAGTAGGAATATCTTGGCAAAAATCTTCTATCATAAGGATTCAAATTAAATTCATATGCAGCCTGAATACCATATGAGATTGGAACTAAAAATTCCACGTCAGTATCGTATGCAGTATTGGGTTGATTTAAATAGTCGAAATTAATTCCAATTAAAAAATCTGTATTATGAACTATAAAAGAAGCTCCTAGATCAGAATAATTTTTTGCTAAGAAAAAGTCGGCTAGAGGATCTATAGATTCTTGATTAATATATCCAGTTATAGAGTTAATTTGGTCTTCAAAAATTAGATTTGATGGATTCAAATTTTTTGAAACAAATCCAACATTAACAGATGGCAGAAACCACATATCGTTGCCTAACTCAATTTTATAAATATAGCTTAGGTTTAAATCATTTTTTCTGTAACCAATATTAGGTGCACTAAAATTATTGAATTGGATTCCAAGGCTAAAATCTAATAGATCAAAAGAATAGGATCCATAGAAAAACTTATTATTCTGAGTTTCGTTGGGGTTTATTTCCGTTGAATTATAGAGTAATCCTGATCTGTTCCAACTGTTTAAACCAAAAAAGCTTGGATTGCTAACCTGCATTAGTTTTGGTTGAGAATTAAATACCATTTCTTGTGCTATTGATGTGGTAATCAAAAACAAAGCAATAATTGTAAAAATTTTATTTCTTAAAATCATTTTAATACTGTGAAAATACCACTTCTCTCAACAACTTGTTCATCGTTTGCCCTGTTTAAAGGTATAGCTTCAATAGAGTATATGTAATAAGGGCTAAAAGAATCTAAAGGTGTTCCGTCTGACCTTTTTCCATCCCAACCTAGAACAGCTTTACCATTTCCTAGAGGATTAATTACATTAGGACATGCATTTCTATCAATAGATCCGTCCTGAGCTTGTTCCGTATATATTAAATTCCCTTTATTGTCATACACATTAAATGTTAAACTTTCAAATCCAGTAAATAGAGGTCTGAAGAAATCATTTAAACAATCATTATTGGGAGTAAATACATTTGGTAAATATACGCTATACCCTCTTCCAACTATAATTGGATTAGTAACTGATTCATAACATCCTATTTCATTAAATATGGTTAATGTTGGATAGTAGGTTCCTGAATTACCATAAACGTGTGTTACTTGTGTAACACCTGAGGATGTGGCAGAAACATTTATAACTTGCGGCTCCGAATTATCACCAAAATCCCATTCAAGTCTTGAAAATTCTCCCTCTGATTCATCTGTAAATGTGACAGTTTCTCTTGCTGGAATCTCTCCTGCTTCTTCGAAAGAAGGAGAAGTATATGAGAAAAACGGATTTCCAAGAGCCAAATTAAATTCAACTTCTCTTCCGCACCCATCATTAGTGGTCACAACAATTTTCCCGTATTCAAATGGTGTTTCAACCAGAATTTGATAAGTATCTTCATCTAATTTGGTAGTATTTCCATTAAGAGCTACTGGAGCGCCGTCGTCACTTGGATCTTCGGTACCCTTTGTATTAATGTAGAAGAAGTTTAATGATGACGACGAGGTAGAGGAATTATCAACGGCATCCAAAATTAATAGTCCTGGTAATCCTTCACAAAGTTTTGGATCTATATAAGGACCATCAGTAATAACCAGAGTATTGTCGTCATCAACGCTAATTTCACCCTCTAATTCATTGAAAAGATTATCGTCAGGGCAGCCTCCACCGCCTGTAATTCTATATCTATATAATCCTGGCGCTAAATCATTTAAGGTGGTAAAACCTCGATAATCAGGCAATTCAATCCAAGGATTTGTAGGGGATGAGTTACCTGTTGGAGGAGTAAGTGATATTTGAGTAGGATCAAGTAACTCCCATGTGATATCGTAAGGCTCTTGGCCACCAGATATTTGAATTGAAATTCTACCATCCTGTGCACCTAACTCACAACTAACTGGTTGGGAAACTTCCTCATCAGTTAATAAGCCACTTATTGATAAAATATCTACTTCACCACTAAAAACAAAATCTATAGGTTCTGATTCACAAGTACCATCAGATATAATTAATTGGTATGTTCCTCTTCCAGCATCAAATGAAGTGCGACCTATGAAACTTGCCCCTGGCTCATTAGGATCTAGTGGGGTAAAGGTCCACCTCAAATTATATAATACATTATCTTCATCATCTATGATTGGATTACCTCCAAGAATTGAAGCTGTATCCAATTCGAATGGATAGGTACTTTCACATATATCAAATTCATATTCTGTTTGACCTTCAAATGTAATTGGAACATATGTCTCGATATCAAAAGCATAATCTATAGAGCATGCTGGGTTAGAGGCATCTTGTGCTTCAACAATATGTCTTCCTTCACTTAGTCCTCTAATTACAAATGTACTTCCTTGTTTAATAATACTGTTTGCAAACGTTGGGCTACTGACAACAGTTGTTCCACTTATTTGTCCTGAGTTTCCACCATATATTGCCTCTCCGTTAAGATATATGTTGTATGCAAGTGAGGTACCTGATAATTGAAATGAAAAGTCAGCTTCTACAGTTCCTGAATCACAATCAATAATTTCTCTATTATAAATTCTCTGACTTATCATATTAAATGTATTAGATTTTATAAGACCAGATCTTGAGAAAATCTGACAACCAGAAGCATCAGTTATAATCGCCCTATATTTTCCAGCCTCAAGGTTATCAATTAGATAGAAGCCGTCTTTATTCATACTCACATAACCTCCGTCTGAAAACTCTATTGTCGATGACGAATTTGTAGATGAGGATGTAGCACTATTCTGAGCTACAGAAAGTTTGTACCACTTGATATCGTATGGTTGAACACCCCCACTCATTTCAAGTTCTATTGATCCAGTTTCTTCTGAATTACAACCAGGTTGAGTAACTGTTGGAGTCTCACCAACTGTAAATGGATCTTCATCTGAACCATCCTCAAGTGTTATCATTTGACTAGTTGTACATCCATTTGCATCTGTTACGGTAACTGTGTAGTCGCCAGCATAATCTAGATCTGTAATTGTCAAATCATCTGGATCAGCAGGAGAGCCCGAAGTAGTTCTTTTATAAAGTACTTGTCCATTAGGACCATATAATTCCCATAATACACTGTATGGCTTATCAGCTGTAATCGTTCCACCACCAATAATGACTGATAAGGAACCTTGAATACCATTTGAACAATCTATTGGGGACGTACTAGCAGAATCAATTCCAATTAAAAGTGGATCGGGTTCATTGATTGTAGCTGTTCCTAAGTCCAGTTCAATTGTATTTCCAGCATTATCAGTACATAAACCACTGTCTCTTATTTTAACTGAATATGACCCGCCTTCCAAAGTGTCTACAGTTAGAATTTGTGTCGTATAAGAAACAATAGTTGCACTAGCCCCTCCTGTTGTTACAGTAACAGTTTTAGTTGAAAAACCTGTTCCAGCTCCTTGATATGCCCCTCCATTTAATGAGTATTGATACGGAGGATTTCCACCCGTAAACTCTACTGTGAATTTTCCACTGGATTCTCCATTACAAATGATATCAGTAGTATCAAAATCTGCTTGATTAACAGCAATTGGATTTATCATTCTTAATGGTCCTGTAGATCCGGTAATTGTATAAGTAAATTGCTGATCACATCCTGTGGTGGTGTCTTCTACAAGAAGAGTATATGTCCCTGCCTCTAAATTTTCAATTCTGTTTGTAGTACCTCTAACAACTCCATTCTGATCAGTCCATCTGTAGCTAAAATTTCCAGAGCCTCCTGCGACCGAAACCTGTAGATGTCCATCCGAACAGACTGATATAGCAGAATTGTCAACCGCATTAGTTACTGTAAAGTCAGTTGAATCTTGTACTGAAATTGGATTTGAAGTAATAAATAAAGTATTACATAAATTATCTGTAACAGTGAGTGTATAATCAGCAGGTGAGAGACCTGAAATGTTAGGAGTATTAAATGTTCCTCCACCACTTCTTGTCCATAAAAACGTGAGATTTGAGTAATCACCAATATTCCCTGCTGAACCTCCAGTGATTGTAAACCCTCCGTTATCAAGTAGAATACTTCCATCATTTGCATTACAGCCAGGATTTGTAACTTGAATTGTTGTTTCGTCAATATCTAAAGCTATAGGTGTATTTACCTGAACAGTGGAATCATTACCATTTAAAGAACAACTGTTTGCATCATTAATTCCTATATTATATCGGAATCCAGGGTCTATACTGATCGAACCGCCTCCAGGGAGGTTGTTAGCATCCCCATCACTAAAAGTATGAGAACCAAAAGTTGCAGGTGATCTACCAATCTCAGTTCCAGCAGAATTATATAAGATATAAGTTAATTGTCCTGTACCTCCACTTCCATTAGCAGTAATTTCAGTATCACATATAGTTGTAATTGAAAGTGCTAATGGATCAGGTGCAGTAATAGTGACAAACGGAGAGTCTGCTTGACAATTGTTTGAAACGGTGGTTAACATGTAGTATTCAGAACCAGTGACACTATTTAAGCTTAATGTTAAGCCTGTATCCACATAAGTTGTGGGATCCGATGTATCAAGTGTTGAAACAGGAGTTCCAATAGCATCAGTTTGCCTCCAATAGTAACCATAGGTTAATGACTGGTTTGCAACTGGTGTTGTTATTGTAATAGTTCCAGGTGATGCCGCAGGTTGTTTGCTTGATGTAACTGTGAATCCAATACCAGATGTTTTTGCAATTAGCGTTGCTATTCCAACTGATGGAGAGTTTCCAACAGCGGTTACGAGCGTAGATCCAGAGGTCGCGTCATTAATAAGACCTACAATTTCTGTTATAATTTCAGATTTGCTCTGGGCCCTGTCATATACTGCTGGATCGTTGGACAGATTTCCAGTTGCATTATCAACTCCCTGGACAGTATAATCGAATGACTGGGGACCAATATTTATAGTAATAATATTTCCAACTCCAAACTGATTGTCTATTTCTACTCTTGATTGTTGTTTTACAGCGACAAAACCACCTGAAACGGCTGCTGCATTAACAACAATTGAGCCTCCATCATCGCTACAGAGTGGGTCATTGACAGTATGATTACCTGCCCAATTATTATATTGTACAGGAGGAAATACAGTAATCGAACCTCCAAGTGTAACACTAGGTGTACACGAGTTTGGATTTACTGTGCTTATACTATAGGTATAAGTTGTTTCTACTCCTACTGTTGGCGCAGTTCCAAAAATTTGAACTGAATTACCGTTAACTGATACATTATTAGCTCTATCAAAACCTAAACCTGCAGGAGAAGAAGTAAAAGTAACGTCATTTGCACCGCCACCTAAAGTAAAATCAATTGGGGTAATAGCTGTTTGCTCGCAAACAGATTGATTCATTACCGTTGGGTCTGCCCCCGAGAAAACCATTGTAGGAAGAGAATTTACTCGTATTGTAATAGATGTTGTCTGATCAGTACATTGACTTGTATTAACCCCACCACCTGTTGTAATTTCAAAAGTATAATCACCAGCTGCATTAGAACTATCGGGACTTCCAATTATAGAAGCCACACCACCATTACCATTTATTTGATCTGGAGCAAAATCAAGCGAAATCCCAGACGGCACTAAATTTGGATCTACAAACTTTGCGTAGGTATCTTGTCCTGTTACATCAAAAATTATAGGTGTAATATCTTGGTTTACACACGCTATCTGCGTAGTCGCTCCAGAGGCTCCTCTGTGAACAATAGTTTCTTCTGGTATAACCGTAATCGTTCCTGCTAACGATATCTCGTTTGTACCAGGATTACACTGGTTTAGAGTAGTAATCTCAAAATTATAAGTAGTTCTATTTACCACATTTGGTGCTGTGCCATATATAACAGAGTTATTTGCATCAGATGGATCATTTACCCTTACATTACTAACTCTTGTAAAGCCTAAACCTGCGTCAAACGTTACTGAAACGTTATTTGTACCTCCTCCGATTCTAAATTCTATATCTGTTATGAGTGTTCCCTCACAAACTGTCTGGTTTAAAATTGCTGGGTCTGCTCCTGCGAAAACCAAAGTAGATGGTGGGACAACGGTTATATCAACCTGCTGAGTTGAACCTGCACATGGACTAGTATTCGCCCCATCAGTGGTAACCACAAAAGAGTAATCTACTGGATCATTACCAGCAATAGCTGCACTAGGGCTTCCAGAAATAGTTAAGATACCACCCATATTATCTGCATCTTCTACAAAGTTAAAATTCATGCCAGCTGGAAAATTAGCTGGATTCACTATACTTGCGAAAGTGTTATCTCCCACTACCCTTATCACAATTGGAGTTATATCTTCACCATAACAAACTTCTTGAATTACAGGGCCGTTTGCTGGGCTTACAGTCAAGGACTCTTCTGGTCTTACTGTAATTACTCCAGTAATAGATGTCTCTGTACAAGGACCAACGAGGGGTCCACCTGGATTATTCGTTGTTGTTATTGTATATGTATATGAAGTTGTTTCTGTTAGACCGGCGACATTTACATTACCAGATATTACAAAATTACTTGGAGCCTGGAAATTACCATTCAAACCTGTGGGTAACCCAACAACATCGGCGTCTAAAGCATTTCCTATAGTATATGATATGTTAGGGATCACCGTATTATTACAAACTGTTTGGTTATCATTAGAACCAGCATCAAGAGCTATAGTTGAGTTTCCGTAAACCACAACACGAACCCTAATGTCAGCTGCGGGTACGCAAGCGTCAGTAACAGCTTGCAAAATAAAATCCTCTGTCGTTGCTGTATCAGGTTCTCCATAAATTTCAAGCTGTCCTGCTCCACCAGGCCCAGCACCAGCATTAAAATCAACAAAAAGTCCACTAGGTAAATTTCCTCCTGGAGCTATGGTAACATTCGTAATATCTACGGAAGCATCAAACAGAACATTGTCAAGAATAGAGCCTTCACAAGCTTCAATTAGTACATAGTCAGGAGCAATACTGGGATCAAAACCGTCACCATTTGCATCAATTTGATCGTCTGTTGCTGAACTAGCTGTGTTTAGTGCTAATGTTGCTGTACCATTAACTATATTGACAACACCATCAAAACTTGCCTCTGTGGAGCAGCCATTATTATTAACGGTTGAAAGTATTCTGTAAGTATAGCTTACACCTCCAGCAGGTAATGCACCAGGTATATTTACTACTGGATCAGATATTAAGGAAATTGTTGAACTTGTTGTCCTTACAAGTGATATTCCACCAGGTTGCCCTGAAGCACCCGTCCAAGTAACAGTGTAGGTAGCAAATGGAGAGACGTCAAAGTTAATGTCGGTCATCGGTGATAAATTACAGACCGTATTTGGAAATGCATTACTTCCAGCTGCAACTGCAATTGTTGGAACTCCAACAACTCTTATAATTCCATTTGCGGTTGTAGGATCACAGTTTCCACCAAATGTTGATACAGTATAGTTATAAATCCCCTCAGCATCGTCTGCAGTCCCAAATATTCTTAAAAACTTCCTATTAGTTTGAATTACATTCGGTGCATTAAAATTTGGGTCACCGGCATCAACAACATTTACAAAATCGACCAAAATAGTAACTGCATCACCTGTATTTGACTGAATAGTTAGTGTATTTACTGCATACGACGCATCAACCTGTGGCACATTACTATCTATTAAAGCCTCAAAGCTTTGAAGAATAGTTTCAAAAGTATTTACACCACCTCCAACATCAACTCTAACATCATTCTGAATTCCATTAACTGTAATTCTGTAGATGTCATTGTCGTCAAGGTTGGCCTCATTGCCATTAAATGTAATTTCAGTAATTTGAGGTATTTCAGTGTAAGAAGCATCTATTCCGTTAGGGAGTTGTGTAGGACTTACAGAAGCTCCTAAAGCAAAGCCAGAAATATCCCACTCAATATCAACACCACCTTGAGTTGATGAAATAGTTTCTGATCTACAAATTGTTAGGTTAGCACTTCCAGAGGTTAATGCTATTGATGGTTCAAGTGCAATAGTTATAGAACCTGTAGCAGAAACTTGGCTAGCAGGATCATTACATCCAAAAGCATTATTGGCAGTTGTAATAGTGAATCCAAATACTGTGTCAGCAGCTAGACCAGCAACTGTAGGATCTCCAAATATTGTAACTGAATTTGTTGCTGATTGTGCTTGAACCGGAGCATTAAAAATTAATGCATTTATGCCTGGACTTGTTGATGATAAGGTGAAAGGTAATCCATTTCTAGAGGTTATCCTCAACAAATTACCACCTACTACAACTGGATCAACTTGTAGATTTGCATTAACGATTAATGTACTTAATCCATTTAAGATATCTACAACTTCGTTATCATTTTGGGGTGCTGCAATATTGACAGTATAAGTGACTGTAGTTGAATTTATTGTAATTGTATAATCCTGACCATCATTAGCAGCGACATCCGCATCTACACCACCAATTGCTATTGTAGATATTTGATTCTGTATTACATGAGAGTGATTAATACCAGTTGGTCTTGAGGGTGTCCAATCAACATTAACTGTTGATGCTCCTGTAAGATCATAAACTATTGGGGTTAGGGAACCTACTGAGTTATTACATATAATTTGTCCTACATCCATACCTGGCTGAATGTTCATTATCGAGTTTGGACTTACTGCAATAAATCCTTGTGCTTCAAACGGCTGGCAGTTTCCACCTGTAGTTCTTATAGTATATTGATATGTTGTTGGTGCCGTGATGGCTAGATTAGAAGAAACTGTTCCGGAGATTTCTATAAAAGTTCCTCCATCTGCAACAACTGTTCTTGTAAATGTTACTAAAGGCTCATTACCAGCTACATCATCAAGTGAAGTACCTACTGTGTAATCAAATCCATTTGAAGTTAGTGTAAATATGCCTCCACCATCATCAACCGCAGTGATTCCAAGGGACGCATTATTTATTTTTGCAACAAATAATTCTGCAACCTCGGCAAAAGTATCAACATCTCCATCTGAGGCTGGAATTAGTATCTGGTTGTTTTCACCTATAGTAACTGTGTATGGTACTTGGTCAAGTGTTAAAGTATAAGAATCCCCATCATCTGTAAAGTCGTCACTAATTGTAAACCTGTCAACTTGATTTTCTGATGAAAGTTGTTCAAATAGATTTAGATCATCTATTCCTGTTATGTCAGCTCCAGTGGCTGCACCTGTAAGTTCATATCTGATTGGTGTGATTGTAGATCCAACACAAACACTTTGATTGGTCGTAAATAAGGCCGAAGTTCTAATTACAGTGGGGGAACTAGGAATTACAATAGTTCTAGATAATGAAGCTGCTCCACATCCAAATGAAGTGGCAGTAATAATTACTGTTCCTGAGAATCCTGGTTCCCAAGTAACTAGACCTGTTACACTATCTAAGTTTCCTGCAGTCTCATTATTCCACGACCAGGTAACCATATCACTAGAATTAAATTGAGTTGTATCACCTGATTGAGGAGGGCAATTTGGAAGTGTTAATGGATCGTAACTAATGTCAAGTGGTGCATCTGTATTTTCATAAATTCTCACTGTTCGTACTCCTGGGACTGGATTTTCTATTCCATCACAACCTGTTGCATAGGATTCGATATTAAATGTCCCATGGAAACCTGCATTCCAATCTATCGTATTTGAGCCAACTAAACTACCAGGGGACACAACACTTCCTGGTCCTGCAACAACGTTTGAAATCGCATACCTTATTGAAGCATAATTTGTTGCTGTTGAGAAGTATTGGGTATCAGGAGTAGCGGCAGTAGTTTCGCATATTGGCTCTGCTCCTGTTGAATTACCGCATATAATTTCCGAAGTAGGATTCGTTTCATATCCATTCATAATTCCAAATGCACGTCCTTCAACTGGAGATTTTGTAACGCTAAACGATATTCTCATGTCTCCACCAGCACCCCTTGGATTTCCAGGAGGGATTGCTGGGGCTGAATTACCCTCGTATTTTGCTGTTATTCTAATGAAACCTCCTACATCATCACTAATGCCATTACCGTCTGCATCGCCAGGAGCGAAAGGACCGGACTGAGCTTCAAATAATCCGGCTATTGGTGAAGTGTTATCATTATTGATTAAAGCTGCTAAAGCATTTGCAATTGCCTCACTATCTTGGTTAGCTCTTCCGTCAGGTGGAACATCGGTGTCAGTTGTCTCAAAAGTATACCTTACGCCATTTAGAGAAATATTAAACCTTTCTTGCGATCTTATATCTCCTAAGTTTTCTCTTATAAAAATTATTTCAGATTCTTGTTCTAAAAGTGGAATTGGTTCTGTAGGGTTAGAAGCAGTGGAATCAAATTTATTGACCGAAACCACTGTAGTTAGCGTTGCAGTAGCACTGCCATCACATCCTACCGCTACTACCTGGATAGTTGCGTCACCAGTAAATCCATCATTCCATGTTGCATAACCTGTAGTTCTAGATATTGTTCCTGCATCTGGTGGTGATATAAACCAGTTATAAGATTCAGTAAGTGGAGCAATTCTTCCATCATTATAACAGGCGCTAAAGAAAGTCGGACTAGGTGAAGATGCTAGGGCTTGCTCACATAAATATATTTGACCATTATAAATATTCCCGTCTTGTTGTCTATTGATAATTGGAATTGGATCAGTTCCACCAACTGCATTATCCATTAATATGTAGTCAGGTATTTGTGGAGCAGTTGTTACTCTGACAAAATGTTGTAGCGTTTGAATTTGACATGTAGTTCCTTCAGTAGTAACCCTTACGAATCCAGTTCCTGTTGGTATTCCACTAATAGTAACTGTTTTAGCTGCATTGTCTCTAGCTAGATTTAGCCCGCCAGGAATATTTACAAGTCTAATACCGGTCGCAGATCCGCCAAATTGGAATGTAATTGGATCTATTGCTGTTCCTACACAAACGGTCTGACCTCCTAATGGTGCTGTTGTTTGAACTAAAGTCGGCTGTTCACTTATTGTGATATCCGTAGCTGCGGAAAGAACTTCGCAGGATACTTCACCAGCATCTAAAATATTATTATCATTAATATCATTAAACCTTGTAGTTTTTAACCTATAATATACTGTAGTTGGTATGTCAGGGTCAATTAATGTTTCTAGTCTTCTCTCAATATCTGTATCTAATTGAGCGGCAGAAATTGTTGTAGTTTGCGAGATAGTTGCGGCAAAGCCCCCTGTGAGAAGATCAGCTCTATTTCCTGCAATGATATCATCCCAATTATTATTATCTGCTGAAAACTGCCATTGATATACAATTCCATCTCCAATTCCATCATCGGGTTCAGCAGCGTTAGCAACAATATCAACAAGGTCATTAACATCAACAGTAAGTGGATCAGCCGGTTCTCTACAAATGGATTGATTAGCTAAAATAAATCCTGTATTTACCTGATCAAGAACAGTAATCACGACCGGATCGGTTTCAGAGAAACAAACTTGACCGCTATATGTGCTTGTTGCCCTTCGTTTAAATGATGTTGATTGTGTTAGAGCTGTCCCAAAATTTAAGGTCGATAAATTAGCACCACCAATTGCCTGCCAAACAGTTCTGGCAGCATCCGTAGTTCTGTACCACTGATAAACAATTGCTGCTCCTAGATTTGTTGAGAATGCATTTCTTTCAGAATTAAATTGCGATGGTGCAGTATTATTACAAATAACTAAATCTGCATTTGATACTTTTCCTGCAATAATTGAACTTACTTCGACAGTGTGAGTATCACTAAAAGTTTGACAAACAGGAAGAATAGCACCTCCGAAATTTTGGGTCATTAATCTTCTATAATATCTTTTTGACCCTAGGGCGTCATATGTAACAGTAGATGTCGAATTTGCCGAAGTTGTGGCTGCATTGGTAATAAGATAAGTTGGAGTCAATAATGAGCCCGGAGCTACGGTTACTAAAATATTATCTGTTACTGCGTTGTCTACTGCGGTTATACCTGAACCCGAGTTGTTGATTTTATATTCTAAAAGGGCTAGCACTTCATCAACTGTGTTGATAAGGTCTCCAGCACCACCCAAGATACTATTGTCTTCTCCAATAAGGACAGTAAATACATCAGCACCAACAGAAATTCTGTAAAAGTCTCCTGCCCCTAATGCCCCACCTGCTGTAATTGTAAATGAAGAGACTGATGAAATGTTTGCTGCTGTTATTGCTTCAGGTTGATATTGTGTAGAAGTAGCATCAATGGCATAGCCATTAACAATTGTTATATCCTCCCAGTTCAAATTATCACGGGAATATTGCCATTGATAAATCGTTCCTGGACCTGTAACACTATTTGCCACTCTTAATTCTTGTGGAGAATCACCTATACATATAACTTCATCTTGATCAACCCAGGTATCTAAAATAGGATCTGTATTTCTTTCTACATTTCCACCTGTAGCGTCAGGAGCAACAGTAATTGTAATGATATTTGAATAATTATCGCATGGAACAGTATTTACTCCATTTAAAACACTCCTCGATCTTCTTCTATACTGGGTTGTTTGATATAGAATTGTAGGTGTCATAGTTCTGGAAGTTGATCCAACAACTGGATTCCAATTTAATCCTCCATCGGTAGATGACTCCCACTGATATGTAATTGCAGCTCCGTCAGGATAATCAGCTCCATCCGAAAAATCATTAGTCCCGTCTGGTGCGTCCTCAGTTCCTACAGATTCAAAATTAGCTGTTGGGGTAGTAGAAGCACAAATATTTTGAGATACACCACCACCTACAATTTGAATAGGATCTGCAGTTACATAATTTAAATTAATTGTTACGGTGTCTGTTGATGTACAACCTGATGCATTTGTCACTTCAACCCTGATATCAAATTCTAGATCTGTATCATAAATCGAAAAATTATCAGTTGCAAAAATATGTGATGCTTGTATAGGTGTAAGTGGAACAGCTCCATTATAAAATCTATAACTTGCACCTGGCAATATGTTAGCAGTAAATGTTACTGTGTCTGCGTAAGGTTGATTAAATGCGTCTAATCCACCACAAATT
>CACMHY010000004.1 GCA_902613595.1 uncultured Bacteroidota bacterium
TTGATTCTTTCATTTTATCATTTTTGATAATCTTTAAATTAAACATTAAATTCTTATATTTAACTATATGGAAAATATAGCAATTGCTGCACAACTAATAATCGCTGTTTCGATAGTTATAGTATGGGTCTTTCGTTTTGACAATATAGTAGTAGAGTTTAAACAATATGGCTTGTCCGATTTAGTAAGGAGCATGGTAGGGGCATCCAAGATTTCTCTAGCTACTCTTCTAGTGGTTGGAATATTTTATCAAAAAGTAGTGTTTTTCTCTGCTTTACTTATGGCTTTTTTAATGGTCTGCGCTCAAATAGCGCATATCAGCGTTAAAAATCCTTTTATAAAATATGTCCCCTCTTTTTGCCTTTTAGTTTTGTCGCTTTTTGTCGCTGCAGTTGATAAGGGTTTACTGTAGTTCATGACATTTTTACAAATTCTAATCCTAATTTCAGGGATTTCTTTTGTCTATTACGGCTTGTCATCTTTTTTTTCAAAAAAGATGAAAGTAGAATACAACAGGTGGGGATATCCCGAACAGCGCCTTATAATTGGTTCACTTCAGCTACTTGGGGGATTGGGTCTTTTTTTAGGTTTTGTTTTTGAACCTTTAATTCCATTATCTTCTGCATCGCTAATGTTACTTATGTTAGCTGCTATAGGAGTACGAATTAAAATTGAAGATCAGCCTTTAAGAATGATCCCTGCGCTTTTTTATGCAATATTAAACTTTTTGATACTGGTAAATAGTGTATTCTAATTTAACAATATTTTTCTAATAGGAATGCTTGCCTACTTCCCATCCCCTTGCTTTAAGTATTTTTTCTGCTGATTTTACTGCTGGATTTTCAAGTTCTGTGCCCATACTGTCATTCCAGCGATTTAAATAGCCAAATAAAGCTACCACACCCAAAATTTCAACAATTTCTCCATCACTGAAGAATTTTTTTGCTCTAGTCTTTATTTCTTCTGAAACTCCGTTTGGAACTTGAGAGGCTGCGATAGCAAGGTCAAACATTGCTCTATCCGACTCTGAAAAAGCAGCATTTGATTTATACTCCCAAATATTTTCGAGTCGTTCTGAAGCAGAACCATACCTTTCAGCTGCTCTTATTGCATGAGCTTCACAGTATCGACATCCTGTTGTCATACTTGATAAATAAGCAATCTCTCTTTTCATTGAACTTGTAATAGAACCTTTATTTTCCATTACGGCCTGATTCATTTCTAAAAATGCTTTGGCAATTCTTGGTCGATGCATCATTGTAAAAAGGCTATTGGGAGTAAACCCTAGTGTTTCATCGTAAAAAGTGGCCATTTCTTTGGCTTGTTTTGTACTGTTTCTATCCAAAGGAGATACTAAAGGTTTTTTCATATTAAATTTTATTGGTTGCTAAATTTTGTTCTTATAACAATACTATTAAATTTCGAAGAGGCTATAAATCCGACAATTGAAAAGCCAGCCAAAAAAAGAAAAACTAACTGGTGGCCAAATAGCCCCGGATTATTGTCTAGTAAAACGCCCATTAATGGTCCCATAAAAATATCTGGCGTGTAGCCTATAACAGATATAATTCCTACAGCAGTTCCGGTGAATGCATAAGGGATGTCTCCTTCTTTTACAGCAGAGAAATATAATGACCTTAGACCATAGGTTCCTATTCCAGTTATTATTACTGTAAAAATGAAAAACACGCTAAGAGGTGCTTTAATAAATCCTGATGCGAACAGCATTGATCCTAAAATTAACATAAGAAATCCTCGTTTTAGCCATATTGAGCTTGTGGATTTATCCGCTATATAACCAATAAGTATACATACTACTGGTCGCAAATACATCTGATATGATCCTACTTTTGCAGCATTGACCTCATCGAATAACATAATCTCAGAAGCATATAGTGATAAAATATCTGTTGCTTTATAACCACAGTAAGCTGATAAAACGATAATAATTAAAAGTCCAACTGAGGGATAACGTGCTACTTTTATAATATTTTTAAATGAACTCTCAATAATTAAGTTTTGAGATTTTTCTTTATTCTCCATCTCACTCATAAAAATGAATGATAATACCCCCACAAGCATTACCATTAAAGAAGTAAATAAAATTACCCAACGGAAAGCTTCTTTCTTTTGATCAAAAGAAGCTAGGTTAATATCAACTGGTATTAATTTTGCAAAAATTAAAATACCAATAGCCCCTATAGTCGCAGCAATAATACCTCTCCCTCCTTCTAAAAATCCAAAAGCTTTACCTTGGCTTTGTTCACCTCCCCAATTTCTTGTTGCTTTTATCATTGCGGCCCAAAAAAGGAATGTGGTTGAAAATCCCCAAAAACCATACAAAATCTGTAGTGAATAATAAGAGGGAAAAGTTGACATTAAAAATCCACCCATAGAAGTCATTACAAGGGCAGTACCCATCAAAATTTTAGGCTGAAATCGATCTGCTAAAGTGCCGCCGTATAGGTACGAAATTAGTGCTACAACTCCATAAGTAGAATATAATGTTCCTAGCTGAAGGTTATCTAATTGGAAAACATCTAAAAATGTTGGTCTGAAAATTCGAGCAAGTACAAAAGGGAGAATAAAAACTCCTTCTCCCGCTGTGACAAGAAGCAGAATCCTGAAGAATGAATTTATTCTGTATTTATTTTTATTGATAAAGCTGGATTTAGATTTTATTATACCCGTTGAATTTAACAATATACAAATAAGCAAAAATACTTTGGTAAAGTTCTCTTAATGTAAAAGAAGCTTCGTGTAAAACTTTACTCAACGCAATAGGTGTCACCTACTTCATATTGGTTGTAAACTTCCTCTGTTACAGAGCCAGACAAAGGTTGACTATTTCCATCTTCATCTAGTCCTAAAGCTGTAAATAGTCCCCAATAAAAATAAAACTTCCCATTACTCTGTTCTTTAAGGGTTATTTCAACGCAGCCTGTTTCTTTTGTGCACCCCATAGTAAAAAATAAAATGTATAATACTGCTTTTCTCAATTTACTTGTAGAAGATTATTCTCAGGTAAGTTAATTATTACTGTGGGAAAATTCTAATCTTTAAATTGAATGATTCAAATCATGCACTTAAAAAATTACTATTGGTATAGCATTGTTGTATTTAAAAATTTTTAGTTTCGTTATAAATGAAAATCCGCAAAATATTTTTTGGGTTATTTCTGATTTCAGTTAATTCTTATTGCCAACAAATGAATAATTACCATCACGCTTTGCGCGAAAAAAAGGAATTAAGTTTTAAAAATCAATATCGCGTACTTAAAACAACTTTTAAAAGTTTAAATGGTTTCCAAATTCTTTATCCAGGAACTAAGATCTCGCTTGAAAAGGTTTTAAGATACCACTTGCATACCTCTATTCATCTTGATCAAGAAACCAATATCCTTATTTCAATGGACCAAAGCGAATTCAAATTAAATAACACCTCCTCTGAAAAAGAAATAACAAAAGAAGTTGTCTCTTTGATCGGCAACATGTTTTTCGGCTCCAGTGAAGTCAGCAAAATTCCTTTTGAAAAAAAGAATTATAGACGTAAGGGCATGACTGCACCGAATAGAAAACACTAAATATTTTCTAAATTTTTTTTATAATTTGTGAATGAAAAACATTTTAGATTATGAAACCTTACTTGCTATTTGTCTTATGCTATTTTTTTGCGATCACACCTGTTGATTTAACAGCCCAGCGAAAAAAGAATAAAAAACAAAATGAAACCACTTTCTCAGAATCTTTATACAATTCATTAGAATGGAGGCTTGTAGGCCCCTTTAGAGGTGGGCGCGCAGCAACTGTTGCTGGTGTGATAAATGATCCTAACACCTATTACATGGGAACTGCAGGGGGTGGTGTTTGGAAAACTAAAGATTCAGGAAATAGCTGGTATTCAATTTCAGATGGTTATTTTGGAGGTTCTATTGGGGCAGTTGCTGTCTCTGAGTCTGATCCAAATATAATTTATGTTGGAGAAGGAGAGCAAACTCTGAGAGGAAATGTTTCATCTGGAAATGGACTATGGAAAAGTTTGGATGCAGGCAAAACCTGGAAATTTATTGGATTAGAAGGTAGCGAGCATATATCTAGAATACGAATTCACCCCAAAAATCCCAACTTAGTTTATGTTGCTGCAATAGGTAATTTGTGGAAACCAAACAAAACGCGTGGTGTATATAGATCTGAAGATGGAGGAAATACTTGGCAGAAGATACTTTATGAAAGTGATAAGGCCGGTGCTGGTGATTTGATATTGGATCCTAATAATGCTAGAATAATTTATGCCGCTACATGGCAAATGAAAAGAAATGGATATCGGATGGATAGTGGGGGGCCTGACAGTAAGCTTTACAAAAGTTTTGACGGGGGTGACACATGGATCAATATAACTGAGAATAAAGGCCTACCAAGTGGGCCTTGGGGAATTGTTGGAATTACAGTATCTCCTGTAGATTCAAACCGAATTTGGACAATCATTGAAGCATCTAATGGTGGTGTTTTTCGCTCGGATGACGCTGGTAAAACATGGGAAAAAGTAAACGAAAATAGAGCTTTACGACAAAGAGCCTGGTACTACAGTAGAATATATGCAGACACTCAAAATAAAGACAAAGTTTATGTAATGAATGTAAGTTATGGTGTGTCAACTGATGGGGGAAGTACATTTACATTGAAAGATGCACCGCATGGAGATCATCATGACCTTTGGATAGATCCAAATAATAATAATAGAATGGCAATTGCAGATGACGGCGGAGCACAGATTTCAAATGATGGTGGAAATAATTGGACCACATATTATAACCAACCTACAGCACAATTTTACAGAGTAACCACAGACAATCAATTCCCATATAGAATCTATGGAGCACAACAAGATAATACGACCGTTAGAATAAACCATAGAGGTTCAGGATCTGGTATTGGTGAAAGCGATTGGGAAACAACAGCGGGTGGAGAAAGTGCTCATCTTGCTCCAGACCCAAAAAATAATGATATCGTTTATGGTGGAACATATAAAGGATATATGATGCGTAAAGATCATAGAACAGATCAAACACGTTCAGTAAATATTTGGCCTGATAATCCTGCTGGTTCAGGAGCCGAGGTAATGAAATACCGATTCAACTGGAACTTCCCTGTCAAGTTTAGTATACACGATGAAAATAAACTTTTTGCAGGGTCTAACTTTTTACATACGACAACGGATGGTGGCCAGTCTTGGAAAACAATATCACCTGATCTGACAAGAGGACTCCCAGAAACAATTAAGTCCTCTGGAGGACCCATAACTCAAGATAATACTGGTGCAGAATTTTATTCAAACCTTTTTGCTATCAACGAATCACCAATTGAAAAAGGAGTTATTTGGGTCGGCAGTGATGATGGATTAATTCACGTAACGACAGATAACGGTGAAACTTGGAAAAATGTGACACCTCCTCCGACATTAAGCCCTAAGTTAAATATGATCAACTGTATTGACCCCAGTCCATTTAAAAAAGGTACAGCGTATGTAGCTGCTACCTCATACAAATTTGGAGACTATAAACCCTATCTCTATAAGACAAATGATTATGGTAAAACCTGGTCTTTGATTACCAAAGGAATTCCTCAGAATTACTACAGCAGGGCTATACGATCTGATAAAGTACGAGAGGGGCTGCTGTATGCAGGGACTGAATGGGGAATGTTTATCTCGTTTGATGATGGGAAAAGTTGGAAGCCATTTCAATTAAATCTTCCCATTACATCAATTAGAGATCTTCATGTTAGAGATAATGATTTAATAGCTGCAACTCATGGAAGAAGCTTTTGGATGATTGATGATTTAACACCACTGCATCAGCTAGAAAATAATTTAAATTCTCAATCATTCTTTCTTTACAAGCCAGACAAGGCATTTAGAGTTGAACAATCAGAGGAAGATGATGAAACTAACTTAAAATTAGTCGGAAAGAATCACCCTGTTGGAGCAATTTTACATTTTTACATTAAAAATTTAAAAGAAGATGATCTTGTAATTATTGAAATTAAAGAAAAAGACGGCTCACTGATTAAACGTTATAACAGTAAAGCAAAACTAAATAATCTAAACCCAGAAGCTGATCTTCCGTTGGTACTAAAATCTGGTGGAAATAAATTAATCTGGGATATGCGATATCCAGGATATAAAGAATTCGAGGGAATGGTATTTTATTCTTCTCCTAATAAAGGTCCCAAAGCAATTCCAGGTGAATATTTAATAAGTCTAAACTATAATGGCGAGGTCATTGAACAATCCTTAAAAATTGAAAAAGATCCAAGGCTTGAAAATACTGATAAAGATTATAGAGATCAGTTTGATTTTTTAATTAATGTTCGTAATCAGGTAACTAGAGCTAACTCAGCGATAATCAAAATTAGAGAGGTTCAAAAAGATTTAAACTATCTAAAGCAAAAATCAGGTCTTACTGAAGAAATAAATAATCTTATTAATCAGTTCGAAGTAAAGTTAAGCCATATAGAAAATAATATTCATATGACAAAAAACCAAAGTCGTCAAGATCCATTGAACTATGGGATTAGAATAAATAACAGAATCGCATTTTTATTAGCGGATTCACAACGAGGAGACTATCCTCCTACAAATCAAGCAAAAGCTTTTTTCAGGGAAATCACAGCTGAACTTGATCGTGAAATGGAAGCTTTAGAAAAACTTTTAAATGGATCTATTTCTAGGCTTAATGAAATTGTTTCTGATAATCAAATAGGAATTTTTTCCATAAAAAGCCCTTAAGTTTTTATAGAGGTTCGGTTAGGATAGATAAAATTGTTTTTATGCCATTGCGGTAATCCCCAAGTCTAATGTTTTCATTTGGACTGTGCTGATTATTATCTCGATTAACAGTTGGAACTGTTACTGCCGGTATATCAAGTGTGTTTACAAATGGTGATATTGGTATAGAACCCCCACTCATTCTAATCCTAATGGGGTCTGTATCAAAACCCTTTTTTATCGATTTGCGTAGCCACTTTCCTACCTTAGTGTCAAGATCTGTTCTGAAAGATTGATAAGAGATTTTGTGCGTAAATGTTGCCACTTTAGGATAATCTGTTCGTTCCTTAGCTGTTGGCTCTCTGTCTACCACATAGTATCCTTGATTTTCAACATGTTTTTTTACAAGGCTTATCAGACGCTTAGGGTCAGACTCCAGAACCAAGCGAATGTCGATTTCAGCCCTTGCCCAAGCAGGGATTATAGTTCTTACTTTCTCATCTATCCATCCAGACTGCATACCACGAATATTTAGAGACGGAAATTGAATTGATTCTTGGTAGGTGTCACCAACTTTATCAAGCTCACCGATTTGTAAAGTCTTCATAAACTGCTCTTGGTCGTGGGGAAAGTTATCTAGTATTTTTTTTGTCTTGGAATCAATTGAAATACCATCGTAAAACCCAGGGATCACAACTACCCCTTCATCATCTTTCATAGATGCAAGAAGCTTTGCCATTCTAAGGGCAGGGTTGGGAACATAATTCCCAAAGTGACCACTGTGCTGGGCAGTTACCGGTCCATAAATTGTTAGTTGAATGGTTGAAATCCCTCTTGCGCCAAATGTTAAAGTAGGCTTCCCTGACCTATGCTTTGGCCCATCGAATATAATAAGGTGATCCGCAGACAGTATTTCCCTATTTGCATTAACCGCTCTAGGTAAATTTGGAGATCCTAACTCTTCTTCAAAATCCATTATGACTTTTATATTAAAATTTGGGGATAATTTTTTTTCTTCAAGTACATCCATTGCATTTAAAAACATGACTACTGGTCCTTTGGCATCACTTGTTGAACGGGCAAATATTCGCCAATCATCTTTATAGTTTTTTATTTCATCCCAATCTATAATTTCCCAAACTCCCTGACTATTTTGTCTCTTTAAGACTGGGGTGTATGGACTTTCCTGAAACCATCTTGAATTATCTACGGGCTGCCCATCTATTTGTAAATATATAAGCACCGTTTCTTTCGCCCTAGGGAAAGTTTTCTCCGCAAGCAAAAGCGGTGCTTTAGGGGTTGAAATCCGCTTTGTAACAAAACCTCTTTCAGCAAAATTTTTCTCACACCACTTTACATTTAACTCAATATCATCCAAATGATTTGCATCATTTGGAATACTTAAAATTTCATAAAACATATCAAAAGATTTGTTCGTTGCATTTTTTGCCCACATTTCTAAATCTTTTGAAGATTGGCTAAATCCAAGGCTTGATACTAAAAAGGATACAAGGAGTTTTTTCATTTTATTTTTTTTTATTTATGTGAAACAATATACAAAGAAGTGATTAACTCCTTAAATGTCAATATATTTTAATATTTATTAATATTTTAAATCTGATTTTGTTTGATCTCAATATATTTGTGCATTAAAATTTTAAATGAAAATTATATGAGTAGTCACTTATCATTAAGATCCGGAAATCCTGTACTCTCAAAAAAAACTTTTGATAACACTATCTCTGTTAGTGAGAAAATGACCATAGAGGGTACCGTAAATAAAACTGGTGTCAGCCTTTTAATTCTTGTTGGAACAGGATATTTAACCTTTGACACACTTAATCCAATATTATTAGTTGGATGTGGAATAGGCGGATTTATCTTTGCTCTTGTTACAATTTTTAAAAAAGAATGGGCTCCAATAACAGTTCCAGTCTATGCAGCTCTTCAGGGAGCTATGCTTGGAGGTATATCCTACATCTATAACTACCTATATGATGGTATAGTAACAAATGCGATCCTTTTAACGGTTGGAATATTAGTATCATTACTAATTGCATATCGATCTGGATATATAAAGGCAACAGAAAATTTTAAACTTGGAATTTTTGCAGCAACTGGAGGCATAGCAATCGTTTATCTTGTAAATTTTATAATGGGATTCTTCGGCACAGGGATTGGTGTTCTCAATATTAACAATGCATCTCCACTAAGCATCGGCTTTAGTATTGTCGTTGTAATAATCGCTGCCCTAAATTTAGTTTTGGATTTTGATTTTATTGAAGAAGGTGCGGAAAAGGGTGCTCCAAAGTATATGGAATGGTATGGCGCATTTGGCTTACTAGTAACACTTATATGGTTATATCTCGAAATATTGAGACTCCTTGCAAAACTAAATTCACGAAAATAATTTAAGTCAAAATCTTACAGGTTGATCCTACTTATTATTCGGAATAATTGAAATTCGAAGAGTTAAAATTAAAAGCCCTCCAAATTGGAGGGCTGGTTTTCTATCTCTCTGAAAGAACCAATCTTAATACTTGACTCCGTTTTATTTTTCTCAAACTAAGAATATTCTTATATGTTGAGAGCATAGTTTTACTCATGGGACTTGTTTGATCCATCATGTCATAAATATCTGAAATCGAATCAAAAAACCTTGCAACAATGTAACTAGCCGCGTCTATATTATTGTTTCTAGGCGATACGATTTTGTGTAATCCCCAACCTTTAACTTTTTTGTTTGCTTTTTGTAAAGGGAGGAATGTCTTCAATTCGGTTTGCTCATATTCATAAAAATCAAGTGGATTAACCATCATCCAATCTAGAACAACTAGTTTTGGTGGGTCTTGATTAGCCGCTGGAACAAACCCTCCTTTATATGAAGTCATAACAGATCCTGATTTTACAACTCTTTCTCCCCATCTGGCTCTAGCCATTTTTAACTCACTTTCGGAAAATATTTCTTCTCCTCCTGAATAATTATATAAATTCTCTGGATCTTCAAGGTGTGCGTATACAAATGTAGTATGCGGTTCCCCATATCTAGGATTTTCAAGTCTCCACATATCCCATCCAATTTTACTTCCATTATCTATAGCTTGCTTGTGCAATTTTGAAAAATATTTTTTTTCACTATCAATGTGAGCTTGAGCATCTTCATTTTTGACCGTTACATAATGAAGTCCCACATACATTCTTTGTTGTGCATAAGAAAAACTCATGCAAGAAACTAAAAAGAGATTAATAAGTTTTTTCATTTTAATTGATTTATGATTAATAAAAGCAATATACAAATAAGTAATACAACTTTGTTTTAAATTCTATGCATAAGGGATTCTTTGAGTTCAAACTTTGCAAAAATTATCGAACTACAGATTTATAATTAATTAATGTTTTGTAACAATTTTTAATTCAATATAACAAGTGCTTTTTTTGATTATTTCTCCATCCCGACTGAGATTTATACTTTACAAAAAAAATTTTCAAGTCACTTTGTGATGAATAATTCACAAAATATATCTTCTTGTTGGATTGTGAAGGGTATTTTACAAAATACCATAAACCCTTGTTGCCTTTTGATTGAGATGGATAATCTACTTTAAAAACCTTTAAATCAGACTGAGATTCATAATCAACAACAAACACTTTAATATCAGATTGAGATGGATAATCTACCGAAAATATCTTTTGAGAGAACCCGAAAAAAGGTAACAATAGAATAATGTATTTCATTATTTATAAAGTTAAAAAATAAAAAATCTTTAAAATTAATACTATCAGAATTGCTTTTTAGTAACTATGCTCTTACTAATAATAATCAAAAAATTATTGTTGAGATGACAGCAATCCGTTTTCAATCGAATTAATCCTAAACTCTTCAATTTCAGATTTGATGTGTTCATTATCATAAATATCTGATGCAGTATCAAGAATGTGAGGATGATCAGTTGCAACATTATTTAATTCTTCAGGATCTACAGATAAGTTGTATAGCTCTAGGGTGTGGTTTTCCCCAGACCGTTTTAAATTTCTTCTAATAATTTTCCAATCTCCCATTCTAATAGCTACTTGACCTCCATATTCTGGGAATTCCCAATACAGAAAATTATGCACACTTTGTTCTTTTTTACCTAAAAGTGTTGGCAGAAAACTTATACCATCTGTTTCTGGGATATTTCTATAATTAATAAGTTCAAGTAATGTTGCCATGACATCATATTGAGCAGAAATATGATTCGTTATACTTCCTGGTTTAATTTTTTTATTCCAAGTTGCAATCATTGGGACTCTTATCCCTCCTTCGTAAACAAAACCTTTCCCTCTTCCAAATGATTCCCCAAATATTCCTGAACTATTAAAGTATTCTCCATCAGTACCACCAGAGTATGTTACACCATTGTCCGAGGAAAATAATATTATAGTATTATCATATAAGTTTTCATCCTTTAAATACTTTATCAATTTACCTATATTCTCGTCCAAATAAGAAATCATGGCAGCATATGCTGCTCTAGGGTTTTGATGAGGAAAATATCCATTTTGTCCCAAGTAAGGTTCTTCTTCCTCAAACTTTTCTTTGTAAAAATCTATCCAATTTTGAGGGGCCTGAAGAGCGTTATGAGGTATAGGCGTTGCCCAATACAAAAAGAAGGGGTTTTGCTTATTTTCAGAAACAAAACTTATCATTTCTTTAAACATCAATTCTGGGGCATATTCATTTAACATAAATTTCGAATAACTTTTTGGATCATGTGGATCTGCTCCTTTAGCAAGTTTTGTATTTGGAGGTATTGTGTCATTATTTAAGTGAACTCTATTTTCGTTCTTATATAAATGTACAGGATAATAGGTATGGGCTTGACGTTGGCAATTATAACCAAAGAAAAAATCAAATCCCATTTTGGTAGGTATGGAATTAGTATGGGGCGCTCCAAGACCCCATTTCCCAATCATTCCAGTAGTGTATCCCTCTTTTTGTAATAATTGAGGAAACAAAATTGTATTCGCAGGTATAGGACGTTGCCCTTCTAATGTAGAATCAATTATCATCTCACGATAATCCCAGACATTCCCTCTTTCTTTCCATTCATCATTGCCTCTGATATATGAATGCCCTGCATGTTTTCCTGTAAGTAGCATATATCTAGCTGGAGCACATACGGGAGCTCCAGTATAGTGTTGTGTGAAAATCATACCATTGCGCGCTAGTTCATCAAGATTTGGAGTTTCAATTTTTTCTTGTCCATAAACGCCAATATCACCATATCCTAAATCGTCTGCAAGAATATAGATTATATTGGGTTTAGATCCTGATTTTTCTTGTTTAACATCAGCATTGCAACTCAAAAAGAGAAAAGCTAATAAATGGAAGAAAAATCTAAATTTTATCATTATAATATCTTCAATTCAGGGGAATATAACTATAATTTAATTATCAACTGGTATTAGCTTGTAATGATATAATTGTGTTTCTTCAAATAGAAAAATCCTACCCTAGGTAAAGCGGTTTTAGTTAAGACTAGTCCATAGTTTTCTTTTCACCACATATCTCCTGGCCATAAAGTTGTTTTACGAAAAGTAAATCTGATAGATATTCAGTAATACTACTTACTTTTCCTTCATCATTTATGCTGTATAACCAAATGTAATCATTATTGTACTCACCATTGACACCCTCAGCCTCTCCAGATAACACTATCGCCGAACCATTAACGCCAGAAATTATTTTCTCCACATTTCCTTTCCAACCATTTTTTAATAGAGATTGAAATGCTCCCGCAGTTTTGAGAAGCTCTTCATAAGTGTAAGTTCCAGATATATCCAGCTCACCTCTTAAAGTAAAGGTAAAATCATCACTAATTGTTGATTCAAACACATCAAAATCAGCAGTATTATATGCTTTAAAATTCTTTGAAACAATGGAGTTATTCCTTTCAATTAAAATCTCATTTTCGCTTTTTAATGTTTTTTGCTCGCAAGAAATAATTGAGATAATCAGAATTAGTAAAAAAAGATTTTTCATTTTAGACAATTTAAAGTTAATAACAAATAATATACAAGTTAGTCCCTAAATTTAAAGAAAAACAATATATAGTTATTTAGTTTGTTTTTAAATCATAAATAATATTCATTATAAAATCCTCTTTTGTTATATTACCTGGACCTTTTAATTCCGATTTAATTTCATCCATTATTTGTTCCACAGATAATCCTTGAGAGAGACCTTTCTCAGTTTTTTCATAATGTTCTTGAAGAATATTTTTCAAGGTTATAACATCACCAACATTACAAACCGCTCCATGGCCAGGTATTATTTTTGTTCGTTGATTTGAGATGGCAATAATTTGGTTTAAAACATTAATGAATCCCTTAAAACTACCCCCATCATTTAAATCAACATAAGGATATCCATAGGTTACAAATGAATCACCTGCGTGAATTACATTATTCTTTTTAAAAAATACTATTGTGTCTCCGTCAGTATGGCCTGGGCCAAAATTCGAAAGCTGTATTTCTTCATCTTCAACATAAATTTTCATAGTTGAATTGTAAACAGTTGAGGGGAGTGCAAAATCTGGGTATTTATCTTGTACCATATTATAATCGTGTTGGGGATGACCATAAAGCTTGGATTTCCTTTTAAGCCTTTTCCTAACATTTTCGTGAGAAACAATCGGTATTCCTTTCTTGCCAAATGCTTTATTGCCGTCAACGTGATCGTAATGAAAATGTGTATTGATGATAAAGCTTATATCTTTTTTACTTATAGAATTAATCGTTTCTAAAATTAAATCCTCAATAATTTCCCATTGATCATCAACTAATACTAATCCTTTATCGTAAATAAAAACCCCGATGTTTCCAGCAACTCCACCAATAGGTTTAATCATAAAAAAAGTTTCATTAATTTTAATAATCTCTTCGCCTAGGTTATTTTTCACCTCTTTTTCCACTTTTCTGAAAGCCTCAAGATCTTTATCTGATTTTTGGGCAAGTGAAAATGAAGAAAAGAAGATTAAAAAAATTAGATTTCTCATTTTGTATAATTTATGGTTGCATATAAATGTACAAATTAGTGTCTGGACTTCATGAAAGCATATGCCTATGTTTTAGAAATTAAAAGATTTTTAAAAGTGTAGCTACGAGATAAATAAGTAAAGAAGATTCTCTCAACCACTAAAATCAAAAATTACAATTTTTTGTCACTTTTTGGCCATTTTTGATCATTTTTCATTCATTTTTAGTCATTTTTGGTCATTTTTGGCTATTTTTTGATACTTTTTGAATTTGGATTATATCTAAATATACACCCAATTGGCTCTAAGAAAAAAGCGTTCTACAAAACCCACCCCTCCGTCTGGTATTTAGACTGTAAGGAAAGTTTTTAAGTCTTCTCTTTAAATACAAAGTCATAGTCAACGTTCTTTCCTAAACCTAGTGAGCTTTAATCGACTTTTATTAACTCTCCATTGATGAGTTCCCATTCGTGATAAAAAAACCTTGGGTTTTCACTGTACAATAACTCATGGTCTTCTACTTGTTTAGGAATATTATTTCGTAATTCTATAACACCATCTTTATCATAATCACTAATTTCTAAATACACATTCCAAAAGCCTGTTTCGGATTTGTTTTCTTGCATAAATTTGGTTGTATTATCGACATATTCGCCATCAATAAACTCTAATATTTGAATATACCAACCCTTTTGTGAATTCCGTATTCGGTTTGTAATAATTTCAATACTTCCATTTCCGTCAAGGTCATAGAAATCAGCATCATAAACTTGATCCCATTCTCCTGCTAATGGGATGGTATAAACTTGACCTTCAAAATTAATTCCGTTACCAATAAGAACTTGAGAAGAATAATACACATCTTGAGTTCCATTGCTCATTGATTCTTCTCCTTCTTCAGCACTCATAAAAAAGAAATCAAGGATTCCATCTTCGTTGATGTCAAACATTTCACCATTTATAAAGACTTTACCGTACTGGTTCTTATATAAACCTAAATCTTTAAATTCGGTAAAATTGCCCAATCCATCATTTTCTAGAACCATAAAAGCATATTCGTACATACTAGCGGTAGTAAGTAAAACATCAAGGTCTCCGTCATTATCAAAATCTCCACTTGAGCCTCCATGAAAAAAGTTACTGAATTCTGTTAACCTTTTTTCTGTAAATTCTCCAGAGGCAGAGTTTTGTAGGAGTACAGGGTATTCACCTGAAAAAGGAGGATAATCCCATCCGTGACCGATTAAAAAAATATCAGGGTATGTATCGTTATTATAGTCTCCCAACAAAATTTTTCTACCATGGATGAGTCCGTAAAATTTATTCGAATTAACATCATCTAAGATCATATTGCCTTCACAATCTCCTAAGAAAAAAGAAATTAATTGACGGTTATCATTGTTATTGTAATCGTTTTCATATGATACTAAGTCCAAAAAGCCATCTCCATTGTAATCAAGCATTATCTTTTCTGTACCGTATTTATGTAAATAATGAGTTGGGTATTGAGCTACTTGATTTAAATCCAAGGGATGAGAAATTTTAAATGTGTGGTATGATGGCAATAAATAATCTCGAGGTTCTTCACTAAGGCAGATGAATTCAAATAGAGCTTCTATTGTGCTGTTTGAATTCAAAGTAAATGAGATTGTTTGATTTAAAGAGTTGTTCCCTTCCCATCCAATAAATTTATATCCCTCAGAGGGAGTAGCTGTAACAGTAATCTCAGTCCCCTCATCATACTTGCCTCCCTCAGTAGAAACAGAACCGCCCTCTCCAGCTGAAACTGTCAAAGTATATTGTGTTGGAGCTGGTGTTTCAGGCTCTTGGGTTTGAACAACACTAGATGCACCAGAGTCATCATCATCTGATGAACAAGAATAAATGTAAACGGATAACATGATAACTACACTTATGGGTAATAAAGCTCTTTTCATTGAATTGATTATGTATAGAAGTAAAAGATAATAAATGTTTAGGTTATATCTAAATATACATCCAATTGGCTCTAAGAAGAACCATTCTACAAAACCCACCACTACTAAAATAAATTTTCTACTAGAGAAAGTTTTTAACTTTTCCCTTTAAATACAAAGTCGTAGTCAACATCTTTACCAAAGTGCTTCACAACATATTTGCAAACCTCATCTTTATCATAGATAGGTTGGTAATCTCCTACAGATACATTCCCTAGTCCAAATCTAATTTCTTTATAAGTCATACCTGTATTTGTATCAATTAGCATGTGTACATGTTTATTAGTGTGATCCCCTTTATCCCTCTCACTCACATAGAAAACATTTTTTACTTTGTATGTAGAGGAAATAAGTTTATTAATCCAGTTGCGAGCAGTCATAAGGTGAAATTTGTAATGGGTTCTACAAGTTATAAGGTAGTTCCAATCAAATATTCTAAGAAATTCAGCATATCCGTTCTTCATTTTCATAATGCTTGAGTTCAGGAAATAGAGGATATTAAGGCGTTCTAAAGTTTTTGTCTTAAAAAGTCTTAAAACCCTGATCATTATTGATAATAAAGCTAGATCAAATACTTGTCCAAAATAGAGCTAATATGCAATTCAAGAAAAAAACTAGGGACAAATCTGTGGACAAATTAAAAAAGGCGCTATCAGTAAATTTTCTGTCAACGCCTATTTTTATTGGTGGTCCCACCTGTCCTCAAAGGGGGGTTGTATATATAATGATAATCAACAAGTTAACTGATGTAGGTGGTTCGGTATCCGAACCATTTTGGTTAGTGTTCCGAACCTTCTCAAAAATCAAGATTTTTTGACTACAACCCAGGTTCAGGTTCTTTTAGGACCATTATTTTGAATTGTCCCTTGTAGAAAACAAAAAACTATTCCACCAATAATTGTCCATAATACATCATTCCAATCAAAAACTCCTCTTCCTGGAGTGTAAATCGTTATAAACTCATTTCCAATTAGACCAATCATAGAAATGATTATTGACCACTTTAATCTATTTCTGTAAATAGATGTATTAGGTTTAAAAATCTCTGGAATGGTTACATAAAACATACTTGGAAGACCAATACCTGGAAGGAAGTTGGGAATTACTCCAAGAAAATAAATTATAACGTCATTTCCTCCTTCATAGTTTGGTCTGATGTAATCTTGAACCAATCCAAATGTTAAAAATGTAACTCCAAAAACTAGATAATAAAAATATTTTCTGTTCATCAACTTTCAAAAATAATTTATTTGTTTTGGATTTAGGTTCGGTTCAGGTTTTAAAAGGACCAATTATAAAATCCCAAATTGATTAAAGTGATATGAGGTGTGGAAATGAACTAGTTTCTTAAATAAACTAGTTTCAATATTACCATATATGTTGTGAATAGTATAATGAGACTTTAACTCCTTAACTATTTTAATGTTTTCAGTAAGTCTGTTTTTTTTATTTAAAAATGATTCTTCTGAACTAAAAGACTTAAAATCTTTTAGGGTTTTTGAATTTTTTGGATACTTGTTTATATCAAAATCCAATGACTTTAAATATTTCAAAAATACTTTTCCAAAAAGTCTCCCAAATAATCTTGTCCGAAGACTAATTTTTTGGTTTCCTAATGAGACTTCAATAAAATTGTTACAATGATTAATCATTTGAAATGAATTCATTTTTCCCCATTTAGGGGATGTCTCTTCATCAAGATAATTCAACTTATCAATAAGAGAATCAAAATCATAAATCATACTACAAATTAATGATTTTGGTTCGGATTTTGGTTCGGAATAAGAAATGTAAAAAATAAAAACCCTCTAAATCAATGACTTAGAGGGTTTAAGGGTGGTCCCACCTGGGCTCGAACCAGGGACCAACTGATTATGAGTCAGCTACTCTAACCAACTGAGCTATAGGACCTATGTCACTATTTATAGGGTTTAACAGAGGTTTTTTAAAATCTGACTACTTTGGTCTGGTAGTCATTTGCATATAAATTTGCATAAATCTTAAAAGTATGGTACTCTATCCACCTATTAAATAGGCACTCAAATATAAATAAAAAGAGATAATGGATAACCCCCTCTTATACCCTTTTATATGCACGAGGATTTTTCTCCCAGTAAGAATATATAATCTGACTAATAATAGGTCGTTCTGGAGTTTTTTAGTGTACCAACCTTGTAAGAGAAAAATTAATTAAATTTAAAAGTAGTTTCATAACTTACTGATTATCATTAATATAAGGTTTAATTAAGTGGCTTTGTCTTGATAATCTTTTTTAATCTGCTCTTCTAATTGCTTCTTTATCTTTATTAGCTAGGTGCTTTAACAATATCTTAAAATTAACTGATTACTTTTCAAGTTAAGTTTAGATTTTTTTAATATCAAGTTAATCTTGATTTAAGACTAGAAATTTAATTTCAATCTAAATATTTAAACATAAAAAATGAAAAAACTAATATTAATTACGACACTATTGTTTAATGTCTATTTTGCAATAGCCCAAGGATCAACTTTCTCATCAATTGGGGGTCAAGTCTTAGATGATCAAGGTTTGCCTTTAATAGGGTCAAACGTTGTTGTTGAACACATCCCTACTGGATCTGTTTATGGAGTAATTACTGACGAAGAAGGATATTTTAGAGCTTCAGGACTTCGTCCCGGGGGTCCTTATTCAATTGAAATTACTTACACTGGTTTTGAAACATTCAAGAAAGAGGGTTTTTTTCTTCAGTTAGGTCAAACCGAACGATTCAATCCCACCCTAAGTTCTTCATTAACAGAACTAGAAGAAGTTATTATTACTGGTGGTTATAATTCTAATAAAACCGGAAACGAGGTATATGTCGATAGGGAAAAAATTGATGCACTCCCTCAAGTTTCACGATCTCTGGCTGACTTTGTAAGAACAACCCCATTTGCACAAATAGGTGAAGGGAATGATGGTTATGCAATATCAATTGCAGGTCAAAACAATAGATATAATACAATATATATTGATGGAGCTGTCAATAATGATATTTTTGGACTTGCAGGTTCAGGGACTAATGGAGGTCAAACAGGTGTTAACCCTATTTCGATAGATGCAATTGAATCATTTCAAGTTCAAGTATCGCCTTTTGATGTAAAAATTGGAGGATTTGCTGGAGGTGCAGTAAATGCTGTAACAAGATCCGGTTCTAATGAACTAGAAGCTTCAGTATATTATTACTCAAAAAATGAAAATCTTTCAGGAAAGGACTCTTGGGCAAATAATGAAAAATTAGCTAATTTTTCAAATCAACTTTTAGGCGTTCGACTAGGTGGTGCAATAGTCCCTAACAAACTTTTTTATTTTGTTAACTATGAAAGACAGGATGACGAAACACCAAACCCATGGGACGCTACAGGTTACACAGGTGATCTAGGTCCCTCGGGTATTCAAAGCTTTGGTCAACAAGTACAAGCTGCTTATGGTTTTGATCCTGGAACATTATTTCCAAATCCAACTATCCTAGAGAGTGATAAAATAAATATCAAGCTTGACTGGAATGCTGGAGAGAATGATAAACTTTCTCTAGGGTTTAGATATTTGGATGCTTATAATATTGAAGCTAGAACTTCAAGTGATTTTGGAGCAGCGTTTTACAATGGGTCAGAAGAATTTAATTCTAAAACGACAAATGTTACATTTAACTGGGTTCATCAAACCAGTAAGCTAAATAATACAATGAATGTCTCTGTTAATACAATAAGAGACGATAGAGACCCTTCGGGTGATATTCGTTTTCCCACAGTAAATATTGACGACGGACAAGCGAGTATAAGCCTTGGTGCTGAAGCTTTCTCTACCGCTAACCTTCTCAATCAAGATGTTATTACAATTACTAATAACTTAGAGTTATATAGTGGAAAACACACCTTTACTATTGGAACACACAACGAATTTTATTCTTCGACAAATTTATTTATACGTCAAAATTATGGACAGTATGAATATTTAAACCCGCAAGGTTTTCTTAATAATGATCCAAATGCACTAGACATTTATTTTAGATCGTATTCTCTTCTTACGGAGCAACTTGGAGACGATGCTTTGGAAAGTGCAGCAGTTACAGACTATGTTCAAATAGGATTTTATGTTCAGGATGATTACCAACTAAGTTCTGATTTTAAATTTTCTGCTGGATTGAGACTTGATATACCTTTTTGGAGTGATAGAAATCCAAATAGTGATTTTAATACAAGAACAATTCCACTTTTAGAGGCTGCTGGTAAAAATCTTAGAGGTGCTTCAGTAGAAGGTTCAATAGATACTAGATTATATCTCTCTCCAAGAATAGGTTTTAACTGGGACATCAATGGTGATAAAAAAACTATACTAAGAGGAGGTATTGGTGTTTTCCTTTCAAGAATGCCTATAGTTTGGAATGCTGGTAGTTATAATAATACTGGAGTTACAGTAGGTGGAGACGTGCAATTTGGAATTCCATTTGAACCAAATATTGAAAATCAACCTCAGAATGTCCCTGCTGGAACTGGAGGTACTAGTGGTCAAATTGACTTGTTTGTTCCAGATTTCAAAATGCCGCAACGTTTAAAGTACGCCATAGGTTTTGACAAAGTTTTAGATAGTGGTTGGAAATTCACTTTTGACGGATTATTTACCGACAATCTTCAAGGGTTTGCTTATGAAAACTTGAATATTGGTAATGCTATTGGTAGATTAAACGGAGCTGACAACAGGCCATATTATAATCGGAGAGCAACACTAGATCCAACTTATGATCGCATCCCTCTTGTATTTAATACTTCTGAAGGATACTCATATAATTTAGGTCTTCAAATAGCAAAAGATTTTAATAATGGTCTTGATTTTTCTGCCACTTATTCATTTGGAGATTCATTTATTCTTTACGATCAAACTTCTTCTCAAAACTCATCAAATTGGAGAGGTCAGCCAACAGTTAATGGTAAAAATGCACCAAAACCTGTGGGTAGATCATTTTTTAGTCAAGGACATAGAGTAATTGGAAATCTTTCTTATGAGATTAAATGGAATAACAATCTTAGAACTCAACTTGGTCTATTTTACACTGGTAGTGAAGGTGCCCCATTTAGTTATACCTACAGAGATGGTGCAGATCTTCTAAATGATGATTCAAGAGATAACGCATTGATTTATGTGCCTGCAAATGAAAACGAAATAACTTTAGAAGATCCTACAAATTGGTCTGCACTAAATTCTTTCATTGAAAATAATGATTACCTTCAAAGCAGAAGAGGGGATTATGTTGAAAAAAATATGACTAGGGGTCCATGGACTGATGTAGTAGATCTTCGATTTGTTCAGGACTTGATCGTATCAAGAAATAAACTTCAGTTTACATTTGACATATTTAATTTTACAAACTTAGTCAACTCAGACTGGGGAAGAATTTACAATGTAGGACGTTTTGGTTTCGCTCAACCGCTAAGAACAGTTACTGCTGGACCCGACCCAGTTTTCAGATGGCAAGATGGATCAGATGAGCCAAGGGTTAGAGATTTTGGATTGTCAGGATCTCGGTGGAGAGCTCAAATTGGAATTAGATATACTTTCAAATAAATAAAGGCAAATTATTTAATGTAAATCCTCACCTTTGGTGGGGATTTTTTTTGCATGTATTTAAGACTTTATTCTATTAATTTAATTATGACAAAAAATCACGTTTATGAGCAATGCTTTAATTTCTATACTCTTAAATATTTGGTCAAGATTTGATTTACTCTGGACCAATTGTAATTTACTTTTAAATACAATAAGTTTTAGTTTTGATGCAAACCACTAACAAAATAAAAGTTCATTTTTAATACTTTGAGATTGATAATCCAAAAGTCAAATTCAAAGCTTAATTATTAATTAAAGTTCTATTAATATTTAACTCCCTTTTCATTCATATTTTTATATTGATAAATATGTTATCATTTGGTTTTTATAGTTCTTTACAAACTATAAAATTATACATAAAATCAATTTGTTTTATTCTTAGTTTAATTAGTTTTGAATTATGAACGGAAGTGGGTTTAATAGCCCACTTTTTTATTTTAATCATTTAAAAGATTATTTAAATTTAGTGTTACAATGGCTATTTTTACATTATGAAAAAACATATTATTCTAGCTATTGGTTTTTCAATAGCTCTTGGCATTTTCCTATATGTATATTTCGGAATTATTTTTGTATTATTTATACCGCCACTTTTTTTATTCTTTTTAAATAAAAAAGACCAATGAACAAAAAACTTTTTAGAATAATAGGTGTTCAAATAATACTACTTGGTTTAGTACTATCTGTCTTTGAGTTTTTGATTGATAACAGCGAACTGGTTATTGGATCGGGAATAATATTAATTACTATTTCCTTTTTTATAAAAAAATAATACTGTTTTAATCTATCAACTAAAGAGCTCTATTTTTTGGCTTTTTATCTGGAAACCTTCCCTGATTACCCATTCCGTCAAGATCATTTGAGTCATAAGAACTAATATTTTCTTTTCTTTGAATCTTGTGTTGTGTTCTTATAATTTTCAAAAGGAAGTAAACATAAATTATGAATATTACAGATCCAATAACGAACATTATTTTATTATTCATCGCTTATTTTTTAATCTTCGTTTCGTCTTTGCCTTATGGCAATTGCAAAGGCCAAAATTGTGACTGGCCATAAACCAACGTAAAGTCCTTCCAGCTGATTACCTGTAAACCAAAGGTAAATTGAATAAAGGAAACTGAAAAATGCCAGGATTATGGGGTAGTATTTTTCTAGGAATTTCATTTTTATTTCCAATATACTATTTTATTTAGATATTTTGATAATATGCGTGTTATGTAATATTTGTGTTAACTTATTTAACTATGATAGATAATTAAGATTTTTTTCTAAGTATTTTTGAAATATGGAGAAATTTCAATCGCCTCGTCAAAACAAAATTAATAGTGCTCTTCAAAAGGAGATAGCATATTTGCTACAAGGCATAATTAGAAAGGAAAACATCTCAAATCTAATGATTTCAGTTACAAAAATTAATGTGTCTCCTGATTTATCCTCAGCAAAAGTTTATTTAAGCATTTTCCCAAATGACAATATTCTAGACTATTTAAATAGTTTAAATAATAATTGTAACCGTATAAAACATGATCTTTCTCAAAAAATGAAAAACCAACTCTTCAAAATACCCAAGTTAAGTTTTTACATAGATGATTCTCTAGATTACATTGAGAAAATAGAAAAAGAATTAAAAACTGGTAGTAACCCCTTAAGAGACTCTGATTAAGTGTATTCAGATGGAAGAATAAAAATAATATGTCTTATGAGCTTAAAATAGCGTGGCGCTACTTTTTTTCAAAAAGTAAACAAACTATAGTAAATAGAATAAACTCATTTGCTTTTTTTATGGTCGTAATAACGACAGCCTCACTTTTCATAGTATTAAGTGCGTTTTCAGGGCTTAAAGAATTTGGGCTTTCTTTTTCCAATATTTTTGATCCTGACTATAAAATAATACCCGAACAAGGTTCTTATTTTAATGTTTCTGAAAAGGTCATGGCTAAATTAGAATCAATTCCAGAAATAATCGCAGTAGCCCCTGAAATTGAGAAAAAGGTTTACCTTTCATTTAAAGATAAAAGTCAAATAGCTATTCTAAAGGCTGTATCCGAAAACTATATTGCGGTATCAAATGTAGATGATTTAGTTACTCTCGGAGATTGGTTGTCGTTTAAGGGGTCTGAAGCTGTTGTGGGATTTGGAATTGCTGGTAATCTTTCACTGGGAATTTATGATTACAATGATTTTTTAAAAATTACCGTACCGAATATAAATAGTGATGGAGCTTTGAATCAAAGCTTGTTCACTACACAGCCTGTGATGGTCTCAGGACTTTTCCAAATCAATCAAGATTTGGATAAGAAATATTTATTTTCTAATCTAAAATTTGGTCAAAACCTTCTTTCGCTTGAATCCAACGAGTTTTCTTCTATTGTTTTAAAAGTGGTTCCGGGAGTAAAAAAAACAACTTTAACTCAACTTATCAAAACTCATCTTCAAACTTCTTTTCGATTAGTTTCTAGAGCCGAGCAAAATGAGGCTCTTTATCGAATGCTTAATACAGAGAATCTAGGGGTATACTTTATATTTTCGCTTGTTATGATTATCGGTCTATTTAATGTAATTGGTTCACTCACAATGATGATATTAGACAAAAAAAGACAGATTAAAATTTTAATTTCTTTAGGTGCTACTCGTAATGGTATTTATAAAATATTTATGATAATTGGTCTTCTTATTTGCGGCATTGGGGGGGCCGCAGGGCTAATATTTGGGACCTTCCTTATCTTGATCCAGTCTTATTATCCCTTTGTTTTTGTGCCAGGAACAAATATCGAATATCCGGTGATTTTTGAATTAAATAATTTAATAATTGTAATTATTACGTTATTGGTTCTAGGAACAATTAGTACTGCTTGGGCCTTAAAAAGCGTATCAAGAGGTACAGATTAAACCATCTCTTCTAATGAATATTTTTCTAAGACTTCATCAAACAAACCATATATTTCATTAGGGCAATTTAAAGTAACCATTTGTTTTCTATATTGCTTAAAATTGGGATAGCCTTTGAAATAATTTGCATAATGCCTTCTTGTTTCTAGCACACCCAAGACATTACCCTTCCATCTAATCGACATTTCCAAGTGCCTCTTGGCTGTTTTTACACGATCTGATAATGAGGGTAAAGAAATATGTGTCCCCGTTTTCATAAAATGCTTGACTTGATTAAAGAACCACGGATTCCCTATGGATGCTCTTCCTATCATCGCTCCATCAAGCCCATATTTATCTTTCATTTCAATTGCACGTTCAGGTGTGTTTACATCACCATTTCCGAAGACTGGTATATGCATTCTTTGATTGTTTTTGACTTGTGAAATATAGCTCCAATCCGCGTCGCCTTTATACATCTGGGCTCTTGTTCTTCCATGTATTGATATTGCAGCACAACCTACGTCCTGAAGACGCTCTGCAACTTCTACAATCTTTATTGAATTATGGTCCCATCCTAACCTTGTTTTCACTGTAACTGGAATCTTAGTGTGTTTTACAATGTATTCTGTCAGTTTAACCATTTTTGGAATATCTTTTAAAATCCCGGCGCCGGCTCCTTTACAAACAACTTTTTTTACTGGACATCCAAAATTAATGTCAATAATATCCGGTTTTGTCTTTTCGACTATTTCAACTGATTCCATCATGGAGTCAACATTAGCCCCGAAAATTTGTATCCCAACTGGCCTTTCTTTTTCATAAATATCAAGTTTTTGAATACTTTTTGCCGCGTTTCTGATAAGGCCTTCACTAGATATAAATTCAGTATAAACCACGTCAGCACCATTTTCTTTGCATAGTGCTCGAAATGGTGGATCACTTACATCCTCCATTGGAGCAAGGAGCAAGGGAAATGATCCCAAATCGATATTTCCAATTTTTACCAAGCTTTAAATTTTCTCAAAAATAGTGAAAACAATACTCAAATGTTTTAACAAGATAAATTTAGAACTAAGTTATACCACACATATTGTGGTCTAAAAGTTTTCTAAAACAAGGGCTTACAGATTTCAAACTCGTATATTTGTTCGCTATGAATGAAGGAGTTGCATGAAAAATATTAGAAATTTTTGCATTATTGCACATATTGATCATGGAAAAAGCACACTTGCTGATCGTCTATTAGACTTTACAGGGTCTGTCACCGAGCGTGAGAAACAGGATCAGCTTCTAGATAACATGGACCTTGAACGTGAAAGAGGGATTACAATTAAATCTCATGCAATACAAATGGAATACATGTTTCTTGGAGAAAGATATACACTTAACCTGATTGACACTCCTGGCCATGTTGATTTTTCATATGAGGTTTCACGGTCAATAGCTGCATGTGAAGGTGCTTTATTGGTAGTAGATGCAGCTCAGAATATTCAAGCTCAAACAATTTCGAATCTTTACTTAGCACTAGAAAATGACTTGGAAATTATCCCCGTGTTAAATAAAATTGATTTGCCATCTGCTAATGCTGATGAAGTTACAGATGATATTGTTAAGCTAATAGGGTGTGATGCTGCTGACGTGATTCCTGCGTCTGCCAAGACAGGTTTTGGGATTGAAAAAATATTGTCTGCTATTATTAATAAAATTCCAAGCCCAAAAGGCAATTTGAACGAACCTCTACAGGCCCTTATTTTTGATTCAGTATATAATCCATTTAGAGGTGTGGAAACATATTTCCGAGTAATTAATGGTTCTATTGTAAAAGGGCAAAAGATCAAATTTATGGCGACACAAAAAAGTTATTTTGCTGACGAAATAGGAACTCTCAAATTGGATAAAGAACCTAAAGGAGAAATACTGGCCGGCGATGTTGGATATTTAATTACAGGAATTAAACAAGCAAAAGAGGTTAAGGTTGGTGATACAATTACTGACGCTACAGCATCTACAAAAACTGCAATAGATGGATTCGAAGAAGTCAAGCCAATGGTTTTCGCAGGTATCTATCCTGTTGACAATGAAGATTTTGAAGAGCTTCGGAGTTCAATGGAAAAACTCCAACTTAATGACGCCTCCCTTGTCTTTTCCCCTGAAAGCTCGGCTGCACTGGGCTTTGGTTTTCGCTGTGGTTTTCTAGGGATGTTACATCTTGAAATAATTCAAGAACGCTTAGAGCGAGAGTTTAATATGTCTGTAATAACAACTGTCCCTAATGTTTCTTACTGTGCTTTCACAAAGAAAAATCCAGATAGTATTTTATGGGTAAATAATCCATCAGATCTCCCAGATCCATCTATAATTGAGAAAGTCAAGGAGCCTTTTATAAAGGCTTCAATTATTACTAAAGCTGAATTCGTAGGTAGCGTTATGTCTTTGTGTATTGAGAAAAGAGGTCAAATTAAAAATCAAACTTATTTAACTACAGAAAGAGTTGAGCTGATATTTGATCTCCCGCTGGCTGAAATTGTTTTTGATTTTTATGACCGGCTTAAGACAGTTTCCAAGGGTTACGCATCTTTTGATTATTCTCCAACTGAAATGAGAGAATCTAAATTAGTTAAAGTTGATATTTTATTAAATTCTAATCCTGTTGACGCTCTATCTGCGTTAGTGCATTCTGATAATGCTTTTAATATTGGAAAGAAAATGTGTGAAAAGTTGCGTGAACTTATTCCGCGTCAGCAGTTTGATATTCCAATACAAGCAGCTATTGGTGCAAAAATTATTTCCAGAGAAACAATAAAGGCTCTTAGAAAGGATGTTACAGCAAAATGTTACGGTGGTGATATCACTAGAAAGAGAAAGTTACTCGAAAAACAAAAAAAGGGGAAAAAGAAAATGCGTCAAGTTGGAAGTGTAGAAATCCCTCAGCAAGCATTTATGGCCGTTCTAAAATTAAATGACTAGATAATCTTAAAAATTAGTTTTTTCTTTCTGACAGACTTGTATTAAAATTAGATTATTGATCTAGCATAAAAACCTAATTAATATGTAAAGGAAACCATTAATAAGATCAATTTTTATATTAATAAAGAGCTATGTTTTATTATATTGTTATCGAACTAAAATTTTTATATGTGATTAAGTTTATACTCACAGGGCACACAGGATGTAATCATTTAAACTCTTACGTGTTTAGCAAATAAATATTAATCAAAACATAATTTAAAATATAAATATTTACTTTTTTATGTTTAAGAAGGATTTGAGAGATATGGTAGATCATTGGAAAAACGACATGATTGCTGCCGTAAGTGTTTCTCTAATTGCTTTGCCGCTTTCACTGGGTATAGCACTAGCTGCTGGTGCTCCAGCAATGTCGGGCATCCTTTCAGCTATTGTGGGTGGAGTAATAACAACTCTTTACAGGGGTGGCCACATATCTATCAACGGGCCCGCTAAAGGTGTAATTGCAGTAATATTGCTTGGGATTACATTAATGGATGACGGATCTGGGCAAGCTTTTAATTATATATTGGCAGCAATCGTTGTTTCTGGGGCTATTCAAACTATTTTAGGGATATTAAAATTAGGAAGACTTGCTGACATCTTTCACCCTTCTGTAATAAATGGAATTTTGGCGGCAATAGGGATTATAATTTTTTCTAAACAAATTCATGTCGCACTAGACACCCAATCTGATAGTCCAAGTATTATTCAAAACCTGGTTGATGCTGTCGTTAAATTACCCCAAGCAAATCCATTTGTTGTAATTATTTCACTAACTGGTTTGATTTTATTAATTTTTCATTCCAAATTAAATTATCGTTTTTTTCAAATATTACCTGCTCCTATGTGGGTGGTTGCGCTTTCCATTCCCTTTGTGTACGGATTTAATTTTTTTGATAATCACACACTTTCTTTTTTGGGAACCAATTATGAGTTAGGCCCTAAGCTATTGTTAGAGATCCCCGACAAAATCTCCGGATCAATTATGCATCCCAATTTTAATAAAATCAATACTATCGAATTTTGGACAACCGTACTTTCTATACTAATGATCACAAGTATTGAATCGTTAGCCATTGCAAAAGCTGTTGATAAGCTTGATCCTTACAAAAGAAAGACAGATCTAAATAAAGAATTGACCGGTATTGGTATAAGCACTATAGCGGCAGGAATGATAGGTGGATTACCCATTATAGCTGTTATAATAAGGAGCACTGTTAACATACATAATGGAGCAAAAACTAAGTGGTCTAATTTATACCAAGGAATATTTTTGTTTTTATTTATTGTTGTTTTAAGCCCTGTTATGCGCCAAGTACCTCTTTGTGCTTTTGCAATATTACTTGTTTACACTGGTTTTAAATTGGCATCACCAACGGTATTTAAACAAGTTTATTCTAAAGGGTCTGAGCAATTGATCTTTTTTTTAGCAACAATGATTTTGACACTTTACACAAACCTTTTAATAGGTCTACTTGGCGGTTTAGTTTTGGTTTTAATAAGCCATATGCTACTTGCGAGGGTTTCAGTGCTGCGGTTTTTTAAAATGGTTTTTAGCTCGGGCTCCAATCTGGTTTCTAACTCAGAAAATGATTATTATCTAAAAATAAAGGGGGTAGCAAATTTTTTAAGTGTTTTCAATATAAATAATCTTGTTTCTAAAATTCCTTCAGGGGCAGATGTAAAAATAGATTTGTCTCAAACAAGACTTGTAGGTATGACATACATGGATTTTTTAGTTGATTTTTTAAAAGCTCAAAAGGAAACAGGTGGTAATGTTGTGATCGCAGGTTTAGATTCTCATGTATCAACTTCCCCATATAATAGAGCATTAAAAATTTCTCTAAATAACAACATTGAGAAATTATCTCCTAGGCAAAAAAGATTACAGGATTTGGCAAACGAAAACGATTATGAATATAAAACTAAAGTAGATTGGAACACCTCTTACTTGAAAAAGTTTCACTTTTTTGAAATAAGGCCTATTGAGCGTAAAACAAATTGTCTTCGCGGGTTTTTTAGTGAGTTTAACGTCGAATGGGAGATTTCTGATGTTACATTTAATGACGGGGCCGCTTTTTCATCTGAGACATTTAACACTACGGTAATGTTTTTGAAAATTAACAAAAACATTCCTGTTTTTGCGATGGAGAAAGAAGGGATTATTGAAAAAATCTTTGATAGAGTTATTGCTTTTACAGGTCATAAAGACATAGATTTTGAAATGTATCCTGATTTTTCAAAAAAATTTCTTGTCACCGGTAACGATGAATCAAAAATAAGGTCGTTTTTTACTGATAGTCTAATCAGTTTTTTTGAAAACACCCAAATTTATCATCTAGAAAGTAATGGTGAGGGGTTAATAATATTTGATAAAATTAAGTTAGCCCGAACGGATGAAACAATCGCTTTAATCAATTACAGCAAACAGCTAATCAGATTATTAAAATGAGTGCGGTGTCCCCATGTTTTAGTTTTAAGGGAAAATTAATGTTGGTTTCATGAAAATTTATACAATTGAGGCGGGAAATTTTAAGCTCGACGGAGGAGCAATGTTTGGCGTAGTGCCAAAAAAAATATGGGAAAAAACCAATCCTGCAGATGAAGACAATTTAATAGAAATGTCTTGTCGCTGCCTTTTGATTGAAAACGGAAATAGATTAATTTTAATTGATACGGGTTTTGGAAATAAACAGAGTTCCAAGTTTTTTGGGCATTATAAATTATGGGGAAATCACTCTCTCGAAAATTCATTTGATAAAGTTGGTTTTGCCAAAGAAGAAATCACTGATGTCTTTCTAACACACCTGCACTTTGATCATTGTGGCGGTGCTGTTATTCGCGAATCTAAATCAGGTATGCTCATGCCTGCTTTTAAAAATGCCACGTACTGGGTTCATAAAGCTCAATGGAAATTGGCAACTAATCCTAATTCAAGAGAAAAAGCGTCTTTTTTAAAAGAGAATATTTTTCCGTTGACCGAAAATGGTTGCCTTAAATTAATCGAAGGGGACGGGCCTGTGTTATCCAAAACACCTTTTCCTTTCAAAATACTTTTGGTAAACGGGCACACTGAAAAACAAATGCTGCCCATAATAAAATATAAAGGAAAGCAGATTATTTATGTTGCTGATTTAATACCAACGGTAGGACACCTCCCTATTCCCTATATTATGGGGTATGACACTCGGCCGCTATTAACTTTAAAAGAAAAAGAGCTTTTTTTAAATGATGCGCTTATGAATGATTCTCTATTGTTTTTTGAACATGATCCTCACAACGAGTTAATTTCACTTCAAAAAACAGAAAAAGGCATTCGTATGAGAGAACAATATAATTTCGATTCTTATTTTAGCGATTAATTTAAAAAAAATGAATCGTTTTAGGTTTTATCTGTTTTCCATGTTTCTATTTATAAGTACTACTAAAGTTGGTGCTCAATACTGGCAACAGTTTGTTAACTACAAAATAGACGTTGCTCTCAACCCAGAATCGGCTATTTATTCTGGAAAACAAACGGTTAAATACAAAAACAACTCTCCTGAAACACTTAAGAAAGTGTTTTTTCATCTCTACTTTAATGCTTTTCAGCCAGGTAGTGAGATGGCTGTACAACAGAAAAATTCTCCTGACAGAAACAGAAGGTTTAAAGTGTATGTAGACAGTCTAAGCAAAAACCAGCAAGGTTATTTAAACGTCTCTGATTTAACTCAAGATGGTGTACGTTTAGAAACCGTGGCTTCTGAGACAATTCTTGAGGTGCCGCTAAATGTCCCAATCCCCCCCGGCGGTTCCTCTACCTTTAGTCTTTCCTTTGAAGGGCATGTTCCTGATGTTATTCGGCGGGCTGGAAAAAACTCTTCTGAAGGAGTAGAGTTCTCTATGGCTCAATGGTACCCAAAAATGGCTGAATATGATGTAGACGGATGGAACGCTGACCCCTATATTGGTAGAGAATTTCACGGTGTGTGGGGGAATTTTGATGTTAAAATTACTCTGGGCAAGGAATATATGGTAGCCGGTAGCGGATACTTGGAAAATGCCTCTGAAATAGGTATGGGGTACCATAAAAGAAAAAAAGCTAAAACTAAAAAGGGAAAGATAACGTGGCATTTTGTTGCTCCTATGGTGCATGATTTTACTTGGGCTGCAGATAAGGATTATATTCATGATACTTATCCTGGTCCTAACGATGTTACATTACACTTTTTTTATAAAAATGATCCCGATATAATTTCTAATTGGAAAAAATTACAGCCTGATACTGCTAAAATGATGCAGTATTTTAATAAAAAGATTGGTCCCTATCCATATAAACAATATTCTGTTGTACAGGGTGGTGATGGGGGAATGGAATATGCGATGCTTACATTAATTACTGGAGGAAGAAAATATGGGTCCTTATTCGGTGTAACAGCACATGAGCTCGCACATTCATGGTTTCAACATGTTCTGGCAACAAATGAAACAAAACACGAATGGATGGATGAAGGTTTCACAACCTTTATCTCCACGCTAGCTACAAACGAAATACTAGAAGAAAACAAAGAGTTTCCCTTACAAAACTCTTATTATGGTTATTACCGACTTGCGTTGTCTGGTGGAGAAATGCCCCAAAGCACGAATGCAAACCGATACTATCATAATTATGCCTATGAAAGCACAGCCTACAGCAAAGGGGCTGTGTTTTTGAGTCAGCTTGGCTATATTATTGGTTTTGACAATCTAATTAAAACTCTCCAAGAATATTACAGTGAATGGAAATTTAAACATCCTCAGCCGAACGATTTTAGGAGAATTGCCGAACGTGTTTCGGGTTTACAACTTCAGTGGTATTTAACCGACTGGACTCAGACAACTAATAAAATTGATTATGCCCTTGAGGAGGTAATTGAGAGTGGGGCCTCAACTATTATAAAAATTAAACGGAAAGAGTTGATGCCTATGCCTCTTGAAATATTGGTTTTGTCTAAAAACGGTGAAAGCAAATTACATTACATACCCATCTCTTTGTTGCGTGGTGAAAAACAAAATCCGTATGATATTGAATGGATCGTTCACAAAGACTGGACTTGGTCTAGCCTGAATTACAATTTAAAAGTTAACATTCCTAAAGATCAAATAAAGGCAATTATTATAGATCCTAGTAATTTTATGGCCGACATAGATAAAAACAATAATTACTATGGTCCTGCAGAGCAAAAAAATTAAACGGTTAAAAGGAAATAAAAAATTGATTACACTTTTTAATGCTTCAACTGTTTTTAAAAGTGATTTTTTAATTCTTCGCCTTATTAAAAACGACAAGATTCAACATTTAGAGGTTGCCGTTACTGTTTCTAAAAAACTTTTCAAACGGGCGGTTGATAGAAACAAAATTAAAAGGCTTTTAAGGGAGGCTATCAAGAGGAATGAAAATTATATATATTTTAGCGGACACTGTCTTTTTTTGTATAAAGGTTTAAAGCTTCCAGACCTTCCTTTGTTAACCAAGGAAGTATATTCTTTGATAAGCAAAGTTTAGTGTCGCGCTATTCTAATGTCATCGAAATGTGCGGTATTCCGTCTTCCATATAAGTATTACTTGTTCTTTTAAAGCCATGGTCCTTGTAAAATTTCTCTAAATGGGCTTGCGCCGATATTTTTATTGGCCTCTTTGGTTTTTCCTCTTGTACTTTTTTAAGTATAAAATCCAATAGATAGCTCCCTAAAGAGTTTCCTCTTTCTTTTTTCGACACAACAATTCTGCCTATTGATATATTGTTGGGATCTCTGTCCTCTAGAACACGGGCGTATGCAATAATTTTATTGTTTTTTTTTACTAATACATGATCGGCTTTTTCGTCTCTTCCATCAATGTCTTGATAAACACAGTTTTGCTCAACAACAAAAACTTCTGATCTCAACAAAAAAAGGTCGTGTATCTCTTTTCGTGATAAACTATCAAATTTTTTGTAAAAGATTTTATGGTTTAAAAACATGGAATTTTATCTACTCTTCTTTTATGCCTTCCCCCTTCGAATTTTGTTTTTATAAACTTATCTACTATATCCTTTGTCTCCTTAATAGATATAAATCTTGCTGGTATGCTTAAAATATTTGCATTATTATGTTTTCGTGCTAATTTTGCTAATTCTTTATTCCAGCAAAGTGCTGCTCGTATTTTTTGATGTTTATTTGCGGTCATTGCCGCACCGTTTCCACTTCCGCAAACAATAATTCCAAGATCTGAATTTTTACTCGCAACATCTTTTGCTACGGGATGAATAAAGTCTGGATAATCTACACTTTCTATTGTATCTGTACCATGGTTTTGAACATCGTGCCCTTTTAATATTAAAAAATCTGTAATTTGTTTTTTGTATTCTGTTCCTGCATGATCATTCCCTATACTTAACTTCATATTAAAATATTTTTATAAAAATAAAAAAGAATCAACCTTCAGTGAGGCCCTTAGTTTACATCTTTATTAATTTTTTGTTGACAAAAATTTAATCTTTTTTTTGGTTTACTTTTTGTATTGTCTCGTTTAAAAAAAAAAAACATTTCGAATATTCTTTATTGTTTTTTTTCATAAAAATTGTAACTAAAAAAAGACTATTATTAACAATAAAAATTATAATCTATATTCTTTTTTATAACAATTCTGCCTTTTTAACAGTCGGTTAGTAAAACACTAAACAATTAATAATTAACTTTTAAGCCCGTTTACAATCAGTTAAAAAAAAAGTATATTTTCTTATTTTACTAAACACATAATATTCAAGACTTTTTTTTTTATGATATTAACACTCCATATATATACACATATATATAATTTAATTTCAAATATTATATAATAAATATTGTTAATTGTGTTAATATGATTACGACATTGATTATTTTATATTTGACGAGAAGTGAATCTACATGTCAAAATCGAAAAAAGAAAACAAAGAAATAAAAAGAAAGGTTTTAAAATTTTATAAAAAAAATCCAAACAAAACTTTCAATTATAAGCAAATTGCATCTTCTTTAGGCTTTAAAAAGGATAAAGACAGGAACAAGATCATAGGAGTCCTATTAAATTTGAGTAATCAAAAAATCTTATTTGAAGATAGAAGGGGTAAATATGTATTCAGAAGAAAAGAAGATTCTACATATACGAGTAGATTAATTTTACTACCGTCTGGAAAAGGAAAAGTTTACTTGTCTGAAAAAAAAGAAGAAATACTTATACCAAACGTAAAACTAAATAGAGCTCTGGATGGTGACTTAATTAATGTAAGTATTACTGATGAAAGCAAAAAAGTGCGTGACATAGTGGTGCTCGAAAGAAACAAAAAAGAATACGTAGGTGAATTAATCTTAAAATCTGATTATGGTTTCGTTTTAACCAAACGAGGTGTAATGTATACAGATATTTTTATAGAGCCAGACGAAATTAAGAACTATAAAAATGGAGATAAAGTTGTTGTCATCATTAAGGAATGGTTTGATGGAAGAGACGCCCCTAACGGCAAGATTATAAAAAGCATAGGGCAGCCTGGTAATACCGAGACAGAAATGCATTCAATTTTACATGAATATGGGCTTCCTTACTTGTTCCCAAAGGGAGTTGAAGAAGAAGCAAAACAAATAAAAAAAGAGATTGACAAAAAAGAACTTAAAAGAAGAAGAGATTTCAGAAAAGAAACAACAATAACAATTGATCCGATCAACGCAAAAGACTTTGATGATGCGCTGTCACTAAAAATAATAAACGAAGATCTGTACGAAATAGGAATTCATATAGCCGACGTTAGTCACTATCTTAAAGAGAGCAGCCTTATGGAAAAAGAAGCCTACGAAAGAGGAACATCTGTTTATTTAGTAGACAGAGTTGTACCAATGTTGCCTGAAAAACTATCAAATGAATTATGCTCTTTAATTGAAAAAGAGGAAAAATATACTTTTTCAGCGGTTTTCCAAATGAATAATAAAAGTGAAATATTAAATGAATGGTATGGTAAAACAGTAATTAAATCCGACAAAAGATTTTCTTATCAAGAGGTAAATCATATAATACAAAATCAAACAAAAACGATTAATAAGCACATTTCTCTTCAGAAAGACTCTTATATGATCTCTGAAGACCTTTATGATGCAATAGTAATTTTTAATAACCTGGCTAAAACGCTACGCAAAGAAAGAATAAAAGAGGGAGCAATATCTTTTGAAAGAAAAGAAGTAAATTTTAATTTAAACAATCAAAACGAACCAGAAAGCGTCTTTTACAAAGAGTACGGCGATGCAAATAAACTAGTAGAGGAATTTATGCTTTTAGCAAATAAACGGGTTGCATCCTATATAACAAGGCAAAAAAAGAAACCATTCGTTTTTAGAGTTCATGACAGCCCTGATGAAGAAAAGTTATATAATTTACAGAAGACGACATCTTCTTTTGGTTATGATTTTAACCCTAAAAGCAAAAATATAAATAGAGCATTAAATAAGTTATTAGATCAATGCAAAGGTAAAAAGGAACAAAACCTTATAGACACTTTAGCTTTAAGGTGCATGTCAAAAGCAGAATACACAACAAAAAATATTGGTCATTATGGCCTTGGGTTTGATTATTATACTCATTTTACTTCACCAATACGAAGATATCCTGATGTTCTCGTTCACAGGCTATTAAATTCATATTTAGAAGATAAGAAAAACACAAAGCAAAGTATTTTAGAAGAAGCCTGTAAACACTCATCTGTTAGAGAACAACTTGCCACAAAAGCAGAAAGAGATTCTATCAAGCATATGCAGATTGTTTTTATGCAAAACAAAATAGGAAAAGAATTTGAGGGAGTAATCTCAGGAGTTACAGAAAGAGGAATCTATGTTGAAATAATAGAAAATAAATGCGAAGGAATGATTCGGTTAAAGGACATGAAAGGGGATTTTTATATCTACAACATTGATAACCACTCAATTTATGGAAGAAACACAAAGCAAACCTATCAGCTTGGAGATATGCTGCGAATAAAAGTACACAAAGCAAACGTTGAGAAGAGGTTCTTGGATTTCTTACTAGTAGAATGATACATGAAAAAGAAACAACTATTATTTTATTTTTCAGTTATTGGATTAATAACGGCGGGGTTTTGTCAGGACAATAGCAGAAGAGTATTAACGACAGGATCCTTTACGGGAATTAAAACATATTCAAATATTGAAGTAAATTTAATTCAATCGGACGTTAATAAAATTATAGCTACTGGACCAAACTCAGATCTTATTGTTGTTTCAATTAAAGAAGGTAATTTAAAAATTAGAACATCAAGGGGAGATATTTTTAACCAAGAAGCAACTAAAATAGATCTTTATTTTAATAGTACTTTAAACAGTATTTCAGCCTATCAGGGGAGCAAAATAAAATCTTCTTTAAGATTAGATCAGACTAAACTTATTTTGTTTGCCTCAACAAATTCGAAAATCGACCTCTACGTAAACCTGCAACGGCTAGACACACAGGTAGGCCTAGGTGGAAAAATATACCTTTCCGGTGAAGTTGTGAACCATGAACTCTACTTTCATTCAGGAGGAATATGTGAGGCTGAAAGCCTTAAAACAGAACAATCCAAAATAAGAGGCGTACTAGGAGGATATGCATATATTAACGCCAAAACCCTTTTAGATGCAAATATTGTAAGCGGAGTTTTACGAGTTTTTGGGAAACCAAATAAGACAATTATAAATAAAAAGCTTGGCGGCAAAATTTATTCAGAATAAAGAAAGAGGCATCGAGCGGATTCGAACCGCTGTACAAGCTTTTGCAGAGCTCTGCCTAGCCACTCGGCCACGATGCCGGACTCTAAAAATAACACAATATTAATCTAATTTCGACTTTTCTCTCTTTTTTTCTCGTCTTATCACGACTTCATCTGTATCTCCATTGATGGGAGGATTAAGTTTTGCGATCTTAACAACAGCCTTTCTAACAGTAGGGAATTTGGACATTATTTTGTTTACAACTCTGTCTGCAACATTTTCCAAAAGGTTGGACCTCTTTTTCATTTGGTTTTTTACTATGTCAAGCAGAGCAACGTAGTCAACAGTGTCCTTTAATTCGTCCGATTTGCAAGACATGTTCAAATCTGCGTGTACAACGAGGTTAACTAAATAATTACTACCAATTTTTTTTTCTTCCTCCATGCAACCATGGTATGCATAAATTTTTATGTTCTTTAAGTATATTTTGTCCATAACACAGTGCAAATATAAAGACTGTTTTCTTGTTTTCTTTCAACAAATGCATTCATTATCTTTACAAAAAAATCTATGGCTAGAGCTTTACACTTCATAGAGCATATTATTGAAGATGACCTTAGGGCAGACTACTCAAAAAATGAATTAAAATTTAGGTTTCCTCCAGAGCCAAACGGATTTTTACATATAGGACACGTTAAGGCAATATGTTTAAACTTCAACTTAGGGAAAAAATATAAAGCCCCTGTTAATTTAAGGTTCGATGACACGAATCCAGCTAAAGAAGAACAGAAATATGTAGACGCAATTAAAGAAAATATATTATGGTTGGGGTATAAATGGGATAATGAATGTTATGCGTCAGATTATTTTGAAGAGCTTTTTATTTGGGCCAACGACCTGATTTTGAAAGGAAAAGCATACGTTGACTCGCAGCCTTCAGAAACTATAGCTGCACAAAAAGGAACACCAACACAACCCGGCGTAAACAGTCCTTTTAGAAATAGAACCATAAAAGAAAATCAAGACTTATTTTCAAAAATGAAATTGGGAGAATTTAAGGAAGGAGAGCATGTTTTAAGGGCAAAAATCGACATGTCTTCTTCCAATATGCTTATGAGAGATCCAATTATGTATAGGATTCTATTTAAGAAGCACCATAGAACAGGTAAGGATTGGTGCATTTATCCAATGTATGACTGGACACACGGGCAATCAGACTATATTGAACAAATTTCACATTCGCTATGTTCCTTAGAATTTAAACCACATAGAGATCTTTATGACTGGTTTTTAGATGCATTAGGTAAAAAAAAACCATTACGCCCTAAACAAAGAGAATTTGCCAGGATGAATTTATCTTTTACTGTTACAAGTAAAAGAAAGTTGTTTGAACTTATAGAGGAAGGACATGTAAAAGGATGGGATGACCCTAGAATGCCAACGATATCTGGATTAAGAAGGAGGGGATATACACCAACCGCATTAAAAAACTTTGTCGAAACAGCAGGAGTAGCAAAACGGGAGAATGTAATTGATTTGTCGTTATTAGAGCATTCGATAAGAGAAGATCTAAATGAAACATCCCCAAGGGTAATGGCGGTTTTAGACCCACTTAAATTAACTATAGTTAATTATCCTGAAGATATAACTGAGACATTAGAGGGTGAGATAAACCCACATAATCCCAATGACGGAAAAAGAAAGTTCCCTTTTTCAAAACATCTTTACATCGAAAAAGAAGATTTTAAAGAAGATGCAACCAGAAAGTTTTTTCGTCTTTCCTTAGGCAAAGAAGTTCGCTTAAAAAATGCATACATAATTAAAGCCGAATCTATTGTTAAAGACACCGAAGGAAATATAACAGAGGTTTTGTGTACATATGACCCTGAAAGTAAAAGTGGTTCAGGAAGCGATGCAAGTAAAAGGAAAGTAAAAGGGACCTTGCATTGGGTAACCCAGCGAGACTCAATAAATGCAGAGGTTAGAATTTACGACCGTTTATTCAACATATCTGCTCCTGATAAAGAAAAGGAAAACTTTAAATCTTTTTTAAATGAAACCTCACTAAAAGTTATAGATGCAAGGGTGGAGCCTAGTTTAATCTCATCAAAACCAGGTGACAGGTTTCAATTTCAACGTCTAGGATATTTTGTGGTCGATAAAGAAAGTGGTACAAACAATCTCGTTTTTAACAAAACAGTCGGATTAAGGGACACATGGTCCAAGACTAAATTATAAATTAATCTTTTTCCTCTGATTTTTTAGTATTCAAGCCTTGCTTTTTCATTGCCTCACCTATTTGATTACTTGCAGTAAAAGAAGCCACCATGTCATTTAACATTTCACTTCCAGCTTGAGGAGAGTTTGGCAGCAGTATCAAATTTGTATTGGTCTCTCCTCCAATTGATTGAAGTGTATCATAATGTTGGGTAACCACAATTAGCGCTGAAGCCTCCTGAGAATTTATACCCACTTTATTTAGAACGTCAACAGACTCCTCAAGGCCTCGCGCAATTTCTCTCCTTTGATCTGCTATCCCCTGACCTTGAAGACGTTTACTTTCAGCTTCTGCCTTTGCTTTTTCTACAATAAGAATACGCTCTGCGTCTCCTTCATATTGTGCAGCAACTTTTTTGCGTTCAGCCGCATTTATTCTATTCATAGCAGCTTTTACTTCAGTATCTGGATCAATGTCTGTAACAAGGGCTTTGATAATATCGTACCCATAATTAATCATAGCATCATTCAATTCCCCTTTAACGGCATTAGCAATTTCATCTTTTTTTTCGAAAACATCATCGAGCTTCATCTTTGGCACAACCGCCCTAACTACGTCAAAAACGTATGAGGTTATTTGATCTTGCGGATATTCAAGTTTGTAAAATGCATCATAGACTTTTTCTTTAACAACCTTGTACTGAACAGAGACCTTAAGCTTGACGAAAACATCATCTTTTGTTTTCGTTTCTACAATAACATCCAATTGTAGAATTCTTAAACTAAGCCGCCCAGCAATTTTATCAATTAATGGAATTCTGTAGTGTAACCCTGATTGTCTAATTGATGTAAATTTACCAAAGCGCTCAATTATTCCAGCTGTTTGTTGTTTTACTACAAATACACCAGATAGGATAAGGAGCAGCAAAAAAAGAATGAATAAATAGGTAATTAAACTCATTAGTCAAAATTTAATTTAAACAAAAAGTTTTAAATTTTTGCACTCTTTTTAAAGATACATCTTTTCCTATAAGAGCACAAATTTTAAATAAATCAGGCCCAGACAATTGACCAATAATTGCGAGTCTAAGAGTTTGCATTATTAAACCAAAAGGAATCTTTTCGTTCTTTCCCCACTCAAACAAAGATTGTTTCATGTCCCTTATTTCAATATCAGAGTCCAATAGTTTGATAATCTGATCCATAATTTTTAATGGGCCTTTATCCATTAATTTTTGTACACTTTTTTTATCATACCTTTGCGGATCATCTAAAAACTTGACCTCATTCTTGAGATCATTTAGAGTCTTAAGACGATTTTTAACCAGATTCAAAATATCAATACGCTTCTTTTCATTTATCTTTTCTAATATTTCTTTTACACTTTTTTGTTCCATTAAGGTATTCACATCAGATTTTGATATATGTTGTTGATTTATCCAACAAGCCTTTTCATAATCGAACCGAGCCCCTCCCTTTTGAACTCTTTTCATGCTGAAGTTTTTTATCAGATCTTTTAGATTAAAAATCTCATTTTCTGTTCCACTATTCCATCCCAATAAAGCTAGATAATTTACCATTCCCTCTGATAAGAAACCTCTTTCTTTAAAACCTATATTTAATTCTTTAAACTTAATAGGAAAAACCGGGTACCCATCTTTTAAACCGTCCCTTTTTGATAGCTTCCCCTTCCCGTTGGGCTTCAATATTAAAGGCAAGTGCATGAATCGAGGTAAATTCCAGTTGAAAGCATCGTAAATTAATTTGTGTATCGGTAACGAAGGAAGCCACTCTTCTCCACGTATAACATCTGTTATTTCCATTAGCTTGTCATCGACAACATTAGCAAAATGATAAGTAGGTAACCCGTCGCTTTTCAATAATATCTTATCGTCTAGTAAATCCGAAGACACTGATATGTTGCCACGAATATCATCATTTACATTAACCTTAACCCCTCCCATTACTTTTAGTCGAACAACATATTCTCCTTCTAGGGCCTTTTTAGTTTCAGCTAAATTTAGGGTCAGACTATTTCTGAATTTCTTTCTATTTTGACTACTATACAAAAATGTTTTTCCATCCCTTTCATCTTCTTGACGATATTTTTTGAGTTCATCTTCACTATCGAAGGCGTAATATGCAGCCCCTAACTTTACAAGTTTATCAATATGATCTTTATAAATTTTTTTTCTTTCGCTTTGGCGATAAGGGCCAAAGCTTCCTCCTTTATTTGGCCCTTCATCAGGCTTTATCCCACACCAATTTAATGCTCTGATTAAATAATTTTCGCTTCCTTCTACGTAGCGGTTTTGATCCGTATCTTCAATTCTAAGAATAAAGCTTCCTTTTTTGCCCTTCGCATACAGATAATTAAAAAGAGCCGTCCTTAAACCACCTATGTGAAGCGGACCAGTTGGGCTTGGCGCAAAACGAACTCTTATTTTCATAAGAACACAAATATAATAGCTATAAATCTATTCCCCTATCTTAGCCAAACAAATACATTATATTTGCAAAAAAAAAAATTATACGGTTTCTAAACATACCAGACAACTTTGACATTAAGAAGCTTTCTGATACGCTGTCCGAATACTCAAAAATAAGGGGCTATCATATCAAAAAACTTCAATATAATTTTGTTTCAAAGGAAGATCTTTTAAAAATGAACAAAAGGTATCTTAATCATAAAACACATACCGATATAATTACTTTCAATTATTCTTATGATGATAAATTGGAAGCAGAATTTTTTGTTTCATTTTGGGCAATAAATAAATCAGCAAAAGAACATAGACAAACTGTTGAAAACGAGACACTTAGGGTGATAATACACGGAGTGCTACACTGCATGGGTTATAATGACGGTGACAAGGAGGAAGTTAACAACATGCGAAAAATGGAAGATACGTTTATATCAATGTTCCACATGAAACACAGACGTTATGTTTGATTTTAAGTATGATGTTATAGTCGTAGGAGGCGGGCATGCGGGGTGTGAAGCTGCTGCAGCTTCAGCCAATCTTGGTTCTAAAACTCTTTTGGTCACAATGAATCTTCAAAATTTAGCACAGATGTCTTGTAATCCTGCTATGGGCGGGATCGCCAAAGGACAAATAGTAAGAGAAATCGATGCTTTAGGGGGTTATAGCGGTATTGTTTCGGATAGGTCCGCAATTCAGTATAAAATGTTGAACCAGTCAAAAGGGCCCGCAATGTGGAGCCCCAGAGTTCAATCCGATAGAAGTTTGTTTACTCTCGAGTGGAGACAAAAACTAGAAAACACCCCTCTTCTTGATTTTTATCAGGAAATGGTAGTTGATTTGATTGTCAAAAATGATCAAGTTAAAGGAGTGATTACATCTCTGGGAGTTAAAATATTTTCAAAGACAGTGGTTTTAACTAATGGAACTTTTTTAAATGGTCTGATACACATAGGGGAAAAAAACTTTAGTGGGGGACGCGTAGGGGAGAAAGCATCTTCTGGACTTACAAAGTGTTTAGAAAATTTAGGTTTTATTTCTGGAAGAATGAAAACCGGAACCCCTCCTCGTGTCGATGGGCGCTCGTTAAGCTATTCTTTTATGTTGGAACAAAAAGGGGACATCAATCCTTCGAAATTTTCTTTTTCTGAGGAAACCTCACCGTTAAAAAACCAAAGAAGTTGTTATATAACTCATACAAATCCTGAAGTTCACAAAATTTTAAAGCAAGGGTTTGACAGATCTCCTATGTTCAACGGGTCTATTAAAAGTACAGGACCTAGATATTGTCCTTCTATAGAAGACAAAATCGATAGGTTCAGCGATAAATTACAGCATCAAGTTTTTGTAGAACCTGAGGGCTGGAACACTCATGAGGTTTATGTGAACGGATTCTCCACCTCCCTCCCACACGACATACAGTTTAAGGCTTTAAGATCTGTCCGGGGTTTTGAGTCTGTAAAAATTTTAAGACCAGGCTACGCTATTGAGTATGATTATTTTCCACCGACACAATTGTTTCATTCACTCGAAACTAAATTGATTCAAAATTTGTTTTTTGCTGGACAAATTAACGGAACAACAGGATACGAAGAAGCAGCGGCCCAAGGAATTATAGCAGGTATAAATGCGCACCAGAAAAACAATAATAAAAACCCACTTATTCTTGGAAGGCATGAGGCATATATAGGCGTACTAATTGACGATCTTATTCTTAAAGGCACTGAGGAACCATATCGTATGTTTACTTCTCGAGCCGAATACAGAACCCTTTTGAGACAAGATAATGCCGATGAAAGGCTGACACCTATATCTTTTAAGTTAGGCTTGGCATCCAAAGAAAGACTAAAAAAAGTTGAAGAAAAACTAAAAAAACGCAGTGGTCTTGTTAAATTTTTAAAAAATAAAAGTTTCACAGTAAAAGAAGCAAATGATTTATTAGCTAATAAGAATGAAAATTTAATAAAACAAACAGACAAGTACTCTAAGCTTTTGTCACGCCCAAACATTTCTAGGTCTGATTTAAATTGTTTTAACGAACTAAATTCTTTCATTAAGAAATCGAATATAGATGATTGCGTATTTGAGCAAGCTGAGATAGAAATAAAATATTCAGGATATATAGAAAAAGAGAAAAAAAATGCAGACAAGTTAAAACGTTTAGAGAATATAAAGATACCTTCAAGCTTCAATTTTGATAAACTCGCATCTTTATCATTCGAGGCAAAAGAAAAATTAAACAAGCTACGGCCTAAAACACTAGCCCAGGCATCTAGAATTAGTGGAGTTAATCCAAGTGATATAAGTGTTCTTTTAGTATCCATGGGCCGATAAAAGTAAAATTTGTTTCACGTGGAACAACACGATTCTCATAAATCAAAATTCAAAGTAAAAGATCACTTAGTTTCAGGAGAATATTTTGATGTTATTTGGAACAAATCTAGAACAATAGCTAAAACTCACATTGAAAACATAAAAGACATTTCAATATATTACAAGTCCCCAAATTACGATTCATTTAAAAACACACCAAAAAGTAGTTTAGACATTATCTATTTTCTTGTTCAAAAGGTAATGTTTAGATATAAGCTCTTTCTAATCAGAATTTATTTAAAAGGGAATAAAATATTAGATTACGGAGCAGGTTCAGGCAAATTTGCAGCATATCTATCAAAAAAAAACCTAAAAACTTCTGCCCTAGAGCCTTACAATAAAGAAATTAACAGTCAACCACTTTTAAACATAAATGTTTTCAAAAATATTGATGACATCCCTAAATCTAATAGGTATGACGGAGTAACTTTATGGCATGTTCTGGAGCATCTTAAAAATCCTGAACAGGTACTATCTGAAATTCACAATCTTTTAGATAAAAAAGGAGTTTTAATTATAGCAGTACCAAATATAAATAGTTTTGATGCAAGGCATTACAACTCCTTGTGGGCAGCATTTGATGTACCAAGGCATATATGGCATTTTACAAGCAAAGGAATAATCTCTTTAGTTGAATCCAGAGGGTTTAAATTTGAAAAAAAATATCCTTTATTTTTGGATGCGTTTTATATTTCTTATATATCTGAAAAGCACAAAAATTCCAGCTTTGCATTTATTCGAGCATTTTTCGTTGCTTTAATATCAAATTTTTGCGCTTTATTTAATAAAGAGTTCTCTTCCATTGTTTTTATTTTTACAAAGTCTATTTAACACCTAGATAAATCAATTTAGATAATCTCAAAGCAAGATTGACAAATAGCATTTTCACATTTCCATTTCTTAAAACGTTATAATGAGTTTGTTCAAAAAGAGATACTAATTCTTTAATATTATTGTCATTAATGTAGGGTGCAATTCTTGACAAATCAAAATTAGTTTTAGATTGAAAAGTTACAATATCGTCTAGAGAATAGTTCAATAAATATGCATCTCTGAAAAATTGAATACCGAATTTTAAAAAAGTCTTTTGTTCTTCTTTCCCGAATTTACAAAGAGAAGCAGACCAACTCATTAATTCAATAATTAGTTTTTTGTTTTTATTGACTTTAAAAGCCGTTCGTAGGCCTTCAATCAAGAGAGTTTCGTACTCTTTGTATTCATCATTGCTAATCAAGTCAAGTAAATCATTATAGTTACCTTGAGCCTTTACAACTAAACTTTCAGAATTATCAGTTTTTTTCTTGATCACATCCATAAGGGAGGAGTTATCAATAGGCCCTAAATTAGTAATCTGACACCTGGATACTATTGTGGGTAAGACTTCTTCTTGATTCTCGGCAATTAGTAAAAAAAAGGTATTCTTAGGGGGCTCTTCTAAAATTTTAAGAAACGCATTTGAAGCCTGATTACTCATCTTTTCCGCACCCCACACAATGCAAACTCTAGCGCCTCCATTAAAAGCTTTTAAAGAGATTTTTTTACGAACGTTTTCAATATCTGCAGTACTAATTAATCCCTGACGATTGCCAACATTAATAGATTCGAACCATTCACTATAGCTACCATATGGCTTAGTATCAATAAACATTAACCAATCTTGAATGTAATGGTGACTGTAAACTACATTTTCATTATTTTTTTTTACAACTGGCAGCACAAAATGTAAATCAGGATGTTGACATCTTTCACTTAGTTTCCTTGTGACTTTACTTACACTCTTGTTTTCCAAAAGAGATAACGAAAACTCTATAACTAAAGGAAGTGAACCATATCCTGAGGCACCTGTAAATAGTTGAGAATGAGGGACTTGATTCGTATCGATGAGATATTTTAATTTATTTTTAAGAATCTTTTGTCCTATAACTTTTGTCCAGAGCATAAGTAAATATAAAGCAACTAAATATCAAAAACATTACATCTTTTTAAAAATAAATTGATAAAATATGCCTTTATTGTATTTTTGAGAAAATCAAAAAATGCGAACATTAAAGGACATAAACTTTGAAGGTCAGCGAGCAATTGTTCGTGTTGACTTTAATGTCCCCTTAGACAAAGATTTACAAATAACTGATATAACACGAATAAAGGCAGCAAAACCCACAATAGACTATATTTTGTCAAAGGGAGGTAGCTGTGTGTTGCTTTCACATCTAGGTAGGCCAAATGGTTTTGAACAGAGCCTTTCATTTCAAAATATAATAGATAAAGTGTCTGAAATTTTGGAGACTAAAGTTCAATTCTGTAAGACTAGTATCGGCCCTATCGCTCAAACCAAAGCAGACTCGTTGATGCCCGGAGAAGTATTGTTAATGGAAAACCTTCGATTCAACGCAGAAGAGACTGAAGGCGATGTAGTTTTTTCTGAAAGACTATCCAAACTTGGGACAATCTTTGTCAACGATGCTTTTGGAACAGCACACAGACCCCATGCATCTACCACAATTATTGCTAATTTTTTCCAAAATAATAAGTGTTTTGGCAGCCTTTTAGAAAAAGAGGTTTTGGCTATAGATAAAGTTATTAAAGATGGCACACCTCCAATTTTAGCCATACTTGGAGGTGCTAAAGTATCCACAAAAATCACAATAATAGAAAGCCTGTTGGAAAAAGTGAACCACCTTATTATAGGTGGGGGTATGGTATATACATTTACAAAAGCGCTTGGGGGAAAAGTAGGAAATTCAATCTGCGAATTAGATTATTGCGATTATGCATTAGATTTAATTGATAAAGCAAAACAGAAGAACGTGAAATTGCATTTTCCAATTGATGTTGTCGCAGGGAATAGTTTTAGCAATGAGGCAAAGCAGAAAATTTTCGATGTTATGAAAATTGGGACTGGTTGGGAAGCCTTGGATGCTGGCCCAAAAAGCATAAAAAGGTTTCATGATGTTATAATAAAGTGTAAAACCATTCTGTGGAATGGTCCGCTTGGAGTGTTCGAGTTTCCCAACTTTTCAGCAGGAACAATAGCTGCTGGTAAATCAATTGCTGAAGCAACTATCAATGGATCCTTTTCTCTAGTAGGAGGAGGAGACTCAGTTGCTGCTGTAAAAAAGTTTAAAATGGACAATGACATGAGCTACATAAGTACTGGCGGTGGAGCAATGTTAGAAAGTTTAGAGGGTAAAACTCTTCCAGGAATTGCTGCTTTGAATCAATAACTATGAAAAACATTATAGTTTTTTTATTATTCGTATTATTTTCAATAAACTCCTGCAATAGTAAGGCTGATAAGTCTAAAGCATTTATTCCTGATTCTAGTGGTAATTTAAACCACATATCAGTTATAATGCCAACTTCAGACTGGAAAGGGCAATTAGGTAAATCGGTACGAGATAATTTAAGCAAGGCATATGAAGGTCTTCCATTTGATGAACCTCAATTTTCACTTGATTACTTGAACCCTAAAGTATTTTCTGGATTTGCAAGACAGAGTAGAAATATAATTTGGTTCCAGACAGATTCCATTCCCAGATTTCAGCTTGCAAAGGATCAATTTTCACGTCCTCAAATAGTTGGCTTAGTAACCGGTGAAGATTCAGAAGTCCAACAATTTTTTTTTGAAGAAAATCTGGCGTTATTTACCCAAACCATAAGTGAGAACGAGCGAAAAGAAAAGTTAAGGAGAATAAACAAATCTCCAACTAAAGATAAAAACCTTAAAAGACGTTTTGGGTATAATTTAGTTTACCCTTCAGTTTATAAAGTAGTAAAAGACACTTCTAATTTTATTTGGATACAAAAGCAAATTCAAAAAGGACATCTTAATATTATTGCATATGAAATATTTGATAGTATATCAGAAAATAATTTTAATACTAAAATTTTGAATATAAGAGATTCGATAGGTAAACTTTATATTCCAGGCCGCATTAGCGGCAGCTATATGATCACAGAGCGAGCTTATCAACCTTATTTTTATAAAGTTGAATTGGATGGTAAAAAAGGTTATTTAACAAAAGGAACGTGGGAAGTAGCTAATGACTTTATGGCTGGACCATTTGTAAATTATATGATCAAGGATAGTTTAACTAAAAATTGGATGGTTATCGAGGGTTTCACTTTCGCCCCTTCGATGAATAAAAGGGATTACATGTTTGAATTAAATACAATAATAACCACCATTAAAAAAGTAAATTAAGCTTTTCTATCTTTATCTAGTTTAGCTGGATCATCCTCTTCTTTTGTAGCATTCTTAAACTCTTTGATTCCACTACCTAAACCTTTCATTAATTCTGGGATTTTGCGTCCCCCGAAGAGTAATAACACAACTGCTATTATCAAAATTATTTGTGGTGCTCCTATCATACCTAAAAATGTTAAAATCAACATGATTTAATATTATTTAACAAATGTACAGAAATATTTAATTTCAAATACAGGAAAATTCTTTCCTTCAATTTGATCACCCTAAGTTATCCTTATCTTTACCATTATAATGAAAGATAAAGTAAATAAAAAAAGAAAATTTTTTCAAAGGTTAAGGAATCCTTACATTATAATGATAATTGACGAGGAAACCTTTGAAGAAAAGGGTCAGATCAGGACTTCAAGATTCAAAAGTATTCTAGTTTCATTGTTATTGATATGTATTTCCTCAGTTTTGATTTTTACAATAATCTCCTACACTTCATTAAAAGAATATATTCCAGGATATGATTCATCTGAAATACGGGCTAAAGCAATTCAGAATCTATTTCTCACAGATTCCCTTATTCAATTATATAACCAAAATTTAAAATATTTGAATTCAGTTAAAAGAGTTTTAACTGAAGATATTTCCTTAAAGGACCAAGATTCATTGCTGGTTATTCAAGAAACCCCTGTTATTAAAGATGAATTTAATCCAGAATTAATATTAGAGGATTCTTTACTCAGAGTTTTTGTTTCTCAGCAAGACAAATATAGTCCAGTATCAAGAAATGAAATGAAATTAAATACATTTTTATTTCCTCCTGTAAATGGACAAATATCACAGCCCTTTGATAGAGATAAATCTCACTATGCAATTGATATTGCTGTCAAAAAAAATATGCCAGTAAAGGCGATTGCTGATGGAACAGTTATATTTTCAGAATGGACCTCAGAGACAGGCTATGTCATTATTTTGGAACACAATTTAGGTCTTTTGTCAGTTTACAAGCATAATTCTTCATTAAATAAAAGGCAGGGAGAATCAGTAATATCTGGAGAAGTGATCGCCACTGCCGGAAATACGGGCGAGTATTCTACTGGTTACCACCTTCATTTTGAGCTATGGATGGATGGTTATCCGATGGACCCTGAAAACTTTTTTAATTTTTCTGCCCAATGATTAAAAAACAAGGGGCTAAAATATTTGCTGCCTGGGCTCAAAGAAAGAATGAAAAATGGATAAAAAATCCCCTAAAAACACAAGAAAAAGTATTTAGGAATCTTATAAAAAATGGGAGGTATACACTTTTTGGTAAAGATCATAAGTTCGAAAAAATCAATAACATTAAATCTTTTAAAAGTAACATCCCAATAAGAGATTATGAGGGTATTCGTAGCTACATTAATAAAATTTTTTCAGGAAGGCAAAATATTTTATGGCCTGGAAAGCCATTTTATTTTGCAAAGTCAAGTGGTACTACTTCTGGAGTAAAATATATTCCTATTACTAAAGATGCTATTCATCAGCAAATACGCGCTGCTAGGGAGGCTCTTTTAAATTATATTTATCATACAACTAATGTAGATATAGTAAACGGGAAACACATATTTATTCAAGGCAGCCCTTTATTAGATGACAAAAATGGATTTTCATTAGGGCGTCTTTCAGGAATTGTAGCTCACCATGTACCTAGTTATCTACAAAAAAACAGGCTCCCTACTTGGGACACAAATTGCATTCAAGACTGGGAATCTAAAGTTAATGCTATTGTTGACGAAACCTATGATAAGGACATGACAATTATTGGAGGTATACCCTCTTGGGTTCAGATGTATTTTGAAAAGTTAGTCTCAAAGACAAGTAAAAATATTGGAGATCTTTTTCCCAATTTTTCATTATTCGTATACGGGGGGGTCAACTTTGATCCCTACAAAGGACTATTTCGAAAATTGATTGGGCGTGAAATTGATAGTATTGAATTTTATCCTGCCTCAGAAGGTTTTTTCGCATACCAGGATAATCAAAATGACAATGGATTGTTATTATTGCTGGATCATGGAATTTACTACGAATTTGTTGTAGCAAGCACTTTTTTTGATCAAAAACCCGTTTTACATTCATTAAATGAGGTGATTTTAGGAGTTAATTATGTTATGATTATTTCCACTTCTGCAGGTCTTTGGAGGTATAATATTGGAGATACAATTAAGTTTGTAAACAAATACCCGTTCAGATTAATTGTAAGCGGAAGACTAAAACATTTTATTTCTGCTTTTGGTGAACATGTAATAGTCAGCGAAGTAGAACAATCATTAAAAGAGGCTATTGAAAAGACAGAAGAAATTATAAGAGTTAAAGAATTTACGGTAGCTCCACAAATCACTCCTAAAGCTGGACTGCCTTATCATGAGTGGTTTATAGAATTTGAAACATCACCAAGAGAAAAAGACATTTTTGCAGCCAATATCGATTATGCAATGAGAAATAAAAACATTTACTATAATGATTTGATTGAAGGTAAAATATTAAGACCATTGGTAATTACAGAGGTACAGATAAATGGTTTCCAAAAGTACATGAAAAGTATAGGTAAGTTGGGAGGACAAAATAAAGTTCCAAGAGTCTCTGATGATAGATTAATTGCAGTTAGTTTAGAAAAATATATAATTAATTTATGAAGAAAGGCTTATCGAAAAAAGTAGTGTTAGTTTGTAATGTTAAAAATACTTTTGTATCCAAAGATATTACCCTTTTAAAAAAAATGGGATTAGAAGTGTTATTAATTCATTCTCCTCCATATAAAGATCCTTTTCGTTTTTTTTACAACCGGGTTAAAGAGTTAATTCTTTCCCTTTTTTATTTACCAATTTCAAAAGGTGTCTTTAGTTGGTTCAATGATTATCATACCACGATACCTGTTTTAATGGCGAAATTTTTTAAAAAACCAATAACAATTATTATTGGGGGATACGATGCAGTGGCAAATTCAAAGTTGAATTATGGGCTTTTTCTAAAAAATAACAGTAGACAAAAGATAGCGGTATGGAATTTAAAAAAATCAAATTCAATTTGGGTAGTTCATAAGACATTATCTAAAGGATGCAGTTTTGCAAAAAAGGAGACAAATACTTATTCAGGGCTCAAATATTTCATTCCTGACTTGTCAACTCCAATATTTGAAATTCCGACAGCATATGATAGTAATTTTTGGAAAAAAATGAAAAAAAAATCACCTAAAACAGTTCTGACAGTTGCAAATATTTCCGATAGAAGAACATATGAAAGAAAAGGGATTGGAATGTTTTTTACTTTGGCAGATAAGCTGCCAGATTTTAAGTTCACTTTGGCAGGCTTAAATGAGAAGTTTTTTCTGGACTCTGTTCCCAAAAATGTAAGAATTCTTGGAGAACAAAACATTGAACAATTAAAGGAACTTTATGGAATACACACCTATTATTTCCAGGGGTCAATAATCGAAGGTTTACCAAATGTTCTATGCGAAGCTATGTTATGTGAGTGCATACCTATTGGGAATAAAGTATTTGGTATTCCCGATGTAATTGGAGATACAGGTCTTATTTTTGAAGGGAAAAAAGATATTGATAAAATTTGTTCTTTTTTAAAATTGGAAAAAAAAGAGCTTTCTCTGAAAGCTAGAAATAGAATTAAAATTTATTATCCTATAATAAGAAGAAAAAAAGAATTTAAAAAAAACTTGGACAAAATAAACTTTAATGAATAAAATCTTTGCTATACTATCCTATCCAAATTCAAATAATCTAGGGGATTTTATCCAAAGCGAAGCGGCAAAACAATATTTGAAAAATAAAATTGTTAAACAAATTGATCGTGAGCAGTTACATTCTTACGATGGAACGAAGGTGCAAATGTTTATGAATGGGTGGTTTATGGAAAACCCAAATAATTGGCCTCCTTCCAAGAAAATTAATCCATTGTTTTTATCGTTTCATTTGAATCCTACATCAAAAAAAAAGATGCTTTCCCAAAAAGGAGTCAATTTTTTAAAAAAGCACCAACCTATTGGTTGCAGGGATATTTACACTCAAAAAATTTTATCTGATTGTGGAGTTGAGACCTATTTTTCTTCTTGTCTTACTCTTACATTAAGACGAAATAACTTTGTTAAAAAGAACACTAGGCGACAAGGAATTTTAGTAGTTAGTCCCATGGAGCGTTTGATATCAGAAAATTTTTCTGCCCCAAGTTTTTCTTTAGAAAAAGTCTTAAATAAGATCAAGACTTTTAAAAAAAAGAGACAGTATTTAAAAGGTATGAAAAGATTAAATTTTTTTCTATCAAGGCAGAAAGAACCAGTATATTTTAAGTCTCAACTCGTAGACCCTTTAGAGTTCTCAGAAAATGAAAGATCAAATAAAGCAATAAAACAATTAAGAGATATTGCTAAAGCTAAATTACTAATAACCTCACGTATTCACTCAGCATTACCTGCAGTAGCTTTTGGGACGCCAGTTTTATTTATTTCAGACGGATTAGATCACATTAATCAAAAAAGCCGCTTACAAGGGATGGAGCCTTTTTTCCCTATTTTAAATTCAAAAGATCTAATTAAATGGACTTTTAAATGGCCAAACCCGACAAAATCTCATCTGCCGCTGGTTAAAAAATTGGAAAAAAAAATAACTTTTTTTATTAAAGATTAAATGATTGTTTAATAAATATAGAATTTTTTAGATATTATCTTTATAGAAATTTAATTTCATGAATATACTTGTTATTGGAGGAGGCGGGAGAGAACACGCTTTGTGTTGGAAATTAAATCAGAGTAAACTTTGTAAAAAGCTTTATGCAGCACCTGGCAATGGTGGAACTGCAAATTGTGCTATAAATTTAAAATTAAAAGTTTCTGATTTCTATGGAATTAAAAGAGCTGTAATAAAATACTCAATCGACTTAGTTATAGTTGGACCAGAGGATCCTCTCGTTTTAGGCATCCATGACTTTTTTATAGGGGATCCGTATTTAAAAAATGTTAGTATTGTAGGGCCCCAAAAAAAGGCTGCTCAATTAGAGGGCAGCAAGTCTTTTGCAAAGGAGTTTATGAAACGTCACCAAATTCCAACAGCAGCTTACTCAGAGTTCACTTCGGAAACCATTAGTGAAGGGGAAAAGTTTTTGGAACAAAGTAAACCCCCTTATGTCTTAAAAGCTGATGGACTTGCAGGTGGTAAAGGAGTTTTGATAATTGAAGATTTAAAACAGGCTAAATTTGAGCTAGGCCAAATGCTTTTAAAAAGTAAATATGGTGAAGCTTCAAAAAAAGTTGTAATTGAGGAATTCTTATCTGGTATTGAACTTTCTTGTTTTGTATTATTTGATGGGCATAATTATATCAAACTCCCTATGGCAAAAGATTATAAACGAATTGGGGAGGGCGATAAAGGCTTAAATACCGGCGGAATGGGTGCAATATCCCCAGTACCATTTGTAGATAGTCTTTTTGATGAAAAAATAGATCACCAGATTATTAAGCCCACAATAGAGGGCCTTAAAAAAGATAATATAAATTATAAAGGGTTTATTTTTATTGGACTTATAAAAGTGGGAGATAACCCATTTGTAATTGAGTACAATGTAAGATTGGGAGATCCTGAAACAGAGGTGATTATTCCAAGGATTGAAAATGATTTAGTAGAAGTATTTAAAGCAGCAACCGATGGGACCCTTGATAAAATAAAATTGCAAATAACATCCAAAAGCGCAGCAACGGTTATGCTTGTTTCTAAGGGATATCCTGTTGCTTATCAAAAAGGGAGCATTATTACTGGACTACCAAAAAATAAAATGATATTCCACGCTGGGACGAGTATTGAAAAAAGTTCTCTTCAAACTTCAGGAGGAAGAGTTATGGCCGTCACCTCAATTGGAAAAAATTTTAATAAAGCACTTAAAGAATCATACAATCTAGTTAATAAAATTAAGTATGATGGAAAGCATTATCGAAAAGATATTGGGTTTGATTTATAAAAATGAGTGGGCAGAAGTATCTTTTTTCTCCTCTCCTCTTTTATGGAAAACATTAAGTGCCCGAACCCAATAAAGCATTGCTGAAAAACCTATAACAAGAAACATCCAGTTAATTGAACTTGCTAAAGTCCAACTAGTATTCTCTAGCTCTCTTAAAATTGTAAAAGGTAAGAAGAAGACTTCTTCAAATAACCAAGCTATACCTTCAAAAAAATCTTTCATAATAGAATTTTAAAACGATTTACAAATTATAATAACAAAGATATTTAAACTCTTTGCAATTACACATCTATTTTCAAAAATTTGAATTAGCAAAATTAGACATCATCAAAATCAATTGCTATTTTTTTTGATTTTGGAATCGCTTGACAGCTTAAAATTAGACCTTCATTGATCTCCTCATCTGTTAGAATCTGATTATTACTCATATCAACTTTTCCTTCAGTGACCCTAGCAATACAACTACTGCAAACACCTCCCTGGCATGAATAAGGAACATCAATTTTTTCGTTTAGCGCAATTTCAAGTAATGTCTTATTTTGATCTAGAGTTAATTGATGTGTTACATCATCGCATTTAATATTAAGTAAGCCTTCTTCTATATAATTTTTTTGTTGAGGTATTTGGATAGATGAAGTAAATAACTCGAAAAGAATATCATTCTCATTAAAACCCTTCTCTAAAAAGAATTGTTTGCTAGAATCGATCAATTTTTCAGGGCCGCACAAGTAGATTAACTTGGGGTAAGATTTAGGCTCATTTTTTAGAACATAATTTAAAAAAGCAGAATCAATTCTTCCAAATTCAGCACCATCAATTTTTTCTTCACTAAAAGACCAATGAATTTTTAATGCGTCAAATCTACTTTCGAGACTTTTCAATTCATTATAAAACATCGTTTTTTCAGGAGTTTTATTACCATATATAAGAGTGAAAGGGGTATCAGATGTGCTGTCAAGAAAAGATCTTAAAATAGACATTATTGGAGTAATTCCACTTCCAGCTGCAACAGCCATAATTGGAATTGAATTGTTCTTAGAATCAAATGTAAAACGTCCTTCTGGGATTCCCGCTTTAATTTCATCACCCTTTTTGATTTTTCGATTTACATAAGTAGAGAAAATGCCGTTTGGGACCTCTTTAATACCAACTTGTAGTAAACCACTAATTGGAGATGAACAGATTGAATAAGATCTGCGGACTTTATTACCGTTAATTTCTAATTCTAAAGAAATATATTGTCCAGCAAGGTAGGCGTAGGACGAGCTTAAATCATTATTAACGTCAAGGGAAATGACTACAGATTGGGGTGTTAACCTTTCAACAGCACCAACAATTAGTGTGTTAAGACGAGACATAGCTTTTTTTACAAATTTACAAAAATTGAAATAGTATGAATTAATAAGAATAAATAGTTTGACTTATGTAAGTAAAAAATGTATATGACTTGATTGATAAAATTTATAATTTAAATGGATAATAATTGCGAGAATTTAATGTTATAACTAAGCAAATTGTTATTATGTTTTACAGAAAAATTTTTTTTCTTTTATCCTTGTTTTCAATTGCTATAATGCATTCCTGTAGTACGACTAAAAAAGGTGTTTTAAATAGAGAGTATCATGCTCTAACATCCAAATATAATGTAATATTTAATGGTAAGGAAGCCTTTTCTGTCGGAGAAAAAATACTATTGGAAGCTTTTGAGGAGAATTTTTTCGAATTCATCCCAGTTGAACCAATTACTTTAAGAGGAGAAGACGTTGATAAGACAACAATTGTTCCAGGTTTTGATCGAGCTGAAGAAAAAGCTGTGAAGGCAATTCAAAAACATTCAATAAATATTAAAAATATTCAATACAATAAGGAAATTGAAAAAGCATATTTATTACTTGGCAAAGCAAGATATTTTGATCGTCGGTTTTTCCCAGCTTTAGAAGCATTTAATTTTTTATTAGAAACAGGCGCTAGTTGGTCAAATTTTCTTGATGCTAAGATTTGGCGAGAAAAAACTAATATTCGTCTAAAAAACTATGAATTAGCAATTGAAAATCTTCGCCCGTTAGCTCGTAAACTAATTTCAAAAAACAAATATTTTACAATTGCGAATGCAACACTTGCGGATGCATTTATGAACTTAAAAAAACAAGACTCCGCTTTATATTACATAAAAAGAGCCGCACTAAAAGAATCCAAGAGAGCTTATAAAGCAAGATATTTTTTCTTAACTGGGCAATTGTTTGAAAGCCTTGAAGAAAAAGACTCAGCCCAGTGGGCTTACAAAAAAATAATCGATTTAAACCGAAAAGCACCAAGAAAATTTTTTGTCCAAGCTATCATAAAGCAAAATTTATTGGATACAAACTTAAGCTCTGAGTATCATGTCGCGTCATTAGAAAAGATGTTAAAAAATTATGAAAACGATCCTTACGAACATTATATATGTCGTGCTTTGGCAGAACTTTATTTCGAACAAGGGAAAGATAGTATTGGTTTAAGTTATTTAAACAGGTCACTCGAATCAGTCTCTTTAGACCCATACACTAAAATGGAAAATCTTAAATTTTTATCAGACTATCACTTCAAAAAAGGTAACTATTTAGTTAGTGGAGGCTTTCTTGACAAACTGCTATCTCTGTACGAAAAAAACTCTACTCAATACAAAAGAACCGATAGGAAAAGAGAAAACCTTAACGAGGTTATTTTATATGAAAAAACGGCTCAAAATACTGACAGCATAATAAAGTTAGCTTTGTTAGATAAAGATGAGCAATTAATTTATTTTGAAAATTACATCAATCTAAAAAGACAAAAAGAAATTCAAAAACTTAAACAATCAGAGGAAAGTGCAAATTCTCAAAGCATTAATCGATTAAAAACATCCTTTTATTTTTATAATCCGAACCAATTATTGAAAGGGAAACAGGCTTTTCTTACTGTATGGGGAGATAGACCGAATTTGGATAATTGGAGGAATTCAGATGCAATTCTAGCACCAAAAGAATTTTCAACCCAAGATGAAAAAGAATCTGATAAGTTTTTTGTAATACAAGAGACACCTGAAAGTTATGTTTCTCTTATACCCAAAGAAGAAGAGGAAATAGATAGTCTTATTCTTCTAAATCAACAGTCTTATCTTCAATTAGGAATGATTTATAAAGAGAAGTTTAATGATTATGATCTAGCTCGAAATAGATTAAAAAAGGCCCTTGATTTGAATCCTCCCGATGGAATTGCCTCTCAGGCATTATATCATCTTTATAGAATAGCTGAAAAAGATTCTATTCAAATTGCGGAATCTTACAGAACTAATTTGATAAAAAATTATGCTGATACACCTTTTGCTTTTTTATTAAATGATCCACAAAATTATGATCTTTCTGAAATTAAAACGCCTGAATTACTTTACGAAAAAGTTTTAAAATTATTTGAAGAACAAAAGTTTTCAGAAACTTTAAAAGAAATAGAATTGTTAACAGTAATAACAAGCGGAAGTAGAATTGAACCCAAAATAAGTTTACTAAAGGCACATACTATTGGTCGTTTGAAAGGTGTTTCATCTTGGAGAGAAGCACTTGGCGAAGTTGCATCTAAGTATAGTGCTTTTGAGGAAGGAATTAAGGCGAGAGATTTAATTGAAAAAATTGAATCTATACAGAATCTTGATAAAGAAAATGTTATTTATAAAAATTACAAATGGATATTCCCTTTTGAAAGTTCTCAAACTAAAATTATTGATACATTTTATTCTGAAGTCAAACGTAAAACATTAATTTACAATAACTCTTTAAGTGTAAGTAAAGACACTTATAATGAAGATTATGTTTTTGTTGTAATTCACGGGATAAGGTATCTTAATGAAATAGAGGTTCTGAAAAATAGAATTGAGTTTGATCAAGAAAAACTTGTCAACTTCGATAATTTTGTAACTTTAACGTCCCAGTACAGAGAATACATTAAAAATAAAACCTGGAAAACTAACTAAAATGAAAGGAATGGATAATAATGGACAGTATAGTAAAATAGAAAAGAGTACTACACTTAAGGGCAGCATTAAATCAAAAACTGACATTCGTATAGATGGAAATGTTGAGGGTGAAGTAGTAACGAAAGGTAAAGTCATTTTAGGAAAAGAATCTAATGTTATTGGAAAAATATTATGTGCTAATGCAGATATTGAAGGAAAATTTGATGGAGAATTGACAGCCTCTGGGACACTAAGTTTAAAATCGGGCTCAAATGTTAAGGGTAAAGTGAAAATTCAAAAATTGATTGTTGAATCAGGGTCAATATTCAACGCTAATTGTTCGATGCATTCTGCTGAAGATGGTGTTAAAAAGTTAAATAGTTTAAATGAACAAGGGAAGGAAGCCGAAGAATCAATGGCTAATGTTCTCTAGTCTTGCTTTTCAAATTGCAATAATCATTTGGGGTAGTGCGAAACTGGGGAAATACTTGGATAATCTATATCCCTATTCTGAACAAAGATTTGTTCTAACTCTTACAAGTATTGGCATAATAATTACGATTGGGATTATTTACAGGCAAAGTAAAAACTTTTGGTAGTAGGGATGAGAAGTTTTCGATTGTATATTATTATTTTAATTTCAGTAATGTGCTTATTATTTATACTACATATTAAATTCTTCGAAGGGGACAAAATTTTCTTATTAAAAAGCTATGTAATAAATGCGATGTTATCAATGATATCCATATCCTCATTAAATTATGGCATAAAAAAAAAAGTAATTTAACAACTATCTATCTCTTTACGGTTGCTATTAAATTAATTATCTATTTTTTAATTTTTCAGCCACAATTCAAGATAGATGGTTCTACATCAAAAGAGGAGTTTTTAGTGTTTTTTATTCCTTATTTATCAGGCTTGATCTTAGAAATTTTGATTTTAGTAAAAAGATTTAAAACATAGTTATAATTTAACCAAATCATATTTTAATTTTCTTTAAAAAACAAATCTAAAAATCTGGTTATTTGTTTCTTTATTTATACTAAAGCCATACATTTGCATCGCTAGGAATTTTTATAATTATCTTATGCTATATATGCTAAAAAAAGCCAATGCTATTGCACTTTACATGTTTGCATTTTTTTTAACTTCTATCCCATCACTAGCAAAAGAAACTCAACCAGGAAAAGATTTAAAAACAGAAATTAAAAAATACATCTCACACCATTTGGAAGATGCGCATGATTTTAGTCTTTTTTCTTTTACAAACAATATAGGCAAGCATGTATATGTTGGGATACCTCTGCCTGTAATTCTTTGGGATGAAGGGCTAAAGGTCTTCTCTTCTTCAAAACTCAATCATGGAGAAGGTGTTGCGGAAGTAGGGTCTAGTTATTATAAGTTAGAACATGGTAAAATATACAGAACTGGTCCGGAAGGTAGAATTAATTATGACAAGAATAATCATCCAACTAATAAACTGCCCATAGATTTATCAATTACTAAAGGAGTAGTTAGTATGCTAATAATAGCGTTTCTTATGTTTTTTCTTTTTGCTAGTTTAGCAAAATCCTACAAAGAAAATCACGGCATACCAAAAGGAATAGGACGTTTTTTTGAGCCTATAGTGCTCTATGTACGTGATGAGATTGCCAGACCTAACATTGGAGAAAAAAAATATTCTTATTATATGAATTTCCTTTTAACGGTTTTCTTTTTTATCTGGTTTTTAAATCTTTTAGGACTTACTCCTTTAGGGGTAAACGTGACCGGAAACATTGCAGTGACATTTGGTCTCGCACTCTTAACTTTTTTAGTTACAAATCTAACAGGAACAAAGACCTATTGGTTTCATATTTTAGACCCTTTAGGAAATTCTATGAAATGGTATTCAAAAATACCGCTTTATATAATATTAATACCAATCGAGTTATTAGGCATTTTCATAAAACCATTTTCATTGTTGATTAGATTGTATGCGAACATGCAAGCTGGGCACATTGTATTGATGAGCCTAATAGGGTTAATGTTTATATTTAAAAGTTGGTTAGGGAGCCCTTTATCCTTTGGACTAGCTTTTGCAATTTCGATTATTGAATTATTAGTTGCCTTATTACAGGCCTACATATTTACGATGCTATCTGCTCTTTATTTTGGCTTTGCCGCCGAGGATCATGAGCATCATTGAAACAAAACACTTAATTGTGAAAAAAGGAATGTTTAATTTAAAACTCATAGTATGGAAATTCCAGTAATGGTAGGTGCCGGTTTAGTTGTAATCGGTGTAGGAATGGGTATTGGTAGAATTGGTGGTTCCGCAATGGAAGCTATCGGACGTCAGCCAGATGCCTATGGTAAAATTCAAACAGCAATGTTAATTGCTGCTGCCCTTGTAGAAGGGATTGGATTTGCAGCTTTATTTGCTGTTTAAAAAAGATTTTTTGTTCAAAGCTATATTGTAAAATGGAAAAATTAATTAGTGAATTTTCATTAGGACTATTTTTTTGGCAATCAGCAATCTTTATAGGATTATTATTATTACTTAGAAAGTTTGCATGGAAACCAATTTTGAATGCTGTAAACGAGCGTGAGGACTCAATAAAAAATGCCTTAGATTCCGCCGAGCAAGCTCGTATTCAGCTGGAAAATCTCCAAAGTGAAAACCAGCGTTTACTGAAAGAAGCACGTAAAGAAAAAGAAATTCTTATAAAAGAAGCTTTAAAAACAAAAAATCAGATCATAGATGACGCAAAAAAAGAAGCTCTAAATCAGACTGAAAAAATTCTATCGCAAGCCCAAGAGACAATTCAAAGCGAAAAAAGAGCAGCTCTAAAAGAACTTAAAAATCAGGTTGGTTCAATAGCTATTGATATAGCTGAAAAAGTTATTAATAAAGAATTAGAAAATAAGGACAAACAAATGAATTTAGTAAATGATTTATTGAAAGCAACAGATTTTAAATAGACGAAATGAAAGGAGCAAGAACGGCATCTCGTTATGCGAAGGCAACTTTAGCTTATGCAAATGAAAACAAATTTACAGGTGAAGTAGCTAAGGAAATGCAGGGATTAATTGAATTGTATGAAAGTAGTATACAGCTTGATAGGGTTCTTAGTAACCCATTTTTAAACGATACAAAAAAACAATCAATTCTTAGATCAATAGTTCCAAATTCTTCTGATGTTACTAAAAAATTATTAAATCTTTTAGCTTCTAATAACCGCCTTTTTTTGTTAAAAGAAGTGGCAAAGAGTTATATACATTTATTTGCAGAACAGCAAGGAGAATTGAACGCCACAGTAATTTCGGCAATTCCTCTAACTCAAAACCTTGAAAATCAAATTTACGATAAGCTAGAGGATTTCTCAGGTAAAAAAATACATATTTTAAATAAAATTGATAAAAGTTTATTAGGTGGTTTTATTTTAAAAATTGGTGATATGGAGTTTAATTCAAGTTTAGCATATAAGCTCAAAACATTTAAGGCAAAATTGACCTCAAATAGCATATAATAAAGATAATTGATTATGTCAGATATTAAACCAGCTGAAGTTTCAGCAATTTTAAAAAAACAGTTAGAAGGCCTAAGTTTAGATTCCAAAATGGATGAAGTTGGGACAGTTCTTAACATTGGCGATGGAATTGCTCGAGTATATGGGTTATCTAATGCCCAATATGGTGAATTAGTTTCTTTTCAAACAGGACTCGAGGGGATGGTGTTAAATCTAGAGGAAGATAATGTAGGTGTAGTTTTACTTGGGTCATCTAAAGAGGTAAAAGAAGGTGACACAGTTAAAAGAACACAACGTATTGCTTCTATAAGTGTCGGAGAAAATGTCGTAGGAAGAGTACTTAATACTCTAGGTAAACCAATAGATGGTAAAGGACCTATACAAGGAGAATTATTTGAAATGCCACTTGAGAGAAAAGCGCCCGGAGTGGTATTTAGACAACCAGTAAATGAACCTTTACAAACTGGAATAAAGTCAATTGACGCTATGATACCTATAGGAAGAGGCCAAAGAGAATTGGTAATAGGTGACCGACAAACAGGAAAAACGACAGTTTGTATTGATACTATTTTAAACCAAAAAGAGTTTTTTGATGCAGGTGATCCTGTATATTGTATCTATGTTGCTGTTGGTCAAAAAGCATCTACTGTTGCAGCAATTTCAAAAATTTTGGAGGATAAGGGGGCAATGGCTTATACAACTATTGTAGCTGCAAATGCCTCAGATCCCTCTCCTATGCAAGTATATGCTCCTTTCGCGGGTGCTGCAATCGGAGAATATTTTAGAGACACAGGTAGACCAGCGTTAATAATCTATGATGATCTATCAAAACAAGCAGTAGCATATAGAGAAGTATCATTACTTTTAAGAAGACCTCCTGGCCGCGAAGCTTACCCTGGTGACGTGTTTTACTTACATTCTCGATTATTGGAAAGAGCTGCAAAAATTATTTCAGATGATGGAATAGCCAAAAGCATGAATGATTTACCCTTAGCTTTAAAGAATAAAGCAAAAGGAGGAGGATCCCTTACTGCTTTACCAATTATTGAGACCCAGGCGGGAGATGTCTCTGCTTACATTCCTACAAACGTAATATCAATTACAGACGGACAAATTTTCTTGGAATCTGATTTATTTAACTCAGGAGTACGCCCTGCTATAAACGTCGGAATCTCAGTATCAAGGGTAGGTGGGTCAGCTCAGATAAAATCAATGAAAAAAGTTGCTGGAACTCTTAAACTTGATCAAGCACAGTTTCGTGAATTAGAAGCATTTGCAAAATTTGGATCAGATCTTGACACAGCTACCTTGAACGTTATTGAAAAGGGGAAAAGAAATGTAGAGATTTTAAAGCAAGCTCAAAACGATCCATTTACTGTCGAAGAACAAATAGCAATAATTTATGCTGGTTCAAAAAATCTTTTACGATCTGTTCCAGTTGAAAAAGTTAAAGATTTTGAAATATCATTCTTGACTAAATTAAAGGGAAAACATAAAAAATGTTTAGATGATCTTAAAGCAGGCAAACTTTCAGATCTTGCACTTGACACGCTTAATGCTGTTGCAAAAGAAACAGCTGCTGAATTTGAATAAATTATGGCAAACCTCAAGGAAATAAGAAATAGAATTGTATCAGTTTCTTCAACGATGCAAATAACTAGTGCTATGAAAATGGTGTCAGCGGCAAAACTTAAAAAAGCACAAGATGCAATAACTTCAATGCGGCCCTATGTATCTAAATTAAATAATTTAATTCAAAACTTAAACTCCTCGTTAGAGCCTGACATGAACAGTCCTTTTGTTTCTGTTCGTGAAAAAAATTCAATTTTATTAGTAGTTATAACTTCCAACCGCGGATTATGCGGTGCATTTAATTCTAACGTTATAAAAAAAACAAGGCAGCTTGTCGAAGAATTTTCCAATAAAAAAGTCTCATTAATTACTATTGGAAAAAAGGGATCAGAAATATTAGGAAAGAAAGATAAAATAATTTCTACTCACGATTATATTTTTGATGATTTAAATTATAAAAAGGCAGATGAAATTTCCAAAGAGATAATAGACAGTTTTAAAAAAGAATTGTATGACAAAGTTTTTTTAGTTTATAACAGATTTAAGAATGCAGCGACTCAAATTGTAGAGACAGAAACATTTTTACCCATAGAAGAGAATTTAGATGAAAAAAGTTTGAAGAGCCCAGATTATATATTTGAACCTAACCAATCTAAAATTGTAAATGAACTCCTGCCAAAAGCCCTTAGTATAAAATTTTTTAAAGCTTTACGTGACTCCTTTGCAAGTGAGCATGGAGCTCGAATGACCGCGATGCACAAGGCAACTGACAATGCTACTGAACTTAGAGATCAACTTAAATTGACTTATAATAAGGCTAGACAGGCTGCTATAACGAATGAAATTCTTGAAATAGTTGGTGGAGCAGAAGCTTTAGAAGGTTAATTTACTTTTTAATATAATATCCTAAAACCTTACCAGCTGTTTCAGATAATAATTCAGATGCGTTAGATTTTGATTGTTCAACCGTCATATGTTTTTTTTGGATTGAAAAAACTTTTGTCAACCCATTTTCATAAAATTTTTCCTCTAATCCTTTTTCTTTTGAACCGACTAGACATATACATGGAATTTTATTTTCTTTAGCTAGCACTCCTAACCTCCCTGTAAGTTTACCGTTTAAAGATTGAGAATCAATTTTCCCCTCTCCTGTAAATATTAAATCGGCACTTCGGATTTGAGATTCGAGATCAAAAATTTCAGACAAAATTGTAAATCCAGAAAATAGTTTTGCATTAAAAAATCCAAACATTCCTGCAGCAACACCACCTGCAGCCCCTCCACCCTCTATCTTTGAAATCGATCTACCATTATGCTCCTTAATTATTTTTGAAAAATTTAATAAACTGTTTTCTAGAATTTTAATTTCATCCTGAGAAGCTCCCTTTTGAGGACCATATATACTTGAAGCACCATTTTTACCAATTAAAGGATTTACAACATCACAAGCAACTTTCCATCTTACAGATTTATTTAATTTGGGATCTATTATACTAACTAGCCTGCGTAGTTCAGCCCCTCCCTTTTCAATCTCTTTTCTCTTTTTGTCTAATAAGTTTCCTCCCAAAGCCTGAAATATACCAGCAGCAGCATCATTGGTGGCACTACCACCAACACCTAAAATAATTTCTTGACAGCCTGAATCAAGAGCATGTTTTATCAAAACACCTGTTCCGTATGTTGAGGCTCTGAGAATATTGCGCTCATTTTCATTAATATGCATTATTCCTGAAGCCTGGGAAAGCTCAATCCAAGCACTTTTTTTATTATGGAATAATAAATATTTAGCTTTCATTTTTTTCTCCAAAGCATTTTCAGTTTTAATTGTAATTAAAGAGCCTAAATTCTTTGTAGCTAAAATATCTATGGCACCTTCACCACCGTCTGAAAACGGAAATTTATCAACCTCTAGGTTAGGATTTATATCTAAAATACCTTTTTCAATTGCATTAGCAACTTGTTTTGCAGATAAGCATCCTTTAAATGAGTCTGGTATAATAAGAATTTTCATGATTTTAAAATAGTTTACTTATCAAACTACTTATCACTACAATAAGAAGGAAGTATCCAAAAAGTATTGTCACTTCACGTTTTCCTGCTGAGGAGGTTATGATTTCTTTACTAGTTGTAATGGGTTTAATTAAAACACTTACAAGAACTCCAATACCAAAAGTGATTAGACATCCTATAGCATTCCACCAAAACCAAAAAATTTCGGGAACATATAACCATAAAAAAATGTTTAGACCAACACCACAAAAAAGACCAATATTAGCTCCAATTGCACGAGTTTTTTTTGTAAGTATGGCCAAAATAAAAACACCTAGAATAGGGCCAAAAAAAACAGAACCTATTTTATTGATAACTTCAATTACGGTTCCTTCAATTTTACCTGCAAAAAAGGCTAAAAATAGGCAAGTTATACCCCAAAAAAGAGAAAGAATACGTGAACTTTGAACATATTTTTCATCTGAAATTTTTGGGTAAAACCTTTTAACGAAGTCTTCCATTGATACTGCAGAAAGAGAGTTGATAGTCGAACTTAAAGATGACATTGCTGCAGACAAAATAGATACTATTAAAATTCCTATCACTCCATTTGGTAAATAATGGATTATAAAAACAGGAACCATAAGATCAGCGTTTTTCCCCTCTAAATATTCAATATTATTCTGATAAACCAAATTTAGTTTCTCCTGAAATGAAAAATCTTGACTAAATAATGTTCCTAAGATAAGCCCCATAATACAATAAGTTAATGTGATTGGGAATCTAAAAAAGGCATTGGCAAAAAGTAATTTTTTAATTGTTTTTAAATTTTTTGAGGAAAGTAAACGTTGAGACTGAGTTTGGTCAGTTCCATAATAAGAAGCGTACAAAAATATTCCACCAATAACCATCGGCCAAAATCCAAAGGCATCATCACCATTAGAATTTGAAAACCCCCATTTTGAAAAATCTATTGCATCAATTCTACTTTTATCAACTTTTGATAAAAAACTTTCTATACCCCCTAACTCATTCAAACCAAAACCTAAGCAAATTAAAATGCCAAAAAAAAGAACAATCATTTGAATAACATCTCCCCATATGACCGCTTTCATTCCACCTTGAAAAGAGTATAAAAGTGTGATTCCACCAATAATTAAAATTGAGATCCAAAATTCTATTTGTATAGTAGCTTGCAGAATTAAAGCCATAGTATATACCATAACCCCCGTGGCAACTGATCGACTTATTTGAAAAACAAAGCTAATTAGAAGACGAGAAGAAGAGTCGAAACGTTTTTCTAGATACTCATATACACTAACAACTCCAGACTTATATAAAGTAGGGATAAGGGCAACCATTAAAAAAGCCATTGCTAATGGGACACCAAATTCATATGTAAGCCACTGAAGTCCTCCGCCATTCTTCAACCCTACAAAAGCTGGAGCAGAGATAAAACTAATCGCAGATAATTGTGTTGCCATAGTTGATAAACTTAGTGGTAACCAACCCATACTCCTACCACCAAGAAAATAATCTTGAGGACTCTTATTTTCTTTAAAAAAATATCCTATTCCTAGAAAAACTATTAAATAGATTAGGATAATTATGTAATCTAATGTGTTCATTTAATTTTTCAAATTTTGTCATTATATTGAATAGTTATTAATATCCCAATTCCAGAGCGAGTTTTTAAATCATTTTTCACTCAAAAAATCAATTGTTAGAGCAGCACTCCAAGAAAAGTTTTCTCCGCCATATCCTTTATTATTTTTAGAGTTTTTTTTGGATGGATTGAAATACTCATAAAAACCAAGTTTATCAACTAATTCGAGTGAATCATTTTTGATTCTCTTTGCTGTTTCTTTAAATTTATACCGTTTAAGCCCATTGTAAAGTATCCAATTTAAGTTTATCCAAACAGGTCCTCTCCAATACTTTTTCGGATCATGTTGCATTCCTTCTGGATCAAATGAAGAACAAAGGTAATAGTCTTCTTTACCAAACTTTTCAACCAACGTACTTTTTAGTCTCTGCGCTATTTTAAAATTTGGTGCTCCACAAAAAAGAGGACTAAAAGATGACGAGCAAACAAGCGGAATATTTTTTTTGTTTCTGAGATCAAAGTGTAAATAAGCCCCGATTGATGAATTATAGAGCTTCTCATTTATACTAATAAGGCTTTTTTCATTTTTAGATCTCAAGTATTTTATTTTTTCTTCATTTCCACCTAAAATCTTATAAAGCCTTATTAGGGATTCATTAGATCTTATCAAAATTGAATTAAATAGAGGATCTTGAACTAAGAATGGTGAGTGTTTGGCAATTTTATGATCATCGTAGTTAAACTTTTTGGCAAGCTCAATTATATCAATGTAATGATCATATTCTCTGTCTGTAGGGCGTTGTGAAGAATCAACATGAGTAGTATCTTTTCTTTCGAATTTATATCTAGGAGGATTCATAGTTTTCCATATGTCATCCCAGACAGGAGAGTTATCTGTTCCTGATTCCCAATTGTGATATATGTAAACTAACCCCTCATTATTTATATCTCTTTTTGAATAAAAATACTCGTGATTTTTATAGACCTTATCAATTTGATTTTTTAAAAAATTTAAAACATCATCTTTATCATCAGCTATATTGTACAGCTTTTCTAAGACAAAGCCTAATACTGGTGGTTGAGTAATACCAGAGGTATCAATGTGAACTGGAGATTTAGGATGAAGAGACGATTTGTGAAAATCAGCCCCTGGAAAGTACGAGTCATTTTTAGTATGAAAAACTATATGCGGTATAAAACCATTTTTCCATTGAGCATTAAGAAGGCTATTAATTTCTTTTTTTGCCTTTTCCATGTCAAAATGTGCAAAACCAATAGCTATAAATCCAGAGTCCCATTTCCATTGAAATGGATAAAGATTTTTACTTGGAATAGTGAATCCCTTTTTTTGATAGTTCTGGTTCAACACTGTTTTAGCTTTGTCAATTAAAAATTTGTCTGCCATTATTGAATTAGTAAGTTAGGAGCCGTTTATAAAATATCTGACTTGTAATAATTAATATTTGTTTTAATTGTATATAAGTTAGACATTGTTTAAAATTTTATGAATCAAAAAATTAGATAATACAAAAAGAATTATATTGCAGAAGCTATAAAAAAATTATGAAAAAGATACTATACACTTGGATATTATACTTACCATTGCATTCATTTATATTATTTTCGTGTGCGAGTGAAGAGGAAGAACTTTCTGAACCTGAAGTTGTTCAAGAAGAATTAGAAGAGGAGGAAGTTGATCCATTTTATGCAGTTATTGATGAAAATAGTACCTTAGAGGAATACTGGGACCTTTTTGTTGCTGATGCTATTCGTTCTGGGAAAGTTGACCCTGGGTCTGGAAGAACAATGAATCTTTTTTTTGGAAACGAACCTGATTTTGCATCTGGAGTAACGGCCGATCATGCTGGAAGAGCATATGATGTTTGTAATGACGAAACAGTGAGCTTCGAAATCATTAAGTCATTTTGGGAAGATTTTTCTATTGTTCAAAGGCTTTATACATTTTATCACGAAGCCGGACATGCTAGATATAAATATCGCCACCCTTATGAGCGTTCAGAGGTAACATCTGCTCCTGATAATTACCCCATTATGTGGCTATCAATGGTCCCTGAAAACAGTACATTGGAAGAATTTATAAAAGATAAAAACGACTTTTTCAAAAGAGATTGGGAGGGCGTTCGTTACTTTAATTGCACCGATAACTAATTCTGGTAATAAATTTTCTCATCCGAAAACGTTAACAAAAAAAGAAGAAAGTAATATTTAAATAAAACTTTTAAGGGACGGGTTTTTGTAAATTTAAGCTACAGAATTAAGTAAAATGACAGAAGTTTATATAATAAATGAAAGCCCATTTGAACTTCCATCCTATGCCACTATTGATTCTGCTGGGGTTGATTTAAAAGCATTTTTAGACAAGCCCATGGAATTAAAACCTTTGGAAAGAAAAATTATAGGGACTGGAATAAAGTTGGCTTTACCAGAAGGGTTTGAAGCTCAAGTAAGACCAAGAAGTGGCTTAGCAGCTAAACATGGGATATCAATTCTAAATTCGCCAGGAACTATAGACTCAGATTATAGAGGAGAAATTGGTGTTATATTGGTGAATTTGTCAAATCAAACATTTACAGTTAATAGAGGTGACCGTATAGCACAACTAGTTTTGGCAAAATACGAAAAGATTAATTGGAAAATTATTAAAGAGCTTCCAAAAACCAATCGAGGGTTTGGAGGGTTTGGTAGTACAGGTGAAAAATAGAAGATGGGGAAAAATTTAAAACACATTTCAATAATCATACTGAATTTCTTATTCATAATTTCTTGTAAAACAATAAACGTATTACCTACAAAAACTCCGATAAAAAATGTAGACTTAGATGCTTTAGTTTTAAAAATAAAAAATAATTATCCCAAAATAGACAAACTGCGCTCAAGAATTAAAGCAGTCTATAATGACGGTAAAAGGGAACAGCAGATTATAGTTCAGCTGAGAATGCAAACCAAAAAAATAATTTGGTTAAGTGCCACAATGTTAATACCTATTGCAAAAATGAAAGTTACACCTAATGAAATTTCTTTTTATGAAAAATTTCAAAAAACCTATTTCAAAGGCAACTTTGATTTAATTAACAGTTCTTTTGGAACAAAATTTGGCTTTAATGATTTTGAAAATTTATTTCTTGGAAAGCCATTTTCTGATCCCACTCAAGGACAATGGAAACAGATTATGAATCCAAAATACTATATACTTTCACCAAAAGGGAAACGATCAATCTTCACACCGACTCTTTTTTTCGATCCTGCAAGCTTTTTGCTTAAGGAGCAACGTTTTCTTATCCCAGGAACTACAAATAGTTTAACAATAAAATATTTGAGGCATATTAGAATCGAAGGAAAATCCCTGCCCACTCTAATAGAGATGGTCTTATTCGATGGGAACAGTTCTCGAAAATTAGCTTTAGAGTTTAGTAAAACTAATTTTACGGAAGCATTGACTTTTCCATTTGAAATCCCAGCAGGCTATTCCAAAATAAAGTTTTAAATGAGAAGGCTGTTTTTCTTGTGCCTATTTAGTTTAATTTCGTTTAATCAGTTGTTTTCACAAATTAGTAGTGATCAGCAAAAAAAACTTGAAGCTCAGAGAACAAAACTAATGAATGAAATTAAACAAATTAATAATCTGCTTTTTTCAAATACTAAAATCAGAAAAAATGCAATTGATGAAGTAGAGGATATTCAGGTAAGATTAAATGTTAGATCAGAATTAATCAAAGTAACAAATATGCAGGCTAACCTTTTAATAAGAAGAATAAATATAAATCAGAGAAATATTGATACTCAAAGGAAAGAATTGGATGAATTAAAAAAAGAATATGCTAAGATGATTCAAAAGTCATATGCAAGTAAATCCTTACAAAACAGGTTAATGTTTTTATTTTCATCGGAAAATTTTTTACAGGCATACAGACGAATTCAGTATCTAAAACAATATGCTAGATATCGAAGAAATCAAGGTTTAGAGATTACTGAAAAGACAAAATTGTTACAAAATCTAAACAAAATTTTAATTGAAGAAAACGAAATCAAAATAAGACTGATTAATGAAAATAGAGTAGTTCAGCAAAAGCTCGCAGAGGAGCAAAAAAAGCAACAATATTTAATTAATACTTTGAGAGTTAAACAAAAATCTTTAAAATTAAGAATCGCAAAAAAACAAAAACAACGCGAAAAAATAAATAAAGAAATTAACAGGTTAATTCGTGAAGCGATTGCTGAGTCTAATAGAATTTCAGGGAAAACAGTAAAGGATGTATTTCAACTCACTCCTGAATCAAAACTGATAGCTAAAAATTTTCAGGAAAACAAAGGACGTTTACCGTGGCCATTAGAAAAAGGAGTTATAACGCAGGGATTTGGTAGGCAAAGACACCCAGTTGTAAAGACAACCATTATTCAAAGCAATGGAGTAACAATATCTACAGAGCCTTTTGCAAAAGTGCGTGCTGTTTTTGATGGAGAGGTAATGTCTATTATTATTATTAAAGGAAGTAATCCATCTGTGTTGATTCGGCACGGAAGTTACATCACTCTTTACACAAATCTCTCAAAACTCTATGTAAAAAAAGGAGAAAAGGTTGCATCAAAACAGGTGATAGGGGAGGTTTTTACAAACCAACAAACAGGGAAGACCCAACTTCAATTTGGAATATTCAATAACATTAAAGCTCTTAACCCAAAAGATTGGGTTTATCAAATGTAATTTATTTTTCTTCTAAATACCAGGCTTCCTCCTTTAGTGTATATTTTATGAAATAAAGCATATTTATAGCTTCCTTTTTATCTAAATATCTTCCATAAGCTACACGGTGAATTCCTTCTGGATTTATTTCAGCAAGTGCTGCAGGATATCCTTCATTTTTTAATTGTTCTAGTCTTCTTGTAGCGTTTTCCATAGAGCGAAATGAGCCTGCAATAACACTATAGTAATCTTGTTTTAAGATAAGATCTTCCTTCTCAGGTTTTTTAGAAACAATGAGATTAATTGAGGATAAATCTTCTAATTTAAATGTTGCTTCCTGTACATTTTTTTCAATCTGTTTTTGTGCTTTTTCCTGTTCAGCGATTTTTTGTTCGGTAACATATTTATCGCTAAAAAAATATCCAGCACCTAAAATTAATACTATAACTGCTGCAATTGCAACGTATTTTAGAATTGGTAATTTATTTTTGTTTTCATCCTGATCAGGAGTAAAAACTAAGTCTTCTTTGTTTTGTTCATCCATAACATTAATTGTTTTTCTTGTAAACGTAGGTTCTTTAATTTTATTTCGTTTAAAAAAATGAAGGCCATAGGACCTCAATTCAAAATTAACTTTTCCCCAAGGAGCAAACTCAAATTTATTTTCCTCGTTAAGCTTTATATCACCAACTCCAGGAAAATGAATTGTTTGGGTTTGTAACCTTTTTTTCCATACACTAACTTCCTTTTCTATTATCCTGATAGCATTTTCGTATGAAATTTTTTTTATCCCAGCAACATAATTAGCCAAAATACCGTCATTAGAAGACAATAACTGGTTAAAAGTTACTTCTTTACGAGGTGGGAAAAAAGTTCCATCATCATCTAATTTTGCTTCTAGAGAACGGGTAAGGAATGCACCAAAATTTGGAATGGTTACACATTCATACTGAAATAAAAGTTCTTTTATGAGGCTTGAAAGATGCATTAATCAAAAATAGTAAAATATTAGAACAAAGGTGAAAACTTCGATTTTCTAATTAATCTATATCAAGATTAAATAATTATCAATAACCTATTTTCTTACGAACTCTTAATAAAACTTCTTTAGCAACTTTTCTAGCTTTTTCAGCACCTTTAGATAGTGCTAAATTTACAACGTTAGGATTTTGGATAAAGTAGTCATACTTATTACGCTCATCAGAAAAACGTGTCAATATCAAATCGAAAAGTTCTTGCTTAGCCTGTCCGTATCCTAAACCTCCTCTAAGATATTTTTCTTTTAAAATTTCAGTTTCAGATGTGGAAGCTAAAATCGAATAAAGTGAAAAAACATTGCAACTTTCAGGATCCTTTGGGTCTTCAAGAGGAGCACTGTCTGTTTGAATGCTCATAATTTGTTTCCTCAGATTATTTTCTGGTAAAAAAATATCTATTGTATTTCCTTTTGATTTACTCATTTTTTGTCCGTCAGTTCCAGGGATGTATTGGGTGTCAGCTTGTATTTTTGCTTCAGGAATTACAAATGTTTCTCCCATTTGATGATTAAATCTTGATGCTACATCCCTTGTAATCTCAATATGTTGAAGTTGATCTTTTCCAACAGGTACAATTTCTGCATCATAAAGAAGTATATCTGCAGCCATTAACATAGGATAAGTAAACAAACCAGTATTGACATCTGATAAATCTTCTGATTTATCTTTAAACGAATGAGCAAGAGTAAGACGCTGGTAAGGGAAAAAACAATTTAAATACCAGGTCAATTCTGTTACTTCATTTATATCACTTTGTTTATAGAAATGCGTTTTTTCTATGTCTAACCCGCAGGCAAGCCATGTAGCAGCAGTTGAAAGAGTATTATCTCGAAGTATTTCACCTTTTTTTATTTGTGTTAGGGAGTGCATATCAGCAATAAACAAAAAAGAGTCATCAGTTGTTTCCTTAGCCATCTTTATAGCAGGCAGTACTGCACCCAAGAGATTTCCAAGGTGGGGAGTGCCAGTTGACTGAACACCAGTTAAGATACGTGCCATTTATAAAATTTTAAACAAAGGTACATTTCCTCTAATTTGAGAGCAACTCTCGTATATAGAATTTTCTGAAATAAAAATTTATTTACAATCTCAGTTCTCAATTATGTTATAATGTTACTCTTTACAAAACATAAAAATTTCTGAAATGAATATATTTGATTTATTATGAGAAAGGTCCTATTGATTCTCTGGAGAATTTGGTTTTATGCTCTATCTGCTTTTCCTGTTATATTACTATTTGTACCGTTAGCAATTTTTTTATTACTTCCTAATGGATACAAATATTTTTATTGGGTAGCAAGAAATATATGGTCCCCTTTTGTTCTATTTGGCATGGGATTTAGAATTAAAAGGCTTAACACTATACCCCATGACAATAAAAGTATTATTCTAGTTGCTAATCATAGCAGCTACATAGACATTATGTTGATGTTCCGTATGAGAAAAAGACCATTTGTTTTTGTGGGGAAAAAAGAAATTGAAAAAATTCCAATTTTCGGATATTTATACAAAAGGTCTGCAATCACAGTTGATAGGAGTAGTTTTAAAAGCCGTTCTATGGTTTATGAGCGAGCAAAAGAAGTTATAAGGGATGGTTATAGTATTTGTGTTTTCCCTGAAAGAGATTATTTAGATGAAACAATACTTTTAAATCAATTTAAAATAGGGGCTTTTAAAATGGCAGTGGAACACAAATTACCAATTTTACCTATCGTTTTTTATGATTGTAAAAGAAAGTTCCCTTGGTATGCTACTCATGGACATTGTGGTTCACTGCGTGTGAGGGCTTTGAAAGTAATTGAGACTTCTAAATTAGGTTATGACTCTATTAAAGCGTTGTCAACGAAAGTTCATCAAGAAATTGAAAGAAGTTTATTGCAGGATCCCAGGAAGCAGGCATTAAAAGCTATTGAAATATGGAAAAAGAAAGTATTTTAATTATGTGTTATTCATTTAATTTTTTTAGTGCGTCAATAATTTCTTTTTCAATTTCTTCTAATAAATCAGGATTATCTTCAAGAAGTATTTTCACAGAATCCCTTCCCTGACCGATCTTGGTATCACCGTAACTAAACCATGAGCCGCTTTTTTTTATAATTTCATAATTTACGCCAAGATCAATTATTTCTCCGATTCTAGATATTCCCTCTCCATATATTATATCAAACTCAGTTGTTCGGAAAGGCGGAGCAACTTTATTTTTTACTACTTTCACTCTTGTTTTATTTCCCATCACTTCGGATTCTGCACTTTTAATTTGAGTAGACCTTCTGATATCTAAACGAACAGAAGCATAAAACTTAAGAGCATTTCCACCAGTTGTTGTCTCAGGATTACCGAACATTACCCCAATTTTTTCACGAAGTTGATTGATAAAAAAAACAGTGCAATTAGTTTTACTAATTGAAGCGGTCAACTTTCTTAGGGCTTGTGACATTAATCTTGCATGTAAGCCCATTTTTGAGTCCCCCATTTCTCCTTCTATTTCACTTTTTGGAGTGAGGGCGGCTACTGAATCTACCACTACTATATCAATAGCACCAGACCGAATCAAGTTATCTGCAATTTCAAGGGCCTGTTCACCATGATCAGGTTGGGAAATTATTAATTCACCAACATCGACTCCAAGTTTTTCTGCATAAAAACGATCAAAGGCATGTTCTGCATCAATAAATGCTGCGATTCCTCCTTGCTTTTGGCATTCAGCTATTGCATGTAGAGTTAATGTTGTCTTTCCTGAAGACTCAGGACCATAAATCTCAATTACTCTACCACGTGGATATCCTCCTACTCCTAAGGCAATGTCAAGTCCTAGAGAACCTGAAGGTATTGACTCTACTTCTTCTATAGCTTCGTCCCCTAGTTTCATAACGGCACCCTTGCCATAAGTCTTATCTAATTTATCTAGTGTAAGTTTTAGCGCTTTTAGTTTTGAACTTTCTTGATCTGACATTATGCATTTTTAGTAAATTTACATTTTCTTATTTCTGCTTCCAAGAACCTTTAGAACGCATTATTAACAATTTTTTTTTTGTAGGTTTATTAAAATATTTTTTATGAAACAGTTATTTTTTTTATTTGTGATAGTTGCATATCCTTTATTTTCACAAAATATTTTATCCCACAGAGAAAGAGCTGAATTAATAGAAAAAATTCAAAAAGAACGTATTCAAAATCTACTTCCCAAGCTTATGGAGGAGCAAGATATAGATCTTTGGGTTTTGGTAACTCGTGAATATAATGAAGATCCTGTAATAAAAACTTTGTTACCCCCAACCTGGCTTAATGCAAGAAGAAGAACAATTTTAGTTTTCACCAAAATGAAAAATAAAATAGACGCTGTTGCTATTACAAGATATAATTTTGGGAAAAATATTCGCTCCATTTGGGACAAAGAAAAAGAACCAAGCCAATGGAAAGCATTGTCTGATTATATAGTTAAACAAAATCCAAGAAAAATAGGGATTAACATATCAGAAAATTATGGTATCGCTGATGGTCTAGCCAAAACAGATTTTGATGGAATTAATAGTGCTCTTCCAATTAAATTTCAAAAACGGATTGTTTCAGCTGAAAGCTTGTCAGTAAGATGGATTGAAACAAGGACTCCACTAGAAATGACCATTTATAAAACATTGGTAGAAATTACTCATAATATAATCAAGGAAGCATTCTCTTCAAAAGTTATAACACCTGGAGTTACAACAACCGATGATGTAGTTTGGTGGATGAGAGAAAAAGTATCAAAATTAGGACTTAAAACTTGGTTTCATCCAACAGTTGATGTGCAGCGTACAGGTGAAAGTGATTTATATGGTTTTGATGGAGAAACCAAGTTTGATATTATAAATCCCGGGGATTTAGTTCACTGTGATTTTGGAATTACATATTTAACGTTAAATACGGATTGTCAAGAACTAGCATACGTATTAAAACCTGAGGAAACAGAAGCGCCAGAATTTCTAAAAAAAGCGCTTAAAAAGGGAAATGAAGTTCAAGACGCTTTGACCTCAAATTTCAAAAAAGGAAGGACAGGAAATACTACATTGAAAATGGCGATACAAACAAGTAAATCAAAGGGTCTTAGACCACAAATATACACCCATCCTCTTGGCTTGTATGGTCATTCAGCAGGAACAACTTTTGGTATGTGGGATGCCCAAAATGGAGTTCCTGGTTCAGGTGATCATCCCTTGTATGAAAACACAGTTTATGCCATAGAACTAAATGCGAAAGTATTTATTAAAGAGTGGGATAAAGACATCCGAGTAATGTTGGAGGAAGCAGGATATTTTGGGCCAAACGGATTTAGATATGTAAATGGACGCCAAACAAAGTTTTTGTTAATTGGAAATAAAAACAAACATTTAAATTAAGTAAGTTCTAACTATTTTTTTGTTTATCCACGATGAATAGATTTTTTTCAAGCTTTGTTTTTGTTATGGTTTTTTGTTGTCAAAAAGACAGTTTTCAAAATAAACTTTCAGAAACAATCTTGGGAAATTGGAATATTGAAAGAGGGGGTAATTTTATTTTTGAAAAGAAATCTTTTTCTGCCACTTTAGGCTGTAATAACCTATTTGGTGAAATTAGAATTATTGATGAAAAAATTAATTTTTACTCAATTGCATCTACCAAAATTGGATGCACAGAAGAGCTTAGACAGTTAGAAGAGCAATTTGTTTTACTTTTGGAAAATTCAACTTTAAGTTTTAAAATTGAGGAAAACGAAGCTGAATTATACAGTAGCGAAAGTGAGCTAATATTCAAATTATATCGCTAACAAATACGTTCTATTTTAAATTGGAACATCCTAACATAAAAATATTAATATTAAATAAAGTTTAAGATTTTACTTAGGTATAAATTTTTTGGTTGGAGAATCAACCTTTTGTCTAAATTTGTGTTACACTTAAAAGGTTTATAGCATGCAACTGTATAATAAATTAAGTGCGCAAGAAACGGCTGATATACTAGATCAGTCCGCAAAAGATAGGCTTACACTTTCCTTTTATAAATATGCGCACATTAGAAATCCAAAGCTTTTCAGAGATCATTTATTTTTGTCATGGGATAGGTTAGGAGTTTTGGGAAGAATTTATGTTGCTCATGAAGGGATTAATGCCCAGCTTAGTTTACCCTCAGAGAACCTTTCTTCATTTAAAGATCATCTAGAAAGCATTTATTTTTTAAAAGATGTTAGAATTAATGTAGCTGTAGAACATGATAAGAAGTCATTTTTAAAACTAACTATTAAGGTCCGTAACAAAATTGTAGCTGATGGACTAGATGACAAAAGTTTTGATGTAACAAAAAAAGGAATCCATTTAGATGCGCAAAAGTTCAATGATTTACTGGATGATGATGATAGTATTTGTATTGACATGCGTAACCATTATGAGAGTGAAATAGGACATTTTATTGGAGCTATAACTCCTGATGTTGATACATTTAGAGATTCGTTACCGTTTATAGAAAAAAGTATGTCAAAATATAAGGAAAACAAAAAGGTATTAATGTATTGTACAGGTGGAATACGCTGTGAAAAAGCATCAGCTTATTTCAAATATAAAGGTTTCAAAAAAGTTTATCAATTAGAGGGAGGAATCATTGAATATGCTCGACAGGTCAAAGAAAAAAATTTAGAAAACAAATTTATTGGTAAAAATTTTGTTTTTGATGAAAGAAAAGCAGAACGTATTTCAAATGACATAATTGCTTCTTGTCACCAATGTGGTGCACCATGTGATAACCACGTTAATTGTGCTAATGAGGCTTGTCATTTACTTTTTATTCAATGTGATTCTTGTAGATCAAAAATGGATAATTGTTGTTCAAAAAAATGCAAAGAAGTTGTCAATTTGCCATATGAACAAAGAAAACTCGCTAGGAAAGGAAAGCATAATAGTAATAAAATTTTCAAAAAAGGGCGATCTGGTGTTTTAAGATTTAAATCGCAATAATCAACTAACTAAATTTGAACAGATTAATAATAAATATTTTCCTCGCTTACTTAATTTCTATAAACTTTGGTTGTAGACCAGAGAAAGGCTATACATTTTATAAGTCAGTTTCAAATGATGGTTTGGGGGTGAATCCTGTTATTTTTAAAGTTCCAAAAAAAATAATTAATTCATCAAAAAAAAACATATTTCTTCGTTTGAGAAACAATAACAACTATCCATACTCAAACATTTTCCTTTTAGCATCTTTAAGGTCAGGAGAGGATAAAATTTATGATGATACTCTTGAATATGCAATGGCCTCCCCAGATGGAAAGTGGTTGGGTAGTGGTTTTAATGAAATAAAAGAGAGTAAGTTATGGTGGTTAGGTGGGGTAATTCTATCCAATCAAGAACCCCTTACTATAGAAGTCTCTCATGCTGTACGTAATAATGGTGAAGAGAAAGGTGTGAGTAAACTAAAAGGAATAATTTCACTAGGTATTAGTATTGAGGATGAGTAAGATGCCCAAAAAAAATATAAATAAACAAAAAAACCATAATCGGAAATTCATTCGTCTTTTTTGGGGACTGTTTATTTTTGTTGTTGTTGGAGGATTAATATTATTTTATGGTGCAGCATCGGGTCTTTATGGTCCAATGCCAGATCTACAAGAACTTGAGAACCCAAAAACTAATCTGGCTACACAAATAATTTCAGCTGACGGAGCTATTCTAGGAAAATATTATTTTGATGATAACAGAACTCCTATTGATTTTGATGAAATTCCGACTCACATGGTTGATGCTTTAATTTCAACTGAAGATGAGCGTTTTTATGAGCATTCAGGAATAGATTGGCGTGGGACACTAAGAGCATTTGTGTATCTGGGTAAACGCGGTGGTGCTAGTACGATCACCCAACAATTGGCAAGACAAATTTTTGTTGGCACACGATCAAGAAATTTTTTTAAAACTATTCTTCAGAAAGCTCAGGAATGGGTCATAGCTGTTCAACTAGAAAGGCGATATACAAAGAAAGAGATTCTGGCTATGTATCTAAATAAGTATGATTTTGGATATCAGGCTGACGGAATTCGATCAGCTGCCAAAATTTTTTTTAACAAAACTCCACAGCAGTTGACAATAGAAGAATCTGCGACTCTTGTAGGGATGTTAAAAAACTCATCACTTTATAATCCTATAAGACGACCAAATAGAGTGAGAGCAAGACGAGATATTGTTTTTCGCCAAATGCAGAGGAATAAATTTATAACATCTCAAGAACAAGACTCTTTGTCAAAATTACCGTTAATTATAAATTTTACTCCTGAGTCTCATAGGGAGGGGCTAGCAACATATTTCAGAGCATATTTAAAAGAATTTATGGACAGTTGGATTGAATCTAATCCAAAACCTGACGGCACTAAACACAACTTATATAGAGATGGTCTTAGAATTTATACTACAATTGATTCAAAGATGCAACAAATTGGAGAGGATTCGGTCAAAGAGCATATGAAAAACCTGCAGCATGAATTCTTTTTACAAAATTCAGAAGAAGAAAATCCAACAGCTCCTTTTTTAGATTTAAGGGAGGGAGAAATTGATACTTTATTGGAGCGATCTATTTATAGAACTGAGAGGTGGAGAAAAATGAAAAATGCAGGAATTTCAGAAGAAGTTATTGTTTCTTCATTTGATAAGGAGGTTCCAATGAAAGTATTTAGTTGGAAGGGAGAAATCGATACCATCATGTCTCCTATGGATTCTATAAGATATTATAAGCATTTTTTACGTGCATCATTAATGTCCATGGAGCCTCAAACTGGCCACGTAAAGACCTGGGTTGGAGGATTTAATTATAAGCATTTTCAATACGACCAAGTTAAGCAGGGGAGAAGACAGATAGGATCAACTTTTAAGCCTTTTTTATATGCAACAGCTATAGATCAGCTAAAATTATCTCCATGTGATTCGTTACCTGATGCATTGTACTGTATTGAACCAAGAAAACACGGAAACACTTCAGCATGGTGTCCTAAAAACTCGGGGGATAGATATGGTCAAACCCGAACCTTAAAAAATGCTTTGGCTAATTCAGTTAACACAATAAGTGCTAGAATTATGGATTTGGTTGGTCCTCGACCAGTTATAAACTTAGCAAGAAAAATGGGAATTTCATCTTATTTACCACCAGTTCCATCAATTGCCCTAGGCACACCTGATATAAGCTTATTTGAAATGGTTGGAGCCTACAGCACATTTGCAAATCAAGGTATTTATGTAAAACCAATTATGATTACTAGAATTGAGGATAAAAATGGGCGTGCTTTATATGAGGTTGTTCCTGAGACTAAGGATGTTTTAAGTGAAGAGGCTGCCTATGTAACTCTTAATTTGATGCAAGGAGTTACAACTGCTGGATCTGGTGCAAGATTAAGACACGCTGGTCTTGAAAAGACTAATTATGTCTATGAAAAAATTGTAACGGGATACCCATATATTTTCGAAAACCCTATAGCGGGTAAAACAGGGACTACTCAAAACCAAAGTGATGGATGGTTTATGGGGATGGTGCCAAATTTAGCTACTGGTGTTTGGGTAGGAGGAGAGGATAGATCAGTTCATTTTAAAAAAATTGCTTTTGGGCAGGGTGCAACAATGGCTCTTCCAATTTGGGCAAACTATATGCGATCTCTTTACGAAAACCCAGATTTTGGAATTTCTAAAGATGAATTTCTAGTACCAGAACAAGTCTCCATCCCTGTTGAATGTGAAAAAATATCAGTAAACAATTTAAATTATAATGTAAGTCCAAAAGAGGATTTGGATGCTTTGGGTTTTTAAGGCTCGAAATCAGATGAATTCCACTCAGCATAGCATGTTCCCGTTTCTCTCAAAATCAAACTATGTAACTTAACCTCCTTTGGTAAATTAGATTTAATCCTTTCTGCAAAATCTAAAATCATCATCTCACTTGTTGGCTGATACTTTACTTTAACTATTTTATGCCCTTCATCTTCCATAAAATTGACAAGTTTTTTATTGGATTTTATATTTAGGACTGTAGCGTGATCAAAGGGGTCAACAATAATATTATTAATAATTTTTTTAAGATCGCTAAAGTCCATAACCATTCCGTATTTAGGGTTATTAAGGTCTAGTATAGGCTTTCCAATAATGGTAACAGATAGTTTATAACTATGGCCATGGACATTTTTACATAGACCATCGTGGCCTGAAAGAGCGTGGCTTGTTTCAAATTTAAATTCTTTGGTAATTCTTATAATATTATCCATAGATTAAAATTTTTCAAGAATAGTTTGAGCAGTATTTGTAAAAAGTAATTTAGCTGTAATTTCTGCATTTGATTTAAGAATGTCCTTCCAATCTTCTGTGTTTTTCCAATGTAATTTTCTAAGTTTTTCCATAGCATCACTAGAATAATTTCCAAATTTTTTAGCAAGTTCTCTAGCTGATTTTTCTAATTCTTCATGAGAACTTACGACAGAATTATATAAGCCTTTTTTTCTTGCCCATTTTGCTGTTTTCCAGTTTTCTGCTTCTAAAGAAAGTTGTGCAAAAGCAGCCGAGCCAATTTTTCTAGTTATAGCAGGTTCAATTACAAAGGGACCTAAACCAATTGATAATTCTGAAAGTTTAATTTCTGCTGTCTCGTGAGCTATAGTATAATCACAGGCTGCAACTATTCCTATACCTCCCCCTACGACTTTACCTTGGATTTGTATTATTACAAATTTTTTTAAAATTCTAATTGCATTGATAAGGTTTGCAAATCCCATAAAGAATTCTCTTGCTTCGCTAAAGCTTTTTAAAGTTTTTAATTCAGTAAAAGATGCACCGCCACTGAAGGCTTTCAAACCAGCACTTTTTAAAAGAATTACCTTCACTTGTTTTTTTGAATCTAATGAGGTTAGATTTTGACAAAGTCCATTTAACATATTAGATGTTAATGAGTTTCCAGATAGATTTCCAAATTCTATTATTCCGCAATTACCTTCTATATGATGTTTTACAAACGGTTCCATATGGAAACAAAAGTAATGAATCTCTAAGGGTTTAAAAATTTTTTGATTTGTTCAATTTAAACAGTATTTACTTTATAAATATTTGTAATTGATAAAATATTATATAATTATCAATAACTTGATTCCGGGTGTAAAATATTGAAATAAGATTTTGTTTCTGCGTAATTTTTTGGTGCTATTTTCTGTTTTGGGATTTATAACTTTAGGTCATGCTCAAAAATATATTGGCTTGAATGTAGATAATGATCTTTATTTTAAAACTGATCGTTATTACAGTAGTGGTATTTTCTTAGAATATGGTAAATTGATAAGCAGACTATCTGACACACTTTCTAAAAACAATTATATTTCCAAGCATTGGACACTTGGGCAAGAAATAAATACGCCCTCGAAGGGTTCAACATTCGATATTTCTAAGATGGATTACCCCTATAATGGGTGGTTATATTTAGAGTATCGACAAGAATATTTTCAGGATCCTAATTTTGGATATGGCCTGGGAGTGCAAATTGGCACAACTGGAGCTAATGAATCGCTAGCTAAATTTTTTCAAAATACATATCATGTCAACATATTAAATTTGGAGCCATTGACATGGGCTGTTTCAATACCGCAGGCTTTTCATCTTAATATAAATGGATCATTTTTCTGGGGAAGATTTTTAACTAGAAAATTAAAATGGGTAAATCATAATAGAATTCAAATAGGATCTTTTCGAAATACATTAAAATCGCGTTTTGGCATTCAATTAGGATCAATACTAGGGCTGCCTTTTTTTGGAAATAGACTAGAGGTATTGCAAAATGGATTTTCTTTTTTCTTAGGTACAGAACTCGAGCTAAGCTTACACGATTATTCATTAACGGGTAGTTGGTTAAAAGACAATAACCCTTTCAGTTTAATTCCAAATAGATTTCGTAATAAATACCAAGCTGGATTTATTTACCAAAGGTTGCCTTTAAAAGCAAATATTATGTTAAATAGAAGTTCTAATTATATTGAAAATCAAAATTATGATTCTCATTTTTACTTAAAAATTTCATTACACTTTATTATTTAAAAATAAATCTCTACAGCAAGAAAGTATTAATAATCTTGGATAATTCTATTACCTTTTTATTCTGGACGACCATATTTTATAGGCCAGGCCTAATTGAAACCCATTATTATTGTTACTTTTTTCATCTAGAGGCGAATTATATCTTGTTGCCCACCTGTAATTAATATAACTATAGAAATTTTTTAAAAAGTAAAAACCAATTTGAGTAAACCCGCCGAAACTATTTTCAAAATCTAATTTTTCATATTCCTTTTTCACTACTACATCATTTTCAGTAACCTGATTTTCACCTTTGTTAAAAAGGTTATGAATAGCACCAAATGAAATACTTACTTTTTTTGTTGGATTTAATCTAACTCCAATTGGTAAAACAAAGTAATTAAGACGGTCATTAACAAATGAATTTTGATAATCATACTTATATGAAATGGTTGTATTTCCAAAGCCAATCAAAAACCCAAAAGTCTTTGAAATATTAAATTGCATTTCTGTTAAACCGCCCAATGAGAGTATAGGACTAGTTCTTTCGAGATCTGTATTTAAATAATTTAGTCTACCACTTACAAAAATAGACCACCTAGAATAAACATCATCTAAAGCAGGACCTTTATTGTATTGTTGAATTAATAAATTTTCACCCTGTGCAAATGTTAAGAATGAAGTAAGGACATAAAAAATAATCGATTTTTTTAATGAAAGGTAGCGAACTACAACATGCATAATTTAATGTAACAGAGTTCTTAAAAGTAAATAAAAAAACCTGCTAGAATTAATTCAGGAGCATAAAAAAACCAAATTGGCTAATTAAAATTTACCAGAGTGAAACTAGTAACAAAAATCTAATTTAATAGTTGTGATTTAAATTTTTAAGAAAGTAAGGTGGACTTAGCAAATAAATACCCTATTAAAATTCCTAAAATTAAAATTATTATATTTTCGAAAGTGAAAAGGAATTTAAATCTCTTTTCCCAAGCATCTGGGATTTGGTTGTTATTCTCATCCTTGGCAAATCCTGTTTTCACTGATTTTTTTGAACTCCATAAGAAAAATAAAAATAAAAGAGATATACCCGTTACAATAAAGAAAAGATAATTGGTCATCTAAATAAAATTTTGGTTTGAAATTTAAATATACAAATTAGTGATATAAATAAAAGATTTGAAATAATGGTTTCAAAATCTAAAAGTAGTATCATGTCAAGATTGCAAATTAGGAGAAATTATTCTTCCAGAATCGAACTCCTTGTACGCACTTTTGTTAAATCGAAATGAATTAACGAAATTGGATTTAAGCAGAAATCCGAATTTAAGAATATTGAGGGCAGAATCAAATCTGCTGAATTGTATAAGTGTTGATTCGGATCGTATAAATAACATACCTCCAGGTTGCGCTGAAGCTAATATCCCTTTAAACTTTGATGATAATCCCAATCTTTCATGTGATAATCCATGGAATGTGGTTGATTTTCCATTTAATGAGGACGCTGCAAATTATCCTGATTCTTGGATGTATGATTCCTCTGTGATAATCTCACGAAGTTGCAATTGACTTTAAATATTAACTTAAGAGCGTTATTTGTATATTTAAGTTTAAACAATAAACCAAATAATTATGAAAAAATACTTTTTACTAACATTAATATTATTCTTTTCGATTTCTTTAAGCGGACAAGATAAAGTTGTCTTAAGACAGACATTTATTAAAGTTAAACCTGGTAATAATTATGCTGAAGACCTTAAAACTAAATTTGGCAAAATGGCTCAAAAAAGAATTGATGCCGGATACCAGCAAGGATGGCATCTTTGGGAAGTGGTAGCGAATCCTCAAGCTCCTTTCACTCATATGATTGTAGAACCAATGTTACTTAGTCAAATGGAGAAAGAAAGAAGTACTGAAGGATGGATTAAAATGCGAAATGAGGCAGTTCCTGGAATGACTGATTCCGATTGGACGGCATTTATGGACGGTGTGAGAGAAAAAAGGGAAATTGTTGCGGAAGCTTTTTTTATACCAGTAAAGGATATTAAAAGAGATGAAAACGTGAACTTGCCTGACGATATAGGTGTAGTAAACTGGATGAAAGTTAAAGAAGGCAAGTTTAAAACCTATGAAAAAATGGAAAAAGACCTGTATATTAACGGTCTCAACAAAAAAGGATTAAGAACAGGTTGGTCTTTAGCCAAGAGAATCGATAAAGTTGGTGTCGATGTTTACTGGAATTACTTTACTGTTGACTGGTTTTCAAAATTTAGCGATGTAATAAAAACAAGAGCAAATACAGCCAGTTGGGACGCTAACAAAAGCTACCAAACTATGCTTAATATTCGAGATTTAAGAGAAAGTATAATTATACGAAAGGTAACAATGCTTGAATAAAAATTTTAAAACCTCCTTAATGGAGGTTTTTTTATATTTAAGGAATTATTAATCATAAATCATTCAAAAATGAAAAAACTATTCTTATTCTTATTAATCTTGCCTTTAACTCTTTCAGCTCAGTACGCTGTAGCAGATTTCATTGTTTTGAATAAAGGCATGGACTCTCAATATCATAAACTTGAAAAAGTTTGGGGAGCTTGGCACAAAAATTCTATAAAAAAAGGAGAAAAGAGCGGCTGGGCTGTATGGAAAAGAACCGCAACAGATAATGATAATGAAAATGCGTTTCATTATGTAGTTTTCAATCAGTTTAGTTCTAAAGAGCAAATGGATAATTATATCAATGGAGGAGGAAATTTTTCTATAAATAATGCGATTTCTGTTATGAAATCAAACCTTAAAGGTATGTCTACAGGATCTATTCGAAAAATTGTTCAATCAGAGCAAAAAATAAAAAAGCAAGTACGTACTTATCACCTGCAACTTCTAGATGCAACTCCTTTTACAGGGGGGGATTTAAAAATTGGGGATAAAATGACTTTTGCGCCTATGATTCAAAAATCCGACGATTATGAACAAGTTGAATCTTATATAGCTAAACCATACTTTCTTCAGCAAGTTATGAATGGAAAACACCGCTGGTGGGCGTTTACAAAGGTTATAAACAGAAATGATCAGGCATATAAAGAAATTTCCCATATAGCTTGGAATATTTTTATCCCCGGTGCTGAATTTGATGATCGGCTTATTGAAAATGAATTTGTTCAAAAAGTCTTAAACGATAAAATAAGCAGCTCTAGAGAAATGCGAAATGCTCAGGAGCTCACCTTAGTTTATCAAAGTAACTAGACATTATTACAACCCTCCATTTTGGAGGGTTTTTTGTAAGTTTATGTTCATTAACTATAAATTAATTAGATGAGATTATCAGTTACTATTTTATTTTTAATTTTTTCGTTTAAATCTTTTTCTCAAGAAAAAGAAAATAATGGTACTATTTATAAAAATGGGCCATATGTTGAGGCCGTGAGAAATCTTATGAATGTATATAAGACCAATAATATTAAGAAAATTAAAAAAGCTTACGAGAAAATATCTGTTGATAAACTTGTATTTAGAGATGCGCTAAATAATATGGATGAAAAAAGTCCCCTTGGTAAGAGTATGGATCTTGATCAGGAAATGGAAAATATGAGTGAAATTTTTAATACTCACGAAATAATAAGTATTAAAGAGCTTGGTTATCCTGACCATTTCGATTACAAAGAAGCGAACGATTTAGTCATCTCATGGTGGCAATTCACATGGCGAAATAAATTATCTGGAAATCAAGGACCAATTCATTTAATGATAGGTCATTTTTTTGATGATAATAATAAAATGATTGGAGAAACCTATTATTTTAATCCTAATACTCTGCCAAAATGATGAAATAATACCTTAGAAGCCTAAAATCATTTATTAAAAAAATTTAGATCTTGTTTTAAATTATCTCCAAAACTTTTCTAGTGAAAAGGTTTTTATATTTACTTGTTTTTTTTGCCTTCTTTGTCCATTTTGGCTGTAATTCAACTGAGCAAGGTATTGGCGTAACAGTTGTTACTCCAGAAACAAATCAAGGTTTAGAGGGTGTTGTTGAAAACACATCTTTAGAATTATATGAAGATATTACATACATTTTAGATATCGATTATAATGATCAATATGAAGATCAATCTTGCAATTATCGTTACCAAATACTTCTTTATATAGGTAAAGGAGGTATTGTAGAGCAAATTAGTTACCAGTATAGAGTTTGTGCAGATGTAAATTCACGAGAATGTGTACAAAAACAAGTTTATAATTTAAGTTTCGATTTTGAGAAAATTGATAACGAAGAAGACTATGGATATAGAAAACTTTGCAGAGTAAATGAAAACAGTTTTAGTATTTGTACCTACACTCAAGAAAATGAAGCAGATGAAAAAATAGATGGACTTTTTATTTTTGAATCCAGAGAAATAATAAAATCATATTCAACAGATGAGAATGATAATATCGATGAGAATAATTCAGAAACTTACTATTTTTTAGAATATGGAACAACAACTATTGATGAAGTAAGAGAATACTCTTGTAACGATCAATTATATAATTAAAATTCAATTGAAATGAAAAAAATATTTCTGATACTCATTTTATTTCTCTTTTTTAGATGCGATTCTAAAAAACCACAAAATAAAATTGGCGTGCAATTCTTTCTTGATGTTAAATATCCAGAACTCTATGAAAATGCTTTTCTTAAATTAAGAAAAAAAATAGAACCAATTTTAGATGGCGGTAAAATGACAATTGTGAAAATTCATGACGGAGAAGTTATGAATGCAAACTATTATACTTTGATTACAGCTGAAGATATTGAACACTTAAGATTTATTCTGGATACAATACCTAAAACTCAATATCACAAAGACTATAAAGTTAAAATTGGTTTAGAAAAAGGAGATGTAAAAATAATATCCTCTGCTAGTGTAGAGTTTAAATAAAAAACCCTCCAAGGCGGAGGGTATAATAAAATTATATTAATTAGAAATTAATTACTTTGTTTTTGCATCATCAAAGTAAGTTCAGCACCCCCATAGGGTGTACTTCTTGAATTAAACATCATATCAGTAAGTTTTTTCGTGATAAATTCATTTTCTACAAAAAAGGGTGGCCATTTAGCACCTTCAACAGGAATATTAAATGTGAAGTGTGTTATGTCATTGAATGCATTTTCGCTTTTACCAATAATCTTGACAAAAGCCCAACCTCTGTGAAGTCCATTTTTCACTTGTTCTAGAACATAAGGCTTATAAATATTTGATTCCATTTGTTCATAATCGTCAGATTTTTGAACCATTGCACCCATATTTATTTTTTCACCAATTTTAAGGTCTCCGCCTGTAAAAGGAGTTGCGTCTAAAATTTGAATTTGGTAAGTTCTAACCTCTTTTTTGATTTTATTTTTACTAGGTGTTATAAGACGTAAAATTGAATTTTTTGACATCCCCTTCATACCCTTTCTCATTATTGATGCAGCTGAAGAATATGAAAAATTGGAATTTCCTTTAAGATATTTGTCCATCTCTTCTTTTGTTTTAAATTGATTAAAAACAACATAATCTGCTGCATTAGCTCTATCATCTTTTCTAGGAGTTATTTTCCAAACAGCCCAATTCATTTTTTGTCCTTTGTCAATTTGATTTTGTCTGAAAATAGACCAGGCCATTTCTAACTTTTCGTATTCTTTTTCCATACCTTCATTAATAACAAAAAAGCTAGCCACTGCATATTGAGCACTAATTGATAATGGAAGTATTAGTATTAAAAATATTAGTCTTTTCATTTCGATTGATTTATAGTTAAACTCCAATATACAAATAACTTCTTTAAATTTAGTTGAGAGATTTTAATTTTGATTAATTACAATTTGTAGGTACACAATTTGAATTTATTTGTGAAATAATAAATAGTTGAGTTATTAAAGTTCTTTGTATATTAAGTGCTATAATTATAAATCAATCAAAAATGAAATTTCATTATTTAATACTAATCATATTATTATTTGGTTGCGCAAATAATAAACCTGATGTAACTATAGTCACTTTTGATGACGAAAAAACCAAATCAATTAGATCTCACTACCAAAACTATTTGGATAATAATATCGAAGGGTTAAAAAGTTTATGGTCTCCAGATCTCAAAATATATTTAACTGAGACAAAACAATCAGGTGTCGAAGATATTTCTAATCTTATCATTGCCCAACATAAATGTTTTTCAGAAATACCATCTTTTCTAGAAGATGCTATAATTGAAACAAAAACTTATCCAAACGGAAACACATGGACAAGCTCTTGGTTTATTTGGAAAGCGACTAGCTCTGTATCAGGCAACACCATTTCAATACCTGTTCACATAGGATTTAAATGGGGTGAGGGAAACAAAATTGTTGAAGAGTACCACATGTATAATACAAAATTGATGGAGGAAGAACTTGCACTATGTAGTGGGGCAATATAAAAAACTAATTAAATAGAAATAAACACCTCCAGCTTTAATTTTTTAGATTATATATTTTCTCAGAGATTCAGGTTTATAAATCAAGACCCCTCTTTTAAAGAGAGGTCTTGTGTCTTTTTAAGAATTAAGTTTGTTATTGTGTTTTAGCATTTTGGGTTTCAGCATATAAGGCTGCTTCCTTTAGTAAATCTGCAGTTTCAAAATAGCATTGCGTTTGTACAATTTTGTCTCCTTCCCATTTCCACCAACAGTGAAATGTTAACTTCAATTCCTCACCAGTAATTTTTGAAATTCCACTCCAATTTGCCCATTGGTTTGTGAATATGCTATCATTATTATATTTGGTTGTATGAACAACAGGATCAATATGTTGAATTTTATCATACAACACCGAATGGAAGTTATAACCTTCAATAATTTGGTCTACATTAAAAACTTGCATGTTGACCATGTGTTTGCTATCAGGAGAAAAATATTCTCGAGCAATTTCAAATTCTCCTCTCTCGTATCCTTTAGCTAGTTTTTCAACAATTTTTGTCCTTTCGTCATTTTGAGTTGAATACCCAGCCCAATCAGAATTATCAATTGTTTGATTGTTTTGGCATGATATATAAAATGTGCATAAGCAAAAAAATAATATTTTTTTCATTTTGATTTATTTATGTTTGACAAGTATGTAATATATAAAATATAAACTCTCTCTCTAAAAAATTTTAAATAATCAAATAATAAACCTTTTAGAAAGAGGGTTTAAAATTTTAATAGGTTTTAATTAGATGTTGCAACAAATTCCCAAACAACTCTTGAGTGCCATCCCTTAGGTAATTCATTTTGAAGTTGAGATAACAAATTCTGATCAACATTTTTGATTGCAGCCTTATACATAAGATGATCAATTACTTGTTCCATATTTTCATATGCATCCCAAAAGAATAGAGGGGCCAAATCAGAATCTTGAGGAATAATTCTTGTTGCCATGCCCCATGAAGCCATACCTTCTTTTTTCATGTCTTTTTGAAAACTGGAAGATATTTTGTCTGCTAAATCCATAGCACTGTTCAAATTTTTTGGGAAGGTCCAATTAAATATTATAAACTTTGGTTGAAGATTATTATCATATCTTTTTTCAGTCTTGTAAACATAACTGCCATAACGCTCTACATCAATCCCGCCGAATAAAATTTCTCCAGGAATGCCATATTTTTTTTCTGTATTAAACCAGCTTTGTCTATTTACATATTTTTTTGGACTTTCATAAGCTACAACCCATAGGAAGTTTATCTTTTCGTCTTCAACTTTTCCCATACCAGGCACCCTTTTTAAAAGTGCCCATCCTTGAATTAGCCCTTCTTTTACTGCATCTTTGGCCATTTCTTGCCCATATTTTTTTATCAGCATCTCAAAATTTTCTGAATCCTCAGGATCGACCATAGCAGGGTTCAAAACAAATGTTTGCTGAGCAAAAACAAAAAATCCAGTTAATAGAAAACTAACAAATAATAATTTTTTCATTTTTAATTGATTTATAGTTAATACATAACAATATACAAAGATGTGCTGAATTTAATAGGAGTTTTTTATGTTTAAACAACCTAATATTAAATAGTTATATTGCCTTAAAAAAGATAAAAATGTTCAAAAGAAAATTTTTTTTAAAGCTTGGTCTAGAGATTGTAGCAATCATTATTGGTATCTCAGCCTCCTTTTGGATTAGTGAAATATCCGTTGAAAGAGATAAATCAATCCAGAGAGAAAGAGTCTTAAAAAGTATTTTGATTGAATCTAATGATATAAAAAATTATTGTGACGAAAGAATAAAAATATGGAACCAAGACATAGAAATATATAACCTTTTATTAAAAGAAAAACTGAATATTGAAATATTAAAAGATATAGCTATTAGTAAAAATAGGGTTGAGTATAACTTAATTTATTACAGAGATTTTGATCCTCCAATGAATAGATATAGATCCTTGGTCAACACAGGTGATTTAAAATATGTACAATCAGAAAATATTAAAGAAGCGCTTACCCGTTTACATAATTTAAATTTTAGCAAAGTTGTTTCCACAGTAGATTATGAAAAAAAAATAATAGAACTTATAATTGATTTGATAACTCAGGAGAACCCAAAACTTTTTCTAAAAGGCAATAACTCAAAAATAAGTTTTGAAAATTATTTGAAGTCTTTGCACAAGTTTATTCAAGAAAATGAAAAGCTTAAATCAAATCTTGTTGTCCAGCTTAAGTATTTTAAGACTAGAATTTCTTCCTTAAAGCTTTATAAATTAACTTTGGAAGAGCTTCAATATGAGCTAAGTGAGATCCTTAAGGTTAATTGATAGGTTGGTATTCGTCTACTGTAAGATCTTCTTTTGAGTTAAGTAATTGATCTAACATAGACTTCATATCAAAAAAATCATGCTCTTTAGCGATTCTTCCCTCACGCATTGTTACTATTGTGGTACCGGACAGATTAAGTGAATTACCTGTAGCTGGTATTCCGAAGAAATCTCCGGTATGTTTACCTTTAAAATTCCAGTGTTTTATAAGTTTATTACCTTGTCCAAATGCGTCAACAATAGTCCACTCTATATCAGAAAACCCATTTAGGTAATTTAAATAAAATTCTTTACAGGCGTCTATCCCAACAAGATCTCCATTGGATGTTACAATTACTACATCCTCTGTGAAGTTTTTCTTATTTACAACACTTGTATCACCTGCTAAAAAAGAATTCCATACATTCTGGTACATTTCAAGGTCTTTTTCTAATTGTAAAGACGTACTGGCTTGTTTTTTATTATTTGTATTAGTTTGGCAGCTAATCGTCGACAATAAGGATAAGAGTATTATTATTTTTTTCATTTTCTATTTGATTAGGATAGTGTCAATATAAGAAGAAATTATCCAACATAATAATCAACACACTCCTGTATTTAAAAAACCCTCCGTTTAGGAGGGCTTATGAATTTACTAATTAGAAGATCTAAAATTGATTAATTCTAAAGTGCAATATTCAACGAATTCTCTTGAAGCTCCTCCATGTTTCCACATCATTTGTTGCTCAAAAGTGGGTTCTGTTTGTTCTCTTTGCGGAGCGTTAGGATTAAACCTTTCAAATATTGCGTGTGTTAAAGATTTGTCAGCGCTATCGGAACTTGAAAGTACTTTATTAAAATACCACGCTATTCTTCTTCCACTTAAAATATCTTCATTGTGTCCATTTTTAAACCATTTCATTTCATAGTTTTCGTAATCGTCATTAAGTGCTTTAACTCCAATGTAGTTTACTATATTACCCAATTTTGGATCACCACCTACGTCAATAGTAGCATCTAAACCTGTCATACTATAACTTTTCCACTCTGTCTTCATTTTTTTTCTAACCGACAAAAGCCTTTTTATTTCTGAACTTTTCATCTTTCCGTAATTAGATTTTTTAATAAAAGCATCGTTTACTTCTACACCCCAACCCGCTTTTCGAGCTGTATTATCCTTCCAAAAGTTAAAAATTACATAATCAAAATCAGCTTTTTGGTTACTTGGATTATTTGGGTTTGGAACAACTTTAAAAAAATACCAACCTACTTTATTTCCTTTTTTATGTATTTCTTCATGGACGTTAGCCCACATAGCTTCAAATTTTTCGTAATCTTTTTTCATTGAAGCTTCATTTACTTTTATTTGCAAGAATTCGAATGATTGAGATAATAGTGACAAAGGCACTATTAAAAACAGTAATAAAAATTTTTTCATTTTAATTGATTTATAGTTTATATAAAACAATATACAAATTAGTAACTAATCTCGATTAAAAGAATACGCAGTTAAATGAAAAACCCTCCACTTAGGAGGGCTAATTTCATATTAAATTTAATTCTCAATATGTATAATTTCCAAGGTTGCCCCATTGAACATTTTTCTTGAATTGGTTCCCATTTCCTGTAATTTTGAATCTAGAAATGAATTTGTACCAAATTTAATTGGTGCCCCCGTTGGATTTTTAAAAACAAAGTGAGTAAGATTTTTGTACGCGTTGTCACTCGAAGATAAAACTTTTGTTAAACCCCACATTCTCAAACCACCCTCATCTACAACTTTTTCCCATCTAGGCATAAAATATTCTAATTCAAAATTTTCATAATCTTCGTTTAAAGCTTCCATAGGGTCCATGTTAATGACATCACCTACCTGAGGTCTGTATGATGGGGTTTGATAAACACCTTTCATCAAATATTGTCTAACAGATTTTTTTACTTGGTTTCCTTCAGCCATATTAAACATTTTGTTAATAGAACTTTTTGACATTTTTCCTTTATATACTTTTGAAGCATAACCTCTGTAATTATTCCAATTGTCAGAATCCATTTGAGATTGATCTTTATAAACATTGAAAACTAGATAATTCGCTATTTCTTTAGTTTTATCTATGGTGCTAAGGTCACCTCCTGATTTCCTTTTCATTACAGCCCACCGTAGTAATTTACCTTCTTTAATTGCCATAGCTTTAAGAGGAGCTACAAAACTCTCAATTTTTCTATAGTCATTGTCTTTTCCTTCTTGAATTACATATGCTTCCATAGAAGCAATTTGTGAACTCAAATTGGTAAATATGAGTATAGAAAAAAAGGTTAAAATTATTCTCATTTTTATTGTTTTATGGTTAATAATATTAAATATACAAATTAGTCCCTAGACTTAATTAAGAAGATGTATCAATAAGTATTCAGTACCGCTCTATTCGTCTATCCTATAAACCCTTCTATATATATGGTTATCATCATCTTCGAAAATCGCAGCTAAATCAGAGTTCCAAAAGTCATTATTTAAATCGTCCAACTCTTTACTTACGTCGTGAGTCATTTTATAATGCTTATCACTTGTATAATTACTTATTAAAAAATACCTGTACTTTTCAGCTTTATCGGAATCTTTGACTTTATATAGTTTGTAAAAGTTTTTACCAAAACCTGCTCTTTCAAGAATTTCATTTTTCTTATTATGGACTTTTATAAAATCTTCATATTGTTCATCTGGTATATTCATATAATGAACACTTAACCTTTCTTGATTTTGAGAAAATAAATAAGGTGAAGTAATTATGAAAAAAAATAGAATTAATAAATTTTTCATTACAATTAATTTATAGTTAATAAGCCATAAAAATAAAAAACAATTCAATATGACTATTTCTCGTTTATTCCCTTGACCCTAATAAGTGAGTATGTCAAGAATATAAAAAGTCATCAAATTGTATAAAAAAAAGTTATTGTAGTTATAAATAATTACCTCCCATTTTGCATAGGTTCTGTATCTGACATTACTTTATTAAGAATGAAATATACTGGGCAAAACTTTGTAAAAGGGCTTATCAATTGTAAAATACCAACTCCAATCGCTATGTATAGAAAATCTAAATTTTCAAACTGAAAAGTTAATCCGGCACTTACTAGATATAGTATTCCACAAATGGCGTCGTGAGCTCTAACTTTATTTATATTTTTTGACACATTCATTTTAATTGATTTATAATTTAATTAAATATACAACTTACATCCTTTAGTTAACAAAGAATATTTGTCCCTGATTTAGATTACGTAAAACAATATCATAAAGTAGTGAAATCCCGAACCTGTTAACACAAATAGATGCCATATTGAATGGAAATATTTAATCTTATCCAAAACATAAAATATTACACCACAGGTGTAAGAAATACCACCGAGAATCAGTAATAATTTAGCATTAAAATCAATTAATTTAAAAAGAGAATTTATGTCAAAAATTATTAGCCATCCCATAGCTAAATATAATATGAGAGATATAAATTGATATTTCCCTGTGAAGAAAAGTTTTTTTAAGATCCCTACTAATGTTAAAGTTAATATAGCTATAAAAATAATCGTGCCTGAGTAGTTATAAAGAGTTATAAGGCATACAGGCGCGTATGAACCCAAAATGAGAAAATATATACTTATATGGTCAAATACTTGAAATTTTCTTTTAAGCTCAGGGGTTAGAGTAAAATGATAAATAGATGATGAAGAGTATACAAGCAATAAACCAATAGAGAATAATATTATTGAGATCGAACTAAAGGGTGTTATTTCATTGTCAAAATAAAATAAAATAGGTATACCAATGAGAGATAAAATAAGCCCTGAAAAATGTGTTAAAACATTCCAAAATTCTTCATTTTTGAAATCTCTAAAACTAATAAATTGCACAATCCAAATTTATAATAACTATAGAGCTTTAAGGTATCCCTACAATTAAAGGTCGGCGGTCTAGTTAGCCATTACAATTATTTTTGAGAAGCCATTATTTCTTGAATTTTGATAGATGGATCAAAAATCCAACTGGCACTGACTATTTTTCCATCAACCCACTTGAATGAGACATTAACTGGGACAGCTGCATTTTCATTTGTTCTTTTTGACGTAGATTCCACTAAACCCCAGTGATGGCTCCACACTTGATTGTTATTGTTTTCATCATAGAAAGTTGTTTCTACAAAAGATTGAGGCATCTTTATGTTTTTAAAAAAATTGTGATCCGATGAAAATCCCTCTCTAACTTCATTTTTTTTGAATTTCTTACCATTAACATTGTAGTTCCCATTTTCTGCTAAATATTTATCAAATGCTTTGAAATCATTAATAAGGTAACCTCTATTGATTTCAAGAATGGCTTTAGAATATTTATCCTGTGTCCTTACCTTACCTTTAGTCTCTTGAGCAAAAAGTGAGTAGGTAGTTAAAAGGATTAAAAAAAAACTTATTTTTTTCATTTTAATTGATTTATAGTTAATGAGCAATAATATACAAATTAGTCCCTAAACCTGATGAAGACGATATACCTATGATTTAATCATTATTAGTATTATGCTCTAGTATACTTGATATTAAGGTAATTTCATTGGCAGGAACTCCAGCGCGTTCAGAATGTTCTTTTATCAAATCCTCAGATTCTGCATTATAAACACAAAAAACATTATTCCCAGCGATATAACTATGTTCTTGTTCAATTTGTTTTCCTTCATTTCTCATAGCAATTAATACCGATTCAGATCCTTGTCCGATTTCATCAAGTTTTTCACTTGGTATTTGCGACGCCCCTTCAATTCCTCTTTTGATTAGATATTTGTTTTTCATAATTTATTTATTATTGTAAGGGGCAATATACAAATAACTCCCTGAACTTAA
>CACMHY010000005.1 GCA_902613595.1 uncultured Bacteroidota bacterium
TTATAAAATGAATAAAGCAATATTATCAACCTTAAACTATAGAATTCTAATTGTAATCGTAGAAACAATCTTAGTTTTCATACTATATAAGCAATACGAAATATACATCGAAGTGGACTTTTTCATTTTCAGTATAGCTATCGTATTCCCCTTAGTATTTTCAATTACTAGTGCTTATCAAAGGCGCCAAGAAGCCATAATGATATTCTCAGAATTTCGTAACAAAATAATTGATACTTCAAACATTTTATATGCTGTTAATGGCATTCATAAAAAAGATTACGATAAAATTTTTAGTGGCCTAATTGACATCCAAAAGGATTTTATAGATCATTTAAAAAATGATAAAGACATTGATAATTTCCAGAGAATTAGACAGAAAAGAAAAAATATTTTTAAGGAAATAATATCCTACAAAGATCTTTACAATGAAAGGGAGAAGGATAGTTTAATTGCGACTAAAAATGAAATTTTTCTTTGTATGGAAAAATTAAATGGGCTTAAACTCCACAGCACACCTGTTTCACTAAGAAGGTACTGCCTTATCTTTATTTACCTTTCACCATTTTTGTTCAACACAAAATTAATTACAGAAGGCCAATTTGAAATGTCACTTGGCATTGACCTTCCAGTTTCAATCCTTTTTTCAATCACAATAAGTTTTATTCTTATGGCTCTGTATAATATACAGGATTATATAGAAAATCCATTTGATCAAAAAGGACTTGACGATCTTCAAATAGATCAAATGCAAATTTTTAAAAAGGAAAGCCTTTACGAGTAGGTTCCAAGACCTATATAGATAAGTATAGTTACAAGACAAAGAATCGCCGATAAGTGCTTGGTATATTTCCAAGTGCTCAAATCCAAGATATAAGTATCTTTTTCCTCTACGACTTTATTACTTGGATAGAAGTAAGAGACGGTAAACATTACTATCATATTAAGGATAAATTCAATACCCCAAATATGAACAAAATGCAAATCAACAGGGACAATAAAGGTGCAGATTAAATAAAAAGAAAGACCAACGATCAAAGATAATTTAGCAGCTATAGCTGAAATATTTTTTGTAAAAAAACCGGCAATCATTATTGAAGCTATAGGGATAAAGAAAATTCCGTTTAATTGTTGTAAAAGCTGATATAAACCATCAGGAGCATTAGCTACTAGTGGTGCAACAAGAATTGCAAATAATGCCAGAATAGTTGAAGTAATTTTACCTACTCGAACTAGTTTTGAGTCAGAACTTTTACGATTTATATAACCCTTGTAAAGGTCAATACTAAAAATAGTTGCAGCACTGTTAAGCACACTATTAAATGTACTTAAAACTGCTCCCATTATAATTGCCGCAAAGATACCTATAAGACTTACTGGGAAGATTTTTTTTACCAGTTCAGGATAGATCATATCTTGCTCATCATATAAAGAATTTCCATAATAATAATATCCAATTACCCCTGGAAGGATAATAATCAATGGAACTAAAATTTTTAAAACCCCTGTAAAAAGTAGTCCTTTTTGGGCTTCAATTAAGTTTTTAGCACCTAATGCTCTTTGTATTATCGTTTGGTTCATACTCCAGAAATAAAGCTGGTTTATAATAAGTCCAGTAAAAAGGACTTCAAATGGTAAAACGGAATCTGCACTTCCTACCACGTTAAACTTTTCAGGGGCAAATTCATATACTGACTTTAGGCCATTAAATAAATTTCCATTTCCAATATTATATAAGGCTATACAAGGAATAGCAAGCCCTCCTATCAAAAGACCATATCCATTTAATGTATCCGATACAGCGACAGCCTTAAGTCCTCCCATAATAGCATAGAGAGAACCAATTAGTCCAATAACTATAACTGTAAGGGTAATACCCTGTTGCTTTGAAATTTGAAAGGTCTTAGAAATATCAAAAATACTTTCTAGGTTTATTGCACCAGTATAAAGTACAATGGGAAGAATAGTCACTACGAATGAGATCATCAAAAAAAAGGCTACAAGGGCACGCGTTTGTTTATCAAATCTTTTTTCAAGATATTCTGGAATTGTGGTAAGTCCCATTTTTAAATATTTTGGAACAAAATAAACAGCAGCAGCTACAAGGGCAAGTGCTGAAGTTACCTCCCAGGCAATGATTATAAAACCGTTTTTGTAAGAGGAGCCATTCATCCCAATTAGATGTTCGGTAGAAATATTTGTAAGCAGCATTGATCCTGCAATTACAACTCCAGTTAAGCTTCTACCTCCTAAAAAATATCCGTCTTGAGAATTTAAATTTTCCTTTCTAAGGCGGTACCATGAATAAACTGCTACGAAAAGTGTGTAGGCTAAAAATGATAATCCTGTAGTCAAAATATAATGAGTTAAAATATTTTAATAGCTATTAGTTAAGACATTAGTCATTTGAATCGGTCAAAAAATAAAAATAACTAGCGTCCCCAAGTTAGCCAGCCTATTTGTTATTAAAAAATTATTTACTTGAAATTATATACTTATTAACCCTTTCCTCCAATATAGGTAGGGTTACAGTTCCTATTTCTAAAATTACTTCATGGAATTGGCGAATATCAAAAAGATCACCTAACTCTCTCTCAGCCTTACTTCTTAATTCTCTAATTTTCATTTCACCTGTTTTATAGGCTAAGGCTTGACCAGGCCAAGATATATATCTATCAATTTCAGTATTTATTTCATGAATGGATAGCGATGTGTTTTCTTCCATAAATGATACGGCCTCATCTCTTGTCCATCCAAAAGCATGAATTCCTGTATCGACGACTAATCTGCAAGCACGCCACATTTCGTAGGTAAACTTTCCAAATTTTTCATATGCAGTAGTGTATATTCCCATTTCTTCTGCTAAAAATTCTGTGTACAGACCCCAGCCCTCACCATACGCTGATAGATAAAGATTTCGTCTGAATTTGGGAATAGTTTCAGGTAGTTCATTATTTAGACTTCCCTGAAGGTGATGTCCTGGAACTGCCTCATGAGCTGTGAGCGAAGGGATTAAATATAAAGGTCTACTTGGAAGGTTGTAAGTATTTACCCAATAGTAACCTGGATCTGTACTTTCAGCAGAAGTCCCTATGTATCTTCCAGCTGTATACTTTGGAGCAATTGCATCCGGTACTGGAGCTACTCCATAGGGTTTTCTAGGTAAAGTTTTAAAAAAACGAGGTAATTGTTCATCTAATTTTTTTGCAATATTCCTAGCATGTTTCAAAAGTTCATCAGCTGTTTTAGGATAAAACTGGGGATCAGTTCTTAGGAATTTGATAAATGATTTTAAACTTCCTTTATAACCTAACCCTTTAACTATCAATTTCATTTCTTTTTTTATTCTGGAAACTTCTTGTAATCCTTTTTCATGAATACTTTCCGCAGATTCATTTGTTTGAGTAGTATAAAAATCGATACGACTTTGATAATAATCACTTCCATTTGGAGTCTGAGAGACACCTATTGATTTTCTTGTATTTGGATAATAGGTAGTTTCAAAAAACTCTTTTACGGATTTAAAAGCAGGAATGACTTCATTACTTACAACATCTCTTGCAGCCAGTTGAAGGGAATCTTTATCTTTTTTTGACAACTGCGACGGAAGTTTTAAAAAAGGGGAGTAGTAAAAGTTTTCTTCTGCACTATCTGTAATGTGTAGGTTATAAGAGGATTCATATCCTTTAAAAATAACTAAAGGCTGACCCATTCCTGCATTTAAACCTTTTTTAATTAAAACTTTTTGCTGATTGATGTAATCAGGAATTGCTTTTAAAAGTTTTAGATATTTAATGGCACTTTTCTTATCTGTTAGAGGCCTAACGCGAAAAGTCAAACTGAGATGAAAACCTCCATCAGATAGAATCGGATTCCAATGTGTTTTGAATTTATATTTAACTATTGTTTCATTCAAGACAAAATTTAAAAGGTTATACGAAATTTGAGAATCCTCAGATAATTTTTCAATATTAACTGATTCTAGTTGTGTTTTGAGTGAATCGCAAAAGTGCGCATAATCCTCAAAACGTGACTCGGTATATTGCCCAAGAGGTGAATCATCTCCTTTAGCATTATAGTTCTCATAAGAATCAATTATTGTATTTAATTGTCTCTCGCTTTTCGGTTTAGAACAGCTAAAAAGGAAAAAAAATGAAATCAGAATAATTTTTACTTTCATTAAATTAAGACTAGATTTTTCGGATTAAAACATTTATAATCTATCAATACCAAGTTTGTAGATTAGGTAGAATATAGAATTATTTACGACCTATTTTAAAAAGCTTGAATTTAATATCGTCCAGTCCCTCATCATCAAAAGGATACTCCATTTGATCTTGAATATTATATAGTGAAATTAAAATGAACTCACTCAATACGACTATAAAATAAGTAAGCCAGCTAGGGTTTTCAAAGCCTATTTTATTAATTATGGTGGGAGTATATACTGCCGGAAAAATATAAATAAATATTAAACAGTAAGCCTTAAGACTCACAGGTGTTCTGTGGGAGTGGATGGCGATAAGATTATCCGCGCTGTCAATCACATCTCTTAAAAAACGAAATATTTTTTCTTTTGTTCCTCTACCAATTAATTCCCCGTTGACTTTTATAAACTCTGAAATAGCTTTGAGTTTGACATCATAGTCTGAGGTATTTTCACTTTTTGTGTTAAGGTGCGAAAATAATGCTACATTGATTTGTTCCAGCAGCTTTTGACTATCTGATTTAAGTTCATCGGTAAGTTTTGAATGTTGGAAAAAGTGCTCAACTGTTTTAAGTCCAGCTCTAAACCTGCTTAAATGTTCTAATGCCTTTTCTCTTCTTCTAAAAGCTCCTCTTATTGTAAATACTAAAGGAAAAATGATAGCAATACTCATAAGAGTTAAGTCAATATTATAAACAACTTTAAAATTGTAGGCTATATATGGTACAAGAAGTGATAAGGCCAAAGTAATCAGTGTCCTAAAATTGATTATTATGAGGTAACGAGACATAAAAACAATTGTTATATTTGAGTAAATTTATTATTAAAATCATGAAGAAACAAGTAATATCCCTGTTCATTATTTTGCTGTCTACGATAATTTCAGCACAAAAACCTTTAAAATCTGATCTACTCTATTCTGATCAATCTCCTCTAGAGATCAAATTAAGCTATTCGAACAAAGAAATGAACCAAAAAACTGATGATTCAACATATATAAAAGTTCCTATGGAGTTTTTTCATGGTGACAAATGGTCAACTATCGAAGTTAGGTTAAGAGCGAGAGGAAATTTTAGACGTAATACTTGCTATTTTCCGCCCATAAAAATGAAAATCAAAAAAGACCAAACTGCAGGAACAATTTTTGAAGGCAATAAAACAATGAAACTGGTTTTACCATGTAAGTTAGAATCAGAAAACAATGATAATATCTTACAAGAGTTTATAGCTTACAAAATTTATGAAATGGTTTCTCCCTATCATTTTAAAACAAAGAGAGTAAACATTGATTTCAATGAAATTAGGGGTAAAAAAACAAAAAATTTCAAATTGAAGGGATTCTTAATTGAGGACGACAAACGTGTTGCTAAACGTCATGAGGGGAAAGTATTTGAACGATTTGTTCATCCAATGGGAATGCAGCATTTAACTTCGGTACATAACGCATTTTTTCAATTTCTTCTTGGTAATACGGACTTTTCAGTAGCATACCAGCATAATGGAAAGTTACTTTACGTAGATAAACAAATTATCCCCCTGCCTTATGATTTTGATATGACGGGTTGGGTAAACCCTAGTTATGCAACTGTAAACCAATCTTTGGGAATAAAATCTGTTCAAGAAAGAGTTTATCGTGGTTTCAAAAGAGAACAAAAATATTTTGATCAAGTTAGGTCAGAATTTATCTCAAGAAAGACTGAACTTTTAGATATGGTTTCAAGCTTTAAATCAGAGTTTTCTAATCCAAAAGAATTCGAAAATATGTTTGAATTCATGAACGACTTTTATGAAATATTAGAAGATGATTCAAAATTTGATAAGAGAATTGTATCACAAGCGAGGACAAAGTAATTTTTATTGCTGAATTGCCTCAAGCATTTTGTGAAAAATAGCTGTATTTTCATAGATTCCTGAAAATAGCTCTGAATTTGGCCCATAGCTAAAGACAGGCACCATTGTAGCACTGTGCCCGCCTGTATTAAATTTTCCTTTTACCTTTGATTGACTTAAACTTCCACCAGTCAGAGCTAGTCCACCTGTTTCGTGGTCAGCAGTTACAATGACTAGTGTATTACCGTCATTTTTCGCAAAATCTAAAACACTTTGGATAGTTTTATCGAATTCTTTGAATTCAGAAAGAACATAATCTATGTCATTTGCATGACCACCCCAATCGATTTGTGAGCCCTCAACAAGCATAAAAAACGAACTTTTCTTTGTACTTAATTTCTCTAAACTAATTGAAACTAAATCATCCAGGTCTGGATTTCTACCTTCTATTTTACTAGGAGGTTCACCATTGTAGGTTAAATACGCTATTTTGTTAGATTGAGAACTTTTAAAATCATTAATTCTGCTGACAAACTCATATTCACTCATTTCATTAATTAAGTTTCTATTGTCCTCCCTTTTTGTAAAATAATCTTTTCCTCCACCGACAAAAAGATCAACATTATGCTGACTAAGTTGAAAAGCAATTTTTTCATATAATCTTCTTGATACAACCTTGGCATAAAATGATGCAGGAGTCGCATGCACAATACTGGAAGTTGCTACAAGTCCGGTTTTATAGCCTTTCTCCTGACATATTTCAAGTATACTGGGTTGACTTTTATTTTTTCCATCAATCCCAATAACACCATTATAAGTTTTAACTCCACAGGCCATTGCCGTTCCACTTGCTGCTGAATCTGTTACTAGTTTTCCTAATGCATGTGTTTTTGAAAGGCCCACATATTCAAATCCTTCTAAAGCGGTACTATTGTTATTTGCATACATGCCTGAACTAATTTGCGTTAATCCCATACCGTCTCCAATCATTATTATGATGTTTGGCAATTTTTCTTGACAATATAAGTTGCTAAGAGATGTAAATAGAAGTAAAATGAAAAGACTTCGCATTTATTCAAATTTGTTTTTAAAGATACAATTCCTTGTTTAACTCATTTAATTCCTGTCATTTTTTTTGCTTTTATAAGCGATTATTCTAATTCTTATATTTGGTTATAAATGGAAAATAAAAAGTCTCCTGAAATTGATGCAGTTATTGCCTGGGTAGATGGATCTGACCCAAATTTAATCAAAAGGCAACAAAAATATTTGAAATTTGAACCTGATAAAAACTTAGCCGGAGCTAAAAAAACACGTTTTAATTCATTATATGAAATAAAGTATTGTTTAATATCTATATTAAAGTTCGCACCATATCTAAGAAAAATATTTATAGTCACTGATCGGCAAGACCCTAATATTTATCCAATAGTTAAAAAATATTTTCCAAAACGGATTAATGACATTTATCTCGTAGATCATGTCGAAATTTTTGAAGGTTTCGAATCCTATTTACCGACATTTAATAGTATTTGTATCTCAAATATGTTATGGAAAATTAAAGGCCTGTCAGATCAGTTTATTTATTTTAATGATGATGTTTTTATAGTTCGTCCAACAAACCCATCTACATTTTTTAAAAATAATAAACCTGTTTTAAGAGGAAAATGGAGGCTACCTCCTTATGAGAGAATTTTATGGGATAAATCAAAATATTTTTTTGAAAAACTTTTTATGGGTGTAGAAAAAGAAAAAACCCCTTCATTTCAAATTAATCAATGGAATGCCGCTAAATTGCTGGGTTTTAATTTTAGATTTCTTATGTCAGGGCATATTCCCTTAGCATTGAATAAAAAAAAATTAGAAGAATTTTTTACTGATAATCCGGAAATTCTAAAACAAAATATTGTTTATCGTTTTAGGAGTTATAATCAGTTTAATACAGTTTCACTTGCAAATCATATTGAGTATAATAAAGGAAATTTAAATGTGGTCACTTCTAATGGTTTATATTTAAAACCTTACAAACGGAATGATAACTATATTTTGAAAAAGTTTTTGAATTACCAAAAGGATAAAGAAATATTATTTCTTTGTATTCAAAGTTTGGATTTGGCATCAAAGTCAATTCAACATCTTGTCCAAAAAAAAATGAATGAAATCCTGGAAGTCAATCTTCAAATTTTATGAAAAAAAAAATAGCAGCTGTTTCAATGTGTCGAAATGATTCTTTTTTTTTAGAGAGATGGATTTCTTACTACGGCAAGATATTGGGCTATAAAAATTTATATCTTTTTATTGATGGTATTGATCAAAAGCTGCCTTTAAGAGCTGATAAAATTAATTGTTTTCAAATTAGTCACATAAAGTTGAACAGGCTGAAAGCTGACCGCTATAGGGCAAAGAGAATTTCAGATTTTGCTAAAGAATTACATAAGAGATATGATGTTGTATTAGCTACTGATATAGACGAATTTTTAGTATTGGATCCTAATACAGGTCTTAAATTAAAAGAATATTTAAGCAAAAATTTTATTTCATCCTCTCTTTCTGCATTAGGAATAGACGTTGCTCAGCATCCAACTTTTGAAAAATCAATTGATAAAAAAAAGCCTTTTTTGTCACAGCGTAAATATGCTTTTGTTTCTGATCGTTATACTAAGCCAATAATAAGTTTAAAACCTTTAAATTGGGGATCAGGTTTTCATAGGGTAAAGGGCAAAGATTTTACTATTGATCCAAACTTATTTTTATTCCATTTTGGTCTAGCCGACATTCAAATATTGCAAAATAAGTTCAAGAATAATGAACTAATTTCTTTAGGTTGGAACAACCATTTTAAAAGAAGATATAAGTTGTATGAGAAAATTAAAAATCAAATTCCAGTTGAAGCAGAACAATTATTTCAAAAAGCAAGAGAATATTTTAAAAAAAACAGGAAATTAATTGCTTGGAATAAACCTTCAAGTTTAAAAATGCCAAGTCTAATAAAAATTCCAAAAAGATTCAAAGGTTTAGTTTGATGTATAAATTTCAAAAGTATTTTTGAAAGTAAAAAAATTAAAATGTAGGATTTCCGGAATAAGTTTTAACAGATCTATCAATTTTTCTAACTAAACCCTGAAGTACATTTCCAGGTCCAACTTCAGTAAAAGTTGAAGCACCGTCTTTTATCATTTTCTGTATAGTTTGAGTCCACCTAACAGGAGCTGTTAATTGAGCTATTAAATTTTCTTTTAACTCTTCTGGATCTATAACTCCTTTTGCACAGACATTTTGATATACAGGGCAGATAGGTTTTAAAAAAGTTATATTTTTTATTGCTTTCGATAATCGAGATTTGGCAGGATCCATTAATGAAGAATGAAAAGCTCCTCCCACCGGTAATAAAATTGCTCTTCTTGCACCAGCATTTGTTAATTTATCACATGCTTCTTTTATTTGATCTCTGGCACCTGAAATTACTAGTTGTCCGGGACAATTATAATTTGCAGGACCCACTACACCCTTTATATCATTACAGATAGATTCTACTATTTTATTTTCTAAACCCAAGATGGCCGCCATTGTCCCATCAGTTTGGTCACAAGCCTCTTGCATGGCCAAAGCTCTTTCTTTCACTAGGTTTAAACCATCCTCATATGACAAAACTCCAGCGGCAACTAAAGCTGAAAACTCTCCCAAAGAGTGACCAGCAACCATTTCAGGAATAAAAAGTTCATCCATTACTTCACTTAGAATAAAGGAGTGAATAAAAATACTAGGTTGAGTTACTTTTGTTGCTTTTAATTTTTCAGCATCTTCTCCAAACATAATTTCTTGAATGTTAAACCCAAGGATTTCATTAGCTTGTTCGAAGTGTTTTTTGCCTTTTTTAGAATTTTCATAAAGTTCCTTTCCCATACCTAGAAACTGTGATCCTTGACCAGGAAAAATAAAAGCTTTCATTTAATTTTAGTATATGTTAAAAATGAATAGTTATAAGGTTGATTGACACTTGAATTATTCTTTTCAGATGAATGCAGAATCCATTTTGACATATCAATTTTGGGAAAAAAAGCATCACCCTCGAAAGTCTTGTGTACGCGAGTTAGTTCAATTTTATCTGCAATTGGAAGAAATAAAGAATAAATTTCTCCACCACCAATTACGTATGGTAATGGATCATCCCCAGAAAGCTTAAGTGCCTCATGAATAGAATGGGCAATAAATGCGTCTTTAGCATCATATTTTTTATTTCGAGTTAAAATTATATTTTTTCTTCCAGGTAAAGCAGCTGGCATCGACTCGAATGTCTTTCTACCCATAATTATGGCATGTCCATTAGTTAACTTTTTAAATCGCTTTAGGTCTTCTGAGATGTGCCAAATGAGTTTGTTATCTCTACCCAAAACGTTGTTTTCTGAAACTGCAGCGATTAAAATAATTTCTTTTGAATAATTTGTTTTAATCATTGTTATTAAAAGATTAATTTTGATAGCAAAAATACACTTTTCTACTTCTAAAATGTATTCTAAAATTTTTCCGCTATTATCAAAAGGTGTTTACTTAAACACAGCCTATGTAGGATTAATGTCTAAAGAATTAGTAGAATTTAGAGCCAACAACGAAAAAGATTATTTACAGAAAGGTGAGGACTATAAAAAAAATTCATACAAAATCTTAGAAGAAGCACATACTACAATTTCTCGTTTTTTTGGGGTTAATTTAAATAATGCTTTTGTAGTTAATAATTTCTCCGCAGGGATCAGACATGCGATCCGTTTTATTCCAAAAAAATTAAATGTCCTTTTAATTGAAAATGATTACCCTTCCTTAATTTCAGCATTTGAAGAGGAGGACTTTTTAATTCATAAAGTTCCTATGTTAGATTTGGGACTAGAAGATCAAATTGATGATTATATTTCGAAAAATCAGATCGACATTTTAGCGTTAAGTATTGTACAATATTCAACTGGCCTTCTAATTGATATAAATTTTTTAAAGAGCCTTAAATTAAAATACCCAAATTTAATTTTAATAGGTGACGGGACTCAATTTATAGGAGCCCATAAATTTAGTTTTGACTTATCTCCTTTTGATGTTTTAGCAGCAAGTGGATATAAATGGTTGTTAGCAGGTTTTGGAAACGGAGTATTGATGATATCCAAAAAGTACCTTGACTTAATTAATAAAGAATCCTCTGTTATACGTGATATTATTTTTAAAGGACATTTTAATATTTTAGCAACTGCAAGTTTAAACTTTGCAATAAAATCACTAGAAACGCAAGACTTTGAAAATTTAATGAATCAAAAAGCACTACTAACTGAAAAAGTTAAAAATTCACTTTCCGAAATAAATCAAATTGGCTCTTGGGTTTCAAAAAGAAAACAACATAGTGGCATATTTATTTTAGAAGGAAATAAGGATTTATTTAAAAATCTAACTAAGTCTAAAATCCATTGTGTATTGAGAGGAAAAGGAATAAGAATATCATTTCATTATTACAATACTGAAGAGGATTTATTTTACTTAAAAAATGTGCTTAAGGAAAATAATTAAATTGATACAGCACCAGGAATTAAGGGATGAGGATCATAGTTAATAATTTCAAAATCACTGTAAGTAAATTCAAAAATGGAGGTTACATTTTTATTCAATCTCATAATAGGAAGTGGCTTTGGAGAACGAGATAACTGTTCTTTTACTTGTTCTTCATGATTAGAATATATATGAACATCTCCGAAGGTGTGCACAAAATCTCCAGGCCTATAATTACAAACTTGAGCTACCATCATTGTTAATAATGCGTATGAGGCGATGTTAAAAGGTACTCCTAAGAAAACATCTGCACTTCTTTGGTATAATTGGCAAGAAAGCTTGTCGTTGGAAACATAAAATTGGAAAAAAGCATGACAAGGAGGGAGTGCTGCTTTTTGATTTGAAATATTTTCGTCAAAAGATAAATTAGGATTTGGTAAAACACTAGGGTTCCATGCTGAAACAAGCATTCTTCGTGAGTCTGGATTTATTTTTAGGGTTTTAATAACTTCATTAATTTGATCGATACCGTCGCTATTCCAATTTCGCCATTGATGACCGTAAATTGGACCTAAATCCCCGTTTTCGTTTGCCCACTCGTTCCAGATTCTTACACCATTATCTTGAAGATAGGATATATTTGTTGAGCCTTTTAGAAACCAAAGAAGTTCATGAATTACAGATTTCACATGAATTTTTTTTGTCGTAACTAAAGGGAATCCTTTTGAAAGATCAAAACGCATTTGATATCCAAATATACTTTTTGTTCCTGTTCCAGTTCGATCAGCCTTTTTAACACCCTTAGATTGTACATGTCTAAGTAAATTTAGATATTGTTCCATGTATAAAAATTTAAATCAAATGTATATTATTTGATTTATAAAAAAGTTTAAACTTTAAAAGTTTATTAAAATAAATTAACAAATAAATTAGCTTTTGCGTTTTGAAAGCTCATCTCTTACCTTAGCGGCCTTTTCATAGTTTTCTTGACTTACAAGTTTTGTAAGAAGAGATTTCAATTTACTTACAGAAAGTTTCTTTAGATCTCCAATATCCTCGTTTCTGTTGCTTTGTTCCTTCACAAAATTTTGAATCCATTTATCTTCAGATAATTTTTCTGAATTTTCAGAAATTGCTGCTGTAAAACCTGCTTTTTTAAGTATAGAATCATAGGCATAAATTGGGGCATTATATCGAATAGCTAGCGCAATTGCATCAGAGGTGCGAGCATCAATAATTTCCTCTATTTTATCACGTTCGCAAATAAGGCTTGAAAAAAATATACCATCAACTAACTTATGTATGATGACTTGTTTTACATAGATATTAAATCTTTCACCAAAACTTTTAAACAGGTCGTGAGTTAGTGGACGAGAGGGCTTGACTTCTTGTTCGAGAGCAATAGCTATTGATTGAGCTTCAAAACCTCCAATTATAATTGGCAGTTTTCTTTCTCCCTTTTCTTCATTTAATATAAGTGCATAGGCTCCAGTTTGCGTTTCGCTGTAAGAAATTCCTCTAACTGTCATTTGAATTAAATCCATTTTCCTGGTTTATATTTGAATACTAAATATTATAATAGCCAACCTAATATTATATCAAAACGAAATATTTCATAGTTTATTGAGTTAAATTAATATATAATTAATGATTAAATTTGTTACGCATTGTAATTTAAGTAATGAAAACGATTCAATTCAGGGAGGCAATAGCTCAAGCCATGAGCGAAGAAATGAGAAGAGACAAGACTATTTATCTTATGGGTGAAGAGGTCGCAGAATATAATGGTGCTTATAAAGCTTCAAAAGGAATGTTAGATGAGTTTGGTGACAAAAGAGTAATTGATACACCTATATCTGAAGCTGGATTTTCTGGAATCGGAGTTGGATCAACTATGACTGGTAATCGACCAATCATTGAGTATATGACTTTTAATTTTGCTTTGGTTGGTATTGATCAAATTATCAATAATGCTGCTAAAATTAGACAAATGTCAGGAGGACAATTTAGTTGTCCGATTGTTTTTAGAGGTCCTACTGCGTCTGCCGGTCAGCTCGCCGCCACCCATTCACAAGCATTTGAAAGCTGGTACGCTAATTGCCCTGGTTTGAAGGTAATAGTTCCGTCAAATCCCTATGATGCTAAAGGACTTTTGAAGTCTGCTATAAGGGATGACGATCCTGTTATTTTTATGGAATCAGAGCAAATGTATGGAGATAAGGGTGAAGTGCCAGAAGGCGAATATACTTTACCTATTGGCGTTGCCGATGTAAAACGTTCTGGAAAAGATGTTACTTTAGTCTCTTTTGGCAAAATTTTAAAAGAAGGTGTCAAAGCTGCAGAAGAATTAGAAAAAGAAGGGATTGAAGTTGAACTTATCGATTTAAGAACAATACGACCATTAGATTACCAAACTATTTTTGATTCTGTCAAAAAAACTAATAGACTTGTGATTTTAGAGGAATCATGGCCATTTGGGAATATTTCAACCGAAATTACTTATCAAGTTCAAAATCATGTTTTTGATTATTTAGACGCACCAATTGAAAAGATTAATACTGCAGATACTCCAGCTCCATATTCTCCTGTTCTATTAAAAGAATGGTTGCCAAATTTCAAAGATGTTATTAAGGCAATTAAAAAAGTAATGTACATTGCCAAATAGGATATTTAGTTTCAGTAAATAATTTTAATTCTTAGCATACGGAAATAGATTTTATATTCTGGAATGTTTTGCTATTTTTACGCACACTTTTCAAAACAACTCAAATGGAACTAATGATTCAATTTCTACCTGCCTTCGGAATACTAGCACTTATTTTTGTATTTATTAAAAATAGATGGGTTACAAAGCAAGATATAGGAAATGAAAAAATGGCTCGTATTGCTCAAAATATCGCTGAAGGAGCAATGTCCTTTCTAAAAGCAGAATACAAAATTTTATCAGTTTTTGTTGTAGCTGTAGCTATTTTGTTATTTTTCAAGGGTCAATCAGAGACTGGATCTAACGGAATGGTTGCCGTTTCATTTATAGTAGGTGCAGTTTGTTCTGCACTTGCAGGATTTATTGGTATGAAAGTTGCAACTAAGGCAAATGTAAGAACAACAAATGCAGCTCAAAAATCATTAGGTAAAGCCTTAGAAGTAGCATTTGCTGGTGGTGCAGTTATGGGATTAGGTGTCGTTGGGCTCGGCGTTTTGGGCTTGAGTGGGCTTTTTGCATTTTATAGTTCTCAAGGCTGGAATATAACAGAAATATTAAATGTGCTTTCAGGATTTTCATTAGGAGCATCTTCGATAGCTCTTTTTGCAAGAGTTGGAGGAGGAATCTACACTAAAGCTGCAGATGTAGGTGCAGATCTTGTTGGAAAAGTAGAAGCAGGAATACCAGAAGACCATCCTCTAAACCCCGCAACAATTGCTGATAACGTTGGAGACAATGTTGGCGATGTAGCAGGTATGGGAGCTGACCTTTTTGAATCATATGTAGGTTCAATTATTGGAACAATGGTTTTGGGGGCCTTAATCACAACACCAAATTTTAATGGGCTTGGGGCCGTTTATCTACCTATGGCACTAGCTGCAGTTGGAATTATCATGTCTATTATTGGAACATTTTTTGTTAGAGTAAAGGAAGGTGGTTCTCCTCATAAGGCATTAAATATTGGTGAGTTTGGTTCAGCAGGACTCATGCTAATTGCTTCCTATTTTTTAATAAAAGCATTTATTCCAGAATCAGTTGATGGGCTCCCATATGGAGCAAATGGGGTTTTCTTTGCTACAATCGCTGGGTTATTTGCGGGTTTAGCTGTTGGTAAAGTAACAGAGTACTATACCGGAACAGGCAAAAAACCAGTCAAATCGATCGTAAAGCAATCTGAGACTGGTGCAGCTACAAATATAATATCTGGGCTAGGAGTTGGTATGATGTCAACTGCTATTCCAATTATATTAATAGCTTCAGCTATACTAGTATCACACTATTTTGCGGATCTATATGGTATTGCTATTGCTGCAGTTGGTATGCTTGCAAATACAGGGATACAATTAGCAGTCGATGCATATGGCCCCATCTCAGATAATGCAGGGGGTATAGCTGAAATGGCAGAACTCAACCCTGAAGTAAGAGAGCGTACTGATAAACTTGATGCTGTTGGTAATACAACAGCTGCAATCGGTAAGGGATTTGCAATAGCATCTGCTGCATTAACGGCTTTAGCCTTATTTGCTGCTTATATGAAAACTGCTGGAATTTCTTCAATCGATGTCTCTCAGCCTAAAATAATGGCTGGACTGTTAGTTGGCGGAATGTTACCTTTTGTTTTTTCTGCACTGTCAATGAATGCAGTTGGTAGAGCTGCGATGGCAATGATAGAAGAAGTAAGAAGGCAATTTAGAGATATTCCTGCGCTTAAGGCAGCTCTTGAAGTAATGAAAAAAAATAATTCTGATATGTCTAAGGCCTCAAAAGCTGACCAAAAAATATTTAATGCTGCAGTTGGTATCGCTGAGTATGACAAGTGTGTTGCAATTTCGACAACGGCTTCAATCAAAGAAATGGTACTTCCAGGAATTCTAGCTATCATTGTCCCTGTCGGAGTTGGATTTTTTGGTGGAGCTGAAATGTTAGGGGGTTTATTGGCAGGTGTTACAACTTGTGGAGTCTTAATGGCAATTTTTCAGTCGAATGCAGGGGGCGCATGGGATAATGCAAAAAAAATGATAGAAGAAAAAGGTAAAAAGGGAACTGATGCCCACAAAGCCGCAGTAGTCGGAGATACAGTTGGAGATCCCTTTAAAGATACTTCTGGTCCATCATTAAATATTTTACTTAAATTGATGTCTGTAGTTGCATTAGTAATTGCCCCTAGTATATCAGTAAGTCAAGAGAATATGACTGAGTATTTAGAAACAAATTCAGAAAATAATTTATCAGAAATTTATTTTGATGATAGTTTTTTAACACTTGGTAGCGATAAAATAGCAGTTTTAATTACAAAAAGTGACTAAGTTTAAATTTATAAACAACTACCATAAATTTAGGCAGCGCCAATTTCTTTTAATTCACCATCAAGTTTTTCAACTATAATTTCGAAATCTTTTTTGTTTTCAACGAAATCTAATTCATCAACATCGATCGTAATTAGTTTTCCTTTATTATAAGTAGAAGTCCACGCTTCATACCTTTCATTTAGTCTACTTAGGTACTCTATGCTTATTGAATTCTCATAATACCTTCCACGTTTATGTATTTTGTTAACCAAGTTTGGGATGTTACTTCTAAGGTAAATTAAAAGGTTGGGACCTTGAATCTGTGATTCCATTAGTTCAAAAAGTTCCTGATAGTTTTTAAAGTCTCTTAGATTCATAAGACCCATTGATTTAAGATTTGGAGCAAAGATGTGTGCATCCTCATAGATAGTTCTGTCTTGAACGATTGAACCATCATTATTTTTGATTTTCAATAGTTGCTCAAAACGACTTTTTAAAAAGTAAATCTGAAGGTTAAACGACCACCTTTCCATGTGATTGTAAAAATCATTAAGATAAGGGTTGTCTATTACATCCTCAAAATGTGCTTCCCATCCATAATGTTTAGCCAATAATTCTGTAAGGCTAGTTTTACCGGCTCCAATGTTCCCTGCAATTGCAATATGCATATTAGACAAATTGTTATTTTAATTTGCAAAGTAGTTTATTTTGAACAATAATTATTGTGTTACATTAAAAATTATGATTGCTTCACGAAATTTTTTTTAAAAAAAAATCAAAACAAGTTTATTAAACAAAAAAAATATGTAATTTTGACCTACAAACGAGGAAGGATTTGACTGATTGCAAACCTCGAAAAAAAAATGCTAAAGCAGTATTGCTTTTCAAAACTCTTTAGTTAATTCCTTCCAAAAAGCAATGTAATGTCACATTTTTATACTTCAGAATCTGTAAGTGAAGGACACCCTGATAAAATCTCCGATCAAATCAGTGATGCTTTACTTGATAACTTCTTAGCTTTTGATTCTGAAAGTAGAGTGGCATGTGAAACCCTTGTTACTACTGGTCAGGTTATATTAGCAGGTGAGGTAAAAAGTAAAACCTATCTTGATGTTCAAAATATTGCACGTAATACTATAAACTCTATTGGGTATACTAAAAGCTCATATCAATTTAGCGGGGATTCCTGTGGTGTAATTTCATTAATTCATGAACAATCACAAGACATTAACAGGGGAGTAGGATCTGAACTCAAAGAGAAGCAAGGAGCAGGAGATCAAGGAATTATGTTTGGCTATGCTACAAATGAAACAGACACATATATCCCACTTGCACTTCATCTTTCTCATCAAATTTTAATTGAGCTTTCCATACTAAGAAAGGAAAATAATTTAATAAAATATCTGCGCCCAGACTCTAAATCCCAAGTGACAATCGAATACGACGAAAATAATAATCCGTTTCGTGTTGACACAATTGTAATATCAACTCAGCACGATGAGTTTGATTATGATGATAACAGAATGCGAGAAAAAATAAAATCAGACTTAATTAAAATTTTAATTCCTAGAGTTATAAATAAGCTACCCGATAATTCAAAAAAACTCTTTGGGAATGATATAAAATATCATATAAATCCGACTGGAAAGTTCGTAATTGGTGGACCCCATGGAGATACTGGTTTGACGGGCAGAAAAATTATAGTAGATACCTATGGTGGTAAAGGAGCACATGGTGGAGGAGCATTCAGCGGCAAGGATCCAAGCAAGGTTGATCGGAGTGCCGCTTATGCTGCAAGGCACATGGCAAAGAATTTGGTGGCTGCTGGAATAGCTGACGAAATATTAGTACAAATTAGCTATGCAATAGGAGTAATTGATCCAACCTCCGTAAATATAAACACTTATGGTACCTCAAAACTAAATCTAACTGATGATGAAATCGCAGTTAGGTCTTCAAAACTTTTTGATTTGAGACCTTACGCTATAGAGCAGCGTCTCAAATTAAGAAACCCAATTTATTTTGAAACTTCTTCTTATGGACATATGGGGCGTCAGCCTCAGAAGGTTAAAAAAACCTTTAAATCTCCTTACAATGGTGAGATAACTAAAGAGGTGGAATTATTTACTTGGGAAAAACTAGATTATTTAAAATTAATTAAAAATGAATTTCAATTATGAGTACACAATTATCAACACAAGCACTTCATGCGGGGCATGATGTAATTAAATCACAGGGAACTCAAGCAGTCCCAATTTATCAAACAACCTCTTATGTATTTAATGATTCCGATCATGCAGCGAGTTTATTCTCCCTTGCAGAACCTGGATATATTTACACACGTTTAAACAATCCTACAAATGATGTACTAGAACAGCGGCTAGCCGCATTAGAAGGAGGTGTTGCAGCTGTAGCAACTGCATCAGGAACATCAGCAATAGCAACCTCCCTAATGGTCATACTTAGAACAGGTGATCACATTGTTGCATCTAATAGTTTGTACGGAGGGACTTATAATTTACTTGCAAACACATTGCCACGTTTCGGTATAACAACAACTTTTGTTGACCCTGATGATCCAACTGAATTCACAAAAGCAGTAAAATCTAATACTCGCGCTTTTTTTGCTGAATCATTAGGTAATCCCAAACTAGATGTTTTAGATTTAAAAGCGATTTCTGAAGCTGCAAAAAAAGCCAAAGTACCATTTCTTGTTGACAATACAGTCGCATCTCCAGCTCTATTAAATCCTATCGAACATGGAGCAAATATTGTTATACATTCTTTAACAAAGTATCTCACTGGAAATGGCACAAGTATGGGTGGTGTTATTATTGACGCTGGAACATTTAATTGGGGCAATGGAAATTTCCCAGAGTTTACAGAACCTAACCCAAGTTATCATGGCTTAAATTATCATGAGGCACTTGGGAATATAGCCTTCATCGCAAAGGTTCGTGTTGAAGGGCTAAGGGATTTAGGAAGTGCTCCAAGTCCTTTCAATAGCTTTCAAACTATCCAAGGAATAGAAACCTTAGATATACGCATGCAAAAACATTCTGAAAATGCAATAAAAATTGCTGCTTGGCTTTCCACAAGAGATGAAGTAGCATGGGTAAATTATCCTGGTTTAAAAACATCAAAATATAATGAATTAGCCCAAAAATATCTCCCAAAAGGACAAAGTGGCATTGTTACATTTGGATTAAAAAAAGGATTTGAAGCAGGTAAAAAAGTTGCTGACAACACAAAACTATTTTCAATTTTAGCAAATATTGGAGATACTAAATCTTTAGTTATTCATCCAGCAAGCACAACTCACCAACAGTTAGACGAGGATGCACAAAAAACAACTGGAGTAACTGCAGATTTGATCCGTTTATCAGTAGGTTTGGAAGATGTCAATGATTTGATTGCTGATTTAGAGTCTGCATTTAGTCAGATATAAATCTATGTTAGAGATCAGTACGATTTCAATAAAAAACTTTAAAACACACTCGGGTGCTATCTATCCTAAAATTAATTTGTATTATCAGCAATTTGGAAGGCAAATAGGTAAAGCACCCATTGTTTTAGTGAATCATTCACTTACTGGAGATGCTAATCTCACTGGTGACGGGGGTTGGTGGACAGAGATTATTGGAAAGGGAAAAATTATTGATACTGATAAATATACTATATTAGGATTCAATATACCCGGTAATGGTGTTAAAGGTCAAATCTTCAATAAACCAGAGGATTTTCATACGGGTGATATTGCTTCACTTTTTTTATTAGGTTTAAGCAATTTAAAGATCAAAAAACTTTATGCACTTATTGGGGGATCTATCGGGGGAGGTATTGCATGGGAGATGGCCGCAATCTCTAAAGATATTACCAAATTTTTAGTTCCTGTTGCTGCAGATTGGAAATCAAATGACTGGATAATTGCAAATACGTTTCTGCAAAGACGAATTATAGAAAATTCTAAACAGCCCCTTCAGGATGCTAGAATACACGCAATGTTAACTTATAGAACCCCTCAATCATTTGAGAATAGATTTGGAAGGACATTAAATAAAGAACAAGGTATTTTTAATATTGAAAGTTGGTTAATTTATCATGGAGAAAAATTGCAAAAACGTTTTCAACTAAAGGCTTATATAATGATGAATCATTTGCTATCTTCAATTAATATTGAACGTGAGGGAGAAATTGCTTTAAATATTATAAAAAATATAAAATCAGAAATACATATGGTGGCTATAGATAGTGATTTATTTTTTACACCCATTGAGGATCAGAAAACCTTTAACTCTTGCAAAAAAGTAAAGAAAAATATTTATTACCATGAGATAAAATCACTTCATGGACATGATGCCTTTTTGATTGAAAGTCAGAGTATGGAAAAAATTTTGTCAAAAATATTTTAATATTAACTAAATAATTATGAATGTTTCATTAGAACGAATAAATAAAGATTATCTTTTTCAAGTATCAAATTCTGATGGTAAATCTGTATTACTTGATAACAAGTCTAAATCTTTTGGGGAAATCCAAGGAATAAGTCCGATGGAGTTACTTCTAATGGGTATTGCTGGATGTAGCAGTATAGACATTATTGCAATTCTTGATAAGCAAAAAATTAATCCAATATCGTTAAAAATGGATGTGAAAGGACACAGACATGAAAACCAAGTTCCAGCGTTATTTTATCAAATTGATATTAATATTTACCTTGAAGGAAGTTTTTCACCTGAAAAAGCAAAGCGGGCTGCAAAACTCTCTTTTGAAAAATATTGTTCGGTTTCTAAAACTTTAGAATCCACAGCTAAAATTAATCATAAAGTATACTTAAACGGTACCGAGGTTTAAATCTTATAATAGAATTTTAAAACGCTATAATTTAGGCTTAACAATAAGATTCTATTTAGTCAAACTATTAAAAAGTTCTTCTAAACTCTCATTTTTTTGGTTTAAACTTAATATTTTTAAACCGTTCTCTTTAGCGAAATCAAATATAGCTGAGCGTTTATCTTTATTACCTTTAGTTTCTATTTCATAACTAAAACCCCCTATATTTCTGACATGTTTTACATCCTCGATTTTAAGTAAAGCAACAGTTTCAACACGGTAATCAAAACTAACTTGGATGATTTTCTTTTTATTTTTTCTAAGATTTTTTAATTTTTCGTCGAGAACAATTTCACCCTGATTAATTATTAATACTCTATCACAAATTGCATCTACTTCCTGTAAAATATGAGTAGATAGTAAAACAATTTTTTTATCACCCAATTCACGAATTAGTTTTCTGATTTCAAGAAGTTGGTTTGGATCTAAACCTGTGGTAGGCTCATCAAGAATTACTAATTTAGGATCGTTAATTAGTGCAGCTGCAATTCCTACTCTTTGCTTATAACCTTTGGAGAGAAATCTAATTTTTTTGTCATAATGTCTTAATAACCCCATTTTATTTATTAACTGATCAATTGGAGCTTTTTTACGTCCAAATAATTCAGCCACATATTTTAAATATTCTATTACATACATATCAGGATATAGTGGATTATTTTCAGTCAAATAACCAACCTCATTTTTGATACCTTTTAGATGATTTCTATAACTTTTTTCGAAAAAATTTACATCTCCATCCCAATTTGTGTAGTATCCTGAAAGTATTCTCATTAATGTTGATTTACCTGCTCCATTTGGACCGAGAAGACCTACAACTTCTCCTTCCTTTAGGGTGAAACTTATTCCACTCAGGGCTTTTGTAGCACCAAAACTTTTTGCAACTTTCTTTAATTCAAGGCTCATCAAGAATAAATATACATTTTTATATTAGGAATTTTTTTCTTTTGATTTTATGCTTTCAATTACCACTGTGCTGAGAATTATAATTCCACCTACAACATTTTTAAAATTTGGAATTTCGTTTAATAAAATTACACTCATAATGATACCAAAAAGTGGTTGGATACTACTTATAATACTTGCAGTACTAATACTGAAATGCGAGAAACTTGAAAGAAAAAGTGTGTGGCCTAATGCTGTTGTAATAAACCCTAACATAAGTAAATACGGTAAATCAGGTTGAATTTGATAGTCAGAATAAATAAAAAATACAGGTAATAAAATTATTATAACGACAAAGAGTTGATAAATCATTTGTATTGATCCATCTGCCATAGAGTTGTGTTTCTTTAAAATTAAGTTTCTTAAAGAGTACGCGAGAGCAGAAAATAGTCCCATTAATAAACCTTGAGTAGCTTTATTATTAAAATCAAAATTAGGTACCAAAAAGAATACACCAATTAAAATTAAAATTCCAAAAATAATATGTCTTGCTTTTAATTTTACAGATATAAATAATGGTTCTAGTAAAACTGTAATAATAGGGTAAGTAAAAAGAGATAACATACCTACAGTGACATTGCTCCATTGCAAAGCAAAAAAATAAGTAATCCAGTGAATACTCATAAATAGTCCGCTAAGTAATAAAGCTAAGCCATGATTATTTAAGTTTATTTTAAATGAAGTTTTTTTTAATAAGGCATAAATAATTAAACATAAAATAGCAATCAATGAACGAAACCATATTGTAATTGGAGGCGGGAGAGAAATATATCTTCCCAATGGGCCTGAGGTACTTATAAACAACATAGCCAGATTTAAAATTATGATATAATAAAGATTATTATTTTTTATGTTCAATGCGATAAATTAAGATAACGTAATATTAAAAAAAAACTTCAAAAGTTTGTTTTTGAAAAAAGCAATAGTAATTTTGTCGAGAAATTATTAATTGATGAAATTATATTCATACTACAATAACTACTATTACTTCTGTATTGAAGAGATCAGGTCTGTTTAGTATTATGAAAACATTTTATATAAAGTCCTGATCTGTTCAGGACTTTTTTTTTATAATGAAAACTAAGAAAAACATTGCAATACAAGGTAAGAAGGGATCCTTTCATCATATTGTTGCTGAAAGATATTTTGGGGAAAACCTTTCTTTAATATTATGTGACACTTTTGATAAAACTGTAACTAAACTCATCAAAGGAGAGGCTGATTATGTTGTAATGGCGATTGAAAATTCAATAGCAGGTTCCATAATACCAAATTATGCACTAATTGATCAGAATAATGTAAAAATTATTGGAGAATACGGATTAAGTATAAGCCATAATTTTATGGGGTTAAAGGGACAGCAAATTAATGACATTAAAGAAGTTTACTCTCACCCTATGGCATTATTGCAGTGCAAAAGTTTTTTTAATAATTATCCTCATATACGTCTTGTTGAATCAGAAGACACCGCCGAAGAAGCACAAAGAATATTTAAAAATAACATGAAAGGTATTGGCGCTATTGCGAGCAAGGAAGCTGCCGAAATGTATAATTTGTCAATTTTCGCTTCCTCTATACAGACAATTAAAAATAATGTCACTCGATTTGTCATTCTTAACAATGATGGTAATTTAATTTCAAAAGAAAATATCAATAAAGCTGCCCTTAAATTTATTTTAGATCATCAAAGAGGTAGTTTAGCAGCAATATTGAATGTTATGAGTGATTGTCAGCTCAACTTAACAAAAATTCAATCCTTACCTGTAATTGAGACTCCTGGCAAATATGCTTTTTTTGTAGATGTTACCTTTGATGAGCTTGGACATTATTTAAAAGCAAAAAAATTAATTTCAATAATGGCATCAGAGTTTAAAATTCTTGGGGAATTTACCCAGCATCAAAAATGAAAACGGCTAAAAGATTAAATAATATAAAAGAATACTATTTCTCAAGAAAGCTGAGAGAGGTAGGAGAAATGATAAAGGTCGGAAAACCAATAATTAATATGGGAATCGGCAGTCCAGATTTGGATCCTCACCCTGATATAGTAAAAGCTCTTGAAAAATCAATACTTGAGCCTAAGGCCCACATGTACCAAAATTATAAGGGAATACCAGAACTTAGAAAATCTATAACAGAATTTTACAAGACCCATTATGATGTAGATTTGGATCCAGATTCGCAAGTTCTACCGCTCATGGGTTCTAAGGAAGGAATAATGCATATATCTATGGCTTATCTTAATCCTGGGGATGAAGTTTTGATTCCAAACCCTGGTTATCCGACTTATGCTTCTGTAACAAGATTGATGCAAGCTAAAGCAATTACATATGACTTAAAACTTTCTAATGATTGGCAACCTGATTTTAAGGAATTAGAAAATTTAGATACTTCAAAAGTAAAAATCATGTGGCTAAATTACCCTCATATGCCAACAGGAGCTGAATTTTTAGAATCTACTTTTAGTTTTTTGGTTAAATGGGCTTATGAACGTAATATTCTTTTAGTAAATGATAATCCATATAGTTTTATTTTAACTAAAAAACCAAAAAGTATATTATCCATACCTGGTGCTGATTCAGTTGCAGTTGAATTAAATTCTTTAAGTAAGTCTTTTAATATGGCTGGTTGGAGAGTAGGAATGTTATCTGGAAAAAAATCAGTTATAAGTGAAGTCCTCAAAGTTAAAAGCAATATGGATTCAGGAATGTTTTTTGGTATTCAAAAAGGTGCTATAGCTGCGTTAAAAATGAAACCTGAATGGTTTGAAAAATTAAATGAAGTCTATAATAAAAGAAAGGAGCTTATTTTAACACTAATTAATAAAATTGGGGCTAAAATCGAGTCAAAAAGTGTTGGTTTATTTTTGTGGGCTAAAATTCCCGAAGGTAATATTAGTTCGGAAGAATTCGTAGATAAAATACTTTATGAAAAAAATATATTTATAACACCAGGAACTGTATTTGGTATGCAAGGTGAGGGCTATATTCGTTTTTCACTTTGTGTTTCAGAAGAAATTATAATTGAAGCTATAAATCGGTTTAAATCATGAAAATAGGTGTAATTGGTCTTGGATTAATTGGAGGCTCATTTGCTTTATCAGCAAAAAAAAGTATAAGAGATTGTAGTTTATTTGGGATGGATAATAATCCTGAACACTTAAGTCAAGCATTTGAATTAGGAATTATAAATCAATCCTTGACACCTTTAAATTACTCTCATATGGATGTAATTATTTTAGCGATACCTGTTAATGCAGTTTTAGAAATAATTTTGACACTTTTAGACCAAATAAATGATAACGCCCTTTTAATTGATGTTGGATCAACTAAGGAAATGATATGTGAAAAAGTAAAACTGCATTCTAAGCGTAGTCAATTTTTAGCAACTCACCCAATTGCAGGAACAGAGTTTTCTGGACCTTCAGCTGCAAACAAAAATCTATTCAAAGGGAAAGCTCAAATTTTGTGTGAAGTAAATAAAACAAGACCTGATCTATTGGAATGGGCAGTCCAATGGTTTAAAAATATGGAAATGAAACTTCAAGAGATGGATCCTATTGAACACGATCAACACATAGCATATGTCTCACATATTTCTCATATTTCTTCATTTATGCTTGGTAAAACTGTAATGGAGAAAGAAAAAGATGAGAAAGCAATTTTTGATATGGCTGGAAGTGGTTTCGCCTCTACTGTGAGATTAGCAAAAAGCTCTCCCTCTATGTGGGCACCAATTTTTATTCAGAATAAAAAAAATATTTTAGACGTATTGACAGAATATATTTCAAATTTGGAAGAATTTAAAAAATTAATACAGGCTAATGATTACAAGTCAATATATGAGAAAATTGAGCAGACAAATGCCATCAAAGGAATTTTAGAGGGAATAAAATAAATCAAATAAAAAAGACAGAATAAAATGGAAAATAAAAAGAACATGCGCAAGTGGTTAAATGATTTTGAACTTAGTCATCCCCTGGTTATAGGTGGTCCATGTAGCGCTGAAACAGAAGAGCAAGTGCTAAAGATCGCAAATCAGTTGAAAGATAGTGATGTTAGCGTATACAGAGCGGGAATTTGGAAACCAAGAACACGCCCTGGTATGTTTGAGGGCGTAGGGGCAATAGGGTTGAACTGGCTAAAAAAAGTAAAAGAGCAAACAGGTTTATTAACTGCTACAGAGGTAGCAAATAAAGATCATGTTAAATTAGCTATTGAAAATGACATTGATATTTTATGGATTGGAGCCCGGTCTACAGTTAGTCCTTTCATTATGCAAGAATTAGCTGACGCTTTGGAAGGAACTGAGAAAATTATTTTGGTAAAAAACCCAGTTAACCCAGACTTAGCGCTATGGTTAGGAGGCGTTGAACGTCTTTATAGCGCAAAGATTAGAAAGTTAGGTCTAATTCACCGCGGATTCTCAACTTATGAGAAAACTAAATACCGAAATAATCCTGAATGGCAAATAGCAATTGAGGTAAAAAATCGTTTTCCAGACCTTCCAATGATATGCGACCCTTCACATATTTCAGGACGCAGAGATTTGATTTTTGATATTTCACAAACAGCTTTAGATCTCAACTTTGATGGATTGATGATAGAATCTCATTGGGATCCAGATAATGCTTGGAGCGATGCTAAACAGCAGGTTACCCCTTCGCGTTTAATTGAGATTATGCGAGATTTAAAAGTGAGAAATAAAACAACTGAAGAAGAGGCATACAAAAATAAGCTAGGTTCTCTAAGAGCTCAAATTGATGTTGCTGATCAAACACTTCTTGATGCATTAGGAAAACGAATGAAAATTGCAAAGGAAATAGGATTATTGAAAAAAGATAATAACGTTGCTGTTCTCCAAAATAAGAGGTGGAATGAAATATTAGGTAAAATGATTTTAGATGGACAAGAGCGTGAATTGTCTGAAGAATTTATATTGAGAGTTTTTAAAGCAATTCATCAGGAATCAATTAATAAACAGGATAAAATTTTAAATAAAAATTAAACATAATAATTTGTGAATTTGTCAGAATTAATCTACAATTCAAGAAATCAACTTAAGCCTAGTTGGCTATTATCTTCAGTCATTTGTATTTTTTATGCATTAATTATTTCAGTTCCTTCTGAGTTAAATGCCTTTGGTGAATTACTATCAATTTTATTGGCAGGTCCGTTGCAGTTGGGTTTATGTATATACTTTTTAAAAATTTCTAAAGGATCTAATCCATCTTTTAATTACATATTTGACGGCTTTAAACCATTATTAAATATTTTATTAGCTTTTTTATCAATTAACTTAATTACGTTGATTGGATTATTTTTTTTTATTCTTCCAGGCATAATTTTGAGTTTGGGATTATCTATGACTTACTATATAATTGCTGAAAACCCTGAAATTTCCTTTCACAAGGCTATAGAGAAAAGTTGGAAAATTATGGATGGACATAAAATGCAGCTATTCAAGTTGCATCTATATTTTATACCGTGGTATATTCTTGGTATTCTGTTTTTTATTGTAGGAGTTTTTGTAGTGATGCCATGGCATAATCTCAGCTTAGCAAACTATTACAAAGTAATTAGTGAAAATAATTTTGAGCTTACTAATTAGCTACAGCTCTTTTTAATCTATCATTAATCGTTTTCCCTAACCCTTTTTCTGGTAAAAGTGTTGTTATAATAATATCCAAGTTCTTACTATCGAGTGAATGAAGGGCTGAATAAAAATTTTTAGCAGCCTCATTAATATCACCGCTTTTAGAAAGTATTTCATGTTTAGTACCTAATGTAAAGCCTTCCTTATTTTCAAAGCTTAAAACACCTATTTTTTTATGTTTATTTTCATAAATGTACTTGGATAAATTGTTGATTAGAATTATAGGAGTCCTCGGGGAATAGTGTCGCGAAAACATACCTGGTGAACTGGGATTAAGATCATTTTTAATCTTTTTACCTATTGTTCCGATACAATCTTCTAAATCACTAATTGGAATTGCACCATGGCGATAAAGTATTGGATTATCATCTTCAAAACCTATAATTGTTGATTCTAAACCTTTACTACATAATCCACCATTTAGAATTACATCAAGACCATCTTTAAAAAAATTTGAAACATGTGAGGCAGATGTTGGACTTATGAATCCAGAGGGATTTGCACTTGGAGCAGCAACGGGGAAGTCAATAGAATTTAATAACTTCAGCGTTAAAGGATGATTAGGGACTCTTACAGCAATAGTTGATTTTCCAGCCGAAACAGTATTTGAGATTTTATTTTTCTTTTCAAGTACCAAAGTTAGTGGGCCTGGCCAAAACTTTTTTGCTAGTTTTTTCGCCTTAAAAGGTATATTTTTTACAATTTCTTGAAGCTTCTCATAGCTTGAAATATGCAAAATTAATGGGTTGCTTTTAGGCCTTTTTTTTAGAATAAATATTTGCTCTACTGCTTTTTCGTTTAATGCGTCTCCAGCTAATCCATAAACAGTTTCTGTTGGTATTGCAACAAGTTTTCCAATTTTTAAAGAATTTATTGCAAGATTTATATCAGTAGTTATTTTTTGCATTTTCAATTTTAAAAACTGTATAACTAGAATTAAATTTTATTTCAATGCTGATGAAATTCTTTCAATAGCTAAGCGAATTTTTTCTTCAGACGCAGCGTATGAAATTCTAATACAATTTCCATTTCCAAATGCTTCACCAGTTACTGTTGCAACGTGTGCTTTTTCCAAAAGGTATAGAGCAAAATCAGTGGCATTTTTAATTTTTTTACCATTTAGAACTTTTCCAAAATAAGAAGAAACATCTGGAAATACATAAAAGGCTCCACTAGGTTTATTTAATTTTATTCCAGGAATATCTTTAAGTAATTCGATAATAATTTCTCTTCTTTTTGCAAATTCATCTATCATGTATTGAATTTTTGTTATTGGTTCGTTGAGAGCAGTAATGGTAGCCCTCTGAGCAATACAATTGGCTCCAGATGTAATTTGACCTTGCATTTTATTACATGCTTTAGCGATCCATTCGGGTGCCCCAATGTATCCAATTCTCCAGCCAGTCATTGCAAAAGCTTTTGCAACTCCATTTACAGTAATTGTTCTATCGTAAAGGTCGGGTATTCCTGCAATACTAAAATGAGGAGTACCGTAATTTATATGTTCGTAAATTTCATCGGAAAGAATATAAACATCTGGATATTTTTTTAAAATTTCACCCATAGCTTCAAGTTCTTTTTTAGTATAAATTGTTCCGCTTGGGTTATTTGGTGAGTTAAACATTACAAGCTTAGTCTTTGAATTAATAGATCCTTCCAATTGTTCTGGTGAAATTTTAAAATCATTTTCAATAGTTGAGGGAATTATAACCGATTTTGCTTCTGCAAGTGTAGCTATTGCAGAATAGCTGACCCAATATGGTGCTGGTAATAAAACCTCATCTCCAGGATTTAAAAGTACCATACAGACATTAGCAATTGATTGTTTGGCACCAGTAGAAACTACTATTTGAGATGGTTTATATTGGATGTTATTATCCCTTTTAAATTTTTTACATATCGCTTCTTTTAAATCAGCATAACCGTCAACTGGAGAATATGAATTCCAATTTTCTTCAACAGCATTTATTGCAGCTTGCTTTATAAATTCAGGTGTGTTAAAATCTGGTTCACCAAGACTAAGACCGATAACATCAACTCCCTTACTCTTCAATTCTCTTGCTTTAGAAGCCATTGCAAGGGTTGCAGATACTGGTAAACTATTAATTCTTTCTGATAGTATATCCATATTTTAAAAACTTTTTTTTGCTCCCATTTTTTTTAAAAATTTAAAGTGTGAAAATAGGGCACTTCTAGTTGTTTTATGTTCATTATAAGGGAGATTAAATTCTGCTACAGTTTTTTTTACAATTATACCAATTTCAGTGTAGTGAATATGGCTTATATGTGGGAAAAAATGGTGTTCAATTTGATGATTTAAACCTCCGGTAAACCAGTTGATTAAACTATTATTTGTTGAAAAATTTACAGTTGTCATAAGTTGGTGTATTGCCCAAGTATTTTTCATTGTACCAGTTTCATGAGCCTTAAACATTTTAGTATCCTCCATAACGTGGGCAAGTTGGAATACTAAACTCAAAATAAGACCTGCTGTGTAATGCATCAAGATGAATCCAAGCACAATGCTCCACCATTTGATTTTTAAAAAAATAATCGGGAGTATTAACCAGAATAAAAAATAAAAAATTTTAGAAATTATTAAACCGATCCATTGCAGATTAGGAGATTTACTGTCAGTATAGATTATTTTTCTTGAAGTGTAATTCTTCAATTGATGAAAATCGTCGTAAACTGCCCATTTGAGTGTTAAAAGCCCGTATAAAAAAATGAAATAAAATTGTTGGAATCTATGATAAGGAAACCACTTTGAGAATTGTGAAAATCTTAAAATGCCACCAGTATCAATATCTTCATCATGACCATGAATGTTGGTGTATGTGTGGTGTAAAATATTATGTTGTACTTTCCAATTGAAGACATTTCCAGCTAAAATATAAATGCTACCACCCATAATTTTATTTACCCAATTATGTCTTGAGTAAGAACCATGGTTTCCATCATGCATCACATTCATACCGACACCTGCCATTCCAATACCCATCAAAATACACATAAAAAATTTGATCCATAAGCTGAAATCGATAAAATAAAATAAAAAATATGGTGTAAAAAGTATTGAAAACATAATTAATGTTTTTAAATATAGTTTCCAATTCCCTGTTTTCCTTATTCGCTTCTCTTTAAAATAATTATTAACTCGAGTATTTAAAGTCTTAAAAAATTTTTTGGGATCTTCGCGAGAAAAACGAAGACTTTGCTTAGATGTCATATAATTTTTAGTTTCATACAAAATAAATTAAAATTTAATTTTTAATATGCATAAATAAAAAAAGTTGTGGAAAACATTATTAAATACTTTCCAAATTTATCTGAAAAACAGCTTTTTCAATTCCAAGCTCTTTTACCACTGTACACAAAATGGAATTATAAAATAAATGTTATATCTAGAAAGGATATGGAAGATTTTTACATCCATCATGTACTTCACTCATTGGGGATTTCAAAGTTTATTTCATTTATACCCCGAACTGAAATTTTGGATTTCGGAACTGGAGGTGGATTTCCAGGAATTCCTTTAGCAATAATGTTCCCTCACGTAAAATTTTATTTAGTTGATAGTATTGGAAAAAAAATTAAAGTAGTTAAAAATATCTCTCAAGAAATAGGATTGGAAAATGTTCATGCTGAAAATATACGAGGTGAACAATTTTCAAAAAAAGTTGATTTTATCATAAGTCGTGCAGTTTCAAGAATGGATGTATTTGTACCTTGGGTAGAAAATAAAATAAATTCAATAAGTAAAAACAAGATAAATAATGGAATCATTTATTTAAAGGGGGGAGATTTAAAAGACGAACTAACGTCATTTCCAGAATCAAAAGTTTATAGTCTCAACACTCATTTTGAACATTCTTACTTCGAAACAAAAAAATTGGTATACTTATCAATTTGAAAAGTAAAAATCTTATTCTTCTAGGAATGGATATCGATAATTAGATACTGGTAAAAAAGATTCTTTTATTAATCTTGGTGAGACCCATTTGATAAGGTTAAAAATTGAGCCAGCCTTATCATTTGTTCCTGAACCGCGAGCACCCCCAAAGGGCTGCTGTCCCACGATTGCTCCAGTTGGCTTATCATTTATATAAATATTTCCAGCACTGTTTTCTAGTAATGATAAAGCTTCTTCTAATGCGTATCTGTCTTTTGAAAATATAGCTCCTGTTAATGCATATTCTGAGGTTTGATCAATCAGCTTGAGAGTTTGTATCCAATTTTTATCTTCAAAACAGTAAATTGTGACAAGAGGTCCAAATAATTCTCTAGACATTGTTTCATATTGCGGATCTTCAGTTAGTACAACTGTTGGCTCAATAAAAAACCCTTCTTTGTCATTATAATTCCCTCCAAATACAATTTTAGCATTTTGACTTTCTTTAATTCTATTAATTGTTTCGACTATCCTGTCAAACGCTTCTTTATGTATTACTGCAGTAATAAAGTTTTTGAAATTTTCTGGTGAGCCCATTGAAATGGTCTTTAAATCAGACTTAATATATCTGATAACTTCATCCCCAATAGATTTTGGCAGATAGATTCGTGATGCAGCAGAACATTTTTGACCTTGGAATTCGAATGCACCTCTGACCACCGCGGTAGCAACTTCTTTTGGATCAGCGGAAGGATGAGCAACAACAAAATCTTTTCCACCAGTCTCGCCAACAATTTTTGGATAAGAACGATATCTATTAATATTATTGCCAATTTTTCTCCATATATCTCTAAAGACATGTGTTGATCCTGTAAAGTGGAGACCAGAAAAATCTTTACTCTCCAGTATAGTGTCAGTTATCATCTCAGCCTCTCCGAATACCATATTAATCACTCCATCTGGTAAACCAGACTCTCTAAATACATCCATTAGAATTTTTGCAGAATAAATTTGATAATCGCTAGGTTTCCATACAACTACATTACCCATTAATGCTGCACTTGCAGGTAAATTACCAGCAATAGCCGTAAAATTAAATGGACTTATCGCATATACAAACCCTTCTAAAGGACGGTATTCTAATCGATTCCATATTTCAGGTGTATTATCAGGTTGTTTTTCATAGATATCGCTCATAAACTGAACATTAAATCTTAGAAAGTCAATAAATTCACAAGCAGCATCAATCTCAGCTTGATAAATAGTTTTTGACTGTGCAATCATGGTAGCTGCATTAATCTTAGAGCGATAAGGTCCTGCAACTAAATTTGCAGCTTTTAAAAAAATAGCAGCTCTTGATTCCCAGGGCATTTTACTCCACTTTTTCTTTGCTTCTAAAGCGCAATCAATCGCTGTTTCAATATTCTTTTTATTTGCTTTATGATAAAAACCCAGTTTATGTTGATGATCGTGTGGAGGACACATTGGCGAAGTATCTCCTGTTTTAACATCTTTATCTCCAATCCTCATTTTTATTTCTACTGGATTTTCGAAAAGAGCCTTATACTGCTCTAAAACTTCCTTTTTTTCTTTACTTCCAGAGCTATAAGATAAAATAGGTTCGTTTTTAGCTATTGGAACTTTTGGAATAATATTAGCCATATTGATTTAATTAAATTATTTATTTTAAAGATAGCTTCGAAAAAACATTATCAGTTTAATATATGTGGTGCATTCAATTTAAAGCTTGGAACCAGAACATTAAACTTTTTTGCGTTACTAAAATTAACCATAATAAAACTACCAGACATACAAGCCATAGGTGATGTAACTAAACTTCCTGACTGGTACTTATGTGAATCTCCAGGTTTAAGTATTGGTTTTTTTCCAACTATACCTACTCCATTGATATAAGAGGTTCTAAAAATAGCTTCACTTATCTTCCAATGTCTTGTAAGTAGTTGAACAATATTTTTACTTTGATTCTCAATTGTTATGAAATACATGAATGCATAGTGCAAAATATTTTCTTTCAGAAAACTACCCTCAAATTTTGTCTCAACAGAAATCTTAATGCCACTTGTAATTTGTTGTGCCACAATAATTTATTTAATCAATGATAAAATTAAAGGTAATAAAAACTCTATTAAGCTTTATTAATTTTTAAGGTTAAAAGAGTTACATTGACCAATGCCAATTAATGAGTCATATTGTTCCCCAATATCTCTAAAATAAACAAAAATCAAATAGTCATTTTCTGTTAATGCATGTGAACCACTAATTGCATTATGATTAATAACTTCTCCATTTTTTAATACATACTTATAATTGTAAAATCCTTGTTTTAGTAAAATCACTCCCTCATATATGCCAAGAGAGGGATTAAAATACATACGGTTTGAATCGCTTGTTTGATAGTTATTAAAACCACCATAAACGTATATTTCACTTTCACCTAGTTTATAGTCACTCGCTAAACTAAAATAAACATAACTATAGTCTGCCTCAATATCTGGATTCCCTGGCCTCATTATGTTTCTTATTTCAAAACTTCCATTTATATCCTGAATGAAAGTATAATCTTCATAAAATTGTGGTATATCAACATTGAGATATATTTCATAAAGCTCAGATCTATTAGTATAACTTATGTTTGGAGTAGTAACTCTTAGATCTTTTGAGTCAAAAAAATAAAATTCGTTTCCGCCTTCAAATTGAGATGACTGTTCATAAAAGTATTCAAGAGTCCTACCAGAAAAATATTGTGGTTTTAAATCTTTTATTTCATTACTCCATTGTCTGTTCTGAATTAGATGAACAAACAAATTTTTTTCTGGATTTCTAAAAATTCCTTTTAGTGGAGTTATTGAAAAATGAATTGACTGATGTGAATTGAATCTATCCATGTTTTGTGGGCGATATACGGCGGAACTTACATTTGCAAGTTCTTCATAAATGCAAAACTTTCTTGAAAATATTAATTCATCATTGATGTTATAAATTTTTATGAGATAATTCCCAGTAATTAACAAATTAATGTTGTTATTTGGAATTTCTAAACGATAATTAGTATAGCTTTGTAATGTATTAAAGGAATTAAAATAGTTTTCTATCCTAATATTGTCATATCCATTTAAGTATTGATTTTTTAAAAGCCCTGATGGTGTCCAGTCATGATTGAAGTGATCTATTTTGTAATAATAGTCTTTTTCATTACCATCAAGATCATCGAAAATTAAAGTAATCTTTTCTCCTAATTTTACTACAGGGAAGTTGTCAGTTGCTTTTGATCCAAAAAATTTTATTGTTTTTATATTTTCAGGTGGGAAAGTTTCATAAACAACTTGACCAAAGTTTATTTTATGGATAAATAGTATAAACAAAAAAATCAGGTTTTTTTTCATTCTGAGTAAAAATATGTGTTCATTTTCTGACCTCCAAATTGCTTATTATTTAAAAAAACGTTCAACACTTATTTAGAATGAATATAAATAAGCTATTTCCATCGATATTTGTTTTTTGTAAAAGCCTTTAGTTATTAAATTTGATATGATTTTATGAATTAGGATTTAATGGAAGTTATAAAGGATATTCGGTCACGTAAAGGTGCGAATCTCAACTTAAAAGGCGGTGCAGAGAAAATTTTAGACACGACTGTTTTACCTTCAATCTTTGCTCTTCGTCCTGACGATTTTTTTGGAACCACCCCTAAACTTCTTCTGAAAGAGGGTGCTAGAGTAAAGAAGGGTTCTCCAATCTACTTTAGTAAAAAAAATCCTAGCGTCAAAATAGTATCACCAGTATCTGGTATTATTCAAAATATTGAAAGAGGACCCAAAAGAAAAATTGAGAAAATTGTTATAGAATCTTCCGACATACAAGATTCTATTAAACATTCTGTATCAGACTGGGAAAAAAAAAATCGAGAGGACTTAAAGCTTCTACTCGCTGAAAGTGGAAATTGGCCATTCATTCATCAAAGACCTTATGGTACAATGGCTAATCCAACTGATACACCAAAAGCCATTTTTGTTTCGACTGTGAAAACAGACCCTTTGCATGTAGATGTTCAATTTATTTTAAAAGATCAAAAAAATGATTTTCAGTTAGGTATAGACTTGCTAAATAAATTGGTAGACCAACCTGTTTTTTTGGGTGTAGAAAAAATATTTTCTGACTATTTTGGATCAATAGAAGGAGTTCAGCATTATACTGTACAAGGTCCACACCCAGCGGGTAATTTAAGTTTACACATCCAGAAATTATGTCCTTTAAATATAGGAGAACGTATTTGGACTGTAAATGCTGAGGATGTTGCTAATTTAGGAAGATTTATTAGTTCAGGAATTTTTTGTTCTAGGCGAACTATTGCAATATCTGGCAATGCAGTTGAGCACCCTAAATATTTTCAGACAAGTATTGGTGCAGACTTACAACCATTTTTAAAAAAAGTTGGAATAATTAAGGAAAAAATAAGGGTTGTTAATGGTGATGTTCTTACAGGGGATACATCATTTGATAGACCATTTTTAGGATATTTCAATAACCTAGTAAGCATTATACCAGAGGGGGATAAATATAGAATGTTTGGGTGGCTGCCTTTTATTGATAATAATATTTTGAGTTTGTCTAATACTTCTTTATCAAGGATTTTTAATCGTAAGGGTTTTGATGTCGATACAAATCTAAATGGAGAGGAACGGGCCCTTGTTGTCACGGGTGAGATGGAAAAAATATTTCCATTAGATATTTACCCAATGCAACTCATAAAAGCTTGCATGGCGGGTGACATTGAAAAAATGGAAGTTCTTGGAATTTATGAAGTAGTTCCTGAGGACTTTGGGCTTGTAGATTATTCAAATACCTCTAAGATTGAGGCTCAAGAAATTATCCGTCAGGGAATTGAATTAATGATTAGTGAAGTAGGTTAAAAAAAATATATGAATATTTTGAGAAGAACATTAGATAGAATAAAGCAACCATTTGGTAAAGGCCAAAAATTTGAAAAATTTGCCCCGGCAATAAATGCATTTGATACATTTTTATTTGTACCAAATCATACGACAAAAAAAGGTGCACATATTCGTGACGCTATTGATCTTAAAAGAACGATGGTAACTGTTATAATAGCACTTTTACCTGCATTATTATATGGTATATACAATACAGGATACCAATATTTAATTCAAACTGGAAGTCCTTTTACATTTGTAGAAGCCTTTATCCATGGAAGTTGGAAAATTGTACCAATGATAATTGTTTCTTATGTTGTAGGGTTATCAATTGAGTTTGGCTTTGCAGTTTATAGGGGTCACGAAGTAAATGAAGGTTATTTAGTCACTGGCCTCTTAATACCAATGATAATGCCTGTTGACATACCTCTTTGGATGGTTGGTTTATCGACTGCTTTTGCTGTTTTGGTCGCTAAAGAGGCTTTCGGGGGAACAGGTATGAATATCCTTAACCCTGCTCTCACAGCTAGAGCATTTGCATTTTTTGCTTATCCAACATACATGTCAGGAAATAAAGTATGGGTTTCTGAGGCTTCAAATATAGATGCAATTTCAGGTGAAACTATTCTGGGAACTTTAGCTGCTGGAGGAAAAGTAAATTATTCTGCTATGGAAATGTTTCAAGGTTCAATACCAGGTTCGATAGCAGAAACTTCGACCTTATGGGTAGCTGTTGGTGCATTAATTTTAATTCTAACAGGTATAGGAAGTTGGCGAATTATCGTTGGGGGTATTTTAGGCGCGTCATTCATGGGCTTTTTATTTAATCTTTGGGCAGCAAATGAACTAATGAGCTTTTCTTGGATTAATCATCTTATAGTTGGAGGCTTTGCTTTTGGTATTGTATTTATGGCGACAGATCCAGTGTCAGCTGCCCAAACAAACCAAGGAAAATGGATATATGGTGTTTTGGTAGGAATTTTTTGTATAATGATTCGCGTTTTTAATCCCGCTTATCCAGAGGGAGTAATGCTTGCAATTTTGTTAATGAATGTATTTGCACCAACTATTGATCATTATGTAATAAATGGAAATATTAAGAAGCGAAGAAAACGTTGGGAAAGTTCTGTAAACCAACTTAAAACCATTTAAATGAATAGAGATAGTAATGTTTATACCTTTTTGTTTGCAACATTAATGGTTCTTATTGTAGCCTCTTCATTAGCTTTTACAGCAAGTTCACTTAAAGAGCGTCAAATATCAAACGTGCGTAAAGAAAAAATGCAAAATATACTCGCTACAATTGGAATTGAAACTGAGAGAGAGGAAGCTGAGGCATTATATAATAAATACATAACCGAAGAACTTACCCTGAAAGAAGATGGGAGTATTGATCCAGAGATAAATGCTTTTGATATCAAATTAAATAATGAATTGAGAAAGAGTTATTCTGACCAACGGTTTCCTATTTATGTAGCTTCGGTTGAAGAAGAAAAATACTATGTCATCCCTTTGCGTGGAAAAGGACTTTGGGATGCAATATGGGGATATATCGCTTTAGAAGAAGATAAAAATACAATTAAAGGTGCAGTATTTGATCATAAAGCTGAAACTGCTGGTCTTGGAGCTGAAATAACTCAGCAATGGTTTCAAAACCGTTTTTTGGGTGAAAAGGTTTTTGACTCTCAAGGCAGTTTGGTTGGAATAAATGTATCTAAGACAAATAATGACCCCAAGGACTTAGATAAAGATGATCATGAAGTAGATGCAATATCTGGTGCAACAATTACAGGTGACGGTGTAACGGATATGATCAAGGAAAGGTTGACACATTATCTGCCCTATTTGAAACAAGAAAAAAGCATTGTTGCATTATATAATTGAATCAATGAAAAATAAAAAAAAATTAAATACAGAATCGACAAGTATTTTTTTTGTTAATAAAGAGAAAGAGCCTCTTTTATCAAAAAAAAATCGGAAGCTTCTAACAGATCCCATGGATGATAACAATCCAATAACTGTTCAAGTTCTAGGTATCTGTTCAGCACTTGCTATAACAGTTCAGTTAAAACCAGCATTAGTAATGAGTATATCAGTTATGGCAGTTATGGCTGCGAGCAATGTAATCATATCCTTGCTTAGGAATCTTATACCAAACAGAATTAGAATAATTGTTCAGTTAGTCGTAGTTGCATCTATGGTTATTTTGGTAGATCAAATTTTGAGAGCTTTTGCATATGATGTAAGTAAAGAGCTATCCATCTTTATTGGCTTAATAATAACAAATTGTATTGTAATGGGAAGACTTGAAGCATTTGCTTTAGGTAACGGTGTTTGGAAATCATTTCTTGATGGTATCGGAAATGCAGCTGGATATGGTTTCATTTTAATACTTGTTGCCTTTTTCAGAGAGCTGTTCGGTTCAGGAAAACTATTTGGCTATCAAGTTATCCCTGATTCATTTTATGAAATGGGCTATGTAAATAATGGTTTAATGTTACTTTCTCCTATGGCACTAATTACTGTAGGTCTAATTATTTGGATTCAAAGATATCGTAACAGGATACTTATTGAAAAAAACTAGAGAAAATGGAATCATATTTAAATCTATTTGTAAAAAGTATTTTTGTTGAAAACATGATCTTTGCTTATTTCTTGGGAATGTGTTCCTATTTAGCTGTTTCTAAAACCGTTAAGACAGCAGTAGGTTTAGGCTTTGCAGTAATATTCGTTTTAGCAATAACAGTACCCATAAATTTTTTACTGGATACATATCTTCTAAGGCCAGGTGCTCTTTCTTGGTTTGATAAGAGCTATGCTGATCTGGATTTAAGTTTTCTAAGCTTTATTATGTTTATAGCTGTTATTGCTTCTATGGTTCAGTTAGTCGAGATGGTTGTTGAAAAATTTGCTCCTGCCCTTTATGGAGCTTTAGGAATTTTTTTGCCACTAATTGCAGTTAACTGCGCCATACTTGGAGGGTCATTATTTATGCAGCAAAAAGATTTTTCAGGAATAACAGAATCGGCAATTTATGGATTAGGTTCTGGTGTAGGGTGGTTACTTGCAATTCTAGCTATAGCTGCTATTCGAGAAAAAATTACTTATTCAAATGTACCTGCACCCTTGAGAGGCCTGGGTATTACTTTTATTATTACGGGACTTATGGCTTTGGGATTTATGAGTTTTATGGGAATTAAAATATAATTTAAAAATGGAATTTACAGTTGTTTTTGCGAGTATTATAGTTTTTTTAGTAGTTACCTTTATTCTAGTCGGAATGCTTTTAGGAGTTAAAGCAAAACTCTTACCATCTGGTCCTGTATCACTTTTGATTAACGGTGAAAATAAAGTAGAGGTCTCATCAGGGAGTACACTGCTGAGCACTTTAGGGAACAACAAAATATTTTTACCCTCAGCTTGTGGAGGTGGTGGGACATGTATTCAATGCAAATGCCAAGTTTTAGATGGAGGAGGAGAAATCCTTCCGACTGAAACACCACATTTTTCAAGAAAAGAGGTTGCGGATGGTTGGCGTTTGGGCTGTCAAGTTAAAGTCAAACAAGACATGGTAATCAAAGTACCAGAAGAAATTTTTGGAATTAAAAAGTATGAAGCAACTGTTGTGAGAAATTGGAATGTAGCTTCATTTATAAAAGAATTTGTCGTTGAAATCCCTGAAGAGATGGACTATAAGGCTGGAGGCTATATTCAAATAGAAATACCACAGTGTGAAGTTAAATATGAGGATATTGATATTTCTGCTCACCCTGATGAGCACCCTGGAGACCCTGACAAATTCAAGTTAGAATGGGATAAATTTGGTTTATGGCCATTAGTGATGAAGAACCCAGATATAGTCGAACGTGCTTATTCAATGGCTTCATACCCAGCTGAAGGCAAAGAGATAATGCTAAACGTACGTATTGCAACACCACCTTTTGATAGGGCTAAAAACACCTGGAGTGACCTTAATCCTGGAGTAGCTTCTTCATATATATTTTCAAAAAAACCTGGGGATAAAGTTACAATATCAGGTCCTTATGGTGAGTTCTTCATAAATGAATCAGACTCAGAAATGCTCTATGTTGGTGGAGGAGCTGGAATGGCACCAATGCGGTCACACCTTTATGAACTTTTTAGGACATTAAAAACTGGAAGAAAAGTCACTTTTTGGTATGGAGGGCGATCTAAAAGAGAGTTATTTTATATTGATCATTTTAAAGCTTTGGAGAAAGACTTCTCGAATTTTAAGTTTTACATAGCCCTTTCTGAACCCCTAGAGGAGGACAATTGGACAGAAAAATCTTCTTTAGATTCTAAAGGTGATGGGTTTACGGGGTTTGTTCATCAAGTAGTAATTGATCAATATCTTTCTAATCATGATTCGCCTGAGGATATTGAAGTTTACTTTTGTGGACCACCACTTATGAATCAAGCTGTAGAAAAAATGGCTGAAGATTTTGGTGTTCCACCTGAAAATGTAAGATTCGACGATTTTGGTGGTTAATTACATTCTTATTTTTTTACTTTAGTCAAAATCCAAAGAGTGTTTCAAGAGAAACTTCTCTTATTGTACCATATTTTTTCAAATTCTTAAAATTTATATTATCACGATTTCCTATCAACAATATGTTGTGAGGCTTATCCTTTATATATTTTTCATGAAATCTTTTTAGTTTTTCAAGTGTCATAGTTTTGACCTCATCATAAATTTTTTCTCTTATATCATAATCAACACCTTTTTTTTCTGCACTCAAATAGTATGATAAAACGGATGATTTAGTAATGCGCTCACTTTCTATTTTATTTAAAATAGCTTTTTTTGCTATTTCAAACGCTTGCTCCGATTTAGGTAATTCATTAATTAACCCAAACATAGAGGATAAAGCTTCTCTTTGCTTATCATTTTGAACACCCACGTATGATAATAGATAATCTGATCGGTCAGTTTTACTCGCCTGACTGTAATTAGAAAAAACAGCATAAGCTAAGCCTTGAGCTTCTCTAATTTCCTGAAAAACTATAGAATTCATTCCACCACCAAAGTATTGATTAAATAAATTAATTGCTGCTGTTTTTTCATTATCTAAAGGCTCAAGCCTAGAGAGAAGTATAATTTCAGTTTGTACCATGTCAAAATTTGTCCAGAAAACATAATTTTTTTTGTAATCTTTTTCCTGGTATTTTTTGATTTTATTTTTTACCTCCAAAAATTTGAGTGGTATTTTGTGATACTTTTTAAGAAGAGATGTCAATGATTTTCTATCCTTATTACCGTAGTATAAAATACGATGGGAATAGCTGGGTAATGATTTGATCAACTCAGTTAATTCTTCTTGTTTGATTTTTTTTAACTCAGAAGGTGTTAAAACATCAGAAGCTGGATTTTTTTCACCATAAATACTAAAAGATAACAATTGTCTCCTATGAATTATATTTTTGTCCTTTTTTGCATCTAATCGAGATTTAATCAAACGTTCTACCAATTTATCCACAACATCTTGTGTTGTGATAGGATTAATTAATAAATTTTCAAAAAGTTTAATGGAAGCTTCCATATTTTCACTGAGTCCACTTAAAGTAACTGAGGTCTCTTCACCATCGGAGGATGTTTGAAAACTATATTCTGCACCTAGGTTATAAAATGCCTTTTTTAAATTATCTGGACTTAAGCTGTCAACTCCAACATAATTCATCAATCCCGCAGCCAATCCAATTTTAGGATTTAGATTTTTACCAAAATCAAATTGATAAGTCAATTTAAATAAATCGTTTTCTTTGTTTTCTTTAGCAATAACTTCTATAGGACCAATATTATAAAAATCTAAGTCGATTTTGAAGTCAAGAAATTTTGGATTTAATTTTTTTATAGCAGTATTTGCGATAGCTTCATGGGTTTTTGATCGAACCTCTCTATTTAATGGGACTTTAGTGATCGATGGTTTTTCAATTTTTTTAACAGAATTATCTTTTCCAGTATTTTTATAAACTACAGCATAATTACTTTTGTAATATTTGTTTGTAAATTCTATGATATCCTTTTTATTTATTTCAGAAAGTCTTTCAAAGTATGAAACTTTCTCACTCCAGTCCTCGTCTCTTGTAAAAGCCTGAACCATCGCATCAGCTCTGTAATAATTTGCAGCGTCTGAATCATCTTTTTGCATGACTGTTTTTTTCAAGTCATTTAATACAGCTATTAAAAGTTCATCGTCAAATAATCCTTTTTTAATATTATCTATTTCTGCTAAAAGTAAATTTTCAACTTCTTTTAGACTTTGCCCTTCCTTTGGTGTTCCACTTAAAATATGAATTGAATAATCATTCATTTCTTCAATAGTGGCAAATGCCCCTAAAACTTTTTGTTTCTGAACTAAATTTAAATCGATTAGTCCTGCAGCACTGTTTGAGAGTAACATGTCTATTAATTCAACATGCATTAATCCCTCTTTATCTTTGCCATTAAATCTGAAACCCAAAAGAACAGATTCTTTTTCTGGACCCATAACTTCTCTTCTAATCGGACTTTCAATTTCTTTCAAGGGATCATATTTTGTTTTTTTAAGTTCTAAGTTTGGTTTCCAATCCCCAAAATGCTTATCGATTAACGATATGGTTTTATCAAAATCTAATTCACCGCTCATACATATCGCAACGTTGTTAGGCTTATAATACTTATTGAAATATTTACGAATTTCAGTTATAGAAGGATTTTTTAAATGGTCAACAGTGCCTAAAACTGATTGTTTACCATATGGATGAGAGGGGAAAAGACTTTCAAATAGTGCCCTATACTGTTTTCTTAAGTCATTATCTAAAGCCCTATTTTTTTCCTCATAAACTGCTTCAAGTTCTGTATGAAAAAGACGATTAACAATTTGCTTAAATCGCAAACCCTCAATTGTTAAAAAGCGTTCTAATTCATTTGAGGGTATATCAACGGTATAAACAGTTCTGTCCTCTGTTGTATATGCATTTAACGACTTACCGCCAATTAATGATATCATTTTGTCATATTCATTTGGAATGGCGTACGACGCTGCTTTATTTGATATAGCATCAATTTTTTTATAAAATCTTTTACGTTCCTCATTGTTTGAAATTTCAGCATATCTGTTAAATAAATTTTCTATAGAATCTAGAAGTGGCTTTTCCTTTTCGTAGTCTTTTGTACCGAAAAATTTATTGCCCTTAAACATTATATGTTCGAGATAGTGAGCCAAACCTGTATTATTTTCTGGGTCATCTTTTCCTCCCGCTTTTACCGCAGTAAAAACATGTATTCTTGGAGCATTTTCAAATTTGCTTAAATAAACCTTCAACCCGTTATCTAAGGTATATATTCTTGTTTTTGTTGGGTCAGCAGTAACATATTCATAGCTATATTTTCCTGAAGAATTCGTTAGAGTTTGAAATGGTTTTGTTGAGCAACCTATTGATAACAATATAAAAGTAACAACAAAGAAAAATTTTCTATAATGCATAAGTTTTTTTTAAGTTCGCAAATTAATTATTTTAAAAGTGATATGGCAACAAATTAAGCTTTTCATTTAATTTTGTTTTAATTATGCAACCACTTAATAAACAAGAAATTCATCAGCTTGCGATGCAAGAAGTAGGAAACTTTTTAGAAGAAAATGGATATGAATTTTTAGCCGTTAATTCTAAAAGAAATCGATCACCACAATTCGTATGTGTTAAAGATAAATTGCTGTTCTTTATAGTAGTAAAGGGATCTTTATACCCACAATCTCCAAAACATTATGATATTGAATCAATGGAAAAAGTAAAAATACATGCGAAGAAAAATAATGCTAAACTTTATTATGGTGGTGTAGGATTTGCAAATGCAAAAGATTATGATATGCCTCTAAAAAAAAATAATCCTTATGTTGTCAATTTTAATGGTCTTGAGAAAATTTTATAGTGTTTTTGTTTTTTTACTACTTGTCAATTGTAAAAACAATCAAAAAGATGATTTCAATCAATTAAGAGGTTATGCATTAGGTACAACTTACTCAATATCTTATTCAAGCTCCAAACTAAGTAAGAATTTATTGTCACATAAAATTGATTCAATTATTAATGTCATAAATGTTTCAATGTCTACTTATAGCAAAGATTCAGATATTTCAAAAATTAATAAAGGTGACAGTTTACTTGAAGTTGATACTCATTTTATAAAAGTCTATAATAAAGCAACTGAAGTTTGGAAAAAAACTAAAGGTTATTTTGATCCCACAGTTGGAGCTCTTGTAAATGCATATGGATTTGGTCCAAATAGAACTCATAAAACTGTTTCTCCATATCAGCTAGAACAGATTTTAAAATATACAGGATGGGATAAAGCAAAATTGACATCAAAGAACACTATTCAAAAAAAACATCCAAACCTTTTTTTTGATTTCAATGCAATAGCAAAAGGCTACGCAGTTGATTTAATATCTGAATATTTAAGGTTAAATCAAGTTTCTTCTTTTTTAGTAGAAATAGGAGGTGAGATATTAGCTCAAGGAGTTAGTCCAAAATCAAATTTGCCTTGGAAAATTGCTATTGATAATCCAAAACAAGATGAAGAAAAAAGGTTTATTCAAACTATTTTTTTGAATAATCAGGCATTAGCAACATCAGGAAATTACAGAAAATACAAATTAGATAAAAAAACAGGAAAACGTCATGTACATTCTATAAACCCCAAAACTGGTAATTCTTTTCCTAGTGAAGTTTTAAGTGCCTCAGTTATTGCACCAAGTTGTATGGTTGCAGATGCGTTTGCCACAGCACTTATGGTTATGCCGTTTGAAAAAAGTAAACTCCTAATTGAGAAAGAACTGACACTAGAAGCCCTTTGGATTATTGAAAATAAAAAAGGTGTAGTTGAACAACACTTTTCTAAAGGGTTCTATAAAAATTTGTCAGAAAATTAGTTTTTGTAAGCTAAAGGGATATGATCAGTTTGAAGACTAAATTTTTTAATCTCATGTTTTGAAAGCTTCTCTGTGAAACTGATACAATGTGACTCAAAACCGGCGCTATCTAATAAGTCGAAATAATCTTTTCCATAAATACGGACATGATCGTATTGACCAAAAATTTTTTTACGTTCTGCTTTATCAATTATAGAAGGGTCCTCAAATGTCATCTTACGATTAAGATCCAAGGGGACTTGTGCGATTAATACCCCACCTTTTTTTAGAACTCTAAATAATTCCCTAATAGCTAATTTATCATTTAAAACATGCTCAAGTACGTGATTACAAAGGACAAGATCATACGAGTTATTTTCAAATGGTAAATTACATATATCTGCTTTAATTTCAGCCAAAGGAGAGTTAAGATCACAAGTTTTATATTCCCAATGTTTAAATTGTTTAAATTTTTTATAAAGTGGTTGTTCAGGAGCTATATGTAAAACTTTTAATGCCTTTTCAAAGAATTTGGTTTCTCTTTCAAGAAAAAGCCAAAGTAGACGGTGTCTTTCTAGAGATAGAGTTCCAGGACAAAGTGCATTTTCTCTTATTTTTTGGTAACCGTATGGAAGAAATTTTCGGTATGAACTACCGTCAATTGGGTCTGTCAAAATATTTCCTTTATATATTTGTTTTAATATTGGCCTAAACCATATGCTGATCTTTATTAACCATACTCTTGGAAAATTATTTAAAAGCCATTTCATAAAGCTAAATACTCTTTTCTAAAAGGCCTTTCCTCAGAACTACTTAAACCAAGAGCTTTGTAGATATAATCAAAAGTAGATAATAATTCAGGCTTGCCATTTATAAGAGCGACATTATGCTCAAAATGTGCACTTACTTTTCCATCTGCAGTGAGAATTGTCCATCCGTCATCAAGTTGGTTAATTTTGTGAGTTCCCAGGTTTATCATTGGTTCAATTGCTAATACCATACCATCTAATAATTTTTTACCTCTTCCTCTACGTCCATAATTAGGAATTTCAGGACCCTCGTGCATAGTCTTGCCCAATCCATGTCCTACAAGTTCTCGCACAACACCAAAACCTTCTTTTTCACAATAATTTTGAATTGCATACCCTATATCACCAACTCTATTTCCTTTCTTAAAATTTTTAATTCCCTCGAAAAGAGAAGCCTTTGATACTTTAAGCAATTTTTCAATTTTAGGATCAATTTCACCAACTGCAAATGTATATGCATGGTCACCATAAAACCCATTTTTAATAGCACCACAATCTATAGAAATAATATCACCTTCTTTTAGAGGTTCATTATTAGGAATTCCGTGCACAACTTGAGCATTAGGACTCATACAAAGTGTGTTTGGGAATTCATAAAGGCCAAGAAAACCAGGTTCGGCTCCTAAATCACGAATATGGGTTTCTGCAATTTCATCTAGTCTAAGGGTAGAAATACCGGGTTTTATTTCTGACGCCAAGATGCCTAATGTTTTTGAAACTATTAATGCACTTTCGCGTATCAACTCAATTTCTTCCTCAGTTTTTAAAACTACCTCTGCCATCTAAAAATTTATTAACGTTGATTTATATTGACTATTTTAAAATGATGTAAAAAAAAAATACTAAAATGAAAATTGATATAGAAAAGTTTACTTTTAATCATTCTAGATTAAGATTAGGGAATTTTGAGTCATTTTTTCTGGTACTTCAATTTCAAGCAAATCCAATATAGTTGGTGCAATATCACTTAGAATGCCTGACTTGATTTTTCTTTTTTTTGCATCAACTAAAATAATAGGCACAGGGTTTTTGGTATGAGCAGTATTTGGGCTTCCGTCAGGATTGATCATAGTTTCACAATTTCCATGATCTGCAATAATAAGTGTAACATAATTTTTTTCTAAAGCTTTTTTTACGACTGCAGCGGTACACTCGTCGACTACTTCACAAGCACGTATTGCAGCTTTAAAGTTTCCAGTATGCCCAACCATATCTGGGTTTGCAAAATTTAAACATAAAAAATCAGGGGTGTCTGATTCAATTTTTGCTATAGTTGAATCACGAATTTCATATGCGCTCATTTCAGGTTTGAGATCATAAGTAGCTACTTTTGGAGATGGGCACAGGATTCTTTCTTCTCCTTGAAAAGGATTCTCTCTTCCTCCATTAAAGAAGAATGTAACATGAGGGTACTTTTCTGTCTCTGCAATTCGAACCTGTGTTTTCCCTTCATTAGATATTACTTCTCCAAGAGTTTTATCTAAATTATCTTTATCAAATATAACTTCGATATTTTTAAAGGAATCGTCATAATTTGTTAAGGTTAAGTATTTTAATTTTTTTGGATACATATTATATTCAGGGAACGAACTCTGAGAAAGAACCTGAGTTAGTTCTCTACCTCTATCTGTGCGAAAGTTTAAAAAAAGTACAATATCTTCAGCTTCAATTTTTGTAATCGCTTTTCCTAAATTGTCTTTTTTGTAAAGTGGTTTGATAAATTCATCTGTAACTCCTTCATCGTAACTTGATTTAAGAGATGATACAAAGTTATCGCTAGCCTCACCTTTCCCATGAATCAGAAGATCGTAGGCTTCCTTAATTCTTTCCCATCTTTGATCCCGATCCATAGCATAGTAACGACCAATTAAACTTGCAAGCTTTCCATTTGTATTTAACATTTTTTTTTCAATACTTTCTACAAAATGGATTCCAGATTGAGGATCAACATCTCTTCCATCAGTAAAAGCATGAAGGTAAAATTCTTTTAATTTATATTCTTCTAAAATATCAATAAATCCCTCAATATGTTTAATGTGTGAATGAACTCCACCATCTGAAAGTAATCCTAAAAGATGTATCTTTTTATTCGTTCTTTTAGCGTATTCGAGACAATCTCTCAAGACAGTTTTTTTTCTCAGCGTATTTTTTTCTAAAGCTTGATTTATTTTTGCCAAATCTTGATAAACAATTCGACCCGCACCCAAATTCATATGTCCTACTTCGCTATTACCCATTTGACCTTCAGGTAATCCAACATGTTTTCCGTCAGTTCTAAGAGTACTATGTTCGTACTCATCATATAAGAAGTCAATATATGGAGTATTTGCTTGATCAACAGCAGATACATTTCGATTTTCTGACTTACCCCAGCCGTCTAGAATAATTAGGAGTGCTTTTTGAGCCATTGTTTTATTTATATAAAGATATGAATAACTCTGCTCTACTGATAAACATATAGGCTTAAAAAAAAAACTGTTTCTTTGTAAATAAAATTTTTGAAAAAAGGACTTATTTATCGCTCAACTGGAAGCTGGCATATAGTCGAGTCCGGTGGGGTTTTTTATTCATGTCGAATTAAGGGAAATTTGAGACTTAAAGGAATAAAAAGTACTAATCCTGTTGCCGTTGGTGATCGTGTCATTTTTGAGGTTGAAAATAACTCAATTAAACCAGAGGGAAGGATAATCGAGGTAGAAGAGAGAAAAAATTATATTATTAGGAAGTCAGTTAATCTATCGAGACAAACTCATATTATTGCATCGAATATAGATCTAGCTTTTTTAATGATTACGATTAATAATCCCCCAACTTTTACGGTCTTTATTGACCGATTTTTAGTTACCGCGGAGGCTTATAAAATTCAAGTAATTTTATTATTTAATAAAATTGATACCTACATACAGAAAGATCTAAATACCATTAGCTCACTTAAAAAAATATATGAGGATATTGGTTATACAGCTTACGAAATATCAGCTAAAACGAGTGAAAATTTAGAAAATGTTAAAACACTAATGCAAAATAAAATAATAATGATATCAGGGCACAGTGGTGTTGGAAAATCAACATTTATTAATGCAATAGACCCAGATGTTGATATAAAAACTTCTGCTATTTCAGATCAACATATGCAAGGAAAACATACAACTACTTTTGCAGAAATGCATAAATTGAAAGGAGGTATTAGAATTATCGATACACCTGGGATTAAGGGATTTGGGATAGTAGAAATGGGACCTCAAGAAATTGGGAATTATTTCCCTGAATTTTTTCAAAGAAAAGATAAGTGTAAGTTCAACAATTGTCTTCATCATAATGAACCTAATTGCGCGATTAAAAGAGCTGTTAAGGATGGTTCAATAGCACTGAGTAGATTCAATAGTTATACTCAAATACTATCTGAAGATAGTAATTATAGAAATTAATATGAGAGCTGTAATACAAAGAGTTAAATATGCTCATGTGATTATTGACAGAAAAGAAAAAAGAACATCTGGCCCTGGTTTGATGATATTGTTAGGAATAGGACATTCTGATAGTCAAGACGATGTAAAATGGTTAGCAAATAAAATTTTGAATTTGCGGATATTTAATGACGTAAAAGGTATCATGAACCATTCTATTAAAGAAATAAAAGGTCAGATTATGGTAATTAGCCAGTTCACTCTCATGGCTCAAACAAAAAAAGGAAACCGCCCTTCATATGGGAATGCTGCTAAACACGAACATGCGATTCCATTATATAATCTATTTAAAACCGTTACTCAAAATGGCCTTTCAAAGCCAGTTATATCAGGGAAATTTGGTTCAAATATGAAAGTAGAAATTGTTAACGATGGCCCAGTAACGATTTGTATTGATACAAAAAATCGGGATTAAATTGTAATCATAATAGATTTACTTCAAAGTCTAATCTAAGCCCATAAAAGTTAAATATCTTTTCTTTGACTTCTTCTGCTAGAGCCAAAATCTCTAAACCTTTTGCACTTCCGTAATTCACTAATACTAAAGCCTGTTTTTTGTGAATTCCCGCATCACCTTTCCTTTTTCCTTTGTATCCAATTTTTTCTATAAGCCAGCCTGCAGGTAACTTAAAATGATTTTTGCTTTCTTTATAGTAAGGTATTTCAGGAAATTCGTTCTTAAGTGCTAAAAGTTTTTTTTGGGTCACAATAGGGTTTTTAAAAAAACTTCCACTGTTTCCAATTTTTTCTGGATCAGGTAGTTTTGATTTTCTAGTCAATATAACTTGAGCTGCCACATTTTGTATGGTGTTTTCTTTTCCAATCATTAATTTTTGAAGTTCACCATAGCTAACATTTATTTTATGAGGTTTTTTTCTCAACAAAAAACAAACACTAGTTATTATAACTTTTCCTTTTAATTCTTCTTTGAAAATTGAAGACCGATACTCAAATTTACAAGATTCCTTTTCGTAATTTTTAAATTTTAATGAACTTATTTCAAGAGCTCGACAGCTTTTAAATACTGAATTTAACTCTACTCCATATGCACCAATATTTTGAATAGGTGCAGCCCCAACGCTGCCTGGGATCAACGCTAAGTTTTCAATTCCAGAGTAGTCATTTTTTAAAGCCCATAAAACTAGGTCATGCCAAACCTCACCGGCTCCAACTTTAATCAAAACTTCTGTTTTTGTTTGATCTTGAACCTCTATACCTTTGTTTTTCATTATTATAGTATGCCCATCATAATTTTTTGTTAATAAAATATTACTTCCTGATCCTAAAACTCTGAAAGGTCCTTTTATTTTTGACTTTAATATTTTTAGAAGTTCACCTTCGGAGAAAATCTCCACGAGGAATTTTGTTTTAACGTCAATACCAAATGTATTGTGATTTTTTAGAGAAACATTTTCTTTAATCATACAACTGGTGATGTGTAGATTTTGTTGTATTTTTTAATTCCTTTTCTGATAATTTTTGTTGCCCTTAGAAGTTTTTTTTCATTTAAAACAAATGCAACACGAACTTCATTTTTACCATAACCTGGAGTGGAATAAAAACCTGTAGCGGGAGCCAACATTACTGTCTGGCCTTTATCTTCAAATGAGGTTAACAAAAATTTAGAAAAATTTTCAGCATCATCAATGGGAAGTTTAACCATGCAATAAAATGCCCCCATTGGATGAGAAACTTTAACGTCAGGAATTTCCTCTAATGCTTTAATTAGTACGTTTCTTCTTTTGCTATATTCACTTATCACCTTTTTAAGATAACTGTCTGGCGCATCAAGTGCAGCTTCACTTGCTATTAGAGCATATGTGGGTGGAGAAAGACGAAGTTGAGCAAATTTTAATAAATTTTGAATTAACAATTTATTTTTAGAAACGATACATCCAACCCTAGCACCACACAAGCTATAACGTTTTGATACTGAATCTATCATAATGGTATGTTTATGACCTTCTGGGTGACGTAAAACTGAATAATGTTCTATATCTTCATGAATAAATTCTCTATAAACTTCGTCGACTATAAGGAATATATTTTTTCTAATTGATAATTCACAAAGAGTATTGATTTCAAGTTTACTGTAAACATAGCCTGTTGGATTACTAGGATTACATAGTAATATGGCTTTGGTTTTGGGAGTAATTTTACTGTCTATATTTTCCAAAGAAGGTAATTGGAATTGATTGTTAAATTCAGAGGCAACTGGAACTACTTTGACGCTAGACGCACTAGCAAAACCATTATAATTTGCGTAGAAAGGTTCAGGAATAATTATTTCATCTTCAGCATCACAAATTGAGTTTAAAACAAAAGTCAGTGCTTCACTAGCTCCTGTGGTTATTAAAATGTCCTCAGCGTTTATATTAATATTATGTTTAGAGTAATATTTAGATAGTTTTTTACGATATGAGAAATTACCTTGAGATGGACCATATGGCAATAATTTAAGATTAGAGTTTTTGACTGCATCTAAAGCTATTCTTGGAGCTTCAATATCTGGCTGTCCAATGTTAAGATGTAAAACTTTAACACCTCTTGCTTTAGCTTGTTCAGAAAAAGCAACTAATTTTCTAATTGGTGAAACTGGAATATCAATTCCTTTTTTTGATAATTTGGGCATTTTTGAATTAAAATGTAAAAATGCTAAAAAATACTATGAAACGCAATCATTGTAAAGCTTATGATGAAACTTTAAATTTATGTTTGAGTATTTGTATTAATCTTTTTTTTCAAATTTGAAACTCAATTTTTATTATAGAGTAAGTGTCCCTACTTTTATAGGATAAAATAAACCAAAAGGTTTTTATGAATATTCCTTCCAAATTCAAATCTCAAAGTATTGAGAGTAAATGGTACAAATACTGGCAAAAAAACGGTTATTTCAGATCTAAACCTGATAAAAGGAAACCCTATACCATAGTAATTCCACCACCAAATGTTACAGGTGTTTTGCATATGGGACATATGCTAAATAATTCATTGCAGGACATAATTATACGAAGGGCACGTATGAAAGGTTTCAATGCATGTTGGGTTCCAGGTACAGATCATGCGTCTATAGCAACTGAAGCTAAAGTTGTAGCAATGCTTAAAGAAAAGGGAATTGAAAAAAATGATATAAGTAGAGAAGAATTTTTAAAGCATGCATGGGAATGGACTCATGAATATGGAGGTGTAATTTTAGAACAACTTAAAAAATTAGGTTGCAGTTGTGACTGGCACAGAACAAAATTTACAATGGATAAAGATTTATCTGAATCGGTTATAAGAGTTTTTGTTGATCTTTACGAAAAGGGTCTTATTTATCGTGGTTATAGAATGGTAAACTGGGATCCTGAGGCTGAAACGACACTTTCAGATGAGGAAGTTATTTACAAAGAAGTAAATGGAAAGCTCTACCATATAGCTTATAAAATGGATCAATCTGATGAAAAAGTAATCATTGCTACTACACGCCCCGAAACACTTCTAGGCGACACTGCGATTTGTATTAATCCTAATGACAAAAGATACTCGCATTTAAAAGGAAAAAAAGTTTGTGTTCCTTTTACCAAAAGAAAAATTCCGATAATTCAAGATGAGTATGTGAGTATGGATTTTGGAACAGGCTGTTTGAAAGTAACCCCTGCCCATGATATTAATGATAAAATACTTGCAGAAAAACACAATTTAGATTTTATAGATATTTTTAATTCTAATGGTACTTTGAATAAAAATGGTTTAAAATATGAAAATTTAGATCGTTTTATTGCTAGAAAAAAAATTGTTAAAGATTTAGAGAAACAGGGTTTTCTCATAAAAACTGAACCTTACCAGCATAAAGTTGGAACATCTGAGCGAACTAATGCAGTTATTGAACCAAGACTTTCTGATCAATGGTTTTTATTAACAAAAAAAATTGCTAATCCAGCTATTCACGGTGTATTAAATTCTAAGGAAATTGAAATAATTCCTAATAAATTCAAAAACATATATCGACATTGGATGGAAAACATACAGGATTGGAATATTTCAAGACAACTATGGTGGGGCCACCGCATTCCAGCATATTATTATGGCGATGATAAGAAAGATTTTGTTGTAGCAATAAATCCCCATCAAGCGATTGAAAAAATAAGAAAATTAACTAAAAATAATAATCTAAATATATCAGATATTTCTCAAGACGAAGATGTTTTAGATACTTGGTTTTCATCATGGCTTTGGCCGATCACTGTTTTTGATGGAATACGTAAACCCAATAATAAAGATATCAAATACTACTATCCAACTCAAGATTTGATTACAGGTCCTGACATTTTATTTTTTTGGGTAGCAAGAATGATAATGTCAGGATATGAATATCAAAAATCACCACCTTTTTCAAGGGTATATTTAACAGGTCTAGTAAGAGATAAAAAAGGGAGAAAAATGTCGAAACAACTTGGCAATTCTCCAGATGCTTTAAAACTAATTGATAATTATGGAGCAGATGCAGTAAGGGTTGGCTTGATGTTAAGCTCCTCTGCAGGGAATGATTTACTTTTTGATGAAAGTCTTTGTCAGCAGGGGAAAAACTTTGCAAATAAGATTTGGAATTCTTATCGCTTAATTGAGGGTTGGGAAATAGATGACCTTAAACCAACCTCAAAAGTATCAAATGAGGCATTATTATGGTATGACAATCAGTTTCAAAAAACACTAAACTTTGTAAATGAAAATTTTGAAAAATATAGGATTTCGGATGTTTTGATGTCAATCTATAAATTAATTTGGGATGATTTTTGTTCTTGGTTTTTAGAGTTGGTCAAGCCTTCTTATGGAGAAAGTATTGATAAACACACTTATGATAAAATAAAAACCATGTTTGAGAATAACTTAAAAATTTTACATCCCTTTATGCCATTCTTAAGTGAAGAAATATGGCACTTCATTGCTCCTAGAAATAAAGAACAATCCCTAACAATAACATCATGGCCAAAAAATAAAAAATTTGATCAAAGGCAGATTGAATTATTTTCTTTAGCGAAAAATGTAGTTGCAGGGATTAGAAATTTTAGAAAACAATACAATATATCTTTTAAACAATCTATAGATATTTACGTTACAAAAAACAAAAAATCCTTACCCTTTGAAGAAACTATCAAAAAGTTAGGAGGAGTTGGTTCAATTATTTATGATACACCTAATGATATATCTGGGGGCACCTTCCGTATAGACAACTTTGAGTTTTTAATTCCCTCTAAAAATATTAATGATATCAATTCAGAAAAAATGAGACTAACGGACGAATTAATATATATAAAAGGGTTTCTAGCTTCCGTAGAAAAAAAGCTATCTAACAAAAAGTTTGTTGAAAATGCTCCAAAGCAAATAGTATTAAATGAAAAGAAAAAAGTATCAGATGCAAAAGAAAAAATTAAGATACTTGAAAGAAGTCTTGCAGCTCTTTAGTTTTTATGACCTATGATTTGAATCCCACCTTTGACCGAGTCATTAAGTTTAATATTAAGTGGAGTGTTCAAGGGTAAAAACATATCTAATCTAGAACCAAATTTTATAAATCCTGCGTCTTCTCCTTGAATAACACTACTACCCTCTTGTGCATAATTAATTATTCTGCGTGCAACGGCTCCAGCTACTTGCCTGTAAAGAATTTCACCGAAAACATTATTACTTATAACAATTGTTGTTCTCTCATTAAGCTCGGATGACTTTGGATGCCAGGCTACCAAATATTTACCTGGATGGTACTTACTAAACTTTATTTTACCACTCACACAATATCGAGTCACATGAACATTAATGGGTGACATAAAAATGGATACTTGAAGCCTCTTGTCTTTAAAATATTCTTTTTCATAAACTTCTTCTATAATAACAATTTTTCCATCTACAGGAGCAATTATATGATTTTCATTTCTTATTGTGTTTCTTTTTGGATTTCTAAAAAATTGCAGGATAATAACTAATTGAAATAGAGCCAATAGTTGAATTATCGTTTTGAAAATAAAAATATTACTTAATCCAAACTCTGCTAAAAGACAAGTTATAGATGCTAAAAAAAATGAAATGATTATTATGTTGTGCCCCTCTTTATGAAACATAATTTAAAAACATTAAAAATAAAAAAAGGAATGGTGCTGAGAATAAAACGCTATCCATCCTGTCATAAAAACCACCGTGCCCAGGAATAAGTATTCCACTATCTTTTTTTAAAGCTAGGCGTTTGAATTTTGATTGAATCAAATCACCAATTGTAGAAGTTCCAACGATAATAGTAGATAATAATGGGAATGTCCATTTTGGATATCCTGGATGAAACTGTACTAATAAAAAACTACTTAAAAAACATAGAACACCGCCTCCCAACATTCCTTCCCATGTTTTTTTTGGTGAAATTGAAGGAAAGAGATTTTTTTTACCAATTAGTTTGCCGATTACATAGGAAAAAGTATTATTTACCCATACCATGGTAAATAAACTTATCGAAACTCCATTCTCAATATTTGATTTTAAGGAAGATGTTGCAATTATAAAATAACACGATGAAACTGGATAAAATAATGTTAGAGCAGTTTTTTGTAATGGTTTAATTTTAATTTTTTTATTAGAAAATAAAAAGAAAATTAACAAAATAGATATTGAGATGCTTAAAGCTAATAAAGATAGATGTAGGTAGGGATTTAGTTCTTGGTTATAAAATTGATAGATTATAACACTAAATAAAATAAACGGTACGGGACTTTTATATTCAATAAGTTTTTGAAATTCATACAATGTTAAAGAAGAGAAAATAAAAATTAAAATAATGTAGCTCAAGTCAGAATATATAGCAGCAGAAAGTATTAAACCAGAATATAAAACACCTGAGATAGAACGTATAATTAAGTTTTTCAATAATCTAAATTTTAATTTAATAATCGACTAAAATTAATTGTCAGAAAGAGGTTCAATCAACATTAATTTAAAAATCTTCAAGTAACAAATATATGTTTTTTGAATCAGTCGTTTGACCGGTTATTTTTTCATTCTTTTCATTTTTTGAAATTGCTTTTAATGTGGTAATATTAGTTGGAAAATTTATTTTGTATTTATTTTTAAGATTAGACATAGCCTCACTGACATCTTTTGAAAATTGACTAATTTTGGCTGAAATTAAAATTGTTTTGGGAAGCTCAATAAGCTTTAGATGTTTTATTTGTTGATCACTCAGTAAAATTTTCCCAGAATTTGATATCAAGTATTCACACTTAATTAATAGAGCTTTGAATTTATTAAGTTTTGCAAAAGTTTTGTCCAAGTAGCTTACACTAAATAGTTCTGAAATTTCTTTTTCAAAACAGACTATTTCCTCTAACGCCCAACTATTTTCAAGACAAATTTTATCAAGATTCGAAAAAACAAGTTCCTTAGAATCGTTGTATAAGAAGTATCCACCATTTGATGTGAAGTTTTTTACAAATCTGATGTCGATAGGATCTTCTATTTCAGGGAGGTATTTACTTTTTTTGGGTTTAGCTGAATGTTTTTTTCCGAAAAAAAAATCCCAAAGTCCCATCCTTGAATTTATTTCTTTTCTCTTGAAGCTTTAAATTCTTCTATCTTCTCATCATTTGTCTTGTAGGGTCTTTTACCCAAAATTATTTCTAAGTCGTCTTTGAAAATCACTTCTTTCTCCAATAGGCGATCCGCAAGTTTTTTCAATTTGTCTTTCGAATTTTTTAAAAGGGTAATTGCTCTGTTATACTGTTTTTCAATAATTTTTGAAATCTCTTTATCGATAACTTGAGCGGTTTGCTCTGAATAAGGTTTTGAAAAATTAAAATCAGTTTGACCTGAAGAATCATAATACGTTATGTTACCTAATGTGTCATTCAGGCCATAAATTGAGACCATAGCTTTTGCCTGTCTAGTTACTTTTTCAAGATCACTTAAGGCACCAGTCGAAATTTTGTTAAAAATTATTTTTTCTGCTGCTCGACCACCTAGAGCGGCACACATTTCATCAAGCATTTGTTCTGTTCTAACAATTTGTCGTTCTTCGGGTAAATACCATGCTGCTCCTAGGGACTGACCTCTTGGAACAATAGTAACTTTAACAAGTGGAGCGGCATATTCTAAAAGCCAGCTTACAATTGCATGACCAGCTTCATGATAAGCAATAGTCTCCTTTTCCTCAGGTGTAATAATTTTATTCTTCTTCTCTAATCCACCAACTATTCGATCTACAGCATCAAGAAAGTCTTGCTTGCCAACCGATTTTCTATTTTTTCTCGCAGCAATTAATGCTGACTCATTGCAAACATTTGCAATATCAGCTCCTGAGAATCCAGGAGTCTGTTTTGCAAGAAAATCAATATCCAGACCTTTAACTACTTTAAGGGGTTTAAGATGTACTTTGAAAATCTCTTTCCTTTCATTTAAATCTGGTAAATCAACATAGATTTGTCTGTCAAAACGTCCAGCCCTCATTAAAGCCTTGTCGAGAACATCGGCCCGATTTGTGGCTGCTATTACAATGACATTTGTATTTGTACCGAATCCATCCATTTCGGTAAGTAATTGATTTAGTGTATTTTCACGCTCATCATTGGACCCAGTAATATTACTTTTTCCTCTTGCTCTTCCTATAGCATCAATCTCGTCAATAAAAATTATGGAAGGAGACTTATCTTTTGCTTGCTTAAATAAGTCTCTAACGCGGGAAGCTCCCACACCAACAAACATTTCAACAAAATCTGATCCTGAAAGAGAAAAAAATGGAACTTTTGCCTCTCCAGCAACTGCTTTTGCTAAAAGGGTTTTTCCAGTTCCAGGTGAACCAACAAGCAGTGCACCTTTTGGAATCTTACCACCAAGTATTGTATATTTTTTTGGGTTTTTGAGAAAATCAACTATTTCTTGAATCTCTTCTTTAGCGCCTTCAAGGCCTGCCACGTCTTTAAAAGTTATTTTAACGTCCGTATTTTTATCAAATAGTTTAGCTTTAGATTTTCCAATACTGAAAATTTGACCTCCAGGCCCTCCTGCCCCACCACCAGACATTCTTCTCATTAAAAAAATCCATACTCCAATTATAATGATAATTGGTAAAAAACCAATTATGGTATCAAGCCATCTATTTTCAATTGTTATAAATTCTAATCGAAAATTAATGCCGTTGCTTCTCGCTTTCTCCAGTTTTTCTTCAAACAATTCTAAACTTCCTACTTCGAACTGATAATGAGGGCCCTTGATATTTTCCTGACCTAAAATATTTTTACCAACAACAGCTTGATGTTCACTGCTTCTTAAAGCATCAGGAGTGAGTGTTACTCTTACACTACTTTTGTTTCGGATTACAATGACTTCACTTACGTCTCCAGAATTGAGATACTTTTCAAAGTTAGAAATGTTGGTCTTACTCATAGTTTGCCAATCATTGCCTCCAAAAAGGCTAAGTCCTAGCAATACAAAAATGACTGCACCATATATCCAGTAGATGTTAAATTTAGGGGGAGTTGTGTTCTTCTTTTTCATAGGTTTCAATAATTTGAAGCGATAGGAGTGTTTATTGCGTCACCCCAAAGTTCCTCGATGTTATAAAATTCTCGTGTTTTTTTTTGGAATACATGAACAACAATGTTTACATAATCTATTAGTACCCATTCAGCAATTCTCAAACCTTCAATATGCAAAGGTTTTTCTTTTAGGATTTTACTTACGGATTTCTTTACTGAATTTACAATTGAAGAAACTTGTGTGTTTGAATTGCCACTACAAATTACAAAATACTCACATGGACTATTCTCTATTTCCCTTAGATCAATTTTATTTATATCTTGACCTTTCATTTCTTCAATACCTTTAATAATTTCATTCAAAAGGGCCTGTGTATTTTCGTTTTTTTTAAACATTAAGCTCTGTTCTTTTCTACAAATTTATTACATTTTACGTCGATGAACTATCTTAAATGAGCTATTTTAAAATTATCAAACTTAATGCCATACCGTCAACTAGTGATTATTTAAAAAAAAGATATAAATCTGGTAAAGTTTTCGATGGGGAGTTAGTGTGGACTGAAAATCAAACTTCAGGCAGAGGGCAGCGGAATAAAAAATGGATCTCAGAACCTTTTACATGTCTTACGTTTAGTATTTATAAGCAATTTAATCATCATTTAGTTAATCCATTCAAATTAAATGCTGTAGTTTGTTTGGCAATTATTAATGTTTTAGAAAAACTAAGTATACCTGAATTATTGATAAAATGGCCTAACGACATTTTGTCAGAAAATAAAAAAATTGGTGGGATCTTAATTGAAAACTATTTCAACAAAAGCAAAATTAATGCTTCTGTGATTGGTGTTGGAATAAATTTAAATCAAGAAAAATTTGAAAATTTACCCAAAGCAACCTCTCTAAAAATAGTTACAGGTAAAAAATGGGTTTCTAAAATTATTTTAGATGCTCTAGTCCCTCTACTCGAAGAATACCTTTTCATGTTCGATTTTCAAGATTCATCAATTTTAGATCAATATCGGAAAAAGCTTTGGAGAAGAAACAAAACTGTCTTATTTAAGATGGATGGAAAATTGCATAAAGGAAAATTGAAAGGTGTTGATGAATCGGGAATGATAATTTTACAGGAACAGGGAAAAATGATTAACAAGTTCAATAATTCACAAATATCAATTCAATATGATGATTTTTTAAATTAATTATTCCACGCCGAAGGATCTTTTCTCCAAGTTTTTAATCTTTCTTTTTGAAATGCTGAAATTTCACCTTCACTTTCAGCAACACTCAATAAATGTTCATAATCACACAAGGTTTGAACCTTTACATTAGCATTTATAAATGCTTTTTCTGCCATTTCGAATCCGTAGGTAAAAAGCGCAATCATCCCAATAACGTTTGCTCCCGCATTTTTGATTGAATTAACTGCATTAAGACTACTTTTACCTGTACTAATTAAATCTTCAATTACCAAAACAGGTAACTTTGAGTTTAAATGACCTTCTATTTGGTTTTTTTGACCGTGTTTTTTTGGCTCGGGGCGAATATATATGAAAGGTAATTTCAATTTATCTGCTACAAGCATTGCGATTCCAATCGCACCTGTAGCTACCCCGGCAATAATTAGTGGATCACTATGCTCTTGAGCAATTTTTTTTGATATAATATCACTTAAATGAGATCTAATCTTAGGGTATGAAAGTATAATTCGGTTATCGCAATATATAGGAGATTTCCAACCACTAGCCCATGTGAAAGGATTTTCAAGATTCAATTTTATTGCATTAATTTGCAAAAGATGTTTAGCTGTTTGTAGAGCTAAGTTTTTATTGAAAATCATACACAAATGTATAAAGTTTTTTACAATCAGAAACCTATTCATTTTACTTCAGATTTGAGTAAAAGCTCACCTATTACCCCACTTATTTTTATAAAATACGCTGAATCAAAATCAATTATAAAAGCACTAAAAGACAAAACTGTTGATGGAGTCTATTTATATCATCATAATAAACAAAAAATAGAGAAACATTTTTTTAAAATTTTCAAAGTTGTTGAGGCTGCAGGAGGACTTGTAAAAAATTCAAATGGAGCCTATTTATTTATTTTTAGAAATAAGAAATGGGACTTACCTAAAGGGAAAGTTCAAAAAAACGAAATTATAAATGAAGCCGCAATTCGTGAGGTTATTGAAGAAACTGGAGTTAAAAATCTGAGAATTAAAAAATCTTTATCTACAACATATCATGTTTATAAAGCAAACAAAAAGTTTAAATTAAAAAAGACATACTGGTTTCTTATGGAAACATCCTATAACGGCAATTTAGTTCCACAAATTGATGAAAATATAGATCTAGCCATTTGGAAGTTCCCGGAAGAAATTCCAATACTAATGAAAAATGCATATGAGAATATTAAACTTTTAATTAATAAACTTGATTAACTTTATCTACTATTTTTTACTGCCTCAGGGACAAGTGACGAATAGTCTCCTTTATGAGAAATTATTTCCCTTACAATACTGCTACTTATATATGAATAATCAGCTGCAGTTAAAAGAAAAAGAGTCTCGATACCTGAGAGTCTACGATTAGTTTGCGCTACACTTTTCTCAAACTCAAAGTCAGCAGGATTTCTTAGTCCTCTTACTATAGCAGTAGCATTTACATCTTTACAAAAATTTATTGTTAAACCTTGAAATGACAAAACTTTAATCTTTGGCTCTTTGTTATGGGTTTTAAAAATAAAATTCATCCTTTCATCTAGACTGTACAAATAATTTTTTTCTGAATTTTGGCCTACGCCAACTATTAATTCATCGCACATAGGTAAGGCCCTTTCAATTATATCTTTGTGCCCCAATGTCATAGGGTCAAAGGATCCAGGAAATACAAATCGTTTCATTAATTATTTTTTATTCTATTGTTTGGATTAAAATTTTAGATAAGAAATCTGATAAATTCGTTTTCATCGCTTTAATTTGTTGAGGAATTATACTTTTTTCTGTCATACCAGGCACTGAATTAATCTCAAGTATGTGTGGGATTTTATCAACAATTATAAATTCTGTGCGGACAAACCCTTTAAGTCCTAACTTTGAGTAAATTTTTTTTGATAAAACAACTAATTCATTTTCCAAACTTTTTTCGATTCGAGCAGGTGTTATTTCTTCAGATTGACCTTCATATTTTGCAGCATAATCAAAAAAATCATTATTAGGTATTATCTCAGTAATTGGAAATACTTGAATTTCGTTCTCATATCTTGCGGTGCCAACTGAAACCTCCAGACCATTCAAGTTACTCTCTATAATGAGTTGATTGTCATATTTAAAAGCTTCTTTAATTGAAGGCATTAAGTTTACCCTATCGTATACTTTAAAAATTCCAAAACTACTTCCAGACCTATTTGCTTTAACAAAACAGGGTAGGCCTAATTTTTTTATTATTAAGTCCACGTCAATATCATCATCTTTATCAATTGTAAAATATTTAGCTGTTGGAATTTTCCATTCTCTGAGAACCGAAAGACAATCTCTCTTGTTGAATGTTAAAGCAGCGTTATAACTGTCACAACTAGATATAGGAATTTCGAGAATTTCACAAAGTGCTGCTAACTGACCATTTTCGCCTAGTGAACCATGTATTAGATTAAATATTAAATCAATTTTTATAGTTTTTTCGTTAAATGTAAGTTTAAGATCACCCTTTGAGACACTGTAAATGTTTCCTCTATCGTCTTTTCCTGACCATTTACTTTTTTCAACAATAATTAAAAAAGGTTCCCATTTTTTTCTATCTAGTTTTGAAAAAACTGTTTCTCCGCTTTCAATTGATATTTTGTGTTCGGATGAATAACCCCCACAAACTACTCCTACTTTTTTCCTAATCATCTATATAGAATATAATGCAAATGTATGTGATTTCGAATCAACCCAAAAGCATGGGTTTTTATTATCTTAGTATTTCAAATCATTCAATGAATTTATTAAGATTTTTAATTAGCAAATCTTTTTTCAAACAATTGTTTTTTGCAGCATTATGTTCAGTATTTCTTTTCTTGATTATTTACTTTGGTCTTAACATTATTACTAAACATAATAGTTATCAAAAGGTGCCTGAATTAAGAGGTATATCAATAAAAAAGTTGTCTGTTATTTTGGAAAAAGAAGGATTACGCTTCGAAATAATTGATTCTTCAAGATATATACCTTCAATGAAACCTATGACGGTAATTTCCCACATACCCTTTGCTGGAAGAGAGGTTAAAAAAAATCGTAAAATTTACTTAACTGTAAACCCATCCGGTTATAAGAAAATTTCACTTCCTAACATAATACAAATAACTAAAAGAAATGCTATTTCTCTGTTAAAATCAGTTGGTTTTGAAGTAGGTGAATACACCTATAAAGATAATATAGGAAAAGATATGGTATTAGAAGTTATGCACAATGGTAATAAGATTGAGCCAGGAGTACTTTTACCAAAAACTACTAGAATTGATTTGGTATTAGGAAATGGAAAACGATAAAACGCCTATTAATGAAATTGAAAATATTTCAGATGCAATTTTTGAGCACTTTTCATTTGTTGTTGACAAGGGGCAATCACCGCTAAGAATCGATAAATTCTTGATGTCAAGAATCGAAAATGCTACTCGTAATAAAATTCAACAAGCTGCAAAGGCTGGATACATATTTGTTGGAGAAAAACCTGTCAAATCTAATTACAAAGTAAAAAAAGGAGATAATATAAAAGTCCTTTTTGACCACCCTCCCTATCAAAATTTGTTAAAACCAGAACCTATAAGTCTCGAAATTATTTATGAAGATGATGCTTTAATAGTTCTCAACAAACCTCCTGGAATTGTTGTTCATCCAGGACATGGAAACTATCAAGGCACTTTATTAAATGGATTACTTTACCATTTTAATCAGTTACCAAAAAATGAAAATGAACGTCCTGGTATAGTACATCGAATTGATAAAGATACTAGTGGACTTTTAGTAATAGCAAAAACCGAATTTGCTATGACTAATCTTGCTAAGCAATTCTTTGATAAAACTACTGAAAGAATATACAATGCATTGGTTTGGGGAGATTTCGAAGAAGATAAGGGTACTTTTGAAGGAGCCATTGGAAGACACCCAAAAAATCGTTTACAAATGAGTGTTTACGAGGATAATTCAAAAGGAAAAGAAGCAATTACCCATTTTAAAGTATTGGAACGCTTCAGATATGTCACACTTGTAGAATGTCAATTGGAAACTGGTCGTACCCATCAAATTAGGGCTCACATGAAACATTTTGGCCATACCCTTTTTAATGATTCTCGTTATGGAGGAGATTCAATTTTAAAAGGAACAAGTTTTTCGAAATATCGTCATTTCATAGAAAACTGTTTTAAAATTTTACCACGCCAAGCCTTACATGCTAAAACACTTGGCTTCAAACATCCTCTTTCTGGTGAGGACTTACAGTTTGATTCGCAGCTACCTAAAGATTTTTTGGGTGTTCTTAAAAAATGGCGAAGTTATATCGCTAGTAAGGGTATATAAAATTCTAAATAGCATTAATAATACACTTCTTGTTTAGACAACTAAAACCTTGTAAATTTATCTTAAAATTAGTCGCTCAATGAAAATAGTAATCTCTCCTGCAAAATCTCTTGACTTTCAAAAGCCATTGCCTACTCAAGAACACACAATACCTGTATTTGCCAACGATGCAGAAAAAATAAATACTATACTTAAAAAAAAGTCAACGGAATCGCTACAAAAACTAATGAGTATTTCAGAAAAATTAGCTAATCTAAATTGGAATCGAAACCAAGCTTTTCTTAACTCTACTAATAAGAATAATCATAGAGCGGCAATTTACACTTTTAATGGAGACGTTTATGAGGGTATAGACGCACATACACTTGAAGATAATAAAATAGATATTATGCAAAAAAAACTTCGCATTTTGTCTGGACTTTATGGTATTTTGAAACCTCTTGACCTTATTCAGCCATATCGACTTGAAATGGGAACCAAGCTTTCGGTTGGTAACTCTACAGACCTCTATCAATTTTGGAAAAAAAAGGTTACAGATAATTTGGTAAATGAACTGGAAAGAAATGATTTGTTGGTAAATCTTGCTAGTAAAGAATACTTCAGTGTCGTTGATACTGATGTTATCAAGTCTCCAATTGTTAGTCCAGAATTTAAAGACTTAAAGAATGGAAAACTTAAGGTAATTTCATTTTATGCTAAAAAAGCAAGAGGTATGATGGCTCGTTATCTTATCGAAAAAAATGCAAAATCGTTAGATGACATTAATTCATTTGAAATTTCTGGTTATAGACTCAGTAATGAAGAGACGATAAATAAATTCAATCCTGTTTTTATTCGTTGATTCCAAAAAAAAGTTTTCGATCTAAAGTCATTTTTATAATTAACTAAAACTCATCTGGGTTTTTAAAAACCTTTTAGTTTTGGATTTATACCTAATACGTTTTCATCGATATAAGATTCAAGAAACTTTTCGTCTATACTATTTTCGCCATTTAAGTCTTTTGGAACGAGTAGATTAATTAAATCCAATTTCAAATACTCTTGAAGCATTGGTATTGAAAGTGGAGCAAAACTATAATGCCATGGTTCATAATTAAATCCTTTTCTTTTTGGGTTATCTGTATAAGGAAGGTAAAAACCAAATCGGTTTGCATTTTTTTCCATCCATTCTCTAAGTCTTACATAAGGTCCATTTTCATGAAATTTTTCCTCAAGAAGCAGATCACCTTCCTTTGGTTTTTTCCCATCAATTATATCAATATCAGTGCCCCAATGATGTCTTGAAGTACCTGGAAGTGTGGAGTATTCAATTATTTTATTTAGGTTCTCCTTGGGACTAATTCCATTTTGAGCATTTGAGTAAAACTTTCTGTTCCAAATAAATTTTTGCCTTTCATATGATCGATATGCTGAAACAATCTCAATTTCAATACCTTCCACAAGTGCAGCCTCTCTCATTGCCATGAAAGCTTTTCCAGCCTCAGGAAGAAGTTTTATGGATTCATCATAAAAAATTATTTTGCTTTGGCCTAATAAATCCTTTTTTTTAAACCTTGTTTGATTCAAAAAAGTTAGTAAGGTTAATGTTATTAATAAATAAGTAAATCTAATTATCATAGGATATCATCTTTATAAAGCGTTGATGAATACCAATGGTATTTATCTCAAACGGATCACCGATTAGGTCAAAACCTCTACCCAAATAAAGCTTATTAGCAGAAATACGACCATTGAGCCATATGTATTTAGGATTCATTCTTTTTTTTGTTTCTTTTTCAGCACAATTAATAAGTTTTGATGCAACTCCTTTACGTTGATGTTTTGAAGCTACAGCAATACCTCTAAATTGAGCACCTTTTGAGTTTTTAAATTGAGTTAAATCCTTCTCATAAACACTAATTATACCAATTATTTCTTTATCAATAATTGCTCCCAGATGAAATGTTCCTTCCGAATTATCCCCATCAAAATAACAAGTTTCCAATGGTTTACCTCTTCGAAGCATTTCGTGTCTTAAAGGATAACACTTTGAAACTTCTATGCTCGTAATTTCAACTTTCATTCTATTATAATTATTACTTAAGCGATAGTTATCAAATATAAATTATCTTTAATGTAATAATTACTAAAATTTACATCTGAACAAATAAAGCGAAAATATTAATTTAGTTTTTGTGCATATAACTTCAATACGATATTAAGTAATTTATGATGAAACAGCTTTTACTTTTTATTTTTTTTATTCATTTATCTTTTGCAGCTATTTGTCAAGATCGAAGACCTCTTAAGGGGCAACTACTTTATAAAAACACAAAAGTCGTAGCTGCGAATGTGGTAAATAACACAGCTCAAACTAATACCATTACTGACAGCGAAGGTGCTTTCGAAATTGATGTTCTATTAGGTGATGAAATTATTTTTTCATCTGTTCAATATAGAATACGTTCCGTAAAAATAACTGAAGATATTTTGTCTAAAAATAGACTTGTAGTCTCAGTCAATGAAAACATTAATGAATTAAAAGAAGTTGTGGTAACAACAGATGATGTTGAAAAGTTTTTAGATTTAAAAGAAGAGGAGTTCAAGGGATTTGACTATGAAAAAGATAAATCATCAAAACTTGTAAATAAAGCTTATAATGATCGACAACTTTCTGATGGTATTGATTTTGTAAATATAGCCAAGCTTTTAGCAAGGGCACTTGGGAATAAATCTTCCGATGAGCAAATGCGAATGAAACCAAGTGAAATTTTACCTCTAGTTTTTGAAGATGATTTTTTTGCAGTTGATTTAGGTTTAGATAAAAGCCAAGTAATTAGTTTTTTAGAATTCATTGACAATAGGATGAAGACTGGAGAACTTCTAAAAAAAGATAAAGAATTTCAGTTGATTGATTTCCTAATAAATGAGAGTAAGGAATTTAAAAATGACATGGAGGACTAATATTTATGAATTTGTTATCAATTTTTTTACTTTCTGTATCTAGTATTTTCATTCCAAAAAAATTAGATCACAAATTTTATGTTAGTACAACAACAATTGAATTTAAAGAAGAGAAAAATGTAATTCAAATTACATGTCAGCTATTTATAGATGATGTTGAAAAGTATCTAAATAGATATCAAGAGGACATTAAATTAGCACCTGACTCAAACAAGCAAGAAATAGATAAGCTTTTAAAAAAAAGCTTAAAAAAAAGTATAGTTATTTTAATTGATGGTAAAACAACTGATTTAATTTACATAGGAAGAGAATATAAAAATGATATTTTACAGTGTTATTTTGAAGCAAATGCACCAGCCTCTTCATTAAATCTATCGATTGAAAACAGAACTTTTTTTGATTTGTTTGAAGATCAACAGAATATAATACATTACAAAAATAAATCTATTAGGAAGAGTTTTTTGCTTTATAATGAAAATGATAGCACTACTTTTTCATTATTTTGACTGTAAAATTACTTTGTATATTTACTTGACTAAAAAATTGTTCATGAAAAAATTCAAAATTCATTTGATTTGCCTTACTTTTTTAAGTTTGATAATCCCAAAAAGTTTATTTGCACAAGTTCAACAGGGACATACAAATCAAAATAAGTTTAGACAACTATACGATGAGTTCGCTGATCCAAATAAATATCATAATGCTTCAGGTGCACCTGGCGTTGACTATTATCAACAAAAAGTAGACTATGTTATGGATATTGAATTAGATGATAAAAATTCAAAACTGTACGGAGAAGAGGAAATAACATATAGAAATAATTCTCCGGATAATTTAACTTATTTATGGTTACAGCTTGATCAAAATATCAGAAAAAAAGACGCACCATCGTTAGATAAAAATAGCTCTGGAAACTCGGTAACTCAAAGGCCTTCATCTTTTTTGAAAAATTATGTGAATGGATCCTTCAATGGAGGTTTTAATATCGAGTGGGTTTTGGATTCTCAAGGAAATCCTTTAAAATATAGTATTAATAAGACAATGATGAGAGTTGATTTACCTGAGACTCTCTATCCAAATGGAATTTTTAAATTTAAAATCAAATGGTGGTATAATATTAATAATCGATTAGAATACGGTGGTCGTTCAGGTTATGAAAATTTTGAGAATGATGAGAACAAAGTCTATACTATAGCCCAGTTCTTTCCACGACTATGTGTTTACAACGATGTTGAAGGTTGGCAAAATTATCAATTTTGGGGTAATGGAGAATTTGCCTTGGAGTTTGGAGATTATCAGGTTAATATAACAGTTCCATCAGATCATATTATGGAGGCTACAGGGACATTACAAAATCCTAAAGAAGTCCTTACGAAAGAGGAATATAAAAGATTTATTGCCTCTAAATCAAGTTTTGAAAAACCCATTATAATTGTAAATCAAGATGAAGCAACATTAAAAGAGTCAGCTTTTTCAAAAAAGAAAAGCACTTGGCGATTTAATGCAAAAAATGTAAGAGATTTTGGATTTGCTACATCTAGAAAATTTATTTGGGAAAGACAAGCCTTAAGAGTAGGGAATCAAAAAGTTATGGCAGTTTCAATATATCCAAAAGAGGGGAATCCACTATGGGAAGAATACTCAACTAAAGCCGTTATACAAACATTAAAAACCTATTCAAAGTTTACTTTCGATTATCCATATCCAAAAGCAGTTTCAGTACATGCTAGAAATATAGGGATGGAATACCCTATGATATGTTTCAATTTTGGAAGACCAGACGAAGATGGAACATACTCGGATAGAACTAAATTTGGAATGATAAGTGTAATTATACATGAAGTAGGACATAACTATTTTCCAATGATTGTTAATTCTGATGAACGTCAATGGGGTTGGATGGATGAAGGGCTTGATACTTTCGTTCAATACTTGACTGAACAAGATTTTGGTATTTCTTATCCAGATGCTATTGGTGATTTAGAAAAATATCCTTCTAGAAGGGGTGATCCAAAAAAGATTGTTCCTTACATGGCTGGAAATCAAAACTTCATTTCCCCTATTATGTCGAATCCTGAAAACGTTTATCAATTAGGACCCAATGCATATGCTAAACCAGCCACTGCTCTGAATATTTTGAGAGAAACTGTTATGGGCAACGAAGTTTTTGATCATGCATTTAAAACCTATGCTCAGAGATGGATGTTTAAGCATCCTACACCAGAAGATTTTTTTAGAACCATGGAAGATGCATCAGCCACCGATTTAGATTGGTTTTGGAGAGGCTGGTTTTATTCAACAGATGTAGTAGATATAGGAGTTAAAAATGTCAAAAGATTTTATTTCTCAGATACTCCAGATGAAAAAGCTTCTAATAGGCTTAAAGAATTTGGTTATGATTTAAATAATCTACCAGATATGGTTTTTAAAATAGATCAAGAAAGTGATATGTTTGATTCAGATTTAGCTAATGAGAATGCAATAACAGGTTCACAAATACTAAGGGATTATTTAATGGAAGAGGGCATTGATCCTAACACCAAATCACCAAAATATTTTTATGAAATTGAATTTGAAAAACCAGGTGGTTTAGTTATGCCTTTAATTGTTGAGTATAATTATGCTGATGGAACCTCTGAACGAGTTTCATATCCCGTTCAGATTTGGAGAAAAAATGATTCAAGCGTAAAAAAAGTTATTGCATCAGATAAAGAGTTGGTTGGAGTAACCGTTGATCCAGACCTTGAAACAGCAGATGTAAATTTAGATAATAATAATTGGCCAAAGCGGGAGACACCGTCAGATTTTGAAAAATTTAAAGAGAGAATAAAGGGATAGTAACTTTTGGTAATCTATGAGCTTGAAGTAATTTTTAGGATGTTATATTTATTTAAAATTAATCATGTTTTTTTATTTATAAGTGGGGCAGAAATTGTTTTTGTCTTTTTTATAGTGTTATTAGTTTTCGGTGCTGATAAGATTCCATCAATTGCTAAAACCCTAGCAAAAGGGATGACTCAAGTCAGAAGAGCTACTAATGACATTAAGAATGAAATACAAAACAGCGTGGATGTAGAAAGTCCAACAAAAAAAATTACTCAAGATTTTAAAGAAGAAGTAGATAAAGTAAAAAAGGATTTTGATGATCTTGGAGATTCTATTAAAAGAGAACTTTAAACTACCCAGCATAATGATAATCCATCTCTAAAGGGAAGCAATAAGGTTTTAATCCTAGAGTCTTTTTTTAGTTTGTCATTGTATTTCTGAAGTGCTATTGTACTTTCATCATTGGAGTCAGCTTTATTAATTACTTTTCCATCCCACATAACATTATCGGAAATGATTAAACTACCAGGTTGAGTTTTATTAAAAACTTGTTCAAAATAATTGATGTAATTGATTTTATCAGCATCAATAAAAACTAAATCGAAAGGACCATCGATTTTTGGTATTATTTCTAAAGCATTCCCAAGATGAGAATGAATTTTATTCTTAAATATACTTTTATTAAAATATTTTTTTTGAATTAAAACCAGTTCCTCATTATGATCTATTGTATGAAGTTCTCCATTTTCATCAAGACCCTCAGCTAAACATAGTGAAGAATATCCTGTGAAAGTTCCTATTTCTAGTATTTTTTTAGGTCTTAAAATATTTGAAATAAAACTTAGAAGTCTACCTTGCAGTGGGCTACTCATCATTCTGGGTTGTAAAACTTTTTGATGGGTTTCTTTTTCTAGTTCTAACAATAGATTAGGGATTTCGTCACTATTATCTAGTGCATAATTTGTCCATCGCTCATTGAAAAAAAGGTCTATATAATCATTCGGATCTTTTAGGTCTTGCATATTTGAATCTACTAAGAAGTTTAGTTTCGGAATAGCCATCCAAACCATTAATTGTTACAATACCCGCTTTGTCAAGTTGAACCCAACCATCATCTAAAAGTAAAGTTTGAGAAACATAAATATGTTCAATACTAGCTACAATTAATATAGTATCGTTTTCCTTAATGTGGTACTCGTTTTTGAAGCTGCAACCCATTTGCAAAGGAGATTCTTTAACAAAAGGAGCCTGCCAGTTTTCTTTTTTTTCTACCTCAAAATTTGTCTTATCAAATTCTGATATAAAATCAGGATATTTGGCAGAAGTATGATGAGCGTCAGAAATGACTTTTTTTGTTACAGCATTTAATGTAAATATACCTGTTGACTTAATATTACTATAAGTGTGCCTTGGAACTGTAGTTGGTCTTAAGATAAAACCTATAAGAGCAGGGTTACTTCCGAGATGAATAACTGAACTGAAAATTGCTAAATTTTCTTTACCCTCTTGTGATTGGGAACCAATGAGATTTGCTGATTTATATCCAGTTACACTGTTTATTAGATTAAGGCGATAAACTTTGGAAAAATTTTTAAAGTCACTTGAATTGAAATGATGCATTAATCAGAAATAAATTTGATTGAACTTTAATGTCAGATTAAGAATTTATTTTTTTATCGAATTTTAAAACAATAAATATTATTATGCTGATAGCAATTACTAAGGAACCTATAAATAAATAATGGTCTGAAATTTGATTTGTTGAAAGGAAACCAGAAATAATTTTTTTATCTAAGAAAGAAATAAATAAACCAACTGGAATTAGAATTAAAATAATTATTAATGGTTTTGAAAAGTATTTCATTGTTTATTTTTTAGATGCTAAATACTAGAGTTTTCATAAATTTAATAAAAATATCAAAAGATAAACTTGATGAATACAATTAACATTTTTGTATACATGTTGGCAATATTTTTCTATCAAAACCAAGATATTCAGGGCTTGTGGATTACAGAAGACGATGAAACAGGAAAGAAAAAATCTGAGGTTTTAATTTATAAAGAGGGAAATAAAGTCTATGGAAAAATAATTAATCTCATATTACCCGAAGATAAAGGTAAACTTTGCCTTAAGTGTAAAGGTGAAAATAAAAATAAACCTATAGAAGGACTTGTGATTTTAAAAGACTTAATTTTGGAGGACGATACATGGGATAGTGGTACAATTTTAGACCCAAAATCTGGAAAAATTTACGACTGTTATATTTCACTTGAAGACGACAATACACTCAAAGTAAGAGGCTTTTTAGGATTTTCTCTTTTAGGTAGAACACAGATTTGGAAGCGCAAACTTGATTAGTTCTATTTAAGAGTTACATATGATTAGCAAAAAGTTTTGTTATTCTTATTTGTATATTGTTAATTGTTAATCAAAAACCAAATATTATGAATGAATTTGAAATTTTTCAAAATGCAAGCTTAAACTTTATAAATAATGCTATTTATCTTTTATGTGTTATTATAATGACTGCTTTAGCATTTTATCTAATTAGAAGAACCAGAGAATTAAATTTACCTACTTATGCGAAAGGTGTAATGACTTTGTTTTGCGTTTGTGTAATCTTTTTTGGCTTACAAGTATCGTCTTACCTAGTTTTAGCTCAAAAGGGGATGTCTTTACAATTATCTGAATTGCAAAATTCCGGTGTAGAATTGTCTTCAAGTGCAATAGCTACTATAGAACGTTATGGGCATACTGCCGATATGGGTCCTGTAAGTTTGGCTCCAGACTTACCCTCAATTGTTATTTGGGCAACAATCGGCTTCATGTTTATTGGTGGAATTTGGTTTAAATATCCTGATCAGAAATAGTATTTAAAACCCTTCATATTCAGGGTTTTTATTTACGTCGTATATTTATGAATATTTTAATTTTTAGGTGATTTCACAATTAAGTAAATTTTCCACAAGCTCCGAAATATTAATTAATTCGAAGGTAGACAAAGTGTGGACTCTCTTAACAAAAACCTCGCATTTAGAATTAGTTCATCCATTTTGTAAATCACACAAAAAATTAGTTTGGGATGATAAAAATAAAATAGATCAACTTACTTATATAAATGGATTAACATATGAGCGTAATTTCTACAATTTTGAAAAAAATAAGGGGTTTAAATTAATGATTGGAAAAAAAGACGGGAAGAAGTCTAGAGTAGTTTGGAGATTAAATCCTTTAAATGAAAAAACATATCTATCAATTAGAGTCACCCCTTATATCTCTGAAAAATATCATTTAATTACATATAATTTTTTATTAATATTTTACATTCTCCCTTTACTAAAAAAGTATTTAAATAGTGTTACCAAAGGGATTAAATATTATTTGGAAGAAGGGCTTTCAGTAAAACAAAATCAGTTTGGAAAACATAAATGGTTTTCTAGCTAGATTTTATTTTTTTTAGTGTATGGTTTTTCAATACCCACATGTTAGGATCAATAATAACATTCAATGGCTCTTTATCAGCCTTAATCTTGTACAATCTATTTAATTGTTTTAGATTAATTTTTTCAATTTTATATTCATTTTCACCATAATCAATACCAATTTCGATAGGCATTTCAATTATAACATTGCCTTTTTGAACTTGTTTAAGTTCTAGAGTAATTTCTTGCAGATTTTTTTCATATTTCCAAACCCCATCTAAAACTAAGTTACCTGGTTTATAAAGCCACTGATCAAAAAACTTAGTTAAATCTTTTCCTGAGATCTCCTCCATAATAGTTTTGAAATCTTTTGTTGATGCATTTAAATCTTTATATTTTAAGTAATATGCTCTTATCCCTTTCCAAAATATTTTTGTGCCGAGGAGTCCTCTCAACATATGCAATATCCAGCTGCCTTTTTGGTACGTTTGGACACTGGTAACATCTTTCATGTCCTTTAAATCATTGTGTATAACAGTATAATTAGGATATTTTTTATGAAAATTATCAACTGTTTTTTTACTAGATTTTAATCCTTTAATAAATTCATCTCGACCATATTCATGTTCGATAAATAATAATGTAAAATAAGTAGCAAAACCTTCACTAAGCCAAATATCGTCCCAACTAAATTCTGTAACAGAATTACCAAACCATTGATGTGCTATCTCATGAATAATTACATTTCTCCATCTTTCATTTCTGTCTCCTACAACAGATTTATCACTATACAAAATAGCTGATGCTGCCTCCATACCTCCACTCACACTGTTGGACTGAACATTTGCTAGTTTTTCATATGAAAATGGACCTATATTGTTTTCATAAAACTCAAGGGCATTTTTAGTTGGATTTGAATAATCGTAAAAACCAGCATCTCTATCTTGTTTAAAAACCCAAGTTTGAAGTGATTTACCTTTAAATTCATCAAAATATTGAATAGCAAATTCTGCAACACCCAAGACATAGAGCCATGGGGCAATAGGAACTGATTGTTTCCAATGAGTTAGTAATTTATTGCCATCTAAATGTGTCTCTTCAATTTTTAAACCATTTGAAATTACTTGATAATGGTCTGGAGCTGTTACTACGAATTCACATTTAGCTTTATCAGATGGATGATCAATTAATGCAAGCCAATGTCTTGCTCTGTTTGGCCAATTATCACTAAAAAAAGTTCTATCACCATATTTATTATCTCCTATATAGAGTCCCTCTTCTGGTATTCCTCTATAAATGATTTTAAACTGAACCCTATCATTTTTTTTTGACGCAGTATTTAGAAAAATATATAAATTATTATTTTCATGAATAAACTTTAGTTTTTTATTATTAGATAATAAATCAATAACCTTCATGCCTTTTCCATTACTTTCATTTGATGCATTAACTAAATCCAATCTTATTTTCTTTATGCCATTTTCTACAAAACGAAGATCAATAATTTCTTCACAGAAAATTTCATCTTTTTCATCAGATAAGGTGATGTTAAAAACGTAATTCAAAACATCTATTTTCTGATTCTTTGGATAGGGGTCAGAGTTCGCATAACAAATGCTGTAAGGAGTTGAAATAACCAAAAACAAAAGCAGAAACAGAAATATAATTTTATTCAAGATTAGAATAATATGTACTGGTTTATTTTTCATTCGGAAAGTCTAAAAATTTTGGTTTTAGCAGAATAATAAATAAGGTTGGGATGAAATAAAAATAACCATTTTTATTCACTATTTTTTTTCAGTTATTTTAAAAGTAGTTTTTCTGTTTAGACTATGGAAATACTCTGGTCTTTTTGAACATTTAATCTCTTTAATTTCAGCATTTGAAATTGATTTTTGTACTTCAGTTAATTTTTCAGTTGCCTTTTCATAAGTATCGAAAATTCCAAGGTTAACTTGGTAGTAAATATTAACTTTTATTATTTCGACTGATGTAGGATCTAACGATTTTTCTCTTGCAAAATTATCAGCGCTTATTTTATTGCTGAAAAGCCCAACGGCTATAGTAAATTTATTTACAGAACTTCCCTCTACCTTATTTTCACCGAAAGCCTTTTCTTCAATTACTGTTTTAACATTTAGTCTTGTTTTTATATAATTACTTATTGTTTTTGTTCTTCGCTCACTTAACTTTTGATTATATGTTCTTTTACCTTGACAGTCAGTGAATGAAGAAATTTCAATTTTTAAATTTGGATTATTATTTAAAATTTCAGCTATTGAATCTAATCTAGGCATAAATTTCTCTTTCAATTCGTATTTATCAAAATCAAAATATATAGGTTTTAAAACATTCTCGTAGTTTATTGATTTTTGAAAATTCTTATTTTCTAATGTAACTTTTATTTTGTCAGAGTTTCCAAAATCACTAACAATCCTATAAGAAAAAGAATCTTTCTTAAACTCATTAGAATTTGGATTATACCAGAAAGTACCATTTGGATTTAAATTTAATTTTCCATTAGTAACATCATTAACTATTGTGACTTTTAATGGGATAAGTTGAGCTAAAGGATCATTTTTTTTCATTTTTTCTATATCATTTTTTAAAACGTTATTAGATCCTACTACAAGAGTATCTGTTCCAAAAAAATTGTAAGAATCTTCCTCACCTTCAATTTTAGGTATAAACTTAAAGGCATATATATCGTCATCACCTTTACCTCCTTTTCTATTAGAACTTATAAATCCAGTTTTGGTTTTTATATCGATTGAAAAAGATGTATCGTCATATTCTGAATTAAAAGGCTTACTTAAAATATTATTTTCCCAGCGATTATATATTTTATTTGTTGCTAAATAAATATTAAACTTTTGATTGGAACCTTTATTAGAGGAATAAAAAAGATATTTATCTGAAAAAATGAAGGGAAAAACTTCATCTTTTTCAGTATTGATATCTGGTCCCATATTTGTTATTTCACCTACAATCTTGTCATCTTCTATCTTAACATAGTAAAGATCCATACCACCATATCCTCCGGGGCGATCACTTGAGAAATATAAAACTTTACCATCTGGCGAAATTGTTGGATGAATTGAAGAGTAGTCGTCGAAGTTTAATTCCAAAAGTTTTGGAAGTTCTTTACCAAATTTATCATAGGGAATTTGAAAAATTGCTAGTTGAATATTTTTAATTTTTCTAACCTTGTTTGTAGTCCTTGTCAGATATAACATTTTAGTTATAGGGTTTAATGAAATAGGACCGTCTTGGTAGATAGAATTGAATCTTATATTAAGTTCGTTAGCAGACTTAGTTTTGAATGTTGAGGTATCAATTTCGGTTTTATACAAGTTGTAAATCTGATTTATTGATTTAATTTTTTTCCGAATGTATTTTTGATTGCCTAAATAGAAGATTGATCCCTTATCTGGATCAATCATAAATGCACCAAATTCAGATTTTTGAGTATTTAGGTTTAAATTTAAAACTTCATAATTTTTTGAATTTATACTTGTTTTCAGGTCAGTATTATCATTAATAGGTATTCTTTTAGCCTTTTCAATGTATTCTCTAACCAGCTGTTTGTTTTCAGGTATCAAGGAGATATAGTCATAATAATCAGCGACATTAGCATAATCTGATTGAACCAGAGGATCTAAAACCTTTGCTGCTTCTTCAGTCCTTTTTATATTTTTTAATGACTTAGAGTATATTCTTACAGTATTTGGAAAAAGTGAGTCCTCTATGTTAGATAACCTCTCAACAACTTTTGCAAAATCTTTATTTTCAAAAAAATATTCTGCCCATTGGATATTGTAATTTAAATCCTTGTCAGTTTTATCTGATTTTTCTTGACCCAGACTATAAAAACTTATTAAAATTGATATTATAAAAGCTGCTTTTTTCATTATTAGAAAATTCTAGGGGATCTTAGTACACCGAATGCTCTTGGATTAAATTCATAACGTAGTAGAAACTCGTGAGAATAAGTATCTGTAAAATTCCTTATCCCAATTGAATTTGAAAACACATAACCAACACTAAAACTGTTGCTAATGTGAATTCCTGCAATTAGGCCAATACCAGCTCCTGATTGAATGACATCATTTGATATGCTGACAAGGTTTTTTAACTGAGGACCAAACCAAATAGATTTGTTAAAGTAGAGTAAAGTGCTAAAATCATAAGAAACAGGGCTTCTACTTGTAAATTTTAGCAAAAGACTTGGCTTTAATTCAATGGAATTAGATAATGATATTAAACCACCGGTAATAAAGTAATTGTGTCGGATTAAAAAATATTTTTCGTCTTGAATCATTCTAGGTATTGAATATCCAAAATAAAACCTTGGTGTGTGATAGTAAAACCCAAAACCAATATTTGGTTCTAATGATTCAGGGATATCATTTGTATATAGAGTATAATCTTGCTGTTGTTGTGGGGAGAGTATATCACTATTAAAATCGAAAAGTGAGGCTGATAACTTTAAACCAAGGCCTAAATAATGTTTTTTATCGTTCAATTTTTAGTTGATAAGCTAAATCTGCTGCAAACTGTGAACTTTCTAATGGACCAATCCGATCAACAAGACCAGTTAAGGAAAAGCCAAGATTTTTATTATTTCTAGAGCCGTTATATGCAAAACTGTGAGTTACAGGAGCTCCCTCAAAACCAACCCATTGGGATCTGGATAAAAATGTAAATGATGAATAGTTTTTTGAACCAGCGTAACCTGCATTAAAACTTTGGTGATTAAACATATACATGTTAAAACTTGATTCTTGCTGACTATAAATAATCAAAGGGAGCATCAAAAAAATTGAGCTAAAAAATTTTAATATATCTTTTCTCTTCATCATCTTTTAATGTAAATAAACCCTTTATGTAATTCTCCTCCTTCACTTTCTTCAAAGAAATAAAAGTAAACACCCTCTGGAAGTAATTTCGAATTATCCCCATAGCTCATGTTAGGTGCACCGTCCCAATCATTTTGATAGTTTTTCGTTTCATATACTTTTTGTTCCCATCTATTATAAATTATTAATCGGTGGTCTGGAAAAGCATCTATACCTGAAATAACAAATAAATCATTTATTCCGTCACCATTTGGACTAAATGAATTTGGAATAAAAAGTTCCTGAAAAACAAGTTCTATTGAGTCAGTTAATACTGGGACTGGACATGAGCTCAACAATTGCTCAACTTTCAGCCTAAATTTATATCCAACATAATTTTTATTTGGATTAGTAAGTTCTAATTTTGGAGTATAAACTCCTCTGAAATCTATATCCTCGCTTAAATCAGTCCAATCTTCAAAATCTCTTTTAATCTGCCACCTAAAATAGTAGGAAGAAGCAGAATAAGGATAACTTAGCGTTGTTGACTTGCCTGGCTCTATTTCAACAAAAATTTGATCTGGTGATAAAATTTCAGGTAAATCTAAGACCTCTAAAAAGTCATAAATTCCATTATTATTTAAATCTTGTGGTATTCCGTTATATGAATCTTGGTCTAACACGAGTCCATTACTGTCTACAAATAATATAGAATCACCAATAATACCATCATTATTTTGATCTATAAAACCAGCTTCTACGACGTCAAAACAGCCATCATTATCACTATCTAAGTCAATACTGTTTGGTATACCGTCTCCATCAGTATCTTGTTCAGTTTCTATTTCATCTTTTATACCATCGTTATCGTCATCTTGATCTATACTATTTTCAACACCATCTGAGTCACAATCAGGAGAACTTGTAACTGGCTCTGTAACGCTTTCGGATTTGAAACTACAATTATTTTCAGGGTCTGTGGAATCTTCACTCTCTTTTGAATTTAAAACTCCATCTCCGTCGATATCATCATCACAAACATCTCCTATACCATCTTTATCTAAATCAGATTGGTCATAGTTGCTTGCTAGTGGGCAGTTATCAAGATCGTTTCTTACACCATCACCATCCAAATCATCATTATCTTCATTAATTACAATAACTGATGTTGGTAAAACAGTTCTATATGTAATATCTGAGCGAACGTCATCTACAGATATGATAATTTCCGAGCCAATATCTCCATCAATTATTGGATCGTCTTTACCTGTTACGATTATCTCTTGATTAATATTCCAATTATCTTTTGTAAAGACTAATTCTGAAAAATTGATTAACAATTCTGTAATATCAGCAACACCAAAATTTAAAAATACATCTGTATTTATTGCTGAAGTTAAACTTACACTTAGTATTGAAGTTGTTCCATTTTCAGAAACATTATCAGACAAGTTAAAAACAACTTGTGCAACATCATCATCCTCATTTGTTAGAGTTGGATTTGAAACATCATCTGCCCCTATAGCATCATAAAAAGTACTCACAGATGTAGGATCTCCTGTAATTAAAATTAACTCCTGGTTTCCATCCGCAAAAAGTTCATCTATTCCAGTAATTGTCACCACATTTGAACTGGGGTTATTCCAATTATCAGCAAGTATAGTAATACTATCTGCAGACAAGTCCATCTCATTTGCTGGGCCATCAAGACTCAGAGGTATTGTTACACTTTCTCCACCATCAGGCTTTGACAAAAGACTAAATTGAACAACTACATAATCTCCAGATTCACTAGTTGAGAAATCATCATTTAAAACTGTTAAAATTATTCCAGGAGAATCGTTATCCTGATTTGACATGTTAACATCATCTACCGTTGACCCATCTAGCAGACCATAATTGTCATCAGTCGATGATACATTACCTGTAATAATAATATAATCAGCAGCACCATCACTCACGGGAGGATCGTCATCCACACCAGTGACAGTAACTACTTGAGGAATATTCCAGTTAGTTGCATTGAAGGAAATAATAGAGGTAGACAAAACTCCCTCCAACTCATTAGTTGAAGTTAATTCTATAAATACATCACTTAAGGGTTCAGTTGTTAAATTAATTTCAAATGAACCTGTATCTCCAGATTCACTAGTCAAATTATCTAAAACATTTACTATTATATCTACTACCTCGTTATCTTCAGTAATTACGTCTACAGATTTGTCCGCGGCTCCTGTAAAAGAAGCATCAGAACTTGAGCTTACCGAACCAGTGATAGTAGAGGTTTGATTTTCATCGAAAATAAAGTCATCTACAACTTGTAGACTTATAGTTTGTGGAATATTCCAATTAGTAGAATTAAAAGTAACAGTAGGATTAACAATTGTTGCTTCTGTAGAATCATTCCCAGAAAAATCAATAATAACATCAGAGGAAGGAATAGCAGTTAACGAAACTGTAAATGTAACAAGGTCACCAAGTGCTTCTTCTTTTAGATTTCCACTAACATCACTTATAGTAAAGTCACCTATATCATCATCAATTGTTAAAACTTGTCGGTCTTCTGGAGGTAGTGATAAAAATGCGGGATCAGAAGCGGCATTTATTCTGGCCGTAATTGATGTATTTTGATCGCCATCAATTAAAAAATCATCTGCACTATTGATAATTATTGTTTGTGAAACATTCCAATTGGAATTTGTAAATGTTAAACTAGTATCACTTAAAGTTTTTTCTGTTGAATCATTATTTATTATATCAACAAAAACATCATTTATTGGCTGCTTTGTTAAAACTATCGAGAATTCTGCTGTAGCAGGATCATTTTCAGTCACAAAGGCGGGATCTACTATACCTCTTTTTCCAGCTGAAGGTGAAATTGTTGTAGACTCTGAATCTGTTGGTAGTTCAACGCCACCCTCTCCAGTTGTTACTTCATCTTCAACTGTTCTAATAACCTGTGAAACATCCCATCCAGGAATATCATTGTTAAAAATTGTCACACTATAAGTAGAAGTTCCAAGAGGAATAAAACAATCATCGCTAGAAGGGTCAAAATCTAGAACTAAAGTAGCAGTCACTGTTCCATCAACCAGAGGTTCGTCTATAGCATCAAGATTTATTGATTGTGGAGTATTCCAGTTAGAATTATTAAAAACGACAAAATCTTGGCTTACAACGTAATGTCCTGTTGGGCTAACAGTAAAATTAATTTGAACTGTGTCACTTGGAGTATCTGATAAAACGATTGTGAAGGTATCATTTGAAACACCTTCATTTAAGACCAATGGCATCCCGCTAGGTGTGATACCAGGGTCAGACAAATCAAGTGTAACTGATGTCGAAAATGTTGCACATACATATTCATCCTTTGTTATAACAGCTCTAAATAAAGAATTATCCATCGCAAAAGGAGGGGAGGTTAGATTTAAAATATTTGATGTAACACCAGAGTAAAGTGCATTATTTGCTAAATTCTCCCAGTTGCCACTTGTACTATTTAATTTTTGCCACTGATAATTTAAATTTGTTTGAGTACTTGAAACAGTGAACGAAGTGTTATCCCCATTACAAACTAAAACATCGAGTGGTTCTAGTGAAAAAGAAGGCGCCTCAGAGAATTCTAAAAAATCTCTTACAGCATTTGAATTTCCGTCTCTAGGAGTTGTATAGCCTTCACCTTGATTGTTTACTCTACCGGGTTCTGCGCTCAGTTCATTGTCCACAGTCACTGGATCTGAGCCTAAATATCCATTAGAATCTCCATCAGTAAAACCCGCTTCCCTTGTATCAAAACAGGCATCTTCATCACTGTCGTGATCATAAGCATTCGAAATAGTATCTGAATCAGTATCTGTATTTAGATATTCTATAGAAAAAACACCGTTAAATACCACATTACCTGAAGCTGTTGGTGCGCCCACTTGTGTTAAGGTGATTTCTCTTACTCCATCGGCTTGGAATGAGAATCTATTAGAATTATCGGCATCTCCGTCAAAAGTGAAAAGTATTTCACTTGAGGTATATGTGACAACTCCAGAATCATATACGTTATTTTGATTTGTGTCAACTTTTAGCTCATCACCCGGGTCAAGCATTGTTAGAGTTAATGAGGTTGGAAATATGCTCACCTTATAAGTGTCTCCTGTAATAAAGGTGTGGGCAAAATTAATATCCTCAAATAATTTAATATTTACAGGTTCTGTAAACGAAAGTTTGTACGCCCCTGATTCCCCTGGTGGAACAGTCAGTTGAAAAGCACCTGAGGTTTGCCCTGTCATATTTACCGTTCCAGGGTTGCTTCTTGTAAATGTAGATGAAGGAATGGAATTGTTAGTTGATAAATCTGGAAAAACCAAAGTAGGGTCATTTATATCAGAAAGATTAAGTGAACTTACCAGTCTTGATTCAACGGTATTATATATACCATCATTATCAATGTCAACATCTATATTATCGTAAATACCGTCAGAGTCAGTATCTACAGGACAATTACTCACTTTTTTTGGATTTGATTCTAATCGATAGGGATCACTTCCAGAACAGGTTATTACACCTATTGCTTTATAAAAGCCTACTTGTGTAGGAGTAACAGTCTGAGTGTCCCATCCTGCAACAGTATTGTAGTTTACTGCTCCTTCACCGTTCCAATATTCCCATTCTACAGAATCAAAATCAGAAAAATTTGTAAGGCTTAAACTTACAAATGGAATACAGTCATTTAAACCTGTTGCACCTGCTTCATTAAAACTACTATCTGGTGGAGATGGAAATCCAGAGTAAAAAGCACCTGCTGTTGCACTTCCAGAAGAATTATAATAAGCTGCATATAATTCGGCTTTACTTCCGTCAGGGTAATTTGAGAATATAGAAACGTTACCTTCTAATCCTTCAATTTTAAATGTTGTATAGTCTGGATTTCCTATGACTGTTCTTCCAAAGTTTTTTGCGGTTCCGGTTGCTGCCCCTACAATATTATTTATTCTTACAGTATTATGAGTAAAATTACCAGTCCAAGTTGGAGTTGGGGTATTTTCATCACTAATAGTAACTGAGGCTGTTGCTGGAGCTACAATTGTTAAAAAAGTATTCCAAGTTAATCCTGCAGCATCTTTTATATTTGGAATGGTTTCAATTGTTTCATTACTTGTACAGCTGAGTGGGGGCACAAACCACAAATCTGTATTAGCAGAATTTCCATTTGAAATAGCTTGATAAGCATAGGCTTTATTTGAGGTTCTAACATAAATATTTCCATTAACAGAATATTCATCTCCTTCTATAGAATGATACTCCCCTGCCGCAAGTGTTACAGTAGCTGTAGTTTCACCGTTTAAAAAAACTTCTGTATTATCTTCATGAGCAACAATAATTGCATTGTCATAATCATCTGTACCACCAGTTGGATTTCCTTTTATAAAAATAAATTCAGTGCCTGCTTTATCAAGGCCTACAATTTGATCTATTCCGTGGTCGCGACCGTTTTGTGTATCTGTCATGCTTCCATTAGCACCACCAGATATAACAGCTATATTTTTACTAGATTCAATTGACATACCAACAAGCGCATCTCTATTTGCTATTGGATATGGGTAACCTTGATCAGCAAGATCACCGGTCGGAGGATCTTCTACAACATCAAATTTAGCTGCTTTCATAGCTACAACAAAAGTTTCAAATTGATCGAGTTCTACAACAATATCATTAATATTTCCTGCATCATAGGTTTCAATAATATTTTCAATATCTGGATAACCGCTTGCTGCTGGTATCATACTGAATATATCGCTAAAAGTTACTGTAGTAGTTCCTGCTTCCACTGCCATAACTGAAGCAAAGTTTAAATAATAATTAGAGACTGGCCTTCCATTGGTAAAGCCTCCATTTCTAAAAGATCTTCCTAATGCAGCCTCACCTTTACTTACCAGACCACTACCTTGAGCATTCGCTCTATACCTAAGATTTACATAAATAGGAGCATCTGCTTCTATGTAAAACCCTTTATTAGACATTGGAGTTCCACTCTGTGATGCTGTAATAAACAGTTGGCCATAACCTGCATTATCAGCTAAATAGCGGTTAATATTATCGACCCTTATGTCTGCAGGCGATAATTTACTTATAACACCAGTAAAACGAGTTGCAGCACTAACTGGAAGAGGGTATATAGAGTAAGTTACAGATTCAGTACTAGCAGTTGTAATATAAAAATATTGAGCTGACATATCATCTGCGGCACTACTTCCTAGACCAGCTATTTCTTCAGAAGCTGGTATAGGAGGAATATAGTGGTATCTACTAGCCTGAGAAAAAACTGCGATTGGAATCAATAGCAGAACAAAAACCGATAATATGTGTCTGTAATTTAGATACATAAGTAAACCTTCAGTACAAAAATATTAAATATATAGTAAATCCAGTTTTTAACGATTTAATATTAAAGGCTTTGATAAGTATCTAACCTAATAAAACTTAACTGTAAGGATCAATTTCATTTATTAATAAACCAAGGGAATTTTTTATTATAACCTATTGTTTTTAGTGATTTTTTATCAAGTTTTAATTTGGGAAGGTCAACTTTGTAATAATAGCCACAGACACATGTATCACAAGAACATGGCGCAGTATTTCCGATCAAATCTTCAACATTCATGGTTATTATTTTAAGTAAAAGCCCAATAATATACTGAATTTATACTGATTTAAAAAATATTGTTTAAGAAATTAAATTTCATCAAATGTAAATTATGAATATTAAGTTTTAAGGGGCCAAATTTTTGGGGGAGGGAGTTCCTTAAAAACTCCCAACATTAAAAATAAAAACCAATTTATGATGAAATAACCAATATTGTAAAGAAGAATTGGTTAGATAAATTTACATAAAATAATATTTAAATATGTTATTGGTAAGTTAAAATCAAGAAATGATATACATTATGTGTCTTTATTTAAAACATAATTAAGCTAAAATTATTTCTTAAAGGGTAAAGTTTACCAATATTTTTATATTAATTATAATAAATAATTCTGTCAAAGCTTATCTTTGGAATTCGTTCCGTTAGCTCAGTTGGTTCAGAGCACTGCCTTGACAGGGCAGGGGTCGTTGGTTCGAATCCAACACGGAACACATCTTTTATATATAAAATTTATATAAACGTTTAAATTCTAGACAAACATTTTTTAAATTAGTATAAACGCGCATTTTTAATAACCATAAAACCGATTCATATGAAAAGATATATTTCATTTTTTATTTGCATACTACTTTTTTCTTGTTCTTCTGAAAGCACTGATGATGAAAATATGGACGAAGAAATCACTGTTGAAGAAGACCCAGGAATGGGACTAATTATAAATGAATTTTTAGCTAGTAATGATGCTTGTTGTGCTGATCCTTCTGGGGATTACGATGACTGGGTAGAGTTGTATAATGATTCTAATGAAGCTATAGACTTAGGTGGAATGTATTTTACCGATACTATAGGTGATGATGACCCTTATCAGATTCCAGATACGGATTCTTCTTTAACGACTGTTCAGCCTAAAGGCTATATTTTAATCTGGTGTGATGATGATCAAGAGCAAGGACCTTTACATGTAAGCAATAAATTAAGTAAAGGAGGAGAGTCTATTGTTCTTATCTCTCAAGACAATCAAACTATAATTGATTCTTTATCTTTCTCAGAACAAACAACCGACGTATCAATGGGTAGAGATCCAAACAATGTAAATGAATTTATATTTTTTGAAAACCCTACTCCAGGATTACCTAATAATTAAAATTTATTAAGACTTTTTCATAAATAGGCCAAGCATTTTATTTGGTCTATTTGTTTAAAAGAGCTATATCTTGAGTACTAAAAATTTCTATTCTGTTAGAATTTTTTGATAGTGCTGCATTTATCATGATTTTTGCTAGGATTTTTACTGGTAATGGCTTTTGTGATTTAAAAAGCCCAATTTTATTTAACTTATTAAAAACCTTAATACCAATTTTCTCTCCTTTTCTAGCAAGGGTAGGCTGTCTTATTAAAGTTGGAGGTTGAAAAATTTGGATTTTATTGAAAGGAAGTTTTTTAATAGATTCCTCTAGTTCCCCTTTGATTTTTGGGTAGAAAAAAAAAGAATTTTTATCTGCTCCTGTTGAGGATACTAGTGAGTAATTTTTAGTTCCATTTTCAACAGCTATTTTGGCAAATTCGTATTGATAAGTATAGTCAACTAAAAATTGCTGTTTTTTACCTCCCGCTTGTTTAAGTGTTGTACCCAATGCTGAAAATAAAACGTCACCTGATAGAAGCTTTTTAATTTTATTTAATTCTGAAAAATCAATTTTATACTTAAATAATTTTTTATTCTCAATATCTGGAACTCTTCTTCCAAAAACAGAAATTTTATAAAAATTAGGATTTTTCAATAACTCGTTTACGAGCTCTTTTCCTGTCGCACCTGTAGCACCTAAAATTAAAGCATGTAGTTTATCATTCATTTGAATTCCAAGTGAGTGTTAATTAAATTCATTAATGCACAGTCACTAAATATAGTTTATAAAATTTTAATCAAGCTTGTTTTTTGTAAATTGAAAATCACTAATTATAAAATCAATTAAAATGAAAAAACTTTTTTATTTAGCATGTATTTTAATGGTAAGTATATCTTATTCTCAGAATACATTTAGGCTATGGCATTTTAACGCCAAAGACGGAACAGAGGAAGCAATTGGTAATCTTTTAGCTGAACACAACAAAGATGCGGTTTATAAATCAGGAGGAGTTCAGGTTGAAAGAATTTCCTATGGAGATAATATGTGGACACATCGTGTTGTTGCATTTGGTGAAGTTGGTAAAATTGGAAGATCAGATCTTAAGGAATTTCAACAAGGTTTATTTCTAGAGAAAATAAATAATTTTGTTGAAGAGTGGGGACCTGCCTATGCAGGAAGATTTAAAAGCTTTTTTGGAGGGGTTCCAAAAGACTTTCCTTTTATCCAAATTTATGACATCAAGCCAAACGATCCTATAGCATTTCAAAAAGCGCATGACAAATTTGTGAGTAAGGCTTCAAAAATTATAGGTGACAGACCAGTAGGTTTTGGAACCTATGATATTGGCTCACCTAATGGTGCTACTCATTGGGTAGTGTTAGGTTCAAATGGGTTCAGTGATCTAATTGATCAAAAGCAACAGTTTGAAGATAAGCTAGCAAAAGAAATGATGGAATGGGGTCAAACGAATGGTGGAGTAGAAATCAGATCAAATTTCACTATTCAGGTATTAGCTGCATTCGGCGAGTTTTAGAAAATAAACTTAAAATTGAAAGGCCCTTGAAAATTCAAGGGCTTTTTAATAGTATTTCGTGAAGTTTAGCTCTTCATCATGTTTAATCCAAACCAGATAATCCCAATGCCACCAAAAATCATTGAAACGGCCAATGCCTTTAAAATCTTTTGAAATTTCATTTAATTTTTAAAATAGACACCAAATATACATTTCAAAAAAAAAATAGAGTGCAAAAGTATTACTGCATTAATACTTCAATTACAGTTTCTGAAAAATTATTTTACTAGTTTTCCGTTTTTTACCCACAAATCGTCACCAACAGTTACTGTGGCGTCAGTAAAGAAATTCCACCTTACGTATCCTCCTTTTACTTTACCACCAAGTTCTGTATTATCACCAAGTGACAACCTTATTACTCCAGCTCCATATCCATAATAAGGAATCCATGGATCTTTTTCTGGAATTGAAAGAAGAGGATTAAAGCCTAAAGCGAATTCTCTAAAATATTGACCTGCTTCTCCAGCTAACTTCAATTCTTCTAAAACCGCTTCTTCACCTTTATTAGCAGTCAGGTTTTCAATCTTTCCTTTTTTGAAAGTAATTACTAATCCTTCAACAATTTTATCTTGCCATACAGAATTTGGAAAAGCAATAGTTCCTTCTACTGTATCTTCAATCGGAGCCACCCGAATAGCTCCAGGGGGCAATTCGATTTCTCTGTCAATTAAATTTTTATAAGTCTCCTTTTTATATGAGGCATCTCCGTCTTGTTTTGTCACTGGGCGATTTCCAATTCTAAATTTAATATCTGTACCTAGAGGTGTTGTAACATTTATTAAGTTTTCTCTGAGAGCATTTTCAAAAATTCTTTGTCTTTTTCCAAGTTCGGTGTAATCAGTTTTAAGTAAAACATCCTGATAGTATTTACTTATTTTGTCATCCACATCTAGAAGATTACCTGACAAGTCATAAGCACCTGCCCAGTGAAAATGAATTGTCCTTCCTTGATTTCTTTTTAAGACCTCTTGCATTGCAGAATATTCCATGTGGGTTGGGTTTGCACCTGGGAGCATAATTCCCAAATCAACATTCATTAAATATTCAACTAACTCGTTTTTATTTTTTCCTGTACCTTTTTTTATAAAATCGGTTTGCCAATAATCTGGTTTAATAAGTGAGTCAACTGAAAATGTACCTAGATATTTAGCACCTGAATGATTAATTTTTTCTTCTAAAAGTGAGATAATCGGATCAAACTCCCCTGGCTTCGATATTAATAATACTTTTTCACCTTTTTTTAAATCACTCCTTTCAATTAGCTTATCAGAAATTAATTCCAAGTTCAGAAAAGAAAGGGACTCATTCGATTTTGTTTCATTTGTAAGTTTGCAACTACTTATAATTAAAAAGGCTACTGCATAAAGTAATATATCTTTCAAACTTTTAGTTGTTAAATTGGATTTGAATGAAATGACCTAAAAGTTAAACTTTATAAAAAGTTCATTACCACTTCTTGTTACTGCAGCTTGACCGCTAGGAATTCCAAACTCATAAGCGTAAGCAACTGAGAGCCCAAATTTTGTTTTTACCATTAGAAGAAAATTTGTAAAGCCAATATTTTTATAGCCTGCTCCAATTTCAAGAAAATTTTTAAAATCTAAAGTACCTCCAATATGCGTTTGGTTTTCACCATCAGGAATTAATTTTGTACTTATAAAAGGTTTTAATTTTGAGCCAAATACACCTACATCAAAAGAGGTTCCAGCAAGCAGATAAGTATTTGGTTTTTCTGAACCAACTAAAGCGTTGTCACTTACAAAATTAACAGGGTTTAAAAAATTAGGGATTGATGCTGAAAGAAAGAATGCTTTGGTTTTAAAAAGTGCTCCAAAACCTAAAACTGGGAAGACTGCGTTTCCGTCATTTGTTATAGCTGGGTTAGCTGTGTTTGTAATTCTTTCTAGACTTTCTATATCTGTAATTTTAGATGTTGCTCCAGCTTTAATTCCCAAAAAAAGTTTTGATTCTCCACCCATACTTAATTGATAGCTAGCATCTACTGCATATAAGGTTCTTCTGTCAATAAAAACCTTATTTGTAATTACTGAGGCTCCAAGAGATAAGTTTTTCTTAGGATTTCCACTGTAGAAAAAATAGCTTATAGATGGAGCCTGGGCTATTCCCTGCCAGTATGAACGTGAGGTAAAAGATACCTGCCTACCTTCACTTCCAACAAAGGCGGGATTAAAGGCGTTCATATTGAAACGCTCCATCAAAAGGTTTTCATTTACTTGAGAAAATCCTGTAACACAAATAAATAAAAAGATGTAAAAAAGG
>CACMHY010000006.1 GCA_902613595.1 uncultured Bacteroidota bacterium
TTGGGATACATCAAATGTAACGTCAATGAAAAAAATGTTTTGGGGTGCTGTCTCATTTAATCAGGATATGAGTAAGTGGGATGTATCAAATGTTACTGATATGGAAGGATTATTTTACCAAGCAGAAAATTTTAACCAAGATATTGGGAATTGGGATACTTCAAAAGTTATAAATATGGAACGCGTATTTCAGTTAGCAAATTCCTTTAACCAAGATATTGGGAATTGGGATACTTCAAATGTAACTTCAATGTTGGGACTATTTTTATCCAACCAATCTTTTAATCAAAATATTGGGAGTTGGGATGTTTCTAAAGTTACTAATATGTTATGGATTTTTAGAGCCAGTATTTTCAATAAGGATATCAGCAATTGGGATGTCAGTAACGTTACAAGTATGGAAGGAGCCTTTCACGATAATACATCATTTAATCAAAATATTGGGAATTGGAATACCTCCAATGTTGGTAGAATGATGGACATGTTTTATGGTGCCACTGCTTTTAATCAACCAATTGGAAACTGGAACGTTTCAAATGTTAGTCAAATGAATCAAATGTTTTATGGAGCCACTAATTTTAATCAAGACCTAACTGATTGGTGTGTTATAAACATTACATCTAAACCTACCCAGTTTGATTATCTTTCTGGATTATCAAATGCCAACAGTCCAATCTGGGGAAGATGTCCTGCTCTTGAAACATATATACCTGACGATAATTTTGAACAACGTTTGATAGACTTAGGATATGACAATGTTTTAGATGATTATGTGATTACTTCAAATATATCAAGTGTAACAATTTTAAATGTTGACCGTAAAAGTATTTCTGATTTGACTGGAATAGAGGATTTTACATCACTTGAAGAATTAAGAGTAGAGGTGAATAATTTATCATCTCTTGATTTATCTCAAAACCCCAACTTAATACATCTTTCAGCTGATAGAAATAATTTAACTTGTATAGAGTTAAATGATAATGTTTACAATAATGTTCTTCCTAATCTTTGGGCAAATGGACTAACTAGCTGGAGTAGGGCTTGTTGTAGTATGGATTTCAATTCAGTTATCTATAATACAGATTGTTCAAATCCTAATATGGATAATATAATTTATGTGACTTCAAGTGATGATTCTGATTACACTATCATAGGAAAAGATTCGAATGGAGATGTAGATGCATTAGACCCAACTTTAAACTTTAATGTTGGTGATGTAATATATTTTTATGTTTATGCAAACAGTAATGGGACACCTGATTTTTTCCATCTAAAAACACAACCAACGACTGGCTTGGGAGACCAGATTTCAATTCCATCTGGAACATATGCAGGTAATATTATTTGGAAACCTGACACTGCTGGAACCTTTTACTATCAGTCAAGGAATAACAGTGGTCAAGGTGGACAAATTATAATTTCTGATTAACAAATATCATGACCTAAGTTACCAATATAGGACAAATGTTTATTGAAATTGATTCTAAAATTGTTTCAGAATCATTATCAATATTATCTGAAACTTCAGTTTACTCTGCGGAACAGACATGATGGGTATTGTATCAGGTAGTGACCCTAACCTAACTTTTAGTGTTGGTGACACCATAAGTTTTGTTGTAAATGCCTCTGGTCATCCTTTTTATCTTAAGACAGTTAGAGGAACAGGAACAGGTGATATCATAAGTGGTTTAACAAATAATGGTACAGAAAGTGCGATAATTTCTTGGACACCAACAACAGCAGGAACCTTCTATTATCAGTGTTCTTTACACGCAGGAATGGTAGGAACGATTACTATTCAGTAATATGCTATTTTAGAAATACTGAGGTGTTAGGTTATACTATCTATCACACGAAATTCCCTGTTTCCGAAAGTGATTAAATCATCGGTATGTATTCTTCATTTAGTTCAAGTAGTTATTTGTATATTGGAGTTATTATCAAAAATTTATTTTCAAATGAAAAATTACTTTTTATTATTTATTTTTCTTCAAACACTTGTAATTGCTCAAAAAAAGAAAAATGGAACTATATATATTGAACATCCAACAATTGAGTTAGTAAAAAAATTTGATAAAGCTTTTACTTCTGGGGACACTGAAAAAATCAAGAAATTAGTTACAGAAGACTTCAAGCTTTATAATGGTCTCTCAACCAATTTTGCGAACAACACTGGAAGCACATTAGATGGTTTATTAAGAAACTCAAAGTATTGGAGCGAGAAATTAGACGAATTTAAAATTGAATCTAGAGGAGCTGCGTATCCTGACGCTTTAGAGTTTAAAGGAGGTAGAATTTGGGTTTATACCTATGACATTTTAAGTGGATACGACAAAGAAAATGGATTTAAAATAAAAACTCCTTATGACCGTTCAATTTTATTCAATGAAAAAGGGGATAAGATTAAATACATAATTGAAAGCTTTAATACTCTTCATTTATCTAAATACAATAATTCACTTTCAACTATTGAAAATGGTAAAATATTTAAAGACCATCCATTTATTGGTGTTGTAAGAAGAATGATGTCAAATTTTGAAAGAGGAAAATTAGATAAAGCTTACGAGGACTTTTTACCAAACGCAAAATTTTACGATATAAACCTTCCCTTTGGAGAGTCAAGAACATTAGAAGAACATAAAAAAGGGAATCAAGAACTTTTAAAGAAATTTGAAATAGTCTCCATAAATGAATCGGGCTATCCTGATTTATTAAAATACAATGGAGATGGCTTCACAATAATTGCTTGGTGGGTTGTTGTATTAAAACATAAAAAATCAAAAAAAGAAACGAAATTATATTTGCATAATCAATTAACTCTTAACAATGAAGGTAAGATTCAAAGATTAGTTGATTATTATAATGGTTCATTGCTTAATTAATAAAATTTTTTTAGCAGGCTTTTTTTAAATACAATTTTCTTTTTAATAGGTTTTTATAACATCGGCATATCCTCTTCATTAAGTTCAGGAGCACTATGCGTATTGAACACAAACGATTTGTCAAAAGCATTTAAATCTCTTTTGATGAGGCTTTTGCCTGCTCAATTATATCTTCTTTTGAATTAAACTTATAATGAAGCAAATAGTTTAAAACATCCTTTCTAATAAAAACTCGGTTACCATTGTTTGGCTTGTAGAAAGTTATTTTACCATCCATACAATACCTATTGAGAGTGTCAATGCTAACATTCAGCATCTTACAAACATCATGGCTTGACAAAAAATCTTTTATATCTGTATTAGCGAGTTCTTGTGTGATATTACCTTTCATAATTTGAAATTATATATCACAAAACTAAAGTATTTGGATGCAAAAAAAAGGGAAAGATATTAAAAATAGAAGGGAGTTTTCAACAATAACTAACTGATAATCAGTTATTAACAAGTTATTAAAAAAGTGAGTTTGCGTTATTCGTAGAGGTGATAATACTTGTTACAGGGCCATGCTCTAGGAATTCAAGAACATAAAAAATTAAAAAAAATGAAATGCAAGAATTCTTTAGTGATAAACTAACAATCACAAGGAGAACAACTACAGGGTTCACAAATACATGCTGAACAATCTAATTCTTTACAAGGGGAACAATCACAACTACACATGCCAAATATTTATGTACACAAAATTATTAATTTTTCATGAAACAATAACAGGAGTATTAAAATTATGCACTAGGCACAAATGTTAAAAATCTAATGATGCACCTTCTTCCATTATTTCACCACCTAACAATGAGTTAAGGTATCGTTGGGTAGTGGATAAGTTATTGTGTTGTAAAGCTTTCATTAAACTTCCTAAATGTCTACCCTTATTTTTCCTATAAAACATAGATGCAAAATTGTTTTTTGAAGTGTGAAATGTTATAGGTTGCTTTCTAATACCTGCATCAAGCATTATCCATTTCAATTGTTGCTTATTGTAAGAATGTATTTTAACCTTAAAAACAAACTCATCATTACCACCTTTTGGAAGTATAAAAGACATTGCCTTTTCACTTACAAGTAAACGAGCAGGTTTTCCTGTTTTTTGCCTTTTAACATTAACGTACCACTTGTCATTTTCTTTGTCGTGGCTAAAATCTCCCCATTTTAATTCAAGTAACTCTGACCTTGTAATTGCTGAATATGATGCAAATAAATACGCTTGTTTCAAAGGTTGATATTTGGTTTCTAATTGTTCAAGTTGGTCTAATTCATGCTTTTCAAGAAATACTTTGTTCTTTTCTGGGCTTGCTTGACCAACTCTAATTCCTTTTGCAGGTGATAAACCGTCCAGAACATTACCATTATATAGTTGTTCCAAATAATACTTAAATGACTTCATATATCCCTTGTAAGCGGACTCAGACAATTTATTTCCATTAGTGCCAGTTCTTTTTTGGAGATGATTATAAAAATCAATACAGGTTATTTTATCAAGTTCGGTAATTAAAATATCCCTGCCCTTGAATTCCATAAAGTGTTTACGAAGAATTTCATATCTATCCCTTGTACTTTTTTCATAATTTTTACTTGGCAGAAAATTGTGCATCATGTAGTCCAACAAGTAGGTGTTACTAACGTTCAAACCCCCACGCTTATATGTGCCTTTTGCTATATCAGCCCTAATAATAGTTGCTTTTTCTTCTACAAGCTCCCTTACGTGTTTGTTTTGTTGTCTTTCTTTGTCATTCTTTGGTTTGATGTAGGTAGTAAAATCTGAAAAATACTTATCCTCTTTGTCTTTAACCATTATTGGGTTACCATCAGAATCAAACAATTGCTTTTTGCTTTTCTTGTCAATTTTAGGTTTTTGCCCATAGTAAATTACTATGTAAAAACCTCTTCTATCAACTTTTTGAACATCCTTTGGGTAAACGTGAACTTTAACTCTATTTTGCCGTAAATTAGACATATATGTCGTATAAAAATACTTGTACGACAAATATACGGCACTTAAATGAAATTTATCCCCATTGAACAAAATTTATTAAAATCGCTATACAGCAGTGTATTAGCAGGAATTAAAAGGAAATAAAAGCTTGTGAAATTACAGTTTTATTTACCAATACAGAATTGGCTGAAAATAGACCCTAAAACATCTCTATCGTTATCAATTTCCCCTGTAATTGAACCAATATGATGAATTGCCTCTTTCAACTCCACGCTTAACAAATCTCCACTTAATTTATTATTAAGATCCTTTTGAATTTTTTCAACTGACACGAGAGATTCCTTTAGTGCATTGTAGTGCCTTGTATTTTGAATAATATAGTTAGAGTTAGTTCTTAGACCCTCAACAAGTTTTACAAGCATCTTTTTAAGGGGAATTAGACTTTTAGGATTGAAGGTTGAAATACCTAGTTGTCCATAAATTTTTACTGAATTTAATTTGCTCTCAATTTTTGAAGCTAATGATGAGTTAAACTTGTTATTATTTTTATCAATTTTATTTTCAATAGTAATGAGAGTAGGGGAGTTATATAATAATTCGCTTATTTCATTATCTATATCTGTCAAATTAGAATCACTGTCATACATGTAAATTAGAATTGAGGATTTTTTGACCTTTTCTTTTGCTTTTTTAACTCCAATTGCTTCAATTACATCATCTGTGTCTCGAAGACCAGCTGTGTCAATAAATCGAAACAAAATACCCTCTATAGTCAGTGTATCTTCAATTGAATCTCTTGTTGTACCAGGGATTTTTGAAACGATTGCTTTATCCTCATTAAAAAGAGCATTTAACAATGACGATTTTCCTGTATTTGGTTTACCTGCTATGGCTACGGGTACTCCATTTTTTATAGCATTTCCATAATTAAAGGATAGTTTTAAATCACTAATTTCTTTATGGAGATTCTCAAGTAATAATTGTAGTTGATTTAAATTCGCAAACTCAACATCCTCTTCTCCAAAATCAAGCTCCAATTCGATTAATGATTTAAATTTTATAAGCTCCTGCCTCAATTTTTTCATTCTATTAGAATAGCCACCACGCAATTGTTTTATTGCAATCTCATGTGCTGCTGAGCTTTCAGAGGCTATAATATCGCATACAGCTTCTGCCTGACTTAGGTCCATTTTTTTATTTAAATAAGCACGTAGAGTAAATTCTCCTTCCTTGGCAAGCATTATGCCTTCTTCAATAAAACTTGAAACTATCTTTTGCAGAATATAGTTAGAGCCATGGCATGAAATTTCAACTACATCTTCACCAGTGTAAGAATTTGGTGATCCAAATTTTGTGACAAGAACCTCATCAAGAATAGTATTATTAATAACAAGGTCCCCAAAGATTACCTTATTAAAAGGGAGCTTTTCAAAGGATTTATTTGATTTGGGTCTAAAAAAAAGATTTGTTTTTGTTATGGATTCTGGTCCTGATAAACGAATTAATCCGATCGCTCCTTTGCCCGCTGGAGTGGCAATTGCAATAATTGTTCCCTCATTAATCACCTTATATGCTCTTATTATATGTAGCTCTTCTTTTATGAAGCCTGTGCTCATAATTTTTCCATAGCTTTTGGATAGCTGTGTTTTCTTCTAATTCTGGATTAGTTTCCACACTTATAATTTGTTTTTTATTAAATAGCTTTTGCATCTCATTGAAAATGATAGCTGTAATTCCTTTGTTCTGGTATTCTGGGTGGACTCCAATTAGGTAAAACGAGGCACGATTATTCTTTCTCATAGCCTTCAGCAGATAGTAGGTATTAAGGATAGTAATTTTACCATTAATTTTTTTTAGAGCTTCGGTGAAGGAAGGCATTGTTATTGAAAAACATATAAGTTTTCCTTCTTTATCAATAATACATTTGATGTAGTCGGGATTTACAAACTTTAAAAATCTTTTTTTATAATTTTCTATTTGATAATCTTGAATAGGAACGTACGTTTGAAGCTGATTATAGGTTTTGTCCAACAATTCAAACATTTGATCTACATACGGTATAATATCTTTTCGTTTTTTAAAGTTTAATAATGTTAATTCATATTTATCCATTATTAATTTTGAAAATCTTTTAACTCTTTCAGGTGAAGATTCAAAATCATCAATTTTTATTTCGTATTCCACCCATTTAGCTGCTACATTAAAACCAAGCTTCTCTAAATGCTTAGAATAGTAAGGAAAGTTGTAAAGAGTAATTATAGTATTCGGTTCATTAAAACCTTCAATTAGTAGACCCGCCTTATCTAAATTTGAAAAACCCACAGGTCCTTCAATAGTTTCCATTTTATGTTTTTTTCCAAATGAAATAACAGCCTCAAGCAAAGTTTTGGAAACATTTGTGTCATCTATAAAGTCAAACCATCCAAAGCGGACTTTATTTTTTTTTATTTCTTTAACTTCAATCCAGTTAATAATTGCTGCAATTCTACCAACCACCTCACCATTTTTATATGCTAGAAATAAAGATGCAGTTGCATTCTGATAAACAGGATTGAGCTGTGGATCTAGTGTTTCAATTTCATCCTTAACTAGCGGGGGTACCCAAAAGGGATTGTCTTGATATAAGGTAAATGGAAACTCCACAAAGGTTTGATAATCCCTTTTTGTACTGACTTTTTTGATATCGATCCCCTGATTCATAATTCTCAGTTTCTTTTAGCCTTACGATTCCTTTTTTTCTCAGTTTTTGTATTTTTCTTGAGGGTTTTCTTTAGATTTTTTTCTTGTTTTTTTAACTCTTTTTCTTCTTTTTCTTCTCCTGAAATAAAATCTTTGTGAAAATCTAGTCGATAAGATACTCCAATATTTGCTAAAAAACTACTTGGTGTTGTTTTTGTTGACGTACCAAGAGTAGCTTCAATTTGTAGATCATCAGAGTAGAGGTAAGCAACACCGGATCGGAAAAGAAAATTTCTGTAAAGGTCACTCTTTAAGCCTTGGTTCTCTATATAAACAGACCAATAATTATTAATTGTATGGGTTAGGGTCAAAATATAATTAATTTCAGGGTAGTCAGACAGAAAACGATCATATATAAAATTAGTTACAAATACCCATGATCCCAAAAAGTGTGATTGAGTTGCTAATATTCCTTTAAGATGAAAAAAGGGTTCTTTATCCGGTGGTATTCCCAAATTCTGAAAAAATAATGGACGATAAATATTTCCAAAAAAATTGTTGTAAGGAAATGGATTATTCTTTTCAAAATTTACATTAGTTCCAAATGTCAATGAGATTGCAGGGATTAGATCTCTTAACTTGAAACCATTATTAGCTTTCCAACTATAAACATTAACTTCTCTCTCTTTTTTAAAAGGATCAAAAAACAAATATTTAAAGCCAACAAAATTTTGTAGAAAACCTTGTCTTTTTGACTTTTGGTTTAGTGAAGATAATTTAGAATTTAAACTTCCGATGGCATATTTACTATCAATTGTTAACTCTAAATTTTCACTTAAAAATCCCCATCTAAGGGATAGAAATCCAATTGCTGCATCAAAAGTTGAATTATTGTAACCGCTATGAGCATAGTTTCTATATGCAAATCCCAATTCTGATTGAAAAACATTCTTACCTACAGAAAAAGCTCCTATTGACGCACCTGGCCTATTTGAATTTATTTGATCTGTATACTGGGCAATTGCGATACTCGATATAAATAAAAACAAAAAGGGGAACTTTTTGAAAACCATATAACAAATATAAAAGAACATTCTAGCATTTATGTGATACGGAACTTCTTATTGGACTGTAAAATTTCGCTAATTAATTATGAAATACTTAATTTTAAAAAAAATAAAATCATTGATAATAATTTTAAAATTCTTAATATTTTTTCTAGGTGGGATTTACATTCTCAGGTTACTTTCTCCTTTTTTATTTAAAATTTTAATATCAAGTTTATTTAAAAAAGCTAAAGAGCCTAAGACTAGTGTATATAAAAAAAGAACGAAAAAGAGAACATCACAATCTTTCGGTGAATATATAGACTATGAGGAAGTTGAATAACAGAATTTTACACTTTACATTTCTTCCTCATTCAGTAATTATTATAAGTTTCGCAATCATATCATTATTATTTTACTATCCACTTTTATCAGGTAAAGTGCTTTTTCAGTCCGATATACGTCAATATGATGGAATGTCACGGCAATTAAAAGATTATAGAGCACAAACAGGTAAGGAGACCTATTGGATTGATAATGCTTTTGGTGGTATGCCAACTTATCAACTAGGTGCAAAATACCCAGCAGATTTTTTAAGTCCGATCTACTCTTTTTTCCGAATTCTTCCTCGTCCTGCACACATACTATTTGTCTATTTACTTGGATTTTATCTTTTGATGGTGGTATTAAAATTTCCATGGCAAATTGGGCTTTTTGGATCTATGGCATTTGGATTTTCAACTTATCTACTCATAATTTTACAGGTAGGTCACAATACTAAGGCATTAGCAATAAGTTTTATCCCTTTTGTTATTGCAGGTATACTTTTACTTTTTAGAAAACAATGGTTTTGGGGATTTATTTTAACATCCTTGTCTTTTGCAATGCAAATTAGATCAAATCATTATCAAATGACTTATTACCTTCTATTTCTTGTTGGTATTTTTGTAGTTGTTTATGGTTATGACTTTTTTAAACATAAAAAAATAAAGCTTTTTATATCGTCAATTTTACTATTGTTTTCAAGTGTTATAATTTCTTTAGGCTTAAATTCTACTCCCTTATTGGCAACAGCTGAATATGCCAATTTTAGTACTCGTGGTGCAAGCGAATTAACTATTAACCCAGATGGAACTCCTAAAGAGAGGTCTACTGGTCTAGACTTTGATTACATTACTGAATATAGCTATGGAATCTTTGAAACACTTAATCTTATCGCCCCTAGAATACAGGGTGGAGCTTCACGTGAAAATCTAGAAAAAAAACATGGTATTTATGATTTTCTAATAAAAAATGGGGTTAGCTCTAATCAAGCACTTCAATTTTCAAAAAATGTTCCAACTTATTGGGGTGAACAACCTATTTTAGAAGCTCCCGCCTATATTGGTATATCTGTTTTTTTCTTTGCCTTATTATCACTTATTTTAATAAATGGACCCTTAAGAAATGCTCTAGCTGTAGGTATTATTTTTGCATTAATTCTCTCTTGGGGAAAAAACTTGAGTTTTGTCACCGAGTTTTTTATAAAATATATCCCGTTTTATAATAAATTTAGAGCGGTTTCTTCAATACAAGTAATTTTAGAATTTTGTTTTCCGGTTCTATCTTCAATAGGTATTTATAATCTTTATTTTAAAAAAGAAAAAGTTCAAATTAATAAAGTTTTTAAAATAGCTGTCTTTCTAATTTTATTATTAGTACTTGTTTATCTTTCGCAAAGCCTACTATCCTTTTCTGGAATGAATGATTCTTATTATAGAGAGTTATATGGGAATGAACTTTTATTAAAAATTAGAGAAGCAAGAATATCGATTTTCAAGACAGATATAATAAGAGCTATTGTTTTTTGCATCCTTTTGATGGGCACATATTTTCTTTTTTACCTAGATAAAATTAAAAAAAATTTAGCATTAGGTCTCACATTTATTTTAATGCTTATTGATTTACTTGGTGTTGCCAATAGATACATTGATCGTAACGCATTTGTTAGCTCAAAGGTTCTTTCTAATCCATTTCAAATTACTAAAGCTGATAAAAGCATTCAGAATGACAAAACACGTTACAGAGTATTTGAGCCAAGACTTGGTTTAACTGGTGCTAGAACCTCATATTTCCATAACTCTTTAGGTGGTTATCATGGAGCTAAACCAAGGAGATTTCAAGAATTGATCGATACTTATAAAACTCAACAAAACGCTGGAATTTTAGATTTTTTAAATGTTAAATACATACTTTATCCTGATGAAGAAAGTGGAGAGTTAAAAACTTTTTTAAATTCTGGAGCACTAGGTTCGGCCTGGTTTATTAATGAAATAAATGAATTCAATACACCCGATGAACTTCTTAAAGCAATGGATAGTAATAATTTTAAGAAAACCGCTTTAATACTAAAGAAGGATATACCTGAGGGTCTCACAAAAAGCTATGCTAATGATTCTTTAGATAATATTAATCTTATAAAAGCTAAACCAAATTATTTATTATATAGCATTAATACAGCTAAAGATGCTTTTGCCGTTTTTTCTGAAATGTATTATCCAAAAGGATGGAAAGTCTTTATAGACGACACCGAAAAAAATATTTTAAACGTAAATTATGTTCTTCGTGGACTAAAGATTCCTGCAAACTCTTCAAAGCTAGAATTTAGATTTGAGCCAGATATAGTAAAACAAGGAACTTATTTAAGATGGCTTAGTTTACTAATTTTTATTTCAGCTAGTACCGCTTTGGCATACTTTCAGTATTTTAGAAAAACTACTTAATACCGATGGGAATAATTACAAAGCAGTCTATTTACAATGTAATAAGTATTGGCTTTGCATTTATAATTGGAGCTGTAAATATGCTTTTCCTTTATCCTTCATTCCCTGGTAAGGAATTTCAAGGACTTATAATTGCTTTATTGGCAAATTCAAACCTTATACAACCATTTATTTCTTTTGGTGTTCAGCACACTTTAATAAAGTTTTATAGTGATGCTAGGAATAAAGATCAACAAGACCGCTTATTATGGTTTTCACTATTTCTTCCACTTTTGGTCTTAATTCTTCTGACCCCATTTTATATTTATTTCAATGTAGAAATACTAAACTTTCTATCGAATGAAAATATTTTAGTTACTAAGTTCCCTTTTTTAATTATTCTAATTTCTATTTCTACAGCATATTTTGAAATCTTTTTTAGTTGGTTACGTATTCAATTAAAATCTGTATTTGGAAATTTCTTGAAAGAAGTATATCCGAGACTTTTAACATTTTTCCTTCTTATATTATTTGCCTTTAAATTTATTGATTTAGACACTTTTATCATTTACTTGATTTGCGGGTATTACCTCCGTTTGATTATCATAATGATATATAGTTTTAGTATTTATTTACCGAGTTTTAACGGATTAATTCCATCATCATGGAGAAATATGTTAAGATATAGTAGTTTGATATTTCTCTCTGGTGCTGCCGCAAGTTTTATTTTAGATATAGATAAGTCAATGATTTTTTCTTTAACCTCTGATGCTAATGTAGCCTATTATGCTGTGGCGATATATGTTGCGGCTATAATTGAGGCACCAGGCAGAGCGATGTTTCAAATAACTAGCCCACTAGTTGCAAGAGCATTAAACAAAAACGAAAAAACTACTCTGGAAAATCTTCTAAAAAAAAGTAGTCTTAATTTATTAATTGTATCAGGTTTCGTTTTTTTATTAATTAATCTCAACTTAATAGATTTTTATCAAATTATTAACCAAGAAGGTTATTCTTCAGCTATTGGAGTAGTTATTATTGTTTCATTGGGGAAGCTTTTTAGTATGTCTATGGGTTGTTTAAATAACATAATAATTAATTCAAAAAAATACTATTACGTATTTTGGTTTTCAGTCATATCAGCAATTCTTGCTGTAATACTTAATTACTTCATGATTCAGAGTTGTGGAATTATTGGAGCAGCCCTTGCAACTCTTATTGTTATTATTATTATCAACCTCAGTAAAATTATATTAGTTTATTTTTTGTTTAAAATTCATCCATACTCAGCAAAAACTGTAAGTATTTTAATCAATCTAGTCATTATATATCTTATTGTATATTTCGTTCCGAGCGTGCTAAACCCATGGTTATCAATTTCTTTAAGAAGCTTTTTAATTTTAGGTTTGTTTATCATTGCCATAATAATTTTTAAGTGGTCGGATGAAATTGAAACCCTTCTAAAAGAGATTAGAAAAAGATTATATTAATTTTTTAGATAAAAAACTCGCAGTATTCGATTTTGAAATTTTAGAAATTACTTCAGGTGTACCTTGTCCAACTAAAAACCCCCCTTTGTTTCCGGCTTCTGGTCCTAATTCAACTACATAGTCAGCACATTTAATTAACTCTAAATTATGCTCAACTACTATGATTGTATGTCCTCTGTCGATGAGCATATTGAAAGAAGTTAATAATTTGTTCACATCATGAAAATGCAAGCCTGTTGTTGGCTCATCGAATATGAATAAAATTTTCTCTTTTGTCGCTCCTTGGCTTATAAAAGATGCAAGTTTAATTCTTTGTGCTTCACCTCCAGATAATGTTGTTGATGATTGACCTAATTTAACGTAACCTAGACCGACTTCTTTAAGAGGTTTAAGTTTTTTTATAATTCGAGTTTCATTATGTGTGTCAAAGAAAATAATAGCGTCATCAATTGTCATATTTAGCACATCGTCGATATTCACGCCATTAAATTTAATTTCTAAAATTTCTTTTTTGAATCGTCTTCCTTTGCATTCTTCACATTCTAAAATGACATCTGCCATGAATTGCATCTCCACAGTTAGAGTTCCTTCACCTTTGCATTTTTCGCAGCGTCCACCATCGACATTAAATGAAAAATGTTTAGGTTGATAATTTCTGTTTTTAGATATTTTTAAAGAGGCAAAAAGACTTCGGATTTCATCGTAAGCTTTAACATATGTTACAGGGTTTGATCGTGAAGATCGGCCTATAGGTCTTTGATCAACATACTCAACACTTTTAAGAGTATTAATATTTCCATTTAACCCTGAAAATGATCCAGGTTTCTCTAAAAAAATTTCAAAATGTCTTAGTAGGGCAGGATAAAGGATTTTTCTAACTAAGCTAGACTTTCCACTTCCAGATACTCCACAAATTACCGTAAGGGCTGAAAGAGGAATTTTCACATTGATGTTTTTTAGATTATTTTCTCTTGCTCCAATTATTTCTATAAAATTTTTTAATGAGCGTCTTTTTTCTGGTAGTTCAATCTTTCTATCTCCATTAAGATATTCTGCAGTTAGGCCATTACTCGTTAAAATTTTTTTTATGCTTCCAGAGGCAATTACCTTGCCACCATCACTTCCAGCTTTTGGCCCTATATCAATAATATTGTCGGCAGCATTCATAATCTCTTCATCGTGTTCTACAACAATTACAGTATTCCCTAAATCTCTTAAATCCTTAAGTACTTTAATCAGGTTTTCATTATCTCTTGGGTGCAGTCCTATGGAAGGTTCATCTAAAATATACATCGAGCCTACTAAACTACTTCCCAAGGATGTAACTAGCTGAATCCGTTGGGATTCACCTCCTGAAAGAGTATCCGATCTGCGGTTTAACGTTAAATAACCCAATCCAACATTTTTAATAAACTTTAATCGATTTTTAATTTCAATTAATAATCGCTCAGATATTTTTTTTTCATTTGAACTTAACTTTAGATTTTCAATAAAATCATCAAGATCATCTAATGAAATTTGAAGAAGGTCACAGATTGATCTATCATTAATTTTGACATTTTTTGATGCATTTGAAAGCCTTGAACCATAACATTCATTGCATTTAGTTTTTCCCCTATATCGAGATAGAAGAACCCTGTTTTGGATCTTATAGTTCTTTTTTTCAATTTTTTTAAAAAAAGAATAAATTCCGGTAAAATATGAGTTTCCGTTCCAAAGTAATTTCTTTTGTTCTTCATTTAACTCAAAATAAGGTTTATGAATTGGAAAGTCAAAATGATAAGAACTATCAATTAATTTTTTGTAATATTTTATCATTGTAGTACTTTTCCACGGTGCAATTGCAAAATCATAGATTGATTTACTCGTATCAGGAATTACTAATTCTGGATCAATTCCAATAATATCGCCAAAACCTTCACATTTTTTGCATGCGCCAAGTGGATTATTAAAGCTAAATAAATGAATATTTGGCTTTGTAAACTTGATGCCGTCTAATTCAAAAGCATTGGAATAAGTTATACTTTTATTGTTTTTCAAATCAAACAATCTACACGTCCCATTACCTTCATAAAATGCAATTTCAATCGCATCAGCTGTTCGATTATAAAAGTCCTGTTCATGCCTGACTATTAAACGATCGATAACTAATTCAATATTTTTTTGTGGAATACCTTTTAAATCTTCTATTCGAATCATATCTCCATTGTAGAGGACTCGAGCGTATCCTTGCTGAGTAAAAATTTTTAATTTATCTGCTATTGAGCGGTTAAGACCAGACTTTATTGGAACTAAAATAAGTAGTTTAGTTCCACTTTTAAATTTTTTAATTTGGTTCAATACATCAACCGTCTCGTCTTGTTTCACAAGATTTCCACTTACTGGAGAATATGTTTTTCCTATTCTGGCATAAAGTAATTTAAGATAGTCGTAAATCTCTGTCTTAGTACCGACTGTTGAACGTGGATTTGAACTATTGACTCTTTGTTCAACAGCTATAGCGGGAGAAAGACCTTTAATAAATTCAACTTTGGGTTTATCTAATCTTCCCATAAATTGACGAGCATAAGATGATAGACTTTCAACATAACGTCTTTGTCCTTCTGCATAAAGTGTATCAAATGCCAAAGTTGATTTACCCGAGCCAGATAACCCTGTAATTACTGTGAGTTTATTTCTTGGAATTGCAACGTCTATTTGCCTAAGATTGTGCAAATATGCTCCTTTTACTATGATATGGTCTTTTGGATTATAATCCAAAATATCCTTCATTGCGATTTTTTTTATACTAATTTACAATTTTTAAACCTCAAAAGAATTATTTAAAATTTTAAAACAACTTTTTAACATCATAAATATTATTAAAAAATCAGTTAAGAAACATTTGATTTAATTACGATAAATTAAAAAAATGTATATTTGTAAAAATTTATGTGCCTATAATATAAAATTACTTTAAACATTTGGAAGTTTAATAGCCTTACGGCAGAAGTAATTTTATTATGGACATAAAGAAAACAAACATACCCGATGCTGACCTTATCACAGAATACTTAAAAGGGTCTGAAACGTCACTTGAAAAACTTATAAATCGCCATCAACTTCAAATTTTCAACTTTATAAATTCTAAAGTTAATGATAGAGATAAGTCCGAGGACATATTTCAAGACACGTTTATTAAAGTTATTAGAACTTTAAAAAACGGTTCTTATAATGAAGAAGGAAAGTTTTTACCCTGGGTTATGCGCATAGCACACAACTTGGTAATTGATCATTTTAGAAAAAATAGTCGTATCCCAATAATTGAGAACAAAGAAGAATTTGATATTTTTCAGTTTCTCTCTGACACTACACCTAACGCTGAGGTTGCACTTGTTCAAGAGCAAGTCCTGAAAGACATACAAAACTTAGTCGACGAACTTCCCGAAGACCAAAAAGAAGTTCTAATCATGAGACTTTACCGTGATATGAGTTTCAAAGAAATAGCTGAAAATACAAATGTTAGTATAAATACAGCTCTTGGAAGGATGCGTTATGCAATAATTAATCTCAGGAAGATGATTAGTGATAACAAAATAGCTTTAGAAACTTGAAACAATAATTTTTAAATTTTGTCGTTTAAATTAAAAATAATTTATATGGCAAAAGACTACGATAAAGAAAATCAAATTTTAAGCAAAGACTTACCACGTAAAATAGTAATAACCAGGATTTTAGCATTTTCTAAGTCTTACAAGTACAATGGAAGCGGAAAAAATTATTTAGAATTTCTTAAGAATTGATTTTTTGGAGTAAAGACCTTCTTCCTATAGTTTTAAAAATAATATCTTTTTCTAAGTTTAATCCTCTTGCTGGTGAGTATTCTCTTCCATACCATATTATTTGAAGATGCAAATCATTCCAAAGTTCTTTTGGAAATAAACGTTTAGCATCTTTTTCTGTTTGAATAACATTTTTCCCATTAGACAACCCCCATCTATACATTAATCGATGAATGTGAGTATCAACAGGAAAAGTTTGAATTCCAAAAGCTTGAGCCAAAACCACTGCAGCAGTTTTATGTCCAACAGAAGGTAGACTTTCTAACTCTTCATACGATTTTGGCACCTTTCCTTTATATTTTTCAATTAAAATTTTAGAAAGTCCAAATATTCCCTTTGATTTCATCGGTGATAAGCCCACTGGCCGAATTATTTCACGAATTTCTTCAACACTCAGTTTGACCATTTCATATGGAGTTTTTGCTCTAGCAAAAAGTTTGGGTGTAATTTGATTTACTCTAACATCAGTGCTTTGAGCTGACATTAAAACAGCGATTAAGAGCGTATAAGGGTCACTATGGTCAAGTGGTGTTGGAATGGTTGGATAAAGTTTACGAAGTGTTTTAATAACAAAATCTACTTTTTCTTTTTTTGTCATATTTTTCATTTCATAAATGGTTTTGTAATTTAGAAAAAAAAATATGTTATGGCTATATTAAAAGTAGGTGATAATGCTCCTAACTTTTCATTGACAGATAATGAAGGCAAATTTCATTCACTTAAAGATTATTTTGGTAAAAAGTTAATTATTTTCTTTTATCCAAGAGCCAATACTCCTGGATGTACAGCTGAAGCCTGTAATCTTAGGGACTATTTTAAGGATTTAGAGGATCAAGGCTATTCAATTTTGGGAGTTAGTGCTGACTCAGAAAAAAGCCAACAAAGCTTTTCTAAAAAATACGATTTTCCTTTTCCTTTGTTGGCTGATATTGAAAAAGTAATGATTAACGCATATGGTGTTTGGGGGCCAAAGAAGTTTAGGGGAAAGGAGTATCATGGAATTATCCGCAAAACTTTTTTAGTTGATGAAAAGGGTATAATTACACGTATTATTGATAAAGTAAAAACAAAAGACCACGCAGCTCAAATATTAGAAACATAAGTATTCAACCCGTTATTCCGAACATTTGATTTTTCATTATTAAATCTGCTATTCCACCGGGTAAGTTTTTTTGCCAATTACTTTCTCCTCTCTTTATTTGCTTCAAGATCTCTCTGCTAAAAATATTAAGGTAATCCTCTTCAAAGTCAAAAATATCGACCACCTTACCATTATATTTGAAAAATTTATAAAAATCTTTCATTCTTGGGTCTAACTTAAGGTTTGTACTATTTATTATATTTCCATTATTATCTTTCATGGGATATAGGTAAACTTTTAAATTATTGTAAAACATCTTACCAAAAGCTTCTAGTATACCACCTCCTAAATCTTGGTAATATTGTTCATCAAAAATTTCAACAAAATTATTGACACCCATACTCAATGCAAGTTGATTTTTGGTATACTGTGATAAATAATCAACAAGTTTGTAATACTCTTTAAAATTTGAAATCATAACAACATGTCCTAAAGAACATAGCAGTTTTGCTCTGTCCATGAAATCTTTTTCATCGATTTCTCCTTGCGCACGAAGGTTGGAAAGAGTTATTTCAAAAATAACAACAGTTTTATCTTCATCTACTCCAGGTTCACGGATAAATGCATCTAAAGCTTTTTCGAACATATCAATATTGACCAAGGTAACAGGACGAAAACTTCCACGTAAGGCTAAAATGTTTTTTTTGTATAGCTCACGCGCTGGTAAAATATTATTTCCTTCGGGATTGAACATTACAGCATCAGTCATGCCATTTCTCACTAATTGTAAACTCATTAATCTATTGTCTACATTTTCGAATAATGGACCACTAAAGTTGATTGTATCAATTTCAATTGCATCATTATCTATATGATCATATAAATACCTCAAAAGTTTCTTTGGTTCATCATTTTTGTAGAATGCACCATAAATTAAGTTTACCCCAATTAAACCCAACACTTCTTGCTGGAGACGCGCCTCAGATTGGTGAAATCTTACGTGGAGAGTAATTTCACTGTAATCTTCTTTTGGATTGGTTTGAAATCTTATACCCATCCAACCATGTCCTTTAAATTTTTTTGCGAAGTCAATAGTTGCGACTGTATTAGCGTAGGTAAAAAACATTTTGTCTGGATATTGATTTCTTGGTAATCTGTTTTCTAGAAGCTCCATTTCGTGATCAAGCATCTTATTTAATCTGGCTTCTGTCACATATCTTTTATCGTTTTCACCTCCATATATGTTGTCACTAAAATTTTTATCATAAGCACTCATAGTTTTTGCAATGGTTCCAGAAGAACTTCCTGCTCGAAAAAAATGTCTTACTACTTCTTGACCTGCTCCAATTTCTGCAAAGGTTCCATATATGTACTCATTTAAATTAATTCTGAGTGCTTTTGCTTCTATTGAAGGACGGTTTTCAAGTTTTTTTTCTCCCGGTAAATTGACTGTCATCTAATAGCTTAATATTATTCAAATTTACGAAGATTGTAGAATTAATTGACAAAGATTACCTTTGAAAAGATGCTTAAAATTACTTTTTTAGGGACAGGAACTTCTCAGGGAATACCAGTCATTGGAAGTAAACACCCTGTTTGTCAAAGTTCAGACAGTAAAGATAAGAGATTACGCGTTTCGGTTCTGATACAATGGGATAATTTAAATCTGGTCATTGATTGCGGCCCTGACTTCAGACAACAAATGTTAAGGGAAAAAGTAACACATTTAGATGGAATTTTTTTTACTCATGAACATGCCGACCATAGTGCCGGTATGGATGACGTTCGACCATTTTTTTTCAGACAAGGTGATATCCCAGTATTTGCAAGTCAGAGAGTAATTGATAACTTCAAAAAACGCTTTGATTATATATTTTCTAATGAAAACAAGTATCCTGGTGCACCTTCAGTGAAAATAAAAGTAATATCTCCAAAATTAGAATTTAATTTTGGTGGTAAAAAGATTGTTCCAATTGAAGTAATGCATAATAAATTACCTGTGATGGGTTACAGAATCGATAACTTCTGCTATTTGACTGATATAAAAACAATAAATGATACAGAGATAAAAAAACTTAAAGGCCTTGATATATTAGTCCTTAGTTGTTTGAGAATAGATGAACATCCAAATCACTTAAATCTTCAAGAGGCTATTGATCTAATCGCTAAAATTTCTCCAAAAAAATCTTATTTAACTCACATAAGTCATTTAATGGGTTTTCACAATGAAGTAAGCACTTCTTTACCGAAGAATATTTTTTTAGCGTATGATACTCTAAGTATATATTCTGAATAATTTTTATAAATCGGTTTTTTTTAACCACTTTAAGAAAAGGTTCATATTTTCTTGAGAAACAGTATGACCTTCTGGAAATTCATAAAATTCAATTTCGCTATATTTTTTGCTCAACTGTAAAATCGAGTTTCTCGCTTTAGAAATTGGTATAACCATATCTGTCGTACCGTGTGCAGCGTAAGCTAAAAAAGTTGGCTTAGAGGATGTGTCAACACTTTCATGTATAAAACCACTTAAAGCGACAATACGTCTTACCTTATTTGCTCTACTGTAAGCAAGTGCCCAGCTGAGTATTGATCCTTGACTGAATCCCAATAAACAGAGATCTTTTTTGTTCAATTTATATTTATCAACTAAATGATCTAAATTTTTTTCTAATAAATTAACTGCACCCCACGCCTCATCAGGTTTAGAATCAAAAGTTCCATCGTTTTTTGGATAAAGAGGATACCAAGCATAGCTATTATAAGACAATGTTAGTGGTGCCTGAATAGCAATTATATTATAATTATCGGGCAAGTAAGGTTCAAATGAGAATAAATCTTCTGCATTACTACCGTACCCATGAATTAAAACTATAGTTGGACTATTTTCAATACTTTTTGCTTTTCGGATAATGTAATTCAACATTTATCAGGCATTAAGAAGAATATTATTTTCCCTTATACATCCATAAACTTTACCTTTTATTGGCATATCTAAAAACATGCAATTTTTATTTGTAGAATAGAGATTTTTGTCTGAAAGAATTCCATTTCCTTTTGGGGTAAAAAGAGTTAGGTCAGCAGGTGTGTTTAATTTAAAATTGTGATCCTCTATTCCAAAACGTTTTTTTCCTCTTGTTAAAAACGAAATTATTTTTTCAATAGGAAATTTATCTTGAAGAACAACAAAACAAGCCTCAAGGCCAATACTTCCGGGTTCAGACTGAACAAAATCTAAATCTTTTAACTCAGGATTAATAGGTTGATGCATACTAGTTATCATATCAATAGTACCATCTAAAAGGCCTTCACGAAGTGCATTTTTGTCTGTATCAGTTCGTAAGGGAGGAATAATTTTGAAGTTTGGATCAAAATCTTCTAGTTTTTTATCTGTAAATAAGAGATGTGGTACCCCAACCGCACAACTGATATTTAAACCCTTTTTTTTTGCTTGACGAATTAAGTCTACACTTTTTTCAGTTGATACGTAAGGTATGTGTATTTTTCCTTGAGTATATTCGAGTATTTGAATATCACGTGCAAGTGGGACTGATTCTGATATTGAAGGGATCCCCCTTAATCCTAATTTTACACTAATTTCGCCTTCATGGATTTGTCCATCTTTACATAGTTTTTTATCTATTGGATAGCTTTGAACAATTCCATCAAAAGTTTGCATATAATCTAAGGCAATTTTTAATTCATTTGGGTTAATTATAGTCTCATTAAAATTACCAAATGCTTTTGCACCAGCTATATGCATGTCATAAAGAGATGCCATTTTTTCCCCATATTTTTTTTCTGAAAGCACTGCACTAACATGTAATTTAGTGGTGTGTGAAAGAGTTGATTGAATCAAATGATTTACATCTGCTAGTGTCGAAGTTTTAGGGTTAGTATTTGGATTTAAAAGCACATGAGTGAAACCACTTTTAGCAGCTGTGAGTAATCCATTTTCCAGTGTCTCTCTTTCTTCAAAACCAGGTTCACCAAAAGATACGTTAGGGTCAAACCATCCTGAGGACACATAGAGTTCTTCGAGATCTATTAGATGGTCAGCTTTAACGTCTATGCTATTATCAATTTTTCTAAGCAAACCGTCATCTATAAGAATATCAACTTTTTTGTTGTGAAAAACACTTTTATCATTAATTAGGGTAGCCTTTTTTAGGAGTATTTTCATTTATTACAAATACAGGACAAAAATAATAAACAATTTATTTAAAGACTTTTAATGTCCATTTATTTATATTTTTCCAAGTATAATTTTTATTTTCAGTTATAAATCATATAATTTTTGGAAGTATTTTAAATTGTATTTTACTGTTTGTTGTTTTTTGAGAAATCAATTGAATTGAGCTTTCTGTAAGTTGAAGTAACCTTGGATAACCACCCGTAATTTGTGAATCTCGCATTAAAATTATCATACTTCCGTCTGGTGTGCATTGAACTGTTCCAGGGATTACTGGAGATGTCCAAATTTGTGGTAGACTGTGCGTAAACTTTTCTTTCAATTGATAAGCCATTCGGTTGTTTAATGAGGAAATTTGAAATATTTTTTTTTCAATTAATTTTTGTTGTTCTTTTCCTAAATATTTAAACTCTGGACCCCTGTATACTTCAATTTTTTTATTTGTATAATTAATTTTTTGCTCTTTTACTTTTGTTCCAAAAGCTGGTTTAAAATTCGACCTACCAATAGGTATTATTGTGTTTTTTGAAATCTTATCTGAAGAAGTAATATATTTATACTGACTTCTACTTCCAAGAACTTTTTCGGTTTTAATACCCCCGCTAATCCCTAAATATGTTCGACATCCTGATTTAGCAATACCAAAAGATAACACGTCTTCTTTTTTTACAAAATAAGGTTTGTAATTTTTTAAATTTTCATCATTTAATCTCGCATTCATTTCTGCCCCTGTTAAGCATATATAAAAGTCATCATGAAATTTTAATTTTGGTCCTTTTATACAACATTCCAATACTGCAGCTTTTGGTGAATTATTTAATAAACTATTAGCAATTAGATATGCTGATTGGTCTAATGCTCCTGAAACAGGAACTCCAAAATTTTTGAAGTGATGCCGACCGATGTCTTGTATTGAGGTGTGAATACCAGTTTGTAGAATTTCAATCATATTTATTTAATTGATAATTACCATTCTGTTGTTCAGATTCTATTTTAGTGTAGGTATCAGAGTCTATTTGTTCAAATGAAATCCAATCACCTGGTTTTGCGAAACAAGGTGGGTTTTTTTTGGGATTAAATAAGTTTATGGGTGTATTGCCTATTAAATGCCATCCACCTGGACTTATATTTGGATAAATTCCTGTTTGCATACCTCCAATAGCGACAGCACCCTTTGGAACTTTCAGTAAAGGCTTTTTCTTTCTTCGTAGATATAATCTATTATCCAAACCGCCTAGATAGAGGAATCCAGGTAAGAATCCCAGAAAATAAACTCTGTAGCGAGCACTTAAATGCAATTTAACTACTTCACTTGCATCAAGATTTATTTCTTTTGATAGATTTAAAAGATCTGGAGCATATTTTAGATCATAACAGACCGGAATTTTCCAATGATTTCCTTTAATGATAGTCTTATTTTTTTTTTGTAGTTTTTTTAAATATTCTTCCCAATAGTTTAGGCTTTTAATTTTGTTTTTAATTTCAATTAATAAAGATTGATATCCTGTAACACATCTTTCAACTTGAAAATCTTTTTCTATTATACTTTTTAATTTAATTATATGCTCTAAAAGAGTATCAGAAGGTTCCATTCTCCATTCGAGAAGAATTGTTTTAGTATTTAACGCTGAAAGTTTAAACTTAAGTAAATCACTCACCCTTTTTAAGATAATTTTTATATAATCTGAGCAACAGCACTAAATTTTCTAATACATTTTTATGGTCTCCATGTATACAAAACGTATCAGCGGTAATATTAATCCAATTACGATTAACTGTTCTTACTTGTTTTTTCTCAAGAATATTATAAAGTTGATCAAACATAGATCTTCCATCTTCTAAAATTGCCCCTTTTTTAGCTCTATCTTCTAATTGTCCGTTATCTTTATATCCACGGTCAAGGAACGCTTCACTATAAACATTTAATCCTCTCGAGAGAGCTTGTTTATACAATTCTCCATTGTGAATAGTATAAATTAAAATTTCAGGATAATATTTCTCTATAATTTCGACTATAATTTGAGCTATATTCTCGTTTTTAACACAATCATTGTATAATGCACCATGAGGTTTAATATGGTTTAAATCTTTAGGATGGTCAAGTTGTTGAACAAATCCTAACAATTGATTTTTTATACTTTTTTTTAATTCACTCCTAGTAATTTTCATTGAAATTCTTCCAAAATTTTTCCTGTCAGGGTAGGAGGGGTGTGCCCCAATCTTTACACCGTTAATTTTAGCTAAACCTATTACTCTTTTAATTTCTGAGGTGCTTCCAGCGTGTGCTCCACAAGATATATTACAAGAACTGATTAATGGCATTAATTTTTTTTCAACATTAAAACCTTCTCCCATATCAACATTAATATTTATTTTGTTCATTTAATTAACTAGAATTAAAAGTGTTCTAAAGCTCAAAAACAATGAAATAATTACTATAGCACTCCCGACTAAATTTTGATAAATATTGTACTTGAAATTACCTAATATTGAAGATTTATTCATCATCCAAAGAAGAATAACTACTATAATTGGAAGTAATATTCCATTTGCAATTTGAGCGAATTCAATTACTCTTATCAATTTAAGTCCTAATGCTGATATTAAAACACCGCATAAAATAATAAAAACCCATGTTATCCTGAAGTGAGCTGACTTTAAATTTGGAATCCATCCAAAACATGCGCAAACCACATAAGAAGCTGCCATAGGAGCTGTTATTGTGCTTGTTATTCCAGCAGAAAAAAGCCCTACCGCTAAAAAATATTTTGCAAATTTTCCAAATAGAGGTTCTAATCCTAACGCTAAATCGCTAACACCTGAAATGCTTGCATTCTCAATACCTGAAGCAGAAATTATTATACTTAAAGAAATAATACCTCCAAGACCTATGGATATGTATAAATCTTTAAGTGCATATTCAAGTTCGTTTGTTTTGGACCATTTATTTTTTGCTAATTCAGAATGAAGAAAAAGATTGTAGGGCACAATCGTAGTTCCAATTAACCCTATGATGGTTAATAAGCTACCTTTAGGTGTTTCAAAAGAGAATAAGCCTGAAATTATATCTCTTATTGAGGGTTTTGTAAAGAGAACAGTTGCTAAAAAGGATATACTCATAATTATTACCAAACCAATTAAAAAACCTTGAATAATTTTGTATCTGCCAGTCCAAAGAATAGATGCAGCGATAATACCAATCGCTAAAGAATAAAAGTTAAACGGGATATATCCTAAATCAAATTTAAATTTTCCAAGTAAAGTTTCAATACCCAATATTGTTCCGCTTATATTTCCTGCCTCATAAGCTGTATTTCCAAAAAGAATTGCTACAAGAATTAATCCTAATACCAAATTTTTAGCAATTGGATGTTTTAGCTCTTCCTTTATAGCCTGAGTTAAATTTTTTTTTGCTAGTATACTCACTTTTATAGCCATTGATTGCAAAATTATAGCAGCTAAAATGGATATAATAATTGTCCACAAAAGGGACATACCAAATTTTGCACCAGCCAAAGAACAAAGTGTAACTGTCCCAGGTCCTATAAAAGCTGCTGCTATTAAGGGACCTGGGCCAAAATATTTTGAAATTTTTTTAAACATATTTTAGTACTACTCAATGAATCAAGTTACCTAATTTTATTATTTAACTTCATATCCTTGTTATTAAAACCTTCATAAACACCTAGGCCAAAAAGTGCAAAATCATATTTTACTGGGTCTGATGCATCAAAACTCCTTAAAATTTCATCTAACTCTTTTAAGGCTTTTAGATCATTAATTTTACGATTTAGTAAACCAAGTTTACGAGCAATGTTACCAGTATGAATATCTAATGGACAAGAAAGTTGATTGGAATTTAACTTTTTCCAAATCCCGAAATCAACTTTATTTTTTGAGGATCTCACCATCCATCTTAAATACATATTTATTCTTTTAGCTGCAGATCCATTCAAAGGATTCGAAACATGTTTCTTTACTCTTTTATCATGGGATAGTTCAAAAAAACACTTCCTAAAGTGATAAATATTCTCGTCCATTCTAGAAGACTCAGGGAATTTTGAAAAAGCTTTTTCAAGACCGCCATATTTTATATATATATGACGAAGAGCTTTTATAAAATATATAAAGTCATAACCATTAAATGTTCTGTGAATAAAAGAGGAAAGGGGTATTAGATCTCTTTTGTTATGGTGAATCACAAAGTTGTAAGGGTCATTTCCCATCAATTCCATCATTCGAATACCATTTTTTATTATAGTTAAACGATTTCCCCAAGAAATAGAAGCAACTAAAAATCCAGAAATTTCGATATCTTCTTTTTTTTTAAATAAATGAGGGATTTTAATTGGGTCCTTCTCTAAAAAATTTGGGTTTTCGTAAGCTAAAGATTTTTCATCCAAAAAATCTTTTAAATCATTAATAAACATTAGTTAATCTGCCCATCTTTTAGATTTATTATTCTATCCGCTCGCTTTGCTAAGTGATTATTATGAGTAACAATGACGAAACTGCAGTTGAGTTCATTACGTAAGTCAAAAAATATGTTGTGAAGTTGATTTGCGTTATCTGAATCCAAGTTTCCACTAGGTTCATCTGCAAAAATTATCTTTGGTCTATTAATTAGTGCTCTAGCCACAGCAACTCTCTGCCTTTCGCCCCCTGATAGTTCATTTGGTTTGTGATTAATTTTATCAATTACACCCATACTTGATAAAAGATCTTTGGCTTTAGCTTTTACATTAACATTTTTTTTGTTCAACCAACTTGGAATACAAACATTTTCAAGTGCTGAGAATTCAGGTAGTAATTCATGAAATTGAAAAATAAAACCAATATTATCATTTCTAAATTTAGCCATTGACTTTTCAGTCATTTTTGTAACATCTTTACCATCAATAATTAATGAAGTTTCATTATCAGGATTTGGATCATCAAGAGTCCCTAAAATATTTAAAAGAGTTGTTTTGCCTGCACCAGAGGGACCAACAATAGTAACAATTTCTTTTTCTTCGACTTTAAGACTAATCTTATCTAAGACTTTCAAATCCCCATAGTTTTTTGAGATATTATTTGCTTTCAAAAGTGTATTCATACCATCTCAAATTTAAAATATTATTGCTTATATCAAAGAATAAAAATAATTGACACTAGTAATAAAGTAATCAAGTTTAATAAATAAATATCAATCAAAAACTCAATATCACTAATTAATATTTCATTATTTTGTTTAACTTTAAAAAAAAAAAAAAAAATTAAAATCATCTATTTAGCAGGAGGTTGCTTTTGGTGTACAGAAGCAATTTTTCAAAATATTAAAGGTGTAATTGAGGTTAAACCAGGTTATATCGATGGAACTGTAAAAAACCCTTCCTATGCACAGGTTTGTACAGGAAAAACAGGCCACACAGAGGCCATCGAGTTAAAATATAATCCAAAAAATATCAATTTAGAAGATATATTTTTTATATTTTTTAACACTCACGATCCTACTACTTTAAATCGACAGGGTAATGATCTTGGTACTCAATATAGGTCTGGTATTTATTACACAGATGTTAAACAAAAAAAGGTTGCATTTGAAATTATTAAACAAATAAATTCAGAAAAAATATATGAAAATCCCATCGTGACCGAGGTAAAAAAAGCAACTCCTTTTTATATTGCTGAGGAGCATATAAATTATTACAGTCAAAATTCTAATCAAGCCTATTGTAGTTATACAATCACACCTAAGATTAACAAATTAAAAACCTATTTTAATAACTATATTGATATAAAAAATGAATGAAAATTTTAACATCGAAACCTTACCAATAACCGATCAAATTAAATCTTATTTTGAAGAAATAATTGATCTTTTGGGTGAAAATAAAAATCGTGAGGGCTTGTTAAAAACCCCAGAACGTGCATCAAAAGCACTAAAATTCCTTACAGAGGGATATGAAAAAGATCCAGAACAAGTATTACAAAGTGCAATGTTTCAAGAAAACTACAATGAAATGGTTATTGTAAAGGATATTGAATTATACTCGCTTTGTGAACATCATTTGCTGCCTTTTTTTGGGAAAGCTCATTTAGCTTATATTCCTAACGGGCATATCGTTGGTTTAAGCAAACTCCCAAGGATTGTTGACATATTTTCTAGAAGATTACAAGTTCAAGAACGTTTAACTGAGCAGATTTTGGATTGTATTAACACAACTCTTAATCCAAAAGGTGTCGCTGTAGTAATCGAAGCTTCTCATATGTGTATGATGATGCGTGGGGTACAAAAGCAAAATTCAACCACAACAACTTCCGGTTTCAGAGGTGCATTTAAAGATACTGATACACGTAATGAGTTTCTGAATCTCGTTAAATCAAATTTATCCTAGGAATCTTTAAAAAAGCGTTTAAAGCCAATTTTTTTCAAGATTTTTTTCTCAAAATTCCAAAAAAAACGAAATTGAAAAAAGACAGCTCCCACTATTATTAATAAAAGTTGATATAGTGGAAAAATTACAATGATTCTTATGGACCAATAAATAATCTTTCCAAATGGTATAGATTCAAACTTTTCAGGCACGAGTTTTATAAAATTTAACAATGGCTCTCCTAAGCGAACACTTAATGAACCAGTAATTCCAAAAACAATAAAAATAATAATCAGTTGGAAGTTAGAACTAACTCCCCATTTCTTCTTTAATTGACTGAAATACAATTTTTTAGATTTATTTAAGCAATTTTGATATTTGAGTAGCTAACTCTTCACCTATTCGATTTTGAGCCTCAAGTGTAGCGGCTCCAATATGAGGTGTTAATGAAATTTTTTCATGCATTAGTAACTTTACCTCAGGTTTTGGTTCATTTTCGAAAGTGTCTAATCCAGCAAACGATAAATGACCGTCATCTAAAGCTTTTACAAGTGCTACCTCATCAATTACTCCGCCCCTTGCAGCATTAATTATTCCAGCACCTTTTTTCATTTTAGATATCACATTCGAATCTATAACATACTCTTGTTGAGCAGGAACATGGAGGGAAATAAAATCTGAATTTGTTATAAGTTTATCAAATGGCTGAATAATAATTTCAGCTTTAATACTCTGACCTGTTGAAATGCTTATTTCAATTGTTACCTTATCCAAGAATTTATCAGTTGCAATAACATTCATTCCTATTCCTAAAGCAATTTTAGCAACTTCCTGTCCAATTCTTCCAAAGCCAATAATTCCAAGGGTTTTTCCTCTTAGTTCTATTCCCTCAGCATATGCCTTTTTAAGACCTTTAAAATTGGCTTCGCCCTCTAAGGGCATGTTTCGGTTTGAATCAAATAAAAAACGCACACCCCCATACAAGTGAGCGAATACGAGCTCAGCAACAGAAGCAGATGAAGCAGCCGGAGTATTTATTACATGAATACCTTTAGATTTTGCATATTCAACATCAATATTGTCCATTCCTACACCACCCCGTCCAATTAACTTCAAACTTGGACAGCTATCAATAAGATCTTTTCTTGCAGTTGTAGCACTTCTTACAAGTAGCCCCACTATATTATTTTCATTTATAAAATTAATTAGTTGCTCTTGAGCCACATTGGTTGTTATAATCTCAAATCCATTTTCAGTAAGATTATCTATGCCTGATTTTGAGATTCCATCATTTGCTAGAATTTTCATAAAAATTATTTACTTTTTTGTTCTAAAATTTGCATGCATTCAACTAAGGCTTTGACGCTACTTATTGAAAGTGCATTATACATTGAAGCACGATAACCTCCAACGGAACGATGACCTTTTATACCACTTATTCCAGCGTTTTGACATAATGTATCAAATGAATCTGCAAGTGACGGTTCAGATAAGTTAAAGGTAGCGTTCATTGTACTTCTACTCTCCTTATCAGCAAAACCTATGAATTTAGAATTCTTATCAATTTCATCATATATTAAATCAGCTTTTATTTTATTCTTTTTTCCTATCTCATCTAATCCTCCATTGTCTTCAATCCATCTAAGGGTTAAAAGACAAGTGTATACAGAAAATACAGGAGGTGTATTAAACATACTTCCTGATTTGATTTGTATGGAGTAATCCAGGATTGAAGGGATTTTTCTAGTAACCTTTCCCAATATATCTTCTTTTACAATTACAAGAGTTGTTCCTGCGGGGCCTAGATTTTTTTGTGCGCCTGCATAAAACAAACTAAATTTAGAATAATCAAAATTTGTTGAAAAGATATCCGAACTCATATCTGCTACGAGAGGTACTAAAGTTTCCGGAATTTCTTTAAACTGAGTTCCAAAAATTGTATTGTTAGTAGTTAAATGAAGGTAATCAAGATCGGCTGGAATACTATTGGTTTTTGGTATGTAGTTAAAATTTTTATCTTTTGAGCTAGCAACCTCAATTACTTCTCCTAACAATTGTGCTTCTTTGATTGCTTTTGTTGACCAAGTGCCAGAATTTATAAATCCAGCTTTTTTTTCTAAAAGATTGTAAGCAGACATTAAAAATTGTTGACTAGCACCACCTTGTAAAAACAATGCTTTGTAGCCTTTTCCTCTTAGTTTAGTTATATTAAGCGCTTTATCACACGCCTCATCCATTATATCAACAAAGTTTTTACTCCTGTGTGAAATTTCGATAAGTGACAATCCAGAGTCATCAAGTTCCTTGACCGCTAGAGAAGCTTTTTGCATTACCTCTTTAGGAAGTATAGAAGGGCCAGCACTAAAGTTATGGATTTTCATAATTTTTTAAATGATTTAATAGTGAGACGAAGGAATCTACAAAACAATATTTTTGACAAAAATATTATTACTCAGATAATTTAAGTTAATTACACTGTTTTTTTTTTTCAGACTTGTTAACATTCAATTTCCTTTTTACGTCTCAGGTTTTCAGAATAATTTACAAACTAATAAGAAATTCTAATGTGTCAATTTCGTCAGAATATTCAAATAAACTTGGCTTTTGTGATTCTCCAAATGAGATAGCATTTTTAAAATTTAAATTTGAAACAATGCACTGGACAGAATCTATATTTTTTGATAGTTCCATTCTTAATCCTTCTATCTCTTTATAATATTCATAATGTAAACACGCTATAGGAGCAGCAATTTTCTTATCCTCTTTTAAGATAAAAAATCCATTGTCTTTAAAAGGCTCATTATTTAATGAAAGAATTGTTTTGTGGTAATTATAGTTGTTTAGATATTTAAAATTATTGATTACGCTCTCATGAGAGCGAAGACTTTTTAAAATTTTTTCTAAATCAAAACCAATTGGGATATATATTTTTGAAACATTTCTACAGCCCATCCCAAAATATTGCAGTATGTCAATACAAAGTTTATTTAGATCTTCAGCACTTTCTTTGCCGCTTAAAACCGCAATGCCATTTCTGTTTTTTCTTATGATGTTGGGGTATTTTTTAAAATAATAATCAAAATATCGGGCAGAGTTATTTGATCCTGTAGCAATTACAGCATCAAAATTCCTAATTATTTTTTTCTGATAAGTGAAGTATTCCTTTCCAATTTGACTTTCTAAAAAATCAGTCATGTATGGCATAAGTAAATCATCTTTTGAGGAACATTTTACAATCGATTTTAAACCGCTAACCCAAACGCAAATTAGATCATGTAAACCAACCATAGGGATGTTTCCTGCCAATATAATTGCAACTGTTTTGTCTTTTTTTGACTCAAATTTGTATCTGCTTATCCAATCCAAAATTTTATCTTCTTCCAATGTTTCAGACCAAATACGAAATACATTCTCAATATTTTCTTGGTTAAACCAATCGTTTTTATTGATAGATTGCTCAATAATAGTCTGCAATTTTGTGTATTTGGGATTTAATCTGTCAAATTCTCTAAGATGTAGGCCTAATTTGATTAAAGCCTTTATTTGTTCTGAGTTTGTGTTCATTTGTCTTGTGGGAAAGTGATTTAGGCCTTATTTTTGAACAAATGTACACAAGAGATGGCTATTATCATTACTGAAGATTGCATAAACTGCGGGGCATGCGAGCCTGAATGCCCAAATACTGCTATTTATGAAGGTGCTGAGGACTGGCGATATAAAGATGGAACTTCACTAAACGGTGATGTTATCTTACCTAGTGGTGAAAATGTGAATGCAGATGTTTTTCAAAAGCCTGTTTCTGACGAGTTTTATTTTATTGTTCCTAATAAGTGTACAGAGTGCAAAGGTTTTCATGAAGAGCCTCAATGTGCAGCTGTTTGCCCAGTTGATTGCTGTATACCAGATGAAAATAATATTGAGTCTGAAGAAAAGCTTTTGGGGAAGCAAAAATTTATGCACCCAAATAATTAATAACTTCTTGACTTTTCCAGTTTACAAGTTTAATATTATTGTCATCCAATTTTTTTTTGCAGCTCTCACTTTTGAAGTAGTTGATATCATCATGTCTCCATTTTGCCCCAAAATTAGGGTGATCAATCGTGATTTGTCTCATCTCTTCACTATCATATGCAGGATGTATCAAGATAATTGATAATCCGTATGGCAAATTATCTAAAATATTATCATAGAATTTATTCAGCCCATTACCTATGAATTCATCATATGAACCCATAAATACATTTTCAATAAATTTACCGCTTGAAAGATTTAATGAGTTAGGATCACCTCCTGCAACTGAAATCAACTTTTTACTTAAAAGTATAGGTAGATTGTATTCTTTTCCTAGTTTATAGTAAATTTCCAAAAGATCTTGTCTTAAACCTAAAGTATACATGTGTGAATCTAAATGACTAGGTTTCAATCCTATAGATATTGCAATATCAATTTGATTTTTTAATTCGGTATATACTTCATTTTTATCAGCATTTATTAATATATGATTTCGGTTTGGGTGAAAATATCCATTTTTATTAATTAGGGAATGAACTTCTTCTTTGTTTGAACACGGTTTAAAGGGATAATTTTTCCATTCACCTGTTAATGTTAAGTGGATGCCATAATCTAAACTTTTGTTTTCTAAACAAAATTTAGCCATTTCATAAAACCATGGGCAGGGAACCATTAGACTAGTTGAACTGATGCTTCCATTGATCATGCCATCTTGTGTTGCCAAATTTTCTGACCAAGCAAGACCAGCGTCATCTGCATGAATCATCAGATATTTTTTGTTTTCCATTTGTTAGGATTTGATTTCTATCTTTTAAAATTAAAAGTTAATAAAAAAGAAAGCTATTTTTGATAAAAATTTTTGATGAAAGCAGGGATAGTAGGTTTACCAAATGTTGGGAAATCAACATTGTTTAATTGTTTATCTAATGCTAAAGCACAGAGCGCAAACTTTCCATTTTGTACTATAGAGCCAAACGTAGGTGTTGTTAATGTACCTGATCTTAGACTTCAAAAGCTTGCAAAGCTTGTTAAACCTCAGAAAGTAATTCCAGCAACTGTAGAAATTGTAGATATAGCAGGATTGGTAAAGGGGGCTAGTAAAGGAGAAGGATTGGGGAATCAGTTTTTAGCTAACATTCGAGAAACTGACGCGATAATTCATGTATTGAGATGCTTTGATGATGAAAATATTTCTCATGTTGATGGATCTGTAGACCCTAAAAGAGATAAAGAAACCATAGATATTGAATTACAGCTTAAAGACTTAGAGACTATTGAAAATAGACTAAATAAAGTAGGTCGTTCAGCTCGATCAGGAAACAAGGATTCAATCAAAGAGAATAATATACTGATGCAAATCCGAGAAACACTTCAACAATCAAAAAATGTCCGAATTATGGATATAAATGAAAAGGACAGGATTGAATATGTGCAACCCTTACAATTAATAACTGATAAACCTGTATTATATGTTTGCAATGTGGATGAGGCTTCAGCAAGTCAAGGAAACAATTATGTTGAAATAGTTAAAGAATTTGCAAATTCAGAAAAAACTAAGTTTTTATTTTTAGCAGTTAATATTGAAGCTGATATTAATGAATTAGAGAGTTTTGAGGAAAGATTACTTTTTTTAGAGGACTTGGGTCTTAAAGAGGCAGGAGCATCAAAATTGATAAGATCTGCGTATAACCTTTTAAACAGACAAACATATTTTACTGCCGGTGAAAAAGAAGTTCGTGCTTGGACTATACCAGTTGGTGCTTCAGCACCAGAGGCTGCTGGTGTAATACATACTGATTTTGAAAGTGGTTTTATAAAAGCTGAGGTAATAAGTTTTAGTGACTACATTCAATATGGATCAGAAATTAAAGTAAAAGAGGCGGGTAAAATTAGGGTAGAGGGAAAAGAATATTTAGTAAAGGATGGGGATGTTATTCATTTTCGATTCAATGTATAATTCTAGCAGGGGTGTTTTTTAAAATATAATTTTTAAATGGATAAAGAATCGTAGACTTTTACTTTCTCCCATAAGTGTTTAGCTTCTTCAATAAACAAAAGATGGTGAGGATCAATTTGATATTTATTTTGATCCTCCAAAGAAGGAAAATTCACAATATAACAATAAGTATAGGAGCTATCAACCACATCGCGTTGTTCAGAATCTGCAGGAGTTCCCAAGTGACATGATATTGACAGATGGTTATTTCGAATTAATTTTTTTATGGCATTTTCAAATTTGAATCTATCTTTTTTATTGTTAGGATTTTTCAACCAAAACAAAACTGTGTGATATAATGTAGTATTGGATTTTAATGACATTATTATTTTTTCGATAAATGTAAACTATTTAATGTCAAAATAAATAATTAAAAATGTGGCTCGCTAATATCAGTTTCCAACTATTAACTTTTTAACAATATTGTCATGTCGATTGTTGATTTCTTGGGGGATAAACAGGTTTTCTTTAATAAAGCAATAATTATATTAGCAATGAATTCCATGAAAAATACAAGCACCTACACAGAAGATAATATTCGATCTCTTGATTGGAAAGAGCACATTAGGTTACGTCCTGGAATGTATATTGGAAAGCTTGGTGACGGTTCCTCCCCTGACGACGGAATTTATATACTATTGAAAGAAATTTTGGATAACTGTATCGACGAGTTTGTTATGGGTGCGGGCAAAACTATAGAAATAATTATCAATGAAAACAATGTAAGTGTCCGTGATTACGGAAGAGGAATCCCTTTAGGTAAAGTAATTGACGTTGTTTCAAAGATGAATACTGGAGGTAAATATGATTCTCGAGCATTTAAAAAGTCAGTAGGTCTTAATGGTGTTGGGACTAAGGCAGTTAATGCCTTATCTGAAACTTTTGTTGTTGAGTCAATAAGGGAGAATCAGACAAAGAAAGTAAAATTTGAGTTTGGAATAGTTACAGAAGATTCTCCATTGGAAAAATCTAACAAGCGAAGAGGCACCAAAGTAATTTTTTCGCCAGATAGAAAAATATTTAAAAATTTTAAATATAGACCAGAATATGTCGAGCGCATGATTAAAAATTATGTTTTTCTTAATCCTGGTTTGACAATTGACTTTAATGGCGAAAAGTTTTTCTCTGAAAACGGTTTAAAGGACCTCTTAGAAGATCAGTCAAACGAAAAAGACATATTATACTCAATCATTCACCTTAGAGGTGAAGATATAGAAATTGCGATTACGCACAGTAAAACTCAATACAGTGAAGAATACCATTCTTTTGTAAATGGCCAGCATACTACCCAAGGTGGAACACACCAAGCAGCATTTAGAGAAGGTTTGGTAAAAACAATCAGAGAACATTTTGGCAAAAACTTTGAGGCAGCTGATATTAGGAAATCTATAATTGCTGCGTTAAGTATTAAAGTCATGGAGCCTGTTTTTGAATCGCAGACTAAGACAAAGCTAGGATCAACTGAAATGGGTGATGGATTACCATCGGTTAGAAGTTATATAATCGATTTTTTAAACAATGAATTAGATAATTTTTTACACAAAAATCAGGATGTAGCAGAGTTAATTTTGAAAAAAATTCTACAGGCAGAAAAAGAACGAAAAGAACTTTCAGGAATAAGAAAACTCGCAAGAGAAAGGGCTAAAAAAGCAAACCTGCATAACAAAAAATTAAGAGACTGTCGTGTTCATCTTTCAGATTTAAAAAAAGATCATAGGCTTGACTCTACTTTATTCATTACAGAAGGAGACTCAGCGAGTGGCTCAATTACTAAGTCAAGAGATGTAAATACACAAGCTGTTTTTAGTTTAAGGGGTAAACCTTTGAATAGTTTTGGGATGAGTAAAAAAATTGTTTATGAAAATGAGGAATTTAACCTGCTGCAAGCAGCTCTTAATATTGAGGAAAGTTTAGAAAACTTGCGTTATAATAATATTGTTATTGCTACAGATGCTGATGTAGATGGAATGCATATTCGATTACTTTTAATTACATTTTTTTTACAATTTTTTCCTGAACTCATAAAGGAGGGGCACCTGTATATTTTACAAACACCATTATTTCGTGTTCGTAATAAAAAGGAGACAATATATTGTTATAATGAGGATGAAAGAAAAGAAGCATTAGTAAAGCTCAAAGGCAAACCAGAAATCACAAGATTTAAGGGCCTTGGCGAGATATCTCCTGATGAGTTTAAATATTTTATTGGTGATGACATAAGATTAGATCCTGTGATGCTAGACAAACAGACGACTATAGAAGAATTACTTCTTTTTTATATGGGGAAAAACACTCCTGATCGTCAAAAATTTATAATTAATAATCTTAAGGTAGAACTTGATTACGCTGAAGAAATAATTGAATTAGCTAAGTGAAGATATGAATGAAGATGGAAATTTTATAAACTCAGAAGAATCGGTTGCCCTGAAAAGAGTTACTGGAATGTATAAGGATTGGTTTTTGGATTATGCCTCATATGTAATTTTAGAGAGGGCTGTTCCTGCAATTGAAGATGGGCTTAAGCCTGTCCAAAGAAGAATCTTACATTCAATGAAAGACCTTGATGATGGCCGATACAATAAAGTTGCAAATATTGTTGGTCACTCAATGCAATACCATCCACACGGTGACGCAAGTATTGGAGATGCAATGGTCCAAATTGCTCAAAAAGAGTTATTAATTGATATGCAGGGAAATTGGGGGAATATTTTGACTGGAGACGGAGCTGCAGCATCCAGATATATTGAGGCTAGACTGTCTAAATTTGCTTTAGAAGTAGTTTTTAGTCCAAAAGTTACTCAGTGGCAGCTTTCTTATGACGGGAGGAAAAAAGAACCAATTCATTTACCAGTAAAGTTCCCATTATTACTTGCACAGGGAGCTGAAGGGATAGCAGTTGGGCTTTCAACAAAAATTTTGCCCCATAATTTTAACGAACTTTTAAATGCAAGTGTTAATTATCTAAAAGGAAAAAAAATTACTTTATATCCTGATTTCCAAACAGGTGGTATTATAGATGTTCAAAATTATAACGATGGAAATCGTGGTGGTAAAGTTAGAGTTCGTGCACGTATCAGTAAAATGGATAAAAATACCTTAGTTATTAATGAGATTCCTTATGGTACAAATACTTCATCATTAATAGATAGTATACTAAAGGCAAATGATAATGGGAAAATTAAAATTAAGAGGATTGAAGATAATACATCGTCCAAAGTTGAAATTTTAGTACATCTACCTAATGACATTTCCCCAGACAAAACAATAGATGCACTTTATGCCTTTACTTCTTGTGAAAATTCAGTTTCACCATTGGGCTGCCTAATTATTGATAATAAACCCAATTTTATGGGTGTTTCGGATATGCTTAAAATATCTACCGATCACACCGTCCAGCTTCTAAAGATGGAATTAGAAGTTCAATTATCAGATTTAGAAGATCAATGGCACAATGCCTCTTTAGAGAGAATTTTTATTGAAAATAAAATCTATCGAGATATTGAAGCTGCTGAAACATGGGAAGAGGTAATTTTCAAGATACAAATTGGTTTAAAGCCCTTTACGACGAATCTAAAACGAAATGTTGTTGAGGATGACATAATTAGGCTTACTGAAATTAAAATTAAGAGAATTTCAAAATTTGATTTAGATAAGGCGCAACAAAAAATCGAAATACTTGAAACAGATATAGAGGAGGTTAAAAATAATCTTAACCATATAATTGATTATACAGTAAGATATTTCAATCATTTAAAAAAATCTTATGGAACGAATAGAGAAAGAAAATCTGAAATAAGAATTTTTGATGATGTCGATGCAAGAAAGGTAGTTACTAGGAACCAAAAACTCTACATGAATAAGGAAGAGGGTTTTATAGGAACCTCCCTAAGAAAAGATCTACTAGTATGTGAATGTTCAGATATTGACGACATTATAGTATTTACTAAAGACGGAAAAATGCAAGTTGTTAAGGTAGATACTAAAGTTTTTGTTGGTAAAAATATCGAATATGCTGCCGTTTTTAAAAAGAAAGACCAACGCACTATATATAATATGATTTATAGAGATGGGAAGAAAGGGACTTCGTTTATAAAACGTTTTGCTGTTACTGGAGTTACTCGCGATAAAATATATGATTTAACTCAAGGGAAGCCTCACTCTGAAGTACTTTATTTTTCAGCAAATGCTAATGGAGAAGCCGAAATAGTTTCAATCTTACTAAAAAATACAGGAAGTATAAAGAAACTAAAATGGGATTTAGATTTCGCTGATCTGCAAATAAAAAATCGTGCAGTTAGAGGTAATACAGTTACCAAATATTTTATTAAAAAGGTAGAATTAAAAGAGAAAGGCATATCAACACTTCAACCTAGAAAAATTTGGTTTGACAGAACGGTTTTTAGATTAAATTTAGAAGAAAGAGGTGATCTTTTAGGGGAATTCAAAGGTGACGACAAATTAATCGTCTCAACCACGAAAGGAACAATTAAAGTATTTACCCCTGATATGTCTCTACATTTTGAGGAATCAGTCGATAAAATTGAAAAGTGGTATCCTAAAAAACCTCTCACTGCAATTTATTTTGACCCTGGAAAGCAAAGATATTTTATGAAGAGATTTGTTGTTGAAAACACTAATCGTGAGGATAGTTTTGTTGTTAATAAAGGTGAACTTATATACTTTTGCTCTGATTGGAAACCATTTCTTAGAATTATTTTTGAAAAACCTAGAGGAAAAGATCCAATTCCAAATTTAGAAGTTGATGTTGAAAACTTTATTTCTGTTAAGGGGTTCAAAGCTCAAGGAAATCTGTTAACCAAGAAAAAAATCAAAAAAGTAGAGCTTATTAACTCATCAAAATATGAGGAAATAGAACAAACAAATCCCCTTGAAATAGAGGTATCAAATGATGAAACAGTCAATGCAAGCGACGACACTAGTCAAATCACTTTAGATATATAGAATTATTAATGTTAACTAGATTGATATTTTATAGCGGGTAGTTAAATCAATTTATTTTTTCAATCTTTCCCTTTTTTTTATTTTTTCTGTCACCGACAAGTGAATATTCAAAATTGTAGCTGTTTTGGTTAGTGCTTAAGATTCTAATTTGAATAGGTCTTTTTTCATTATAGTTATCTGCATTTAATTTGGTCAAAATACACTCACAATCATTAACCCATCGAATTTTTGCAGTATCGATTATACCGTCAAAAAATTCTATTTCATATAAAGAATCTCTTACGAAATATGATGTTTTTATTTCATTGTTAATTACATGACTAAATTTAAATTTTCCTTCATGAAAAGGCATGCAATTCCTTTCTAGAGAGTAGCAAGAAAAAAATATAATTATGAGAAAATAATATACTTTGTAATTCATCAAAACAAAAATATCAAGATTTTGGTGAAAATGTTAAAAAGCTACCGTCCTTATATATTTGTATAATTTGAACTACATCAGAATTTGTTTTAATCTCCATTGGACTCTTTTTATTGGTTAAAACATTTGGTGATTTTTTTAAATCTGAGTCTATTTTAGTTTTGACAAATTTACTATCAGATTTTGAAGAAGGGGAGGGCATGAGTTTATTATCAAATAATAACCAGTCAAGAGTCACTTCTTCAAAGCTATTCACAATTTTTAAAATAAAATCTAAGCTAGGTTTATTTCTTTTCGACATAATATGTGAAACAGATGAACGCTGAACCCCAATTTGTTCAGCAAATGAGGCAGAATTTAAATTGTTACTTATCATTATCTCATTTAGACGTGAAATGAAAAAATCTATGTTTAACATTGTGAATTTTTAAAGTTTATTCTTCAATTTATTAAATTAATTTTAATAAAACAAGTCTTATTATATTGAATATATACTTCATATATTTTATATAAATACTTGAAAAACAACAACATAAACTACTAAATTTATAATTCGTACACATTTGTAAATTTAGTAGTTACATATAATAAAAAATGAATTCTGTTGAATTAATACATGTTTACATATGTTTACAAATCGTTGTTTACATTTGTATGTATAGTTTGTAGATGAATTATAAAAGATATTTCCCTCCATCTTATTTAGAAGAACAATTAAAAAATTTTAATTCTAATGTTAAAAGAACTGTTCTTGGAACATCTGTGAATGGTCTACCGGTCTATCAATTGCAAATTGGTAATGGTGATCAAAATATTTTGATGTGGTCTCAGATGCATGGAAATGAAACGACTACTACAATAGCTTTGTTAGATTTTATTTCGTGGGTATTAAAGCCTCAGCAGTCTGAATTTTTAAAGTTTTTTAGTTTTTTTATTATTCCCCAACTAAATCCTGATGGATCTAAATTATATACTCGCGAAAATTTTAACGGTGTTGATTTAAATCGTGATGCAATCCATTTAAGTCAACCTGAAAGTATAATACTTCGTAATGCATATGAGAAAATTTTACCACAGTATGCTATTAATCTTCATGGGCAAAGAACCATTTATGGCTCTGGGCCTGAAGGCCCCCCAGCAACAATTTCGTTTCTCTCTCCAAGCGCTGACTCGAAAAAGTCAATTACCTCTTCAAGAACGAAAGCTATGATTGCTATTGCTTCAATTAGAAATGAATTAGAAAAACAGCTTTCGGGAGCGATAAGTCGTTATGATGACCAATTTAATCCTAACTGTGTTGGAGATTATTTCTCAAAATGTGGGACTCCAACTATTTTATTTGAAGCAGGGCATTATATGAAAGATTATTTTAGGGTCAAAGTAAGGCTTTTTGTCCTAGAAGCATACAAAATCTTATTTAAGCATCTTATGCTGAAATCAAACGAAGGTTCAGTTGAATCTTACCTTTCCATTCCCCAAAACACAAGTAATTATGTTGACTTAATTGTAAGTAATATCACAATAAAAGAGGATAAAAATCTATATAAAAATCAACAGTTAGCAATTCAATATATTGAGAAATTGAAAAATCAAAAGATAATTTTTTTACCCTCCCTTGTGACTTATGGAAAAAATTTAAAATTAAAAGCGCATAATTTTCTTGATTTTACTGATGTTAAAAAGGACAATTACATTATTTTCAAAAAAGGCGCAATTATAAATACCGACCCATTTAATAAATTATTTTCATTAAACACGTTTATTTAAAGAATTATTCTCAATAAAAAACAAATATTATCATTAAATTTGCATTCATTTCAAACATATAAAAATGAGTAAAGTAACCTTAGACGAAATAGATCACCAAATTCTCGACATACTTATTGATAATACTCGCATCCCTTTCACTGATATTTCAAAGCGTCTTTTAATCTCAGCAGGAACTGTACATGTTCGAGTAAAAAAAATGGAAGAAGCAGGAATAATTAAAGGATCATCTTTAAATCTTGATTACGTTAAACTAGGTTATTCCTTTATAGCATACGTTGGTATATTTTTGGAAAAAACCGCTGCAACCGAACAAGTTCTTAATTCCTTAAAGCAAATTCCCTTTATAACTGTGGCTCATATAACTACAGGAAAATTCAATGTTTTTTGTAAGGTTCGAGCACGTGATACTCATCATGCAAAAGACATAATATTTATGATCGATGATGTTGAGGGCGTTTCAAGAACTGAAACAATGATTTCCCTAGAAGAAAGTATAAATGATAAAAAAAGGTTAATGCATCATATTTTTAATGAATTAAATTGATGGCACGTAAAACTAAAATTGAAAGATTTAACGAAAAAGTTCTCTCTCGATTTCAAATTTACAATAGCTTATTCTTAACTCTTCCATTTAAAACTATTAAGCAAACGTCGCTATTAATGCCGCTTTTTGCTGAACATTGCCGTATCGAATACGAAAAAAATTCAAATCCAACTGAAATTCTAAAATCCTTTTTTAGTCAGTATGCACCTGATTTAAAGCCTCAAGAAGAGCAAGACTTATTATTTAATTTTATTCAATACATTGAACGCCAGGTTGTACTTTTTGATGCTATTGAAGATGCAGGGTTTTCATATGTAAATAATATGCATGGTAGGGGAACAATTCGAAGCATAAAGGAAGAGGCTTCTAATAAACAGTTAGAGACAGAGTTAATAGATTATATTAAGCGTTTTAAAGTTCGCATTGTTCTAACTGCTCATCCTACACAGTTTTATCCAGATAATGTTTTAGTTATTATTAATGAGTTATCAAAATCTATTGCATCCGATGATTTGGATAATATCAAAAAGCTTCTTGTTCAACTTGGGAAAACACCTTTTTATAAAAAGGAAAAGCCCAGTCCATATGAGGAAGCTGTAAGTTTAATATGGTTTCTTGAAAATATTTTCTACCATTCTGCAAGTACAATCTACAATTATATTGATGAACATATAATTAATTCAGAAGACCTTGATAATTCAATCTTTGACTTTGGTTTCTGGCCAGGTGGAGATAGAGACGGTAATCCTTTTGTTACCCCAGAAATAACTCTTAAAACCGCTGAGCGCCTTCAATTTTCAATTTTAAGAAACTATTATCGTGATTTAAGAAAGCTAAAAAGGAAAATAACATTTCCGGGTCTTGAAAATCGTATTGAATCTCTTGAAAGTTTAGTGTTTAATCAACTTTTTTACCCAGAGCGGAATAAACATTTTTCTATTGAATTTATTAATTCTGAGTTAAAAATAGTTTTTGATTCTTTGGTAAATGATCATGATGGCCTCTACAAAAATGATGTTTTAGATTTAATTCACAAAGTGCGCCTTTTCGGTCTTCACTTTGCCAGTTTAGATATTCGACAAGACTCACGAATTCATCACAAGGTTTTTAATAAAATTGTTTCACACCCCAATATTTCAAAATATACTAAAAATTTACCTAAAAATTATTTGAGTTTAAGCACAGAAGACCGTTGTAAATGTCTTATCGAAATGAGTGGCGATATACCACCAAAAATATTTAAAGATGAATTAACATACCAAACTTTGGAGAGTATCCGAAGCATGCAGAAAATACAAACTAAAAATGGTGAAAGAGGATGCAATAGATACATAATTAGCAATTGTCAAACTTTAGAAAATATACTTGAATTATTTGCTATGTGCCGCTTAAGTAACTGGAGTAAGCCAAAAGTAGATTTTATTCCATTATTTGAAACTATTCCAGATTTAGAAAATGCAAGTAAAGTGATGAGATCTTTATTTAATAATCCAATTTATTTAAATCATTTAAAGACTAGAGGCATGAAACAAACCATTATGTTGGGTTTTTCTGATGGTACCAAAGATGGGGGATATTTTATGGCGAATTGGAGCATCTATCTTGCAAAAGAATCACTTAGTAAACTTTCCAACGAATATGGTATTAGAGTTGCTTTTTTCGATGGTAGGGGAGGGCCACCAGCAAGAGGAGGTGGAAACACTCACGAATTTTATGCCTCAATGGGAGATACAATTCAAAGTGATGATATTCAGATAACAATACAAGGGCAAACAATAAGTTCAAATTTTGGTACTTTGGATTCTTCACAATTTAATTTAGAGCAGCTTTTGAGTTCTGGGATTGAGAATCAAATTCTGAATCCAGGAAAAAATAATTTGACAGATAATGACCGTAAATTAATGGATAGTATAGCAAAAATAAGCTACAAAGCTTATAAAGATTTTAAGGCTCACCCTTCATTTGTACCTTATCTTCAGCACATGTCTACATTACCTTATTATGCCAAAGCAAATATAGGTAGTAGACCTTCAAAACGAGGTAAGTCAGATACCTTTAAATTTGAAGACTTAAGAGCAATACCATTCGTAGGAAGTTGGAGCCAACTAAAACAAAATGTTCCAGGTTTTTTTGGTCTAGGAATTTCATTAAAGACCATCATTGATAAAGGGAAATTAGATGAATTAAAAAAACTATTTAAAAGTTCTAAGTTTTTTCGAACTCTCATCTTCAATAGTATGATGAGCCTCTCAAAGTCATTTTTTAAATTGACTACATACATGAAAGACGATAAAGTATTCGGTGAATTTTGGAGTCTAATTTTTAAAGAATATAAACTTACAAAAGAAGTTCTTTTAAAAATAAGTGGATTCGAATCTTTAATGGAAAATGAGGCTGCCGGTAGGGCATCCATTAAAGCAAGAGAGGAAATTGTTCAACCTCTTTTAACAATTCAGCAATATGCTTTAATGGAGCTACAAATTTTAAGAAAACAAACTAGTTCTGACACAAAAAAAATAAAAGATCTAGAGGCAATGGTAACTAGATCTCTTTTTGGAAACATAAATGCGAGCAGAAATTCAGCTTGAATTTAGCTTTCATAGAAGTCAAAAGCGTTATGCAATAACTTTTGGCCAACATTTACATCAATAACAGGTTTACTTATATCTTCCAACAATACAAAATTTATTTTCCCGCGATCATTTTTTTTATCATGGCTTAAGAGTGATATGATAGAATGTTTTTCTTTAGATTTAAACATCACTTTTGGGAAGTATTTATTAAATGTATTTTTGATATCCAACGCCTTGTTGTATGGGAATCCGCAGATTTGAGTTGAAATATAAGCTTCCAATATCATACCTATGGATATTGCTTCGCCGTGAAGTAAACGGTTTTTATCCTTATGCTCAAGGAAATAAGATTCAATTGCGTGTCCAAAAGTGTGCCCAAAATTTAATATTTTCCGTAAATTTTTTTCCTTATAATCTTTTAAAACAATTTTCTTTTTGATATTAATAGAAGGCAATATATGTTTAGAAAGATTAGATATACTTAACAAATTGATTTTTTTTAATTTATCCCAATAAGAGGCGCTAGCAATTAAGCCATGCTTTAACATTTCTGCAAAACCGCTTCTAATTTCTTCTTGTTGTAACGTTTTTAACCAATTGGAATCAATAATTACTTCTTTTGGTTCTTTAAAAATTCCTATTTGATTTTTTAATGATCCCAGATCAATCCCGGTCTTACCTCCCACTGAGGCATCTACCATTGATAGAAGGGTAGTGGGAATATTATAAAAATCAATACCACGCTTAAACGTACATGCCACAAAGCCTCCTAAATCACAAACAACACCTCCACCAAGGTTTATTAAAATAGAGTTGCGATCAGCACCTCTTTCAGTTAGTTTATGCCAAATCATTTCACAAGTTTTTATATTTTTAAACTCCTCACCTGCATGCATTTCTATCAACTCATAATTAGTAAGTTTAGTTTGCGAAATGAAATCCGATAAACATAGCTTTTTGGTATTACTATCAACTAAAATAAAAATACTAGAGGTTTTACTTTTTAAAAGTTTTTTCGAAAGGTCAAATAGAGCAGTTGACCCAAATGAGATTTTTACTTTATTCTTCATGACACCATATGTTTAATAAAATAATCATTAATTCTTTTGAGCAAATAATCACTGCCCAGTTATAAATTTTTATTTTTTTTAAAATTTTTTTTTATGCGGTCAAGGTTTCTCTTATTTTCTCTGTCTTTTATACTCTCTCTTTTATCATAAAGTTTTTTACCTTTAGCTAGAGCAATTTTTATTTTAGCAAAACCATTTTCATTAATAAAAACACGCAAAGGTACAATTGTTAATCCGCTGTTTTTAACATCTTTGTAAAGCTTCTTTAGTTCTTTTTTTTTTAATAGAAGTTTTCTTTGAGCTTTTGGTTTATGGTTAAATTTATTTGCAAACCCATATTCCTCTATGTTCATATTTACTGTGAATAATTCACCCTTTTCATTGAATTCACAAAAGCTTTCTGAAATTGATGCTTTTCCATTTCGTATTGACTTTATCTCAGTTCCTGCAAGTACAATCCCAGCAGTATATTCGTCAATAAGATCGTATTCAAACCGCGCACGTTTATTTTGTATGTTAATCTTTTTAATCACATTACAAAGATAATATTAATCCTTGCTTGAGATAAGTTCACCATTTCTAAAAATAAATGTTGAATCTATGTAATCAAAAATAATTTGTTTTTTACGTTGTATGTTATTAGATAATAATTCCTTACTTAATGGATTAATTAATTTTTGTTGTATTACTCTTTTAACTGGACGTCCACCGTATTGAGGATCAAATCCTTTCTTTGCTAAATTTAAAATGGCTTCATCAGTTACAAATAAATTTATTGATTTTTCTTTTAGCTTATTTTGGGTTATTGTTATTTGTAGCTTTACAATTTTTTCAATTTCATTCCGAGTAAGCGGAGTAAAAAGTATAGTTTCATCTATTCTATTTAAAAACTCAGGGCGAATATTTTTTTTCAAAAGTTCCATTACATTCAAAGTCGCCAATTCTTCTGCTTTTTCAAAAGATTGATTATTTTTAAATGCTTTTTGAATTTCATCACTCCCTAAATTACTTGTCATAATTATTATACAATTTTTAAAATCTGCAACACGCCCTTTGTTATCGGTCAACCTGCCTTCATCAAGAACTTGTAGAAGAATATTAAAGGTGTCGGGATGAGCCTTTTCTATCTCGTCTAAGAGTACAACCGAATATGGTTTTCTTCTTATTGCCTCAGTTAGTTGTCCGCTTTCATCATAACCTACGTATCCCGGAGGAGAACCTATAAGTCTGCTAATCGAGTGTCTCTCTTGATATTCGCTCATATCAATTCTTGTAATATTATTTTCATTATCAAAAAGAAGCTCAGCTAAGGCTTTTGCAAGTTCTGTTTTCCCAACACCTGTTGTCCCTAAAAACATAAAGCTCCCTATAGGCCTGTTTTCATCTTGTAGATCTGCCCTGCTTCTTCTGATGGCATCACTTACCGCTATTACAGCTTTCTCCTGTCCTACAAGCCTTTTATGTAAATTCTTTTCGAGGTTTAAAAGTTTTTCCCGTTCAGATTGAATCATTTTCGCAACTGGTATACCTGTCCATTTTGAAACAATTTCAGCAATATCATCATAAGTTATCTCTTCTCTAATTAATGAATTTTCTGACTTAAATTTTGCGAGTTTATTTTTAAGTTCAGACATCTTTAATTCCTCGTCTTGAAGTTTTCCATATCTAATTTCTGCAACTACACCATAATCCCCCTCTCTTTCTGAACGGTCTGCTTGAAGCTTCAAGTCTTCAATATTTGATTTTGTTTGCTGAAGGTCATCAACAATTTGTTTCTCTTTTTGCCATTTAGCATAAAGAGATTTTCTGTTTTCTTTCAATTCAAAAACCTCTTTATTTAATAGTACAACCTTCTTTTCGTCTTTTTCTCGCTTTAAAGCAACTATTTCAATTTCAATTTGTCGAATCCTACGATCTAGTATATCTAGTTCTTCAGGCTTTGAATTCATTTCCATTTTTAATTTTGATGCTGCTTCATCAATTAAATCAATTGCTTTGTCTGGTAAAAATCGATTTCTGATATAACGATTAGAAAGAGAAACAGCACCGATTATCGCATCGTCTTTTATCCTAACTTTGTGATGCATTTCATATTTTTCTTTTATCCCTCTTAGAATAGAAATAGTACTTTCCGTATCGGGTTCATTGACACTAACTTTTTGAAATCTCCTTTCTAATGCTTTATCCTTTTCGATGTATTTTTGATATTCATCCAAAGTAGTAGCCCCAATTGCACGCAAATCACCTCTTGCAAGTGCTGGTTTAAGTATGTTAGCGGCATCAATAGAACCTTCACTTCCCCCTGCACCTACTAGTGTGTGGATTTCATCAATGAAAAGGACTAAATCACCATCGCTTTTTATTACTTCTTTTATTACGCTTTTAAGTCTTTCTTCGAATTCACCTTTATATTTTGCACCTGCAATAAGTGTCCCCATGTCTAAAGAATAAATCAACTTGTTTTTTAAATTTTCAGGAACATCACCGTCAATTATTCTATGAGCAAGTCCTTCTGCAATTGCAGTTTTACCAGTTCCAGGTTCACCAACTAATACTGGATTATTTTTTGTACGTCTACTTAGTATTTGTAAAAGTCTTCTTATCTCTTCGTCTCTTCCAATTACAGGATCAAGTTTACCCTCAACAGCCATTTGATTCAGATTGATGGCATATTTGTTTAAAGAATTATAGTTACTTTCAGCAGAAACCGAAGTTACTTTTTCTCCTTTACGAAGTTCTTCTATTGCCAATTCTAATTTTACTTTGGTTATCCCTTCGTCTTTTAAAATATTTGAGATTTTACTTTTTGACTCAAAAATCGAAATCAAAAGATGTTCAACTGTAACATATTCATCTCCAGTTTTTTTTGCAATATTAATCGAATTCATTAAAGTTTGGGAGGCACTTTTAGATAAATTTTGAGTATTTCCTTCAACTTTTGAAAAGGTATCTAAAATGTTTTCATTTAAACTCTTGACTATAGATAAATTGACTTTTAGTCTATTAAATACAAATGGCAAAACATTCTCATCAACCTCAAGTATTCCGGAAAATAAATGCTCGTTTTCAACTTGTGGATGTTTATTTTCATAGGCGTTTTGTTGAGCAGCTTGCAAAGATTCTTGTGCTTTTAAAGTTAGTTTATTCAAATTCATAACAATTTTTTATTTCTAAAAGGCAAACTCTATTCCAATTACAGTTCTATGTCCTTTTGACATATAAACTGTTGTTTATTAAGTCATTATGACAGATTAAATTAATATATAGTTGGTAAAATTGTCTATTGCTTGTTAATTAATCTTGAATAAATCATTAATATTTAAAAAAATTGATGATAAAAAGGATATCTAATTGTTTAATTTTGAAATTAAAATTAGGTTATGAGGAGCGATAGGGCAATATTTGATTTATTAGAAGCAGAGAAGGATCGACAATCAAATGGTATAGAATTAATAGCTTCTGAAAACTTTACTAGTCCTGAAGTAATGGAGGCTTGTGGATCGATTTTAACTAATAAATATGCTGAGGGCTACCCAGGGAAAAGATATTACGGAGGGTGTGAGGTTGTTGATAAAGTAGAGCTAATTGCAATTGAAAGAGCAAAAGTGCTTTTTGGTGCAGCTTATGCAAATGTTCAGCCTCACTCTGGATCTCAAGCAAACACTGCGGTTTTTCATGCATTTTTGAAGCCAGGTGATAAAATACTAGGTTTTGACTTATCTCATGGTGGTCATCTTACCCATGGATCACCAGTTAACTTTTCTGGGCGTTTGTATAGGTCTCATTTTTATGGAGTAGATAAAAATTCCGGACGTTTGGATTACGAAAACATTCTAAAAATTGCAGGTAAAGTTAAACCGCAAATGATCATTGCTGGAGCCTCAGCATATTCTCGAGATATCGATTTTGCCAAATTTCGTGAAATAGCTGACTCAGTAGGTGCATTTCTTTTAGCTGATATTTCGCACCCATCAGGGATGATCGCTACAGGTCTTTTAACCGATCCAGTTCCACACTGTCATGTTGTAACAACAACAACTCATAAAACTTTGAGAGGTCCTCGTGGTGGACTAATCCTTATGGGAAAAGATTTTGATAATCCATTTGGTCTTACTCTTAAAAACGGGAAACTCCAAAAAATGTCACATATTTTAAACATGGCTGTTTTTCCTGGAAATCAAGGTGGACCATTAATGCATGTTATCGCTGGTAAGGCAATTGCATTTGAAGAGGCACAACAGCCAAGTTTTAAAAAATACATGAATCAAGTCAGGAATAATGCTAAGGCTATGGCTAATTCTTTTTTAAAGTTGGATTATAATCTAATATCTGGGGGTACTGACAATCACATGATGTTGATTGATCTTAGGAACAAAAATATCTCTGGGAAGGATGCTGAACTTGCACTGGTAAAGGCAGATATTACTGCAAATAAAAATATGGTTCCTTTTGATGATAAATCTCCATTTGTTACTTCTGGAATCAGAGTTGGAACAGCAGCAATAACTACTAGAGGTCTTAAAGAAGACCAAATGGAAGAAATTGTAAATATGATTGACCGGGTAATTTTAAATTATAATGACGATCTAATTATAAGCGAAGTTGCAAAACAAGTTAATTCTTTAATGCGTGGCAGACCTTTATTTAATTCTTAAAAGTTAGTCTTTTGACAAAATTTTAATCTCAAACATCTTATTCCAATTTTTACCAGTTACAAAAAACGTCTTACGCTTTTTATTGTAAGCAATTCCATTTAGTACATTTAACTTAGTATGTTGTTTAACCTTTTCCTTAAGTCCTGAAAAGTCTATAACACCATCAACACTGCCAGTAACAGGATTTATTATAACCACAACGTCTTTTTGAAATTGATAAGTATTAGCATATATTTTCCCAGAAACCCATTCTAATTCATTAATTTTTCTAAGTGCTGATTTATTTGTAACAACTTGAATTCTGCTTTCTTCCTTAAAATCATTTGGATTAAGAATCCATATATTTTCACTTCCATCAGATTTGTAGAGCTTATTTCCATCATTACACAATCCCCACCCCTCTTTGCTATCAAAATATGGGAACGATTTGATCATTTCTAAATTTGTTTTTTTATAAATAAAGCCTTTTAAAGATTTCCAAGTTAATTGGATTATTCTGTTATTTATTAATGTAATACCTTCCCCAAAAAATGCATCATCTAATTTTTTAATTTCTATGATTTCACCAGTTTTATAATTAACCTTTCTCAAAGTTGATTTTCCGTTTAGTCCTGTACTTTCGTAGAGATGGTCTCCATCGAATTCTAATCCCTGTGTATATGCTTCTATGTCATGAGGAAAAATGTTTACTATTTCATATTTATAAAGTTTTGGTGGTTTGTCTGCTAAAAGGGTATAAACTATCTTTCTTTCAAACACTTTATCTCCCTTTCTTAATTCTACTTTTATAATATACTCACCTAAGGGGTCTGTTTCCAAAAATTTATGTGTTTGGTTAATCTGCTTATTATTTAAGTAGTATGAAATATCAAAATCTTCAATTGATGTTTTAACAGCTAAATTCAAAACTTTCTCAAAACTACCTTTATTGCCTTTTACACCTGTTGAAATTTGAATTTTTGGATCAGTATTGCTGTTACAATTAAGAATAAGTATTGTAATAATAATATTTAAAAAAAACTTCATTTTATTTATTTAGCTTATTACTTTAAACTGTTTGGCAAATTAAGAATTTAAAATCATTGTTGATATCAGAGTAACAAGTTATATTTGCTGATGGGCAAGTTCTACACAACCAGCTCCTGTTGAATCCCCCAGGGCGGGAACGCAGCAAGGGTAGGCGGTCGTAGCGGTGTGATGTAGGTAGCTTGCCCATTTTATTTGAAAATATGGGAAAAGTAGTTTTAATTACAGGAGCATCTTCAGGATTAGGTCTTGAATCAGCACTTTATTTATCAAAAAAGGGCTACGTAGTTTTCGGGACGAGTCGAAACCCAGATAAATTAAATAAATCAACACCATTCGAATTAATAAAACTAGAAATTACAGATCTGACCTCAATTAAAGATTGTGTATCAAAAGTATTGTCTTTGAGAGGGAAAATTGATATTTTAATTAATAATGCTGGAGTAGGTATTACTGGACCTTTAGAAGAATTAAACTCTGAAAAAGTAGTTGAAAATTTTGCTACAAATTGCTTTGGACCTCTAAATTTAATTCAAGCAGTACTCCCTCACATGCGAAAGCAACAGTCGGGTACTATAATTAATGTGACATCAATTGGCGGATACATGGGTCTTCCTTTCCGAGGAGTATTTTCAGCTTCTAAAAGTGCATTCATGACTATGACAGAGAGTTTACGAATGGAAGTCAAAGAATTTGGAATTAAAGTATGTACGCTCGCACCCGGTGATTATGCTACTGATGTAGCATCTAGAAGATATCATTCCCCCGTTTTAAAAAACTCTCCATACAAAAAATATGCTGAAGGAATTAAAACAATGGATGAACACGTTGATAAAGGTAATCCCCCGATAGAAATTGCAAAAGCAATCTATAATATTCTAAATAATAGCAATCTTAAAGTACATTATCGAGTTGGAGCTATTTTACAAAAGTTATCAATATTTTTAAAAAAAATACTGCCAAGCCAGATATTTGAAAGACTAATCATGAATCATTATAAATTATAAAATCATATGAAATTTTTTATTGATACAGCAAACCTAAGTCAAATCAGAGAAGCACAAGATTTAGGGGTTTTAGACGGAGTTACTACAAATCCTTCTTTAATGGCTAAGGAAGGTATAACAGGAAATAGTAACATAATTAAGCATTACAAGGATATTTGTGAGATAGTTAATGGAGATGTCTCTGCTGAGGTAATCTCTGTTGACTTTGAGGGTATGAAACGAGAAGGTGAGATGCTAGCAAAGCTGAACCCTCAAATTGTTGTCAAGGTTCCTATGATTGAAGAAGGTGTTAAAGCTTTAAAATACTTTTCTGATGTAGGAATAAAGACTAATTGCACCCTTGTTTTCTCTTCAGGACAAGCTCTTATAGCTGCAAAAGCCGGAGCTAATTATGTTTCTCCATTTATTGGTCGATTAGATGATAATTCAACAGATGGGTTAGAATTGATTAAAGAAATTCGTCTTATTTACGATAATTTTGCATTTGGAACAGAAATTCTTGCAGCCTCAATAAGACACACAATGCATATTGTAAATTGTGCCAAAATTGGAGCAGATGTAATAACAGGTCCCCTTTCCTCCATTAAAGGTCTTTTAAATCACCCACTTACAGACATAGGATTAAAAAAGTTTTTAGAGGATTACAAAAAAGGAAATTAGAGAGTATTTAAAACTTTTTCGAATTCAATATCGAAGAAATTTCCAAATCCCTCGACTATAAATCCTTTTTCGTCTAATGCGATACTTTTATTTAAAAGGGTGAGCACCCAGACTTTACTAGCTTTTTCAAAATTGGTTAATGCAAATTGATCTTTATTTTCTAAACCCATCATTTTTTGAATTTGATCTGTTAGAGCATTAAAAGGCTGAATACAGATGCCTATAAATCTTATTTTGGGATATACCTTTTTTAATTTTTGCAAACGATTTAGAGTGTTACGATATTGATTCATCTGAGTTTGTGACCAAAAATATATGACTGTTGGCCTACCGTAATCTATGGAAGCACTATTAACTGTATTTCTGTCAAAATTTTGAAGCAAAACTTTAGGCAAGGGTTTCCCATAACTCATTTTGTTTATGCCCTGATGTAATGCCAATACTTCTCTTAAATAATCTTTGGAGCTGTTTACAGTTGCATAATATTGAAGAAATAGATCGTGTTCAGTCTGATTTTTAAATTTTAACATTTCCTCAAATGCTATAGCACGTGAAACATTGTTTCTTAGTAATTTACCAGAAATCATTTTATCCAATATCTCTAATCTTTTAATATTGAAAGATGTTGTCTCCTTTGTTTTAAAATATGACTCTTCCTCATTTAATGCTTCTAGACTAATATAGTTTAAAATATAATTAACATAGGGGTCAAAAAAAGCCAAATCGTTATCGCCATAGTTTAGAAATTTACGATAACTAAAAAACAGACTATCTTTTGCTTCTGTCAATTTTGAACTGCGTAATAATGCGTACCTTTCTCTAATACTTGCATAAGGATAAATGTAGGCTGCCTGAGTAACCTTTTGAGCAATTGGACTTAAATCATTTATTGAATCCATTTTAATCCAAGAAGCTTTTTTTTCAAGTAACAACGAATCTATTATTTTTTTAAATACTATTTGATTACTTGAGTATTTTGATGATAGAAAATTTACTTCTTCTTCTTGCTTGAGGTATAGATCAATAAGAAAATTATTTTTTGTTGCTCCGATACCAGAAAATACGATAGATTCATTGAAAGTAGTAGCATTAATCCTTATCCAGAGACTATCAGCTTCTTCCAAAAGAACAGTCTGATATTCTGGTAAATGTTCAAGTTTATATATGCCACTTGTGAGTGAGTCATATTTTCTTTGAAATTTAAAGTTATCATCTAAATCAAGCATATCAATAACATTAGATCCTTGATACAACGTTACATCACGGGAGGATGGATTAATTATTTGTCCGCCCAAGAAAATTCCATCTCGTGTTTTTGTATTTGAATTACATCCAAGTAGAATTAAAAAAATAAAAATGAATTTTAATTTTTTCATATGGATTCTAAAAATACAGATTTTTCAATTTGTAAAATATTCAAAGTCATTTTAGATTCAAATCACTTATTGTGTATGTTTGCAAAAAATAATTATGCTAACTGTTTCAAATCTATCGGTTCAATTTGGTAAACGGGTATTATTTGATGATGTAAATATAAGTTTTACTCCTGGAAATTGTTATGGAATTATCGGGGCTAATGGCGCAGGAAAGTCGACATTTTTAAAAATTATTTCAGGTAAACAAGAAGCAAATTCTGGAAGTGTTTCTTTAGAACATGGTAAGCGACTTTCGTTTCTAGAACAAAATCACAATGCTTATGATGGGGATATTGTTTTAGACACTGTCCTTAAAGGAAATAAAGTCCTTTTTGATGTAAAAACTGAAATGGATAATTTATATGCGAAAGAAAATTTTACTGACGAGGATGGTGATAGAGTAGGAGTTCTCCAAGTAAGTTATGAAGAGATGGGTGGCTGGAATTCTGATAGTGAGGCGGCATCACTTCTCTCCAATTTAGAAATTCCAGAACAATTACATAATATACTAATGAGCGAGTTGGATGGCAAACAAAAAGTACGTGTTTTGCTAGCTCAAGCACTATTTGGAAATCCTGATGTTTTAATAATGGATGAACCAACAAATGATCTAGATTACGACACAATTATGTGGCTGGAAGATTTTTTAGCTAATTATGAAAACACTGTTATTGTAGTATCGCATGACCGACATTTTCTTGATTCTGTTTGCACTCACATTTCAGACATAGATTTTGGAAAAATCAATCATTATTCTGGTAATTATACTTTCTGGTATGAGTCGAGCCAGTTGGCTTTAAGGCAGCGCGCTCAACAGAACAGAAAAGCCGAAGAGAAAAAAAAGGAATTAGAAGAATTTATATCCAGATTTTCAGCTAACGTTGCAAAATCAAAACAAGCTACTTCAAGAAAAAAAATGATCGAAAGGCTAGATATCGAGGAAATCAAGCCTTCTAGTAGAAGATATCCTGCTATTATTTTTGATCAAGAGAGGGAGGCTGGAGATCAAATTTTAAGTGTTGATAATCTTTCATGCTCAATAGGTGGGGAGCTTTTATTTAAAGACATACATCTGAATCTTGCAAAAAAAGATAAAGTTATTATTTATTCTAAAGATACTCGCGCTGTTTCTTCATTTTATGATATAATAACTGGAGCATCCCAATCTTATACCGGTAAATTTAACTGGGGTATCACTACTAGTCAGGCATACATGCCTGCAGATCACGAATTTTATTTCCACGAGCCTATTTCGTTAGTTGATTGGTTACGTCAGTACGCTAAAACTGAAGAAGAGAAAGAAGAAGTTTTCCTTAGAGGTTTTTTAGGGAAAATGCTCTTTAGTGGTGACGAAGCACTAAAAAAGTCAAACGTATTGTCAGGTGGTGAAAAAGTTCGTTGTATGCTTTCAAAAATGATGATGCAACGAGCAAACGTTCTTTTATTAAATGAACCTACAAATCATTTAGATCTAGAATCAATAACTGCATTAAATAATTCTCTTAAAAATTTCAAAGGAACCCTACTATGTAGTACATCTGATAATACTTTTTCTCAAACTCTTGGTAATAGAATTATCGAGTTAACTCCAAACGGTGTCATAGATAGACATATGAGTTTTGATGAATATATGACAGACCATAAAATAAAAGAGCTACAATCCAAAATGTGGGTTAAATAAAATTATTAATCAACTTTAAATATGAGATTATTAAAGATTTGATGTATTTACCAAAAAAATGAGTACAAAAATGCAAGTACTATCATCAAAATAAAGGATCCTACATTATAAATTGATGATGTATCAAAAATCCCTTTGTCAAGTTTTATAGCTTTTTTATCATCACTTATTTTATTCTCTTTAATACTTACAATTGCAATAACAACCATTGAAAGAATTGCAGTTAATCCCATTTGATCTAAAAATGGAAGTGTTGGAAAAAATTCTTCTACTGGAGAATTCGCTAACCAACCTTTTGGACCGACTTTAAAAAATAGTGCTATTGGAATTGAAGCTAGAGCTCCATAAACTGCACCTTTGTTTGAGGTTTTTTTCCAAAATAGCCCTAATACGAATACAGAAAGAATACCTGGACTTACAATTCCTGTGTACTCTTGAATAAATTGAAAAGCCTGGTCAATACCACCAAGTAAGGGGGCCATTATTGTTGCAATTATTAAGGCGACAAGTGCAGAAAGACGTCCCACATTTACAGTTTTTGATTCACTTGCATTTTTGTTAATTAACTGCTTATAAATATCCATTGTGAAAATCGTGGCAGTTGAGTTTAACATAGATGCTAAAGAGGAAACTATTGCAGCAGCAAGTGCAGCTACAGCAATTCCTTTCAAACCAGTGGGCAGAAATTGCATCAACCAAGGATAGGCCTTGTCGGCTTGAGCTAAAGAGGGAAGATTGGTCATTCCTGATTCTCCTAATTTTTCCATCAGCAATGGATCATTTATAATTACATACGCAGCAATTCCAGGAATTACAACAATAAGTGGTATTATCATTTTTAAGCCCGCAGCAAATAAAATTCCATTTTGTGATTCTTCTAAGGATTTTGCAGCAAGTGTTCTTTGAATGATATATTGATTAAATCCCCAGTAGTATAAATTAGCAATCCACATTCCTCCAATTAAAACACCAATACCTGGTAAGTTCATGTATTCGGGATTATTTTTATCAAGAATCATATCAAAACGTTCAGGAACTGCGGCATAAATTGAAGTCAGACCTTTAATAAAACCTTGTCCACCAGAAACGGTATCAAGTGCAAGATATGTTGTAACGAAGCCTCCTAAAATTAAAACAACTACCTGAATGATATCAGTCCACGCAACTGCCGAAAGACCTCCATAAAGCGAGTATGCAACAGCAAATACAGCCAACCCAATTACTGCTGAGATCAAATTAACTCCCAATATTGTCTGAAGAGCTAATCCACCGAGATAAAGAACTGAAGCCAGATTTACAAAAACATATAGCGCAATCCAAAATACAGCTAAAATTGTCTTTAATTGACTTGAGTATCTTTGCTCAACGAATTCAGGTATTGTATAAATTTTTTTCTTTATAAAAATTGGTAAAAAAAACTTTCCAACGACTATTAAAGTCAATGCGGCCATCCATTCGTATGTTGCTATAGCAAGACCGCCAGCGAATCCAGAGCCTGACATTCCAATGAATTGTTCTGCGGAGATATTTGCTGCTATCAGAGAAGCTCCGATTGCCCACCAAGGAAGGGATTTACTTGCAAGAAAATAATCTTCCGTACTCTTCGTTTCACCTTTTTTTGACCTTGATACCCAAAGCCCAACACTTAAAATTATTATAGCATATATAGCAAAAATAATATAATCTAGAGTTTCAAAATTGGTATTCATTACAAAGTTATTTTAAGGTTTAAATGCTGAGTGACTGACAGTTTTAGTACAAAAAAATCAACTTGATAATGCAAAATAAAAAATTAAAGGTGCTTAAAAAAGCTGTTTTAATATTTTTTCACCTATCTCAACTTCATCTTTGTGAAGAAATACTTGTTGGGTTGATGGGTTAGAAATTCCAAAGCCAGCTAGTCTAGCTGATTCCGATTCATCTTTTACTACAGGGAAAATTTTTTTTTCAGCTAAAGCATGCTTCAAGGCAAGAACCTCGACAATTGATCCAGTAAATAGATGATAATAATCTGAATGAGGCACTACCTTTTTATGCCTTATTATAACGATTATCCCAGATAGCAGGATTAAAGTTTTTACCTAGTGCAAATCCAAAATATAAAACAATTGAAGCGATAGCTTTAAACATAAAAAATAAAAGCATCCAGTAAGATGAATCGTTCTGGTTTTTTGTAAATAATGATAGTGGTGTTAGTTCTGTAAGAAACCAACTTAAAACTAGAACCGTCAAAAGTAAGTTCCAAATATTTTTAAATGGCCACATTAATGCCTTACGAAAGGGGTGCAAATCGTTTCCCCATTTATGAACTAAATAATAATAGTCATTTCCTATAGGAACAAATAGTAGGGGATCATCTTTTTTTTCTAGTCTGAAAAGGACAGAAGGTGCCATTATTTTAAATTCTGAAAGTTTGGTTTTGTGATTTTTTTCTAACTTTTTAATTATGTTAGTTGCTTCGATTGGAAGTTTATTTTTAAAATATTTAATATCTAGAAATCTTAATCTATAATCAATACTCACTTTCTTAATATGGTCAATGTGATATATCCTAGCTTTGGATAGTTTATTGAAATCAAAGTTATTTATAATACTGATATTTAAATTTCCGATAAAATTTTCAAGATTTGAATTATGTTCTTCGTAAGTACTGCTTCTTTTTTTCTTTAATGCAGATTCGATATTAGTCCTTTGGATAAGTTTCATCTTCATGATTCAATTTCATTTTTGTAAAATTAACAATATTTAAATCAAATTTAAAATATCAACGCAATTCTGCATTAAAATTTTCAACAAAGTTTTTTTCTAATTTTTTCATTATTTTATCCACATGTTTATCAGTTAGGGTTCTGTTCTCGTCTTGAAAATTAAAGCTGACCCCATAAGATTTTTTTCCAGAAGGCAGTTTGTCACCAGAATAAACGTCAAAGAGTTCAACTGACTTTAATATTTTTCGCTCTGTTTTTAAAGAAACTTCTTCTATTTCTTCAAATGTGATTTCTTTATTTAGTAATAATGCAAAATCTCGCTTTATCGATGGAAACTTTGGTAAATCTTTGAAATATGTAGGTTTCTCAAAGCAGTTTTCAATGAATCGTGACCAATTAATTTCGGCTAAATAAATTTCTTTTTCTATACTATATCTTTCTTTAACTTTTTTTGAAATTAAACCATAATAGCCGAATGCTTTATTTTGTGATGAAATTTCACACACAAAGTCAAAGTCAGGATGATCTGTGTTGTTAAACTTGATATTGTCAAAACCGAAAGTTTCAAAAAGATCTATTATTACACCTTTTCCATAAAAAAAGCTATCGGGGGATTGTTGAATATTCCAATTGGATTCAAACGGCTCACCTACAATCGAAATACTTAAGCGTCTTTCCTCCACATATTTGTTATTATTTTTTCCATATACATTACCAAGTTCAAAAAGTTTTAATCTATTGTTTTGTCTATTTAAATTGTATGCTACAACCTCTAATGAATTATAAATTAGAGATTGACGCATATTAGAAAACTCTTTACCAAGTGGATTAATTATTTTGACTGGATCATAAAAATCAGATGTTTCCTCTAGGCTTGAAATTGAATTATTTATAATTTCAGAGAAACCTATTCCATTTAATTTTTCTGAAATTATCCTTTCTAATTTATATGAATCATCCCACTTATAATATTCATCCGATTGATACTTTAGTGGTTTTTCCCCTATGTTATTAAACCCATAAATCCTGAGAATCTCTTCAATAACGTCATAGGTTCGTTTTACATCAACCCTGTATCTCGGAACAGAAATGTTCATTCCAGATTTAGATTCATTTTCAATTTTGATTTCTAAAGAGTCTAAAATTAATTTTATAGTTTTTTTACTTATGTTTTGACCAATAATTTTATTCAATTTTTTGAATGATAGGAAAATTTTTGATTCATCATTTAATTTTTGGCTAACCTTTTGAATTTCGCTTGAAATTTTAGCACCTGTCAGTTCAGATATTAAAATAGCAGCTCGCTTTAAGGCAGTAATACCAATATCAGGATCTATACCTCTTTCAAAACGAAAAGAAGCGTCAGTATTTAAACCATGTCTTTTTGCAGTTTTACGAATACTTATAGGATCAAAGAAGGCGCTTTCCAAAAATATATTTTTTGTTTCATTTTCTACTCCAGAATCCTTTCCACCAAAAATTCCAGCAATACAGTGTGGCTGGATATTATCACATATCATCAAGTCATCTTTATTTAAATTACGTTTTATTCCATCTAGGGTCGTAAACGAGGTATTCTCTTTACACGTTTTTACTATTATTTGATTATCTAATTTATCAGCGTCAAATGCATGTAAAGGTTGTCCCAGCTCATGAAGTACATAATTTGTTACATCCACAACATTATTTTTTGGAGATATTCCTATTGCATTTAGACGGTTTTTTAACCAACCAGGTGAAGGTTTAACTTCAACATTCGTTAGGGTAAGTCCATAATATTGTGAGCAGCGATCAGCATCATTAACTTTCACAGTTATCGTTTTATTTGTATTATCAATTTTAAATGAAGATATATCTGGCATTGACCATTTGTAAGGAATATTCTTGACAATACAAACAGCTTTTAAATCACGAGCTACACCCATATGACTCATTGCGTCTGCTCTATTTGGTGTTAAACCAATATCAAAAACTGAATCTTGTTCCAAGTCAAAAATTGTGGATGCATGCGTACCAGGAGTGCTTTTTTTATCTAAAACCAAGATGCCCTCGTGATTATCACTTAGTCCGAGTTCATCTTCAGCACAAATCATACCCTCACTAATTTCACCGCGGATTTTTCCTTTTTTTATTTTTAAAACTGAACCATCATACATGTTGAGTGTAGTACCAATTGTCGCAACTAGAACAGTTTGCCCCTGCATAACGTTTGGTGCACCACAAACGATAGAAAGTAAATTTCCACTACCTACATCAACTTTTGTGAGTTTAAGTCTGTCAGCATTGGGATGTTTTTCACATTCCACAATTTCTCCTACCAATACACCTTTCAAACCACCCTTTATACTTTCATATTTTTCCAATTGTTCAACTTCCAAGCCGATGTCTGTTAATAAATTAGAAATGTCTTCTATCGGAAGGTCTATTTCAATAAATTGCTTTAACCAATTATAGGATATTTTCAATTAATGAGTTTTTAATTGACTACAAATATAAGAATCTCTTTCCCCATATTTAACTTATTAAATTCCAAATATTTGATTCATTTTGAAGATTAGAAAGATTTCTTTTTATAATTTGATTTTCACTGTTTTCAAGTTTAGGATCTTTCTTTAATATTTCCTTAGCTAGTTCACGTGCTATTTTAAGAAGTTTGCTATCCTTTACGATGTCAGCTATTTTCATCCGTAAAATACCACTTTGCTGGGTTCCAAGAATATTTCCAGGACCTCTAAGTTTAAGGTCTGCTTCAGCTATTTCAAAACCATTATTGGTTTTAACCATTGTTTGAATTCTTATTTTACTATCATCTGATAAGTTACTCCCGGTCATTAAAATACAAAAGCTCTGTTTATTTCCTCTCCCAACTCGACCTCTAAGTTGATGAAGTTGAGATAAGCCAAACCTTTCTGCACTTTCTATTATCATAACAGATGCATTTGGAATATTTACACCAACTTCGATTACTGTAGTGGCTATCATTATTTGAGTTTTTCCTTCCTCAAAACGTCTCATTTCATATGCTTTATCGACAGCCTTCATTTTTCCGTGTACTATACTTATTTGATATTTTGGAATAGGGAAACTTCGAGAAAGACTTTCATAGCCATCCATTAAATCTTTAAAATCTAATTTTTCAGATTCTTGTATTAATGGATATACAATATAAATTTGTTGCCCTTCATCAATTTTCTCTTTGATGAACTGAAAAACTTTAAGCCTATTATTGTCATACCTGTGTATTGTCTTTATAGGTTTTCTTCCTGGTGGCATCTCATCAATCAATGAAACATCTAGATCACCATATAGGCTCATTGCAAGTGTTCTTGGTATTGGAGTTGCTGTCATTACAAGTATATGGGGAGGAATACTATTTTTTGACCATAATTTTGCTCTCTGTGCAACTCCAAAACGATGTTGTTCGTCGATAATAGCAAGCCCCAAATTTTTGAATCGTACATTTTCTTCAAATATCGCATGTGTTCCAATAAGTATAGAAAGTGTTCCATCTTCAAGCTCATGATTTATTATTTTTCGATCTTTTACTTTTGTACTACCTGTAAGAAGATTAAGTTTCACAGGACTATCTGATAGTAACATCTGAAGAGAAGCAAAATGTTGTTGAGCCAAAATTTCTGTGGGTGCAACAAAACAAGCTTGATAGTTATTTCCAATTGCAATTAGAATTGCAAATAATGCAACAATTGTTTTTCCTGACCCAACATCACCCTGAAGTAATCTATTCATTTGTCTTCCTGATCCCATATCTTCACGTATTTCTCTTATTACTCTTTTTTGAGCAATAGTTAATCTATAAGGTAATTTATGGTTATAAAAGCTGTTTAAAAGACTTCCAATTTCAGAAAATAAAAAACCTTTTATTTTCCTTTTTCTTTGTTGATTTTTGAGAATTAATTGCAATTGGGTATAAGTTAATTCTTCAAATTTGAGTCTAATTTGTGCTTGGCTTAATTTTTTTTGAGAGGTAGGAAAGTGTATTTCTTTTAAAGCATCACTTTTATCAAGTAATTTGTAATAATCTAAGACATATTTTGGCAAAGTTTCAGAAAACAAATTACCACCCATTTCGATTAAATTTAAAACCAACTTTTGAATAACTTTTTGCGATATACCATTTCTAATTAACTTTTCAGTTGATGGATATATTGGGTAAAATGATTTTTTAATCGATTTTCTAAAATTTATTTCTAGTTCCATTTCAGGATGTGGCATACTTACATATCCCTTAAACCAATTCAATCTTCCAAAGATTATATATGATTGGTTTAATTTTAAATTCTCTCTTATCCATTTGTAACCCCTGAACCAAATCAAGTCCATCTTTCCATATTTATCTTCAAAACGTGCAACCATTCTCTTACCTCTTTTTTGCGTCAAAATTTCTATTTCTGTAATTTTTCCCTTAATCTGAACTTCAGAATTATTTTTTGGGAGTTCATTTATTAGATGAAATTGACTCCTATCGATGTAGCGACTGGGAAAAAAATGGAACAAATCATCAAAGGTTACTATTTTAAGCTCCTCCTTAAGAATACGTGCACGTTCAGGCCCAACACCTTTCAAATATTCAATGGATGTCTGTTTTGAATTCATTCGAAAGTGTTTTTGATTTATAATCTGTATTAATATGAAGATACAATGTTTATAATAAAAAAGTAAAAGTGATCAACTAGATAAACGAAATAGTTATTTTTAAATGTTTATGAAAGACGAACTTAAAATAAACCTAGATACTTTAAATGATGCTCAAAGGAAACCCACTTTACATAAGGACGGCCCACTTATTGTAATTGCTGGCGCAGGTTCAGGTAAAACGAGAGTACTTACATATAGAATTGCTTACTTAATGTCCCAAGGAGTTGATTCATTCTCAATTTTAGCTTTAACATTTACTAATAAAGCTGCAAGAGAAATGAAATCACGCATTGGAGAATTGGTTGGTGAAAGTGAAGCAAAAAATCTCTGGATGGGCACTTTTCATTCAGTTTTTGCGAGGTTGTTAAGATCTGAAGCAGAGAAGCTTGGATTCCCGTCTAATTTTACTATTTATGACACTCAAGACTCAGATAGATTGATTGCATCTATAATTAAGGAGATGGGTCTTGACAAAGATCTCTATAAATACAAACAAATAAGAACAAGAATATCTTCATTTAAAAATAGTCTTATTACGGTTAAGGCCTATAATGATAATCCTGAATTACAAGAATCAGACAAAATGATGCGAAGACCAGAAACAGGGGCAATTTACAAAGAGTATGTCTCAAGATGCTTTAAAGCTGGGGCCATGGATTTCGATGATTTACTTTTAAAGACAAATGAATTACTTAACCTTTATCCTGATGTTCTTGCTAAATATCAAGAACGATTTAGATATATTTTAGTGGATGAGTATCAAGATACAAATCATTCACAGTATTTAATTCTTCGAGCTTTAGCTGATCGTTATCAAAATATTTGTGTTGTAGGAGACGATGCACAAAGTATTTATGCATTTCGAGGTGCTAACATTAATAATATTTTAAACTTTCAAAATGACTATCTAGATGTGACACTTTACCGTCTAGAACAGAATTATAGGTCAACAAAAAATATTGTTAATGCCGCAAATTCAATTATAAGTCATAATAAAAATAAAATCGAAAAGATTGTATGGACATCAAATGAAAAGGGTTCATTAATTGAAATTAATCAATTACCAACAGATTCTGATGAAGGCCGGCATGTAGCCTCCAATATATTTGAATTTAAAATGCGGGAGCATTTAAAAAATAACGATTTTGTTGTTTTATATCGAACCAACGCTCAGTCTAGGGCTATAGAGGACGCTCTTAGAAAAAGAGAAATTGCCTACAAAATATATGGTGGATTATCATTTTATCAGCGTAAGGAAATAAAAGATATCATGGCTTATTTGAGATTAGTCATCAATAATAAAGATGAAGAAAGCTTAAAACGTATTATTAATTATCCTGCCCGAGGTATTGGCCAAACTACAATCGATAAATTAATAGTCGCATCAAAAAAACACAGTATCACGTTATTTGAAACTATTAAAAAAGCAAAAGAAATAAGCCTTAATGTAAATCAGGGGACCATAAATAAGTTAGAAAACTTTGTTGCCCTTATAGAACGTTTCAAAATTGAGAATGAGTTATTAGACGCATTTGAAATTACAGATCTAATAATTAAAAAGATTGGAATTTTAAAGGAGCTAAAAAATGATGCTACTCCTGAAAATATTTCTAGAATTGAAAACATAGAAGAATTGCTTAATGGTATTCGCGATTTTACCGAAGGACAGAAAGAACTTTCAGATGCATCAGGAAATCTTGATGAATTTTTACAAGATGTGGCATTAATAACGGATTTGGATAATAAAAATGATGAGAATTCAGATAAAGTTTCACTTATGACTATTCACCTTGCCAAAGGGCTTGAATTTCCGTATGTTTTTGTTGTTGGCTTAGAAGAAGACTTATTTCCTTCAGCTTTAAGTTTGAATACTAGAGTAGAATTAGAAGAAGAACGTCGATTATTTTATGTAGCATTAACTCGAGCTAAAAAAAGAGCTTTTTTGTCATACACCATTTCACGTTATCGTTGGGGTAAATTAATTGATGCAGAACCTAGTAGGTTTATTGATGAGATCGATAAGGAGTATGTGAATCATATTAAAATAAGCAATAATTACAGTTTTAAACCAATAATTGATACATCTATTTTTCAAAAAACGAACTCTGTCAAAACTCCTAAGGATGATGGTGAAAGTAAAATATCTAATCCGAGCATCCAACAATTAAGTAGGTTACGTAAAATTAGACAGGAAAATTTGAAAAATGATAATAATATTTCAATTAAAATCAAGGAAGGAATGAGTGTTGAGCATGCACGTTTTGGACATGGAACAGTTATAAATATCGAAGGTAAGGGAAGTGATAAAAAGGCAATTATTAATTTTCAATCCTCTGGTGTAAAAAATCTTCTTTTGCGATTTGCGAAGTTAAAAGTCAAATAATGTCATCAAATAAGCTGAGAAATTTTTATTCAAAAAAACCAAATTCAAAATATATAAACGAATCAAAAGAGGTTCTAGAAAATGGCGGTATGATAATTTTCCCAACAGACACTGTATATGCCCTAGGCTGTCTTGCAAATCAAAAGGAACGATTGAAGGATATTGCGAGAATTAAAGGAATAAAATTAGAGCATGCGCCCTTAAGTTTCTTATTTAGTGACATTCGCTCATTGTGCTCGTTCGTATCGCCAATGGATTCAAGAACATACAGATTTATCAAAAGCATGTTACCTGGACCATATGCTTTCATAATGGAAGCGGCAAAAAAACTTCCTAAACCTTTTGAAAAAAGAAAAACTGTTGGTGTTAGGATACCAAACCATTCAATACTTAAATCTTTATTACCAATTCTAAGTTCACCCATTGTATCTACCTCCATCCATGATCCTGACAAAATTTTGGATTACACTACAGATCCTGAAATATTATTTGAAAAATGGAATTCAGAAATTGACCTTATGCTTTCAGATGGTTATGGAAGAAATATTCCATCAACCGTTATTGATTTAACTAAAATCCCTTACGAAATTGTTCGTAAAGGAGCAGGCGATGTTCCAAAAAATCTTTTAATTAGTTTATAACTGGGTGTGTTCATGAGGTATTTTGTTTTAATATTAATGAATAGAGAAATACAACATTTTTAGGGTAATGGAAGACTCAATAAAATTTCAAGGTTTAAGGAGACATTTAGTTAAACTGCTCAAAAGCAAAGGGATAGATTCAAAAAGTGTACTCAAGGCAGTCGGAAATGTTCCAAGACAGCACTTCATGGACCCAAGTCTTATAAATTTTTCGTATGAAGACCAGGCATATCCAATTATTTCAAATCAAACAATTTCGCAACCTTTTACAGTCGCTTTCCAAACTCAATTGTTAGAAATCGAAATTGGTAATAAAATCCTCGAGATAGGTACGGGTTCAGGTTATCAAACAGCAATACTGTTAGAGTTAAGTGCGGATATTTATACTATTGAGCGGCAGCAAAAGTTATTTAAAAAAACACAAAGATTATTCAAATATCTTGGGTTAAGACCAAAAAAAACAATTTTTGGAGATGGTATTCTTGGATTACCTAATGATGCACCTTTTGATCGAATTTTAGTTACTGCCGGTGCTTCTAAAGTACCTAAAACCCTTCTAAGCCAATTAAAAATAGGAGGTAAATTGGTTGTTCCTGTTGGACTAAAAGACCAGGAAATGTTAAGATTCACTCGTGTTGCTGAGAAAGAGTTTAATAAAGAATCTTTTGGAAAATTTCGTTTTGTACCTCTTTTGAATAATAAAAATTAGAATGAATTTTATCATATATTTTCTACAATATGGATTTTCAAAATACTGAAATAGCTTATAGACTAAAATCAAATAGACAACTTCTTAAGACCTTATTTATTTTCAGACTTATTTCAAATAGTGTACTTGTATCAATTTGCACAAAAATTATCACATGGTCATTAAGATTTAATTTACCGATATCAGAAATTTTAGATAAAACAGTATTTAAACAGTTTTGTGCTGGAATAGATGAAAAAGATTCAATTAAAATTGTGAAAAAATTAAAAAAATTGAATGTAAATTCATACATGCACTATGCTTCAGAGGGGATTGAATCTGAAAAAGATTTTGATAATAATTTTAAGATTATTATAAGGACCATTGACATAACTAAAAAAAATACTGCATTACCATTTACTGTATTTAAGGCATCGAGTTTAGGAAAGTTTAACCTCTTTGAAAAAAAAAGTGCAGGCTCTGCTTTATCTGAAATAGAAAAACAATTATGGAATAAAACTATTGATAGAATCAAATCGTGTTGCAAGCATGCTGCCAGACAAAATGTTAGAATTTTTATTGACGCTGAAGAATCTTGGATCCAACCCATAATTGATGAAATTGCAGAAAGTCTAATGGAAAAATTCAATCAAGAAAAGACTATTATATTCACAACACTTCAAATGTATAGAAAAGACCGTCTTAAATATTTAAACAAAATAATCCAAAATTCAGTTAAAAAAAAATATAAACTTGGAATTAAATTAGTAAGGGGTGCTTACATGGAAAAAGAAAATGAAAGGGCTTATAAGAATGGTCTCCCTTCGCCAATTTTTGAAAACAAAATTCAAACTGATTTAAGTTTTAATTCCGCTTTAGATTTAATTCTCCTGAAAATAGAAAAATGTGATCTTTTTGTAGGAACTCATTGCGAAAAGAGTATTAAGAAAATCCTGAAATGGATGAAAGAAAAAAAAATAGCGAATGGTTACTCAAAAATTTGGTTTTCTCAATTATTTGGGATGGCTGACCATATATCATTTAATCTAGCATTTCAAGGATATCAAGTAGTAAAATACGTCCCTTATGGTCCAATAAAAGAGGTAGTTCCATATTTAATTAGAAGGGCAGAGGAAAATACATCGGTAAACAGTCAATTATCCAAAGAGATATATCTTATAAAAAAAGAAATGAAAAGACGAAAATTTAATGCAATTTGAAGTCAATTATTTTTATTGTTTCAGAGCAATTAGCTATTTCTAGATAAAAATTATTTTTTAAATCCAAATCTATAAAATACACTCGGCACGAATCTTTTTTTGTGTTACTCTTAGAAAAATTAATTTCACCAGCATTTATTAACGATCTAACTATACTGTCATTTACAAATATTTTATTAGTTCTATTTGGTAAATAAACAATTTTCTTTTGAAGTAAATTATTTTTTACTCTCGCTGAAGGACCGTAGTTACAACTGGTTTTTTTTCCACTAAATACAAATCCTAAAAAAATTATACCAACAGAGAAACCTCCTAAATAATAACCAAAACGCTCAATCACTCTCATTTATAAATTTAATTACCGTTTTATTGAATATATTTTTCTAGTAGTATCATTTAAAACCCTAAGAATATAATGATCATAATTTAATGGAAGATGAGGTTCAATTTTTTCTGCCCATTCTATAAAACATAAATTGCCAGAGTCTAAATATTCTTCAACACCTATATCTAGTGCTTCATTTGGATTTTCAAGCCTATAAAAGTCGAAATGATGTACTGGCCCATTAACAGATTGGTAGGTATTTATGATCGAAAATGTAGGACTAGTAATAATCTCTTTTACGCCTAATTGCAAACAAATATTTGAAATTATTTTTGTTTTTCCTGCACCAATTTTTCCATCAATCCGGACTACAGTTGTTTTTATATTATCAATAACCAACTTACTTGCTTTATTAATATTGGTTAAATTATAAATATATTCCACTCTTGAATTTATTTGGCTTTTGGATTTAATTGAACAAATGGAACAATCATTTCCTCGAGTGAAACACCTCCATGTTGAAAAGTATCTTTAAATAGACTAGCGTAATGATTAAAATTATTCTTGTAAACAAAATAATTATTTTGGTTAGCAAAAATGTATTGGCTATTAAGAGAAATACTTGGTAACCCCAAAACATTAGGTTCTTTTAGGTCAATAACATCCTTTGAATCATATGTTATACTCCTTCCTGCTTTATAGCGTAAGTTTAAACTTGTTTCTTTATCTCCTATTACAGGACTTGGTTTTTTTACATTGATAGTTCCATGATCGGTAGTAAGAAGTAATTGAAAACCCAATTCAGCTGATTTATTAAGAATTTTTTTAAGCTGACTGTTTCTAAACCAACTTAAAGTTAATGATCGATATGCCTTATTGTCTGGTGCTAATTCTCTTATAATTTCCATTTCTGTTTTGGCATGTGAAATCATATCTACAAAATTGTATACTAAAACTGTCAGATTGTCTCGCATATAATTTTGTAAGTTCTTTAGAAGCTGTTGACTCTGTGCCAATTGGGTTATCTTATGAAAACTAAAAGCTATATTCACGCCTAGGCGCTTAAATTGTTCTTTTAGTAAATCTTCCTCAAAAAGATTTTTCCCACCTTCTTCATGATCAAATTTCCACCACTGAGGAAATTTTTTTTGAATATCAATAGGTTTTAAGCCGGCAAAAATAGCATTTCTAGCATATTGTGTTGTTGTAGGTAAAATACTGAAATATTTTAATTCGCTTTCTATTGAGTAAATGGTATTCAGTTCTTCACGAATAATATGCCATTGGTCAAGTCTTAGGTTATCGATAACTAATAAAATGGTTGGTTTAAACTCTTTTAGTTTAGGAAGCACTATTTTTGTAAATAAATCATGAGACATGATTGGTCCATTATTACCACCAATCCAATCTAAATAATTGCGTTCTACAAATTTTCCAAAAAGTGAATTTGACTCTATTTTTTGTGATTCAAATATCTCAAACATGCTTGGATCCTCAAGTGATTCTAACTCTAATTCCCAATAAACTAATTTTTCAAAATGATTTATCCAATTTTGATAGCTTTCTAATGAATGGACTTCTTGTGATAATTTTCCAAATTCTTTTTGGTAATTTTCAGTTGTTTTTTGAGCTATTAAATCCTTGTGTCTAAATATTTTTTTCAAAGAAAGAAGAATTTGATTTGGATTAACCGGTTTGATTAGGTAATCGGATATTTTTTGACCAATTGCATCTTCCATTATTTTTTCTTCCTCATTTTTTGTAATCATAATTACAGGAAGTTGAGGTTTTTTAGTTTTTATTAATTGCAATGTTTCTATGCCACTCAGTCCCGGCATATTTTCATCTAACAAAACTACATCAAATTCAATCTTTTGGATAAAATCTAAAGCATCCCGGCCATTAGTAGCACCAGTAGTTTCATAACCACGGCTATTTAAAAAAAGAAAATGTGGTTTTAAATTTTCTACTTCATCATCTATCCATAAAATCTTAATCTCATTCATTGTGTTGCATTTAGTATGGGAAATTTTTTATTTTTTGCACTTCAATAAAACATTATTTAATTACCTAATTTATGGATTTATTTCTATGGAAAGTTATTGATTATTTAGATTTCAAAGAGTTTTCAGAACCTATTTTTCATTATTATTTGTGTTATCCAAAGGATATAAATTCTTTATAAATCATTATTTTTACTCGATGAATTCTACAGCGATAGAGATTGCAAAAAAACTCAACGGTAGAGTAGAGGGTAATGGACAAGTCCAATTAAATAAACTTTCTAAAATAGAAGAGGCCCGAAAAGGATCTATTTCCTTTTTAGCAAATCCAAAGTATATATCTTTTTTAAAAAACACTAGAGCAAGTGCTATACTGATTTCTAATGAATTTAAAGCAGTAACTAATTCGGAGACAACATTTATTAGAGTTAAAGACCCATATGCGGCTTTTTCAAAACTTCTTGCAGATTTTTCTCAAGACAAAGAAAAAATAACTTACGGAATTCATCCGACTTCATCAATTCACCACAGTGCCAGTATTGACGAGGATGTATATATAGGCCCAAATGTCACAATAGGAGAATCAACCATAATCAAAAAGGGAGTATTTATTAATGCAAATTCAGCCATTGGCTCTAATGTGGTTATTTGTCAAAACACAAAAATTTATTCTGGAGTTATAATTCTTGACCAAACTGAGATTGGAAAGTACTGCATAATTCAAGCTGGAGCAATTATTGGTTCAGAAGGGTTTGGTTTCAACAAGAATAAGAATGGAAAATACTCTAAAACACCTCAATTAGGCAATGTAGTAATTAAAGATAATGTTGAGATTGGGGCAAATACAACAATTGATCGCGCTACTTTGGGATCAACAATAATAGGCAAAGGGGTTAAACTGGATAATCTCATTCAAATAGCTCATAACGTCGAGATTGGTTCTGATACTGTCATTGCTGCTCAAACTGGTATAGCCGGTTCTTCAAAAATAGGTTCTAGGTGTAAAATTGGTGGACAAGTGGGAATTATTGGTCATTTAACAATAGGAGATGATGTCCAAATACAAGGTCAAACAGGTGTTATAAATGATGTTGCAAGTAAGGATACCATTCAAGGTACTCCAGCAATTGACTTTAGGTCATTTTACAAATCCTATTCAATATTTAAAAATTTACCAAATTTTGAATCTCGAATTAGAGAGCTTGAAAAAAATAAATAAATGATCCAAAAGAATAAAATACAGAATACAATAAAAAAAGAGATAAAATTCAATGGGATTGGATTGCATACCGGTTCTGAAATAAATCTTACGTTAAAGCCAGCTGAAGAAAACAGTGGCTTTAATTTTGTTCGAAGCGACATCGATCCAGATGAAAAAATACAAGCACTAGTAAATTTTGTAACCCAAACAGAAAGATGTACAACGATAGCAAAAGGTGAGATTGAAGTAAAAACAATAGAGCATCTCTTAGCAGCCCTAGTTGGTTGTGAAATAAATAACTGTTTAATTGTTGTAGATGGGCCTGAGATTCCAATCATGGATGGATCTTCTAAGGTTTTTACAGATGCAATAATAAGTGCTGGCATAAAAAAACAGGAATCGCTTCAAGGTGTTTTTGTGGTTGAGGAAAACTTAAAAATAAAGGATGACTCTACAGGAAGTGAAATTATTATTGTACCTGATGAAGAGTTTTCAATTTCAGTGATGATTGATTATGAATCAAAAGTGCTTGGTTCTCAAATTGCTGTCCTTAATTCAATTGATAATTTTAATAGTCAAATAGCTCCATCAAGAACATTTGGTTTCTTACACGAACTTAAAGGTCTGCATGAGTTAGGTTTAATAAAAGGGGGTGATATAAATAATTCTGTTATCTATGTTGATCAACCTATGACTAAAAGTGACCAGGATTTGTTAGAAAGCATAACTGGAAAAAAGGAAATATCCGTATCAAAAGAAGGTATTTTAAATAACCTAACTCTTAATTATCCAAACGAGGCTGCTCGTCACAAGTTGCTTGATCTTTTAGGTGACCTTGCATTAGTTGGGATGCCAATACAAGGGAGAATTATAGCAACAAAACCAGGACACAAAATAAACACAGATTTTGCAAAGCAAATAAGTTCATTAATAAAAAACAAGATAAAGAACAATGCGCCATCCATAGATCTTACTAAGCCCCCTTTAATGGACACAATAAAGATCATGGAAATGCTTCCACATAGACCACCCTTTCTATTGGTTGACAAAATCCTAGAACTTACTGAAAATTATGTTGTTGGATTAAAAAACGTTACTATGAATGAGACATTTTTTGAAGGACATTTTCCCGGTGCACCAGTAATGCCAGGTGTGTTGCAGATTGAGTCTATGGCCCAAGCTGGTGGAGTTCTTGTATTAAGTACTGTTCCAGATCCTGAGAATTACCTAACTTTTTTTATGAAAATTGATAATTTTAAGTTTAAACGTCCTGTCTATCCAGGCGATACATTAATTTTTAAATTGGATTTAATTACACCTATAAGAAGGGGGATATGTAATATGAGAGGTTATGCCTTTGTAAATGGACAAATTGTTAGTGAGGGTGACCTAATGGCCCAAATATCAAGGCGAAAGAGATAATATTATGATTACATATCAAAATTTAACTTCGATTCATCCTGAGGCAAAAATTGGAAGTAATGTAATAATCGAACCATTTACTACAATCTATAAAGATGTCGAAGTTGGCGAAGGCACATGGATTGGACCTAATGTAACCATAATGGAAGGTGCAAGAATAGGCAGTTTTTGCAAAATTTTTCCTGGTGCTGTTATAAGTGCAATACCTCAAGATTTGAAATTTAATAATGAATCATCTATAGTTCAAATTGGAAATTATACTACAATAAGAGAATGTGTCACTATAAATCGTGGAACAGCTGCTCGGGGAATTACAAAGGTTGGATCAAATTGCTTAATAATGGCTTACTGCCATATTGCCCACGATTGTTCGATTGGAGATTATTCTATATTATCAAATAATACTACACTTGCCGGTCATGTTAACATTGGCAGAGGATCTGTATTATCAGGTCTTACTGCCATTCAACAATTCTGCTCCGTTGGTGAATATTCATTTGTTGCTGGAGGTTCAAAGGTTAGAAAAGATATTCCTCCATACGTAAAAAGCGGAAAGGATCCACTCGTTTTTCTTGGAATTAATTCTATTGGACTAAAACGAAATAATTTTTCATCAGATCAAATCAAAAATATTGAAATGATTTATCGTTTAATTTACAATAGCAATAAAAATACAACTCAAGCCATAGAAGCAATAGAGAAAAATTTTGATGAAAGTTTTGATAAAAATGTAATTATTGCTTTTATAAAGAAATCTAGGCTAGGAATTTTAAAAAGTACATCTAAATAGATTAATTTTACCCATTCATGGCTACCACATCAGATATTAGAAAAGGACTTTGTATAAGATACAACAATGATATTTACAAAATCATAGATTTTTTGCATGTAAAACCTGGAAAAGGACCTGCCTTTGTGAGAACCAAGCTCAAAAGCGTCACTAATGGTAAAGTCTTAGAAAATACTTTTTCTGCAGGACATAAGATTGAAGATATAAGAGTTGAAACACATAAGTATCAGTTTTTGTATAATGATAATGATGAATATCACTTTATGAATGTTGATGATTACAACCAAATAAGTTTAAATAAAACTATATTAGATAATGCTGAATTAATGAAGGAGGGAGAAATGGTTTCAATATCAATTAATACTGAAGATAACACTCCATTATCTGCAGAAATGCCAGCAAGTGTAATATTAGAGATAAAACATACAGAGCCTGGTTTAAAGGGTAATACTGCTACTAATGCTACAAAACCTGCTACATTAGAAACAGGAGCAATTGTAAATGTACCATTGTTTATTAATGAAGGTGATAAAATTAAAGTTGACACTGAAAAAGGAAATTACATTGAAAGAATTAAGATCAATTAAAATGATTTAATAACAACTAAAGATGAGTGTACTCGTAGATAAGAATTCGAAAATTATTGTGCAAGGTTTTACTGGAAGTGAAGGAACATTTCATTCAACTCAAATGATTGAATATGGTACAAATATAGTGGGTGGTGTAACACCAGGAAAAGGTGGGCAAACACATCTTGATAAACCTGTATTTAATTCAGTTGCAGAAGCTGTAGATAAAATTGGTGCTGATACCTCAATAATTTTTGTTCCACCAGCATTTGCTGCAGATGCAATTATGGAGGCTGCAGAAGCTGGAATTCAGGTGATTATAGCAATTACAGAGGGAATACCGGTAAACGACATGACTAAAGCATTTCAATATGTTAAATCAAAAGGATCAACACTGATAGGTCCGAATTGTCCTGGTGTAATAACACCAGGTGAAGCTAAGGTTGGTATTATGCCTGGTTTTGTATTTAAAAGAGGCAAAGTAGGAATTGTTTCTAAATCGGGTACACTTACATATGAGGCTTCTGATCAAGTGGTCAGTCAGGGTTTAGGAGTTTCCACAGCCATTGGAATAGGAGGTGACCCAATAATTGGAACTACTACTAAAGATGCTATTGAATTGTTTATGAATGATGAAGAAACAGACTGTATTGTTATGATAGGTGAAATAGGAGGTCAACTTGAAGCTGATGCTGCTAATTGGATTAAATCCTCTGGAAATAAAAAACCAGTAGTAGGTTTTATAGCTGGCGAAACTGCTCCTAAGGGAAGAACAATGGGTCACGCAGGGGCTATTGTTGGAGGATCTGATGATACTGCTGAAGCAAAAAAGAGAATTATGCGTGAGTGTGGAATTCATGTTGTTGATTCTCCTGCCCTGATAGGCTCAAAAGTTGCTGAAATACTCTCTAAATAATTAAAATGAAATTACTAGAAAAAAAAGTTGCAATTATTACAGGGGGAAGTAGAGGTATCGGAAAGGGTATTGCTGAAATTTTTGTTGAAAATGGATGCTCTGTGGCTATTACATACAACTCCAGTAAAGGTGAAGCAGAAAAATTAGTAAACAAATTAGAAAATAAAGAATGTAAGGTAAAAGCGTATCAAAGTAATGCTGCTGATTTTAATGAAGCTCAAAATTTGATAAATGATGTATTAAATGATTTCGGCAACATTGACATTTTAGTAAATAATGCAGGAATAACAAAAGACAACCTGCTTATGCGAATGGGTGAAGAAGACTTTGATAAAGTCTTAAATATTAATTTAAAATCGGTATTTAATTTGACAAAAGCTATTCAGAGACCATTTTTAAAACAAAGAAAAGGTTCTCTAATACATATGAGCTCCGTTGTTGGAGTTAAAGGAAATGCTGGTCAATCTAACTATGCAGCTTCAAAAGCAGGTATAATAGGTTTCTCAAAATCAATAGCACTAGAACTTGGATCTAGAAATATTAGATCAAATGTTGTTGCACCCGGTTTCATAGAAACTGAAATGACAGAAAAACTTCCCGAGGATGTTGTCCAAGGATGGAGAGACGGAATTCCACTAAAAAAAGGTGGAAAACCATACGATGTTGCAAATGCATGTGTATTTTTGGCATCTGATTTATCAAATTATATTACAGGACAAGTTCTTCATGTAGATGGAGGTATGTTAACTTAAAAAAAAATAATTATGCAAAAATTACCTAAAATTGGATTACCAGTAATTTTATTGGTTGTCGTCCTACTTATATTTATTTCAAAATCATCAATTAATATTGGTTATGGAGAAGCAGGTGTTCTTTTTAAGACTTTTGGAGGAGGAGTTGTTACTGATCAAGCACCACTTGGTGAGGGATTTCATATAATAGCTCCTTGGAATAAGGTTTTCATTTACAATGTGAAACAGCAAGAATTTTTTGAAGGAAACATGCAAGTGCTTTCTTCAAATGGATTAGAAATTTCACTTGACGTTTCTGTTTTGTATCAACCTAAGTACAGTGAGCTGGGATTGCTCCATAAAACTAAAGGTGAAAACTACGTAAATATTGTTTTAATCCCTCAAATTAGGGCTGTTGCGAGATCTGTTGTTGGTCGTTACACACCAGAACAGCTTTATTCGACAAAACGAGATGCTATTCAAAATGAAATATTTGAAGAGACTCAAAAAAATGTTGAGTCTCAACATATTCAATTAAATGCAGTTCTTGTTAGAGATGTTACCCTTCCAGTTGCCATTAAAGAAGCCATCGAGAGAAAATTACGTCAAGAACAAGAGGCTTTAGAATATGAATTTAGAATTGAAAAGGCAAAGCAAGAAGCTGAACGTCAAAGAATTGATGCTGAAGGAAAAGCTACAGCTAACAGAATTTTAAGTGCTTCATTAACTCAAAAGATTCTCCAAGAAAAAGGAATTGAAGCTACAACAAAGTTGTCAGAATCAGCAAATTCAAAGGTTATCATTATCGGAAGTGGGAAAGATGGTCTACCAATAATATTGGGTAATCAATAAATATATTCTAATTTTAAAAAAAATAAATATATTTGCTTTTTAATGAAAACATTGTTACATCATATACACCATTTTGAAAACTGCTCAAACGAGAAGTAGATAAATTGTCTATGAAATAATTTAAACCCGTTTGAGAAATCAAACGGGTTTTTTAATTTAAATATTATGATACGACTTGCTATACAAAAATCAGGAAGGCTAAATAAAGGATCTTTGAATTTGTTGTCAGACTGTGGAATTTCAATTGACAAAGGTGAAAATCAATTGAAGGTTTCGGCGCATAACTTTCCAATTGAAATTTTCTTTTTACGTAATAGTGATATTCCTCAATATCTTATAGATGGTGTAGTAGATCTAGCCATAGTAGGTGAAAACCTTCTCAATGAGAAAGAAGTTGATTTAAAAGTTATTGAAAAACTTGGTTTCTCGTCCTGCCGTACAGCTATTGCCGTCCCTAATAATGTCCAATTCAATGGGATTCACGATTTGGATGGAAAGCGTATTGCTACATCTTATCCAAACACAGTAAATTCTTTTTTAAAGAAAAATAAAATTAAGGCTGATTTGCACATCATTAATGGATCAGTGGAAATAGCACCTAATATTGGTTTGGCTGACGCAATATGCGATATTGTGTCAACTGGAAGTACACTATTTAAAAATAACCTTAAAGAAGTTATTAAAATTGGTGACTCACAAGCTGTTCTTGTAAAGGGCAATAAATTAAACAATGAACAACTGAGTTTTATAGAGAAATTTCAATTCAGAGTTCAATCTGTTTTAAGGGCTAAAAAATCAAAGTACATATTACTTAATGCTCCCAATAATAAAATTAAATCTGTCAGTTCTATACTTCCAGTTTTGAAAAGCCCTACTGTTTTACCCTTAGCTCAAGAGGGTTGGAGCTCATTACATTCAGTTATAAATGATGAGGATTTTTGGGAAGTTATCGATCAATTGAAAGAGGCTGGCGCAGAAGACATATTAGTATGTCCAATAGAAAAGATGGTTTTATGATGAATCAATTTAATAATCCCTCAAAACCTTCCTGGAAGACCCTCATTCAGAGACCCACTTTTTCTTTGGATGATCACCAGGTACTAGTTAATGAAGTTTTTGAAAATGTTAAAAATCATGGAGACGAAGCTTTATTAAATTACGCGAAACAATTTGATAAATTCGAGATTAAAGAATTTGCTGTAAATGATAGTGAAATTTCAAAAGCAATTAGAAATATTCCTAAGAATCTTAAAAATGCAATTCAAAATGCAAAGGATAATATCTACACTTTTCATAAAGCCCAGAAAACAAATAGGATTAAGGTTGAAACTCAAGAGGGTGTAGTTTGCTGGCAGGAAAAATTGCCAATAGAAAAAATAGGTTTATATATTCCTGGTGGATCTGCAACTTTATTTTCGACAATATTAATGTTAGCTACTCCCGCAACGATTGCTGGTTGTGAAGAAATCATATTATGCTCTCCACCTAACTCGTACGGTAAAATATGTGATGAAGTTCTTTTTACGGCTTCACTTTGTGGAATTGATAAAATTTTTAAAATTGGAGGAATTCAAGCTATTGCTGCTATGACATTTGGTACTGAAAGTATACCTAAAGTTTATAAAATTTTCGGTCCAGGTAATCAATATGTCACCTCTGCAAAGCAATTTGCAACTCGCTATAGTGTTTCAATAGATATGCCAGCTGGTCCTAGTGAATTATTGGTTGCCGCTGATGAGACTGCGGATCCTGATTTTGTTGCTTCGGACCTTTTATCTCAAGCAGAACACGGACCTGATAGTCAGGTAGTTTTGGTAAGTACAAAAAAAGATTTTGTAGAGAAAGTAAATAAATCAATTAGTTATCAAATAGATGAATTACAGCGAAATGATATAGTGAAAAAAGCTCTTTTAAATTCTAAGGCAATAATATTCGATAATGATAAAAGCGCTGTTGATTTTATTAATGAATATAGTCCTGAACACTACATTATATGTGTTAAGAATGAGGATTACTATATAAAAAATGTAAAAAATGCAGGATCTGTTTTTATTGGTAATTATACACCTGAAAGTGCTGGTGATTATGCATCAGGAACTAACCATACATTGCCTACAAATGGTTATTCAAAACAATACAGTGGAGTAAATTTGGATAGCTTTACTAAATCTGTAACATTTCAAAAAATAAGTAAAAAAGGAATCCAACTTTTGGGCGAAACAATTGAACTAATGGCAAATGCAGAAGGCTTACAGGCACATAAAAATGCTGTTAGTATTAGATTAAAAAAATTAGAAAATGAAAAATAAAATTGATAGGTTTTTTCGTAAAAATCTAATTGATCTGATACCTTATCGATCTGCTAGAGAAGAATATGCAAATCAGGGTGTAAAAATGATTCTTTTGGACGCAAATGAAAATCCTTTTACATCAAGTTCAAATAGATACCCAGATCCTATGCAAACAAAATTGAAAAATCGTATTGCAAATTGGAAAAATATAAATGAAAATCAAATTTATCTCAGCAACGGAAGTGACGAATCAATATCACAATTAATAATGGCTTTTTGTGAACCTGGAATAGACAATATAATAACTCTTCCTCCAACTTTTGGAATGTATAAAGTTTCAGCTCATGTCCACGGTATTAAGGTTAAAGAAGTACCCTTAGACAGCTCATTTCAAATTAATGCTCAATTAGTTTTAGAAAAATCTGATAAAAATTCAAAAATTATCTTTATCCCAACACCTAATAACCCTACAGGTAATAGCTTTAATTTAAAATCAATAATAAAAATTATTAAAAATTTTAGTGGGCTTGTAGTTATTGATGAAGCCTATGTTGAGTTTTCAAATTCTCCATCTTTTATAGATTCAATAAAAAAAAACTCAAATCTAATTGTTTGTCAAACCTTTTCTAAAGGGCAAGGTATGGCAGGTATAAGATTAGGGATGACCTTTGCAAATTCCGAACTTATCGCCTATATGAATAAAATTAAAGCACCTTATAATTTAAATTCACTTACACAGTCTGCTGCCCTATTAAGATTAGAGGAACAAAATTTGATTAAAAAACAAGCGAAAATTATACTTAAAGAAAGAAAAAGAATAGAAAAAGCTCTAAGAAAAATTAGTTTTATTATTACTGTGTATAAATCAGATGCGAATTTTCTACTTATTAAGGTAGACGATAGTAATTTAAGATACCAGCAACTCATTGATAATGGTATTGTTGTTAGAAATTCATCTAAAAATTTGAATTGTGAAAATACATTAAGAATCACAGTTGGTCTCAATGAGGAAAATACCAGGTTAATTGATGTTTTGAATAATATTGATAGAAAATGAAAAAGATTTTATTTATCGACCGTGATGGAACTCTTGTACTTGAACCTGATGATGAACAAATAGATTCGTTAGAAAAACTTGAATTTTATCCTGAGGTTTTTACTTATCTAGGAAAAATCTCAAAAGAATTAGATTATGAGTTAGTTATGGTGACTAATCAAGATGGATTAGGTACGAAAAGTTTTCCGGAGGAATTTTTTTGGCCAGCTCATAATAAACTTTTAAATAGTTTTAAAAATGAGGGAGTTACATTCTCTGAAATTTTCATTGATAGAAGCTTTCCAAACGATAATGCTTCAACTAGAAAACCTAGAACCGGTATGTTAACCAATTATTTGGATAACAGCGAGTATAATTTATCTGAATCTTATGTTATTGGCGACCGAATATCAGACATGGAATTAGCCAAAAATTTGAATTCAAAAGGTATATTAATAAACATAGATAACATAAAACTTAAAGAGGAAACAAAAAATGATTTTGACGATGTTATATCTCTAAAAACTAATTCTTGGTCCGAGATTTATTCACATTTAAAGTTAAAAGACAGGGTGGTAAAAAAGAAAAGGAAAACAAACGAAACTGATATTGTTATGAACCTTAATCTTGATGGAAAAGGTAAAAGCACAATTGATACAGGAATTAGTTTTTTTGATCACATGCTAGATCAACTAGCTCGCCATGGCGGTATAGATTTAGATCTTAAAATTATTGGTGATTTAGATGTTGATGAACATCACACAATTGAAGATGCTGGAATAACTCTAGGGGAGGCTTTTCATGACGCTTTAGGAGAAAAAATTGGCATTGAACGTTATGGCTTTTGCTTGCCAATGGATGACTGTCTTGCACAGGTAAGTATAGATTTTGGTGGTCGTAGCTGGCTTGTTTGGAAAGCTGAATTTAAACGTGAAATGATTGGTAAAATGCCTACTGAAATGTTTATGCATTTTTTTAAGTCATTTTGTGATGGAGCTAAGGCTAATCTAAATATCAAAGCAGAGGGTAAAAATGAACACCATAAAATAGAGGCCATCTTTAAAGCCTTTGCAAGAACCATTAAGCAAGCTATAAAACGTGACCCTGAAAAAATGATATTACCTTCTACTAAAGGGAATTTATAATGGTTGCTATAATAGACTATAATGTTGGAAATGTAAAAAGCTTACAATTTGCTCTTGAACGATTAGGAGTAAAAAGTATCTTAACAAACGATTATGGACTCATAAAAAAATCAGAAAAAGTAATTTTCCCTGGTCAAGGAGCTGCATCTACTGCAATGGATAAGTTAAAAGAAGTTGGTTTAGATAAATTAATTCCAAATTTAAAACAACCCGTTTTAGGAATTTGTCTTGGCATGCAATTATTATGTGAAAATACTGAAGAAGGAGATGTTGACGGGCTAGGAATTATAAAATGTAATGTCATCAAATTTTCTGATAAATTAAAAGTACCACAGATGGGTTGGAATAAAGTTAAAAAACTTAGGACAGGGCTTTTTAATAAGATTAATGAGGGTGATTATATGTACTTAGTACATTCATACTTTGTTCCCACAATTAATGAAACAATAGGTCAAAGTGAATATGGTTTAACTTATAGTGTTGCTGTTCAGAAAGAAAACTTTTTTGGTGTTCAATTTCATCCTGAAAAGAGTAGTTCTGCAGGCTCTCAACTATTAAAGAATTTTTTAGAATTATGAGAGTTATACCTGCAATAGACATAATAGATGGAAAATGTGTACGCCTTACAAATGGTGATTATAGTAAGAAAAAAGTTTATAATGAAAATCCTATTGAAGTCGCTAAAGCTTTCGAAGATCATGGATTTAAGTTTTTACACCTAGTTGATTTAGATGGTGCAAAATCAAACCATATTGTAAATCATAAAGTTTTAGAAGTAATAGCAACAAAAACAAATCTAAATATAGATTTTGGTGGGGGTCTAAAATCAAATAAAGATCTTGCTATTGCTTTTGAATGTGGAGCAAAAAAAGTTACAGGAGGTAGTGTAGCTGTTAGAAATTCAACTTTATTTTTGGAATGGATAGAGATATATGGGGCTGATAAAATTATATTGGGATCAGATGTAAATGGGGAAAAAATAGCAATAAATGGGTGGCTTGAAACATCTAATCAAACAATAAATAAATTCTTATCATTTTACATTGATAATGGGGTTAGAACAACTATATGTACCGATGTTAGCAAGGACGGAATGTTAAAAGGCCCTTCGATTAGTCTTTATAAAAAAATTTTAAAACAAAATAGTATAGATCTTATTGCATCTGGAGGTATTTCAAAAATTGATGATATCACTCAACTCAATGAAATAGGATGTGAGGGCGCAATTATAGGAAAAGCTATTTATGAAAAAAGTATTTCATTAAAAGAACTTGAAAAATATAATTTAAACAATTAATGATGGAAGAACCATTTCTTGTGGAGTTTAAAAAAAACTGCTGTTATCGTTTGAATGAAGGTCAGCGTATGATTCACATTGCACTAGCAAAAGTAGCAGAGAATGATTTATGGAAGCTGCCGGTCGAAAATGGGATGGCTTTGGGTAATCAATTATTACATTGTTCTGGTAATATGACTCAATACATAATTTCTTCACTTGGAGAAAATATTGATAAAAGAGAACGTGATTTAGAATTTTCAACTGATCGAGGATTTAATAAAATTGAATTATTAGAAAAGTTAGATAAAACAATAACAGAATCTAAATTAGTAATCAATAAGGCCACTAAAAATCAATTTATTGAATATCGCAAAGTTCAGGGTTTTGAATTATCAGGACTTGGACTTGTTTTACATGCAGTAGAACATTTTTCATATCATGTGGGTCAGATTGCCTTTTGGGTAAAACAATTGACCAAATCTGATTTAGGGTTTTACGATGATAGAAATTTAAATGAAAAATAATGTTAACAAAGCGAATAATTCCATGTTTAGATATTAAAGACGGTAGAACTGTTAAAGGTGTAAATTTTATTAATCTTAGAGATGCTGGAGATCCAGTTGAACTTGCAACAAAATATGCTTATCAAAATGCCGATGAATTGGTTTTTTTAGATATCTCAGCAACAGAGCAAAAGCGTAAGACACTAGCTGAGCTTGTTCTAAGAATTGCTGCAGCAATTGATATCCCTTTCACTGTTGGCGGAGGTATAGGTTCAATTGAAGATGTTTCTGTACTATTGAAAAATGGTGCGGATAAGGTTTCTATAAATTCTGCAGCAGTTAAAAGACCCAACTTAATTAATGAAGTTGCAACACGATTTGGAAATCAATGTTTGGTGGTTGCCATAGATGCAAAACAAATTGATAATGATTGGAAAATCCACCTTGTTGGAGGAAAAGAAGCCACTAAAATTGATCTTTTTGAATGGGCAAGAGAAGTAGAAAATAGGGGGGCGGGAGAAATTTTATTTACATCTATGGATCATGATGGTACTAAAAATGGTTTTGCTAATATGGCCTTAGCTAAACTCTCTGAAACTGTTAATATACCTATTATTGCATCAGGAGGAGCTGGGACAATAGAACATTTTATAGAAGTATTTAAAATAGGTAATGCAGACGCTGCTTTGGCTGCTAGTATATTCCACTTTGATGAAATTGACTTATTTAACTTAAAAAAACAACTCAAAACACAGCACATTGCTGTTAGAATTTGAATTTATGGAACTAAATTTTTCAAAAAATAAAGACGGTCTGATACCAGTAATTATTCAAGATAGTATTTCAAAGACTGTTTTGATGCTCGGATATATGAATGATGAAGCTATCAGAAAAACCAAGAAAACAGGTAATGTTACATTTTATAGCAGAACAAAAAAACGCTTATGGACTAAAGGTGAGGAAAGTGGAAACTTTCTTCGCTTAGTAAATATGAAAGTGGACTGTGATAACGATACTATTTTAATTTATGTAAAACCAGAAGGGCCAACTTGTCATTTGGGTACCGATAGTTGTTGGGGAGAGAAAAACTTAAGCAAGTTTGGTTATCTATCTCAATTAGAAGAAATAATTGCAGAAAGAAAAAAAGATGATAAAAAGAACAGTTACGTTGCTTCATTATTTCGAGAAGGGATAAATAAAATTGCTCAAAAAGTAGGGGAGGAAGCCACAGAAACAATTATAGAAGCTAAAGATGAAAATAAACAACTTTTTTTAAATGAAAGTGCAGATTTATTATTTCACTATCTAATTTTATTGCAAGCAAAAGGCTTTAGACTTAGTGATGTTGAAAAAGTTTTATTAACCCGAAAACGATAAGTTATATTGTTTTTTAAGAAGATTTTTTGTGTAATAATTTTAGGCCTTACGGTTTCAAACACATATTCTCAAAATATAAATAATGAAACTTATATTATTATAGACACAGATAGTGCAAATGAAATTGATGACTTATTTGCTATTATCAGGTCAATAAATGAACCCAAATTTAAAATATTAGGAGTAACAGCATCTCAATTCCACAGCTCCCCTTATGCATCGAAAAATACAGCATTAGAAAGCTATAAAATGAATAAGTTGCTCAAAAAATTATTAAAAAAAAATGATTTAGTTCTTAAGGTTGGAAGTCCAGAGTCAATGTCAAAAACAAAAAGATCAAAGCCCTCTGAGGCAACTAAATTTATAATCAACCAGGCTAAATTAATTCCAGCTGGTAAAAAACTACATATAGTTATATTAGGGTCTTGTACAAACACAGCCTCTGCTATTGTGCATGAGCCTAAAATAGTCAGTAAACTTAAAATTTCATATGTAGGTTTTTGGCATAATCCACTAACTAATGAATATGATAAAAATGAATTTAATACAAGAAATGATTCTATTGCTACAAATTTTCTGCTAGATAAAGAGAGTTTAGATTTTAATGTGATGAGTGCTAGTGTATCGAAAAATCTAATTTTTAATAAAAATGAAACCTTTAAAAATTTAGGAAATAATAAAATAGGGAATTTTATTAAAAAGCGTTGGAATAATTATAAAAGATGGTGGACATCCGAAGATCCTGAACAAAAAAAATGGATAATGTGGGATTTAGCATTAATTGAAGCTATAGCTAACCCTGAGTTTTCAAAAATTAATACTTTCAAAACACCACCTCAAAATCTAGAGCGGAATATCAAGATTTACACTTATATTGATTCTACTAATATGAAAATTGATTTCTGGAGACATTACAACAAACTAATGAATAATTAATATGAATTTTTTTGATGAATCAACATCAATTAACATAATAACTAATTACATAAAAAAAAACACCTCAATACTCAGAGAGAATGAAATAATAAAGAAAGTTGAGAGTGCAGGTGAGGGGAATATGAATGTAGTCTTACGGATAAAGACAAATTTTAAATCATTTATTTTGAAACAATCTAGATCCCATGTAAAAAAATTCGCTCATATTAAAGCTCCATTAGAAAGAATTTTTGCTGAACACTGCTTTTACAATCTAGTTAAAAAGAATTTTTTACCAAAAGTTTTAGGATTTATTAGTGAAGACTATGTATTGTTTTTGGAAGATTTAACAAAATGTCGTAATCTAAATTATATCTATAATAGTAGGAAAATTGATAACGATAAAGTAAATAAGCTTACCCTTATTCTCCACAATATTCATATAACAAGCGCACACAAAAATTATCCAGAAAATCTAACCCTTCGAAAACTTAATTATAATCACATTTTTGTTCTTCCATTTCTAAAAGATAATGGCTTACAACTAAATAATATTCAAGATGGCTTGGAAGAATTAGCTATACCATTTAAAGAAAATACGGATATTATTAGGAGAGTTAGTAATGCGGGAAAAAATTACTTAGACAGAGGGACTACACTTCTACATGGAGATTATTACCCAGGCAGTTGGATGGAAAGAAATAATAATATTTATATTATTGACCCTGAATTTACTTTCTTGGGATCAAAAGAATTTGATTTAGGGGTAATGAGTGGTCATTTAATTCTGGCAACCGGTCAAATATCATATTTAAAAAAAATTTGTTATAATTATCCAGATAAAATAGATAATAATGAAGTAGCCACATACTGTGCTATTGAGATTATAAGACGATTAATTGGCTATGCTCAGTTACCTATTAAAAGAAGCATTAGAGAAAAGAGTGATCTCCTCAAACTAGCAAAAGAATTAATTATTAATTGAAAACATTTAAATAAGAAACATATGATAAAAATTAATCCGGATATGTTAGCTTTTTATAAAGACTTAGAAAAAAATAATAATCGTGAATGGTTTGAAAAACAGAAGTCAAGATACAAGGCTTTAGAATCTGAGCTTAAAGTATTTAATGAAGAGGTAAAGAAAGGTCTAGATAAAGAAGACGATATCGAAAGAGTTAAAATGTTCAGGATTTATAGAGATGTTAGATTCTCGAAAGATAAAACTCCGTATAAAACTCACGTTGGTACATCATTTCACCGGAAAAAACCAAAATTAAGAGGAGGCTATTATATGCATATAAAACCTGGGAATTCATTTCTAGCAGGAGGTTTCTGGGATCCAAATCCTATGGATTTGTATCGCATTAGAAAGGAATTAGAGTTTGACGCTCAAGAACTAAGAAATATAATTAATGAAAAAAAATTCAATTTAATTTGGGGTGGTTTGCAGGGTGACAAGGTTAAAACAGCACCAAAAAATTTTAATAAAAAACATCCTGATATTGATCTGATTAGGCATAAACAATATATTTTTATTAAAAAATTTAATGATAAAAGTGTACTTTCGTCTGATTTTCTGTATAAAGTAATAAATAATTTTATAGCTATAAGACCATTTTTTGATCATATGACAAATATCTTAACAACTGATTTAAATGGTGTTTCAATTATTTAATTCTAAAATTAATTTTAAAATGAAGAAAAATAATCTTTTAATCTTTTCATTATCAATTATACTTTTTGGTTGTGCTACCCTAAAACAAAATAATACTCGCAAGCAAATTGATATTAATGCTTTGGTTGACTTGGTTAATGTAAATGACGATAAAGTTAAAGTCGTAATTGATCCACCTAAAATTAGTAATAATGAAGTTAATTTTTACATTCCTCAAATTGTACCTGGAACTTATGAATATTCAAATTTTGGTCGGTTCATTGAAAATATTAAAGCTTTTGATTACAAGGGTAATGAGTTGCCAATAAACCAAGAAGATGATAATACTTGGTCCATAACTGAAGCAAAAAAATTGGATAAGATAACATACCTCACTAATGATACTTTTGACGGTCCTGATGGAAAAGCCATATACCCAATGGGAGGTACTAATTATAAAAAAGATGTAACCTTTCTATTGAATTTGCATAGTATGATTGGATATTTTGAGGGTATGAAAGAAAAGTCTTACAGACTTAGTATTCGATCACCAAAAAATTTGGAACCCTTTACATCATTATCAGTTATTTCAAAAAGTGATACACTGGATATTTTTTCAGCCAAAAGATATTTCCATATAATTGATAACCCAATATTATACAGTGAGCCCAATGCTGTTTCGTTTGATTTAGATGATATAAAAGTTGGATTAGCTATTTATTCGCCTACAGGTATACATAAAGCAGAAGACTATAAAGATGCTATTGAAAAAATGATGATTGCTCAAAAAAAATTCTTGGGAGATGCCAATAATACAGCTTCGTACGACATTTTGTTACACCTTATGGGAATGGAAGATTTGCAATATTTTGGTGGAATGATGGGAGCCTTAGAGCATCATACTTCGACGACTGTTGTTTTTGTTGATCAAATGCAGGCTGAGGAATTAACCCAGAGTTTAGTTGATGTTGTATCACATGAATTTTTTCACACCTTAACCCCGTTAAATATTCATTCAGAAGAAATCCATAATTTTGAATATAATACACCTTTAATGTCAAAACATTTGTGGATGTATGAAGGAACTACAGAGTATTTCGCAAACTTGTTCCAAATTAACCAAGGCCTTATTGATGAACAGAATTTCTATAATCGAATCCTTGAAAAACTAAACTACTCGAAACGCTATGATGATAAGATGTCGTTTACTGAAATGAGTTCAAAAATTGTAGACGAGCCCTATCAAACCAATTATGGTAATGTTTATCAAAAAGGTGCACTGATTAACATGTGCCTTGACATAATAATTCGTGAAAACAGTAATGGTGAGAAGGGAATTTTGTCTGTGATGCAAGATCTTGCGAAGAAATATGGTAAAGAAAAACCATTTAAAGATAACCTACTTATAGACGAAATTATTTCAATGACTTATCCAGAAGTTGCTGATTTTTTCAAAAATCATGTTGAAGGAAAAGTACCAATAAATTACATGGAATATTTAAATAAGGTTGGCCTTACAATGGGAGAAACTGAAGTACCGTTACCAAGCATTCTTTTTAAAGACAACCAGAATCCATTTTTTGAGCCTCAGCCAGACCAAGATGGTAAAGTAAGATATGTGGTAACTGGTTTAAATGATACAATAGAATCAATGGGAGTTGAAATAGGCGACGTCTTTTTAGGATTAGATGGTAAGATGTTGCCAGAGATTAAGAAGGAAAATGCTGAACAAATCAATGCAGTATTTACACCAAGCTTTATGTGGGACGATAAAAAAGAGTTTACACTGACAATTCAGAGAAATATGGAAAAGCAAACTTTAATTGGAATTACAGGTAAACCTAATGCAAAAGTTAGTGGAGTTGTTGAAGATCGTGATGCAGACGAAAAAACTTTGGCTTTACGAACTGCATGGTTGAAAAACTAATTAATTTCAAAACTATAATTTATATTATGTAAAATAGGATCAATTATATTCTAAATCCCAATTTTTTAGCCACTACTCTATATGATAATAGTTACAACAGAACAAATTCCAAATAAAACGATCGTAGAAACTCTTGGTATAGCCAGAGGAAGTACTGTTCGAGCTCGAAACATTGGAAAAGACATATTCGCTGGTTTAAAAAACATAATCGGTGGAGAAATATCAGAATACACAAAGCTTCAAGCACAATCAAGAGAACAAGCTTTAAAACGAATGGTTGAAGATGCAGAATCCCTAGGAGCAAATGCAATTGTTAATGTTAGACTCACTACATCAATGGTCATGCAAGGTTGTTCTGAGATTTTAGCTTATGGTACAGCTGTCATCATAAAGTAAATTTACCATGACATTAGTACTAATCATAATAGTTGCTGGAATTTTGGTATACTTATACATAGATAAAATTAACAAAGAAAAAAGTGAAAATTTTGAAGATCGTGATAATTAAAAAGTTATCTCTTTTCACCTAAGAATACATTTACTCCCCTTTCTATTGGATTTCCGCTTGTTCTTCTGAAGCTTACTATTTGTCCGACATGATAAATAGCATCAGAAATAGGACCATTAATTAAATTCCAAACAGGAAATTCTGAATATGCACCTCCCCTATTAAATTTTATTTTTAATAATCCTAATTCATCCAAAGTCATTGATTCAAATAAAACACACGATTCTTTAATTTTATTTAGAGTTATTTCTCTTAATATTTTAAATTCATTTGGAATATTTTCTATTGGTGCAGGACGAACAGAAATTTTATTTTGAGTCGCAGCATTAATAATATCTACTAATATGTAAATGTGTTTTAATGTTTCTAAACAATTTTTTGCTGAATCTGTAGGTCTATAATCTAAATCTTTATCTCTAAGTCCTTTAGTGGCCCAGTGGTATCTGAAACCTAAACCTTGCAACATTCGAGTTATTATATTAACACAGGATATGGTATCGGGTGAATCAGGAATTATATAGAAAGGAGGTTTATCTGCCATCATCAAAACTTTAAAAAATTAAATTCACATATAAAAATACTATTTTAGTCCCTCAACTTGAATTATAATATGTCAAAGAAATTCAACTCACTTGAAGATTTAGGTAAAATTCAATTTGATAATCTTCAGCCCACTCCTAAGGAAGAGCAAAGTATTTCAGCACCTGTTTTTATATCGCAAAATCTTGAAGCACATTTTAGTAATAAAGGGCGAGCTGGAAAGACAGTCACAATTTTAAAAGGATTTTCAGGTAGTCCTAGTGAAATAAAAAATCTTGCTAAAACACTTAAAAATAAAGTTGGTGTTGGAGGAAGTATAAAAAATGGGGAAATAATCATACAAGGTAATTTTAGGGAAAAAATAATTGAATTACTTCAGGATATGGGACACAAAATAAAACGTGT
>CACMHY010000007.1 GCA_902613595.1 uncultured Bacteroidota bacterium
GGCTTCGTTTTCTGAAAGAGTTCTATTATAAACCCTCACAAACCTAATTTGTCCATCAAAATACTCACTATTGTTAGACAACTTATACCCTATTGATAATCCTGCGTTTCCAATGTTTAAAGCCCCTCCGTTAGCAAACGACCCATTGTAAACAAGATTCCCATTTCTATACATTTTTAGATTACTTGGGGCATTTACAGCAATAACCCAATGTTCCCAGGCATTCGTAGCGTAAGGGATGTGGTCATGTCTGTCGTTACTTTGACCATTAAATCCACCATCTCCATCACTTATAAGTATCATACAACCGCGTTTGTGAGTTTGTGAATTAGATGAATTTTGCTCTACAATAACTTGAGTTTTTCTTGTATCAGCATTAAAATATGCCTCTAGAGTATAGGTGTCATCTCCTGCAGCTAAAAGGGCTGAGAAATTAATCCGGTCGTTTGATCCGTCAAAATTAAACCAGCCAGAATTGTTGTAAGTTGCTCCAGTAATAGTGCCATTATTTCCCTGTTCACTTAAATCATTCCATGTATTTCCTGATCCAGAGTAAGAATTTGAGTTTCTAGCATCAACGTAAAGAACCAATCCATCGGTCACTACTTGGGCAAAAATTTTGTTCGAAAACAAAACAATTACCAAAAAAAATCTGATAAACCTCAAAACAAATTTGTTATGGTTATAATTACGAAATAATTAACTAATTGCAATGTAAAACTATATAAAAAAAAAGCAAAGTAAATGAATATCAATAAAATACATTTATTGTTATGAACTAGAATAAAATTTATTAACATATTTGAGAATAATACAAAAGGTTAAATAATTATAATAGCATATATTAGAGATATAAATTATGCACATAACCATGAATCAAAATCTTACTTTTACTTTGCTCACAATGCTATTTGCATTAAATCTATTTGCTCAAAAAGAATCAGTTTTTCTCAATTACAAATCAGACATTCCTTTTCAAACACCTATAGACAATGATCACTATCATCTAGAAGCAACACTTATGATTAGAAATATTATAAATGATATTGAGGAAGTATTAGAGAAAAAACAAAATATTAATAAACAGGTCGAATTCACAGTAGTTATTCAAAACGATAAAGGAGCAGTACTCCCAATTAATTATCTAGTAAAGGCGAATCCGTATGATTCTGAAGATTCTAAAGAAGTTTTTCTTAGAAGATCCTACAATTGGTTTAATAGGTCTTTCAGATCGAACATTCCGTATACTAATTAAAAAATCCTTTTATAACATTTTTTCATTACTATTAATATTAGCTATATTTAGATGATGAGTAAAAAGGCACAATCGTATTGGAAAGTAAACCTCAAATACTTAGCAATTTTACTTTCAATTTGGTTTTTAGTTTCCTTTCTCTTTGGAATTGCTTTTGCTGAATCTCTAAATCAATTTAATATTGCAGGCTTCCCACTTGGCTTTTGGTTTGCTCACCAAGGATCCATTTACACTTTTGTTATTTTAATTTTTGTTTATGTTTATTTAATGAACAAACTCGATAAAAAATTTGATGTTGATGAAAATTAAGGCTTTGCAAATTATATGAGTGCTCAAATTTGGACCTATCTTCTTGTAGGCTTTACTTTTTTTATTTACATACTAATTGCGATTGTATCTAGAGCTGGGTCAACAAAAGAATTTTATGTAGCAGGTGGTGGCGTTAATCCGATTGCTAACGGAATGGCTACAGCCGCAGATTGGATGTCTGCTGCATCTTTTTTGTCAATGGCGGGTCTAATTGCTTTTATGGGTTTTTCTGGGGGGCAGTATTTGATGGGATGGACAGGTGGATATGTACTTTTAGCTCTTTTATTAGCACCTTACTTAAGAAAATTTGGAAAATTTACGGTACCTGATTTTATTGGTGAACGCTACTATTCAAAAAATGCAAGACTTGTAGCTCTAATATGCGCTTTATTTGTTTCATTCACTTACGTTGTAGGACAGATGAAAGGAGTAGGAGTAGCTTTTGCTAGATTTTTAAATGTCCCGTTTGATACAGGAGTTTTAATTGGAATCGGAATTGTTTTTTTTTACGCAGTATTGGGAGGAATGAAAGGAATTACTTATACTCAAGTAGCACAGTTTTGTGTTCTTATATTTGCCTTTACCGTACCAGCCATATTTATCTCATTGCAAATGACTGGAAATCCTGTTCCTCAAATCGGTTTTGGATCAAAGGGTAATGATGGAGTTTATCTTTTAGAAAAACTAAACCAGTTATCGTTGGATTTAGGATTTGATGCCTATACCTCTGTAAATAAAGACAACCTAGTTAATATGTTTTTTATAACTGGAGCTTTGATGTTTGGAACAGCTGGCTTGCCACATGTTATAGTCCGTTTTTTTACAGTACCTCGAGTAAAAGATGCTCGTATTTCAGCTGGTTGGGCACTTCTATTTATAGCTATACTATACACAACTGCCCCAGCAGTAGCTGTATTTGCTAGAACTAATCTAATTAATACTCTATCTAATGCAAAATATGAAGATGCGCCTAGCTGGTTTAAAAATTGGGAGAAAACAGGTTTGTTAACTTTTAAGGATAAAAATAATGATGGTAAAATTCAATATGTTGCAGATGTAAATCTAAATGAGCTTAAAGTAGATCAAGATATTATAGTATTAGCAAATCCTGAAATTGCTAATTTACCTCCTTGGGTTATTGGGCTGGTGGTAGCAGGCGGATTAGCAGCTGCACTATCAACAGCAGCTGGGTTATTACTTGTTATATCAACTTCTATTTCACATGATTTATTGAAAAATTATTTACGTCCTGATATAAGTGAAAAAGGGGAACTTTACGCAGCAAGAATTGCTATTGCAGTAGCAGTAGTTGCTGCTGGACTTGCAGGATTAAATCCACCTGGATTTGTAGCACAAGTAGTTGCATTGGCATTTGGTCTAGCAGCCTCTTCTTTTTTTCCAGCAATAATTCTGGGGATTTTTGATAAAAGGATGAATAGAGAAGGAGCAATATCAGGAATGATAATAGGAATTTTATTCACAGCCTCTTATATAATTCATTTTAAACCTCAGCTTGGAGGAACGGGTATTCCAGATGATTTCTGGTGGGGTATTTCACCAGAAGGAATAGGGACTTTAGGTATGTTAATCAATTTTGTTGTCGCAATTTCAGTTTCTCGATTAACAACTAAGCCACCTAAAGATGTTCAAGAATTAACAGAAAGCATTAGAACTCCAAGAGGATCAATAACCCCAAAAAATTCATTACATTGATTCATTAATTTAAGATTTTAGTAAAATGATGGAAAAAATTAATTCTCTTTCAGCTTATTTTAAAGAATATGAAAAAAGCATAGAAGATCCTGAAAATTTTTGGTCTGAAATTGCAAAAACTTTCCAGTGGCAAAAGACATGGGACAACACATTTTCATGGAATTTTAATGGACCTGAGGTGAAATGGTTTGAAAATGCTAAGCTAAACATAACTGAAAATATTTTTGAAAGAAATCTTCCCACTCATTCTGAAAAAACAGCAATAATATGGGAGCCTAATGATTCCAATGAAAAATCGATTCACATTTCATATAAAGAGCTTTTTGAAAAAACGTGTCAATTTTCTAATGTGTTAGAGGCTAATGGGATTAAAAAAGGCGATCGGATAATAATTTATATGCCAATGATACCTGAAGCTGCTATTGCGATGCTAGCGTGTGCGAGAATTGGCGCTGTACATTCTGTAGTTTTTGCTGGTTTTTCATCTTCGGCTCTAGCTGACAGAATCAATGACTGTCAAGCAAAAATGGTACTTACCTCAGATGGAAATTACAGAGGAGCAAAAAATATTGAAGTAAAAGCAGTTGTTGATGAAGCTTTAGAAAAAACAAATACTGTTGAAAAGGTAATTGTATGTAAAAGGACTGGCTCTAAGGTGCAAATGAAAACAGGTAGAGATTTATGGTGGCATGATGTAATAAAAAACCAAAGCTTACATCATAAAGCGGCTTCACTAGATTCAGAGGACTTGTTATTCATACTTTATACATCTGGATCAACAGGTAAACCTAAAGGTGTTGTTCACACCACAGCTGGTTACATGGTTTATGCGCAATATTCTTTTTTAAATGTATTTCAATATGAACAAGACGAGATTTATTGGTGTACAGCTGATATTGGATGGATAACAGGACATTCCTATATAATTTATGGACCTTTACTAAGTGGAGCAACTACAATTATGTTTGAGGGAGTGCCCACTTATCCTCATCCAGGGCGTTTTTGGGAAATAGTTGACAAGTATAAAGTCAATCAATTTTATACCGCTCCAACAGCTATAAGAGCACTACAAGCTAAAGGTTTAGAACCTATTTTACCATACAAACTAGATTCGTTAAAAGTTATAGGATCTGTTGGAGAGCCAATTAATGAAGAAGCATGGCATTGGTATCATGATAATATAGGGAAAGGGAATTGCCCACTAGTTGATACCTGGTGGCAAACTGAGACTGGTGGCATAATGATATCACCATTAGCTGGAATTACACCAAATAAACCAGCTCACGCATCATTACCATTACCTGGAGTACAACCAGTAATTTTGGACGCTGAGGGTAACGAATTAAAAGGGAATAATGTAGAAGGAAATTTATGTATTAAGTTTCCTTGGCCATCAATGATAAGAACAACTTATGGAGATCATAAAAGATGTAAAGACACCTATTTTTCAACTTATCCGGGGATGTACTTTACAGGTGACGGTGTTAAAAGGGATCACGATGGATATTTAAGAATATTAGGACGTGTTGATGATGTAATGAATGTCTCTGGACATCGATTGGGAACTGCTGAGGTAGAAAATGCAATTAATGAGCACTCAAGCGTAATTGAGTCGGCAGTAGTTGGGTATCCCCACGAGATAAAGGGTCAAGGGATTTATGCTTATGTGATTTGTAACATAAATGACCAGACCGAATCAGATTTGATTATAGAAATTATTGGCACTGTCAGCAAAATTATTGGACCAATAGCAAAACCGGATAAAGTTCAAATAGTGTCTGGACTTCCTAAAACAAGATCAGGAAAAATAATGAGACGTATTTTAAGAAAGGTTGCAAGTAAGGATTTTTCGAATTTAGGAGATACCTCAACACTTCTAAATCCAGATGTGGTTGATGAAATTATAAAAGGAGCCATTACCTAGAAACACAGTGAATTTTAAAGTGACTTAAAAAAGGGCATTAGTTTTTCCAATTTCATTGAACGAGATCCTTTAATTAATACTGATTCGAAATGGACCTTAGATTTTTCAAATGAAACGATGAACTGTTCAATATTAGTAAATTTTTCAATTTTTTCATTTTTTACTTTTGTACTCATAAAGTTAGAACCAATTGTAAAAATCTTTGTAATACCTAAACTTAAGCACTTGTTTAAAATATTTTCATGTTCAGTAAAAGTTTGTTTTCCCAATTCAAACATATCTCCAAGAATGACTAAATTATTTGTAGAATATTTATAACAAAATGAGTCAAGTGCAACACCCATACTTGTTGGATTAGCATTATAGGCATCTAAAATAAAGGGAGTTTTGTTAATTATTATTTTTTCTGAACGATTATTTTTTGAATCGTAAGAAGCTATTGCTTTTTGAATCTTTTTTAAATCAACTTCAAATAAAATTCCGAATGATAATGCAGCTGCAATATTTGCAAAATTGTAATTTCCATGAATAGGACTTTTAAATTCGTGTTTTTTAAAACCAACCGAGAGACCGTTTTTTGACTCTAAGTATTCTATTTTAATATCACATTCACTTTTACTACCAAAAAAAGATCTTGTGTATTTTTTTGTTTTCTCAACTTGAATTAAGTCATCTTTATTAACTAAAATTTTCCCTTTATTTTTTCCAAGATATTCGTACAATTCGGATTTACCAATTATTACTCCTTCTTCAGACCCAAAACCCTCGAGATGTGCTTTACCAAAATTTGTTATATATCCCCAATTTGGTTGAGCTATCGAGCATAATTTTTCTATTTCTTTTTGATGATTAGCTCCCATTTCAATAATTGCAACTTCGTGATTTTTTGAAATTTGAAGTAGAGTGATTGGGACACCAATGTGATTATTCATGTTACCATGTGTTGAATGGACTAAAAATTTTTTAGATAAAACTTCGCGAATCAATTCTTTAGTTGTTGTCTTTCCATTACTTCCTGTAATTGCTATAATGGGAATTTTTAATTGCTTTCGGTGGTGTAGAGCTAAATTTTGAAGTGCATTTAGAGAATCCTCAACCAAAAAAAATTTATCATTGATTTCTAAAGAATTTGCATCATCAACTACAACATATGAAGCTCCTTTTTTTAAGGCATCTTTTGCAAATTGATTACCATCAAAATTAGGTCCTTTCAGTGCAAAAAAAAGTGATCCTTTTTTTATTGAGCGAGAATCAATACTTACACCAGAAGATTCTAGATAAGCGTTATAAATTTGGTTTGAATTTTCCATTGTAAAAAAAAAGCATCTAAATTAAAGATGCTTGTTTTTTAATTTTACCCTTTCCTTTTATGGCGAGCTCTTTTCTTATTTTGGCTTTTTGAACCTAGTCTAGACATAGCACATCTGAAACCTATGTAATCTGTAGCAATATATTGTGGCAAATATCTTCTTTGAGCTGGATCAAGCCAATATGCTCTATCTTTCCATGAACCTCCCTTATAAACTCTTACTTCATCAGTAATTAAGGTAGTTCTATTCGGGTTCCTATCGTATTCACGAACTAGTTCTCCATCAGTATTTAAAGTGACTTTTGGAGGTGTTGGAGCATCATACATTTGTGTTGTTTCAGGCTTTTGGTCAATACCTTCTTCAGGCTTTCCAGAAGCAAAGTTTCGTGTTGATTCTGTATCACCATCCCTAAAGTTCCGATTATCACTCTCAGAAAAATTTTCTCTTAAAAATGTTTCATTCTCGTCGATGGCTACTTGCTCAAGTTCTCCTGGCAGACGCTTAAGTAAAACCTTACCATTGGGAAGGGTATCAAATATTAATTGGTCGGCCGCAATTATTACAGCCTTGCCGTCTTCACCTATTACAGATTTTGTATAAACATTACCACGGTAGTAATTAAAGTCGTTTGCTTCATCATCTACAATCGGTCTATATACGTCAGAAACCCATTCTGCCACATTCCCTGCCATATCATAAACACCAAAGTCATTAGGGGGATACTGTTTTACTTGAATAGTAATATCTGCACCGTCATCTGACCATCCCGCTATTCCACCATAATCTCCTTTACCGAGCTTGAAGTTAGCTAGTTGATCACCTTCTGTTCTTCGATCACTTGACCTAGTATACTCTCCTGACCAAGGATATTTCTTTTTTCCTCTATAATTGTTGTATTCACGATCCCCCACAAGAGCCAGAGCGGCATACTCCCATTCAGCTTCGGTTGGTAATCTGTATGATGGTAAAAGAACACCTTTTTCTACGCCTGCATAAACTTTAACAATTGAGTCTCCCTTTTTTTCTTCACCTCTTTTTCCAACTAAACTATCCATTTTTCCTGCATAAGCTGTTTCCGGCCTTTTAAGATAAGCGTTGGTATTGAAAGTACTGTTAGTTTCAACCTCATTATACCTGACATCTTTTTGAACAAAAGCTTCTCGCTCAAGAATAAATTCGTTTACCCTATCTGTTCTCCATTCTGCAAACTGAACAGCTTGAAGCCAATTAACACCTACAACAGGATATTCCGCATAAGCAGGATGACGAAGGTAATTAGTTGTTAATTCTTCAACATAACCTAACTGACTCCTCCACACTAATGTGTCTGGTAGTGCTCCTTCATATATTTGTCTGTAACGGGGCTCTTGTGTAGGAAAAACAAATTCCAACCAATCAAGGTATTCCATATACATTAGATTCGTAACCTCAGTTTCATCAATATAAAATGACATAACATGTTGTTTTGTCGGTGAATTGTTCCAATCATGCATAACATCGTCTTGTACTTGCCCTTTTGTGTAAGTGCCACCCTCTATGAAAACTAGACCTGGACCAGTTTCTTGGTCATTAAATTCAGTATTATATTGAAATCCACCTTTTTTTGAGTTTATATCCCAACCAGTGCCTCGTGATGTATTTCCTCCACCACAACTAGCGACGAATGAGCCTCCTAGAATTATTAAAAAAAGTTGTTTAAAATTACTAAAGTTCATATTTAGTATAAATTAATAAAATCGATCTGCAATATACAAATAATCAAATTTGGTTTATTTACAGAAATCATAATATGTTTTAACAGAATAACGACTAATCTTTTAAAATATTGCTTTCACTTTTAACATTACCCTACTTTTTCCAACCGTTGTACAAGATTTTAGGAAAAATTTCGTTTTTAAAGGGAAATTTAAGGCATGAGATTTGTTTTATTTTTATTATTTACATTTTGTATTGGAAGACATAAAAATTTTTCCCAAAATTCCAATCGTGTAGTCACCACAGGTGTTCCTTTCATTATGATAACAGCTGACGCACGTGCAGCAGGAATGGGAGAATTAGGAGTAGCGACATCGGCTGACAACTACTCCCAATATTGGAATCCAGCAAAATATGCTTTTGTATCAAACGAAAAAGGCATTGGACTCAGTTATACTCCCTATCTAAGCAAGTTAGTTGATGATATTTTTCTTGGGAATATACTTTTTTTTAAAAAAATTGATGATAGAAGTTCGTGGGCAACTGGACTAAGATATTTTAGTCTTGGTGAGATTCAATTTAATGAGTTTATCGCTGGTTCGATAGTAGATCAAGGTATTGAGCGACCATCTGAATTAACACTAGATTTATCGTATGCACTAAAATTAAGTAATGAATTTTCTATGTCGGTAGCAGGACGTTTTATTTATTCAGATTTAAAAGTTGCTGTTGACGCAGACACCTCATCAGCAAGCTCATTAGGAATAGATATATCTGCTTTTTACCAGAGTGAAATTTTTAAAATGAGTTCAAATTCTGCATTGATCAGGTCAGGAATAAATATATCTAACATCGGACCAAGATTGAATTATGAATCAGGAACTCAAAAAAGCTTTATTCCAACAAACTTGAGACTAGGTGCAGGACTTGATATTTTATTTGATGATGACAACATATTAGGTTTCTACACTGAATTCAGTAAACTTTTAGTACCAACGCCAGTTGCAATTTATGACTCAAATCAAAATCTATTAGGGTATAAGCAACCAGATATAGACTTTATAAATGGAATTTTCAGATCTTTTTCTGATGCACCGGGTGGTTTATCCGAGGAATTAAGTGAGATAACAATGGCGTTTGGATTAGAATACTGCTTTCAAGATTCTCTGTCAATAAGAACAGGGTTTTTCAATGAAAGCCAAAATAAAGGTTCAAGAAGATATTTAACGATGGGAGCTGGATTTAATCTCAATTTTTTTAAAATAGATCTTTCTTATTTATTTTCAACTTCTCGAGTTAGGAATCCCCTGGAAAATACGATTCGTTTTTCTCTATCAATTAATCTAGACCAAACTTCTTCTCAAGAATCTAATCAGAATAGTGATAATAGCGACATTGGAGAATAACAGAATAATATAAATAATTAATTACTTGATTTAAACCAGAATTAATTAATTTTATATTTGATTAATGGATGGATATTAGGATTTTATGAAGAAAATTACAAAGCAAACTTATTTGGATTGGTATGAAAACATGCTTTTTTGGAGAAAGTTTGAAGACAAGCTTGCAGGAGTTTACATACAACAAAAAGTGAGAGGTTTTCTACATTTATATAATGGACAAGAAGCTGTTCTTGCTGGCTCACTTCATGCTATGGAAATAGGCAAAGACAGAATGATTACAGCATATCGAAATCACGTTCAACCTATTGGCATGGGAGTTGATCCAAAACGTGTAATGGCAGAACTTTATGGCAAAGCTACGGGAACGTCACAGGGTCTTGGTGGATCTATGCACATTTTTTCAAAAGAACACAAGTTCCATGGTGGACACGGAATTGTTGGAGGTCAAATCCCTCTGGGAGCAGGGATGGCCTTCGGAGATAAATATTTCAATCGTGATAATGTAACTTTATGCTTTATGGGTGATGGAGCTGTTCGGCAAGGGTCTCTTCACGAAACATTAAACCTAGCAACACTTTGGCAACTTCCAGTTGTTTTTGTTGTAGAAAATAATGGATATGCTATGGGAACGTCAGTAGCACGCACTGCTTCACACGTAGAAATCTGGAAGCTAGGTTTAGGATACGATATGCCTTGCGAGCCTTGTGATGGTATGGATCCAGTTGCAGTTGCCAAAACAATGGATAAAGCAATTAATCTTGCTCGTAAAGGTGGAGGGCCTTCGTTTTTAGAAATGAAAACATATAGATACCGTGGGCATTCTATGTCAGACGCACAACATTATCGCACTAAAGATGAGGTTGAGGAGTACAGAAAAATTGATCCAATAACACAAGTAAAGGACATTATTTTAACAAAAAAATATGCAACTCAAAAACAATTAGATTCTATAGATGCTTCTGTGAAAAAACACGTAAGCGAGTGTGAAAAATTTGCTGAATCTTCTCCTTATCCAGAAACGAGCTTGATGTACGATGCCGTATATGAGGAAAATGATTACCCATTTATAAAACATAAATTATAGTCTATGGCTGAAATAATAAATATGCCAAGGTTAAGTGACACGATGGAAGAAGGTACAGTCGCGAAATGGTTTAAAAAGGTTGGTGACCAGATTAATGAAGGTGATATATTGGCTGAAATTGAAACTGATAAAGCGACAATGGAATTCGAATCTTTTAACGAGGGCGAGCTGCTCCATATTGGAATTCAGGAAGGAGGAACAGCCCCAGTAGACACTCTTCTAGCAGTTATAGGTGAAAAAGGTGAAGATATATCTGAGATAATTAGTGGAGATTTTAGTGAAAAAGAAACAATAGATAAAGTTTCTGAAAACATAGACATTCAATCTGAAGATGATTCTAATATTGCCATTCCTGACGAAGTAGAAATAATAAATATGCCAAGGTTAAGTGATACGATGGAAGAAGGAACCGTAGCTAAGTGGTTTAAAAAAGTTGGCGACCAGATCAATGAGGGCGATATATTAGCAGAAATTGAAACTGATAAGGCAACAATGGAATTCGAATCATTTTATCAAGGCGAACTTTTACATATAGGACTTGAAGAGGGTAAATCAGCTCCTGTGGATAGTTTGTTAGCAATAATTGGTAAATCAGGGACTGACATAAAAAAGGTAATTTCATCTTTAGGTACAGGAAATACAAACACTACTGACAAAGTATCAGAGTCAAAATCTATCGAAAATAAAGATGAACCAGAACATGATTTGCCCGTTTTTGAGCAAGAATCTAAACCTCAATTGATTGAAACTAAAGTAAATTCAAATGGTAGAATTATTGCCTCTCCTTTAGCAAAAAAGTTAGCTGAGGAAAAGGGGATTGACTTAAACTCTGTGAAAGGCTCAGGGGAGTTTGGAAGGATTATTAAACGTGATATAGAAAACTTTAAATCAAAAGCTTTTGGGAGCAACTTTTTAAAACCTAATGCATCACTTGGTACGGAATCTATTACTAAGATTGCAAATTCTCAAATGAGAAAGACAATCGCGAAGCGATTATCTAGTTCTAAATTTTCTGCACCTCACTATTATCTTGGAGTAGAGTTTGATATGGAAAATACTATTTCTTTTAGAAATCAGTTTAATTCTTTACCTGACACCAAAATATCTTTTAATGACATTATAATCAAAGCCTGTGCACTTTCACTAAAACACCATCCTGAAGTAAATGCTAAATGGGAAGATGATCAAATAACTCAACATCACCACGTGCACATTGGTGTTGCAGTAGCTGTTGATGAAGGATTATTAGTTCCGGTTGTTAAGTTTGCTGATGAGCAAAATCTTCCTCAAATAGGATCCATAGTTAAGGACTTTGCTTTACGTGCTAGGGAGAAAAAATTGAAACCTGAAGAAATGGATGCTAGTACATTTACAATTTCTAATCTTGGAATGTTTGGAATACAAGAATTTACATCTATCATTAATCAACCCAATGGGGCAATTTTGTCAGTTGGTGCAATAGTAAAAAAACCTGTAGTTAAAGATGATAAAATAGTTGTAGGGAATACTTTAAAACTAACTTTAGCGTGCGATCATAGAGTAGTTGATGGGGCTATGGGAGCTCAATTTTTACAAACGCTAAAAGATTATATTGAAAATCCATTAAAAATGATCTTATAATGGCATATTCTCGTTTGATCATTATGTAAATTAAAATGTCAAAAACTATAATCGTAACAGGGGCTAGTAGAGGAATTGGTCACGAAATCGTAAAAATTGCAGAAAAAAAAGGCCACAGAGTGTATTCTATTTCAAGAAATATAAAAGCACTCAAAGAAAGCTCCTTCTTATATCCGCGAGAAGTCGATTTAGTTTATGAAAACTCTATTGATAAATTTTGCAATGAAATTAAAAACGAAGGATTGCAAGTAGATGCACTTATAAATAATGCAGGTGCATTTTTAAATAAACCCTTCGAAAAAATTTCAAAAAAAGAGTTTGAATATATTTTTCAAGTTAATGTTTTTGGACTGTCTTCAATTACACGTAAGGTTTTGCCAATAATCGATAGCAAAGGACATATTGTTAATATAACCAGTATGGGTGGAATTAATGGAGCTGCAAAATTTGATGGGTTAAGTGCCTACAGTAGCAGCAAGGGAGCTGTAAATATTTTAACTGAATTATTAGCTGAAGAATACAAAGAAAAAGGACCATCATTCAATGCTCTTGCCTTTGGAGCCGTTCAAACTGAAATGTTGGAAGAAGCTTTTCCTGGTCTTAAAGCCCCCATATCAGCAAAAGAAATTGCAGACTTTGTATTGGATTTTGCTTTGACTGGACATAAATATTTTAATGGTAAAATTTTACCTGTTTCGTCGTCAACACCTTAGGGAGGTATCTTATGCAGCATTTGTTTCAATTAATTCCAGGAAAGTCAAAAAAAAAAGTAATAAAGCTCTTAGAATCAGAGCCCGTAATTATAAGAGTAACAAAAAAAAGAATTTCCAAACACGGAGACTTCAGAAAAAAAGCAAATGGCGACTTTTTTATCACAATAAACGAGTCAACAAACCCATATCGCTTTTTGATCACCTTACTTCATGAAATAGCACACTATATTGTTTTTAAGAAATACTCGAGTATATCAAAACCTCATGGACCAGAATGGAAGTTAGCATACAGAAAAATATTACTTCCATTTTTAAATAAACAAATTTTCCCAGATCAAATATGCAGATGTTTAGCACATTACATGAAAAACCCAAAAGCAAGTACAGATAGAGATTTAAATCTTTTTATGGCATTAAGAAAATACGATAAAAAAGGAAATTACTCACTCATTCTTGAAATAGAAAAAGGTCAAAGCTTTAGAATAAAGGGCGGTAGAAAGTTCATTAAATTGAATAAGCGAAGAAAACTTTATGAATGCAGAGAAGTGAGTTCTAATAGAATTTATCTTTTTAGTCCTCAAGCTGAGGTAATACCAAGTTTATGACTTATTTTTTTTCCAGATACATTTTTCTCACTTTTTTAAATAAATCTGAAGAGTATACAAAGTTTGAAACAGCTTCATTATCGGTATTGAAAATATCTTTATTTGATCCCTCCCAAGCTTTTTTTCCATTTAGTAAAAAAACTATTTTTTCTCCAATTTCCATTACGGAATTCATATCATGAGTATTAATTACAGTCGTTATGTTATACTCTTCAGTAATTTCTTGAATTAAATTGTCTATAAGAATTGCTGTTTTAGGATCCAAGCCAGAATTCGGCTCATCACAAAAAAGATATTTGGGATTCATAACTATAGACCTTGCTATAGCAACTCTTTTTTTCATTCCTCCAGATATTTCATCAGGATACTTTTCATTAGCATTAATCAAGTTAACTCTTTTAATAGCTTGATTAGCTCGTTCACGTACTTCATCATCATCTTTTTTTGTAAACATTTGCATGGGAAACATTATATTTTCCTCAACTGTCATTGAATCAAATAACGCACTACCCTGAAAAACCATTCCTATCTCTTGTCTAAGTACAGTACGCTCTTTTGTAGTCATTAGATTTATGGGACTGTTTTCAAAAAAGATTTGCCCTGAGTTAGTTTCAAAAAGACCCAACAAACATTTTAAGAAAACTGTTTTTCCAGATCCACTTTGTCCAATTATTAAATTGGTTTTTCCTTTCTCAAAAAATGTAGATATCCCCTTTAGAATAGGGGATCCGTCAAACTCTTTGGATATGTTTTTTACCTTTATCATTTATGTTAATAGAAGTTGAGTTATAAGGTAATTAAGCAAAATAATCACTACACTAGTCCAAACAAATGAGACCGTACTAGCCTTTCCAACTTCTAAAGCTCCTCCTGTCATAAAATATCCATGAAATGAAGGAATTGTTGCAAGAATGAATGAAAAAAAAGCAGTTTTTATGAATGCATAAGTAACATGGAAAGGTGTAAAATCTAATTGTATACCTTGAATAAATTCACCGCTGGTTGAAAAACCACCATAAACACATGCTATGTAACCACCAAAAATTCCTAAGAACATGGATATGCATATCACCAAAGGATAAAGTAAAAGCGCGATAATTTTTGGGAAGATAAGGTAGTTATATGTATTGATTCCCATTACTTCAAGTGCATCAATTTGTTCTGTTACTTTCATGGTTCCGATACTTGAGGTGATATAAGAACCAACTTTTCCGGCCATTATAATTGAAATAAAAGTTGGGGCAAATTCCAAAATTATCGACTGCCGAGTAGCAAAACCGATTAGGTCTTTTGGTAAAAACGGATTTTCAAGATTTAAAGCTGTTTGAATTGAAACAACACCTCCAACGAAAAACGATATAAATGAAACAATACCAAGTGATCCGATTATTAAAGATTCTATATCCTTAAATATAAGCTGTCTGAGTACTTTCCATTTAGTGAATTTTCCAAACACATTTTGAAGCATCAAGAAATATTTTCCTATGTTTGAAATGACTCTCATACCCTATCAAAGTTATTAATTTTAAGCAAAAACTTAAATTAAAAGAAATTGAATTTAAACACTAAACTACATTTGATAGGTAATTGCGTTTATGTTCATTCCCGCACCAACTGAAGCAAAAAGTATTAGATCATTTTTCCTTAAGCTATGTCCGCAATAGTTTCTATTTATTACTAGATCGAATAAAGTAGGTACTGTAGCTACAGAACTATTTCCAAACTCTTGAATATTCATTGGCAATATATTTTTTGGCATTTTTTTGTTGTAAAGACCATAAAATCTTTTAATTATAGCTTCATCCATTTTTAAGTTCGCTTGGTGTAAAAATATTTTTTTTAGCTCGCTTATTGCTCTTCCCGATGATTCCAAACAACTTTTTAGTGCTAATGGAACTTTACTCAAGGCAAATTCATAAACTTTTCTACCCTGCATTTTAATATATTTTGAATCCCCAACTTTATTATTTGCAGTTCCATAGAATATGAAATCTGCTTCACCTTCACTTGTATACGTTACTGTTTTATGAGATAATATTCCTCCTTGCTCACTTGATTTTTCAATTATTGTTGCTCCTGCACCGTCAGCATATATCATGGAGTCTCTGTCTGTGTGATCCAACACCCTTGATAAAGTGTCTGCACCTATTACAAGACATTTTTTAGCCATTCCCGCCTTAATAAATGCTGTTGCTTGTATAACACCTTCAACCCATCCAGGACAACCAAATAAAATATCATAAGCAACACAGTTTGGATTTTTAATTTCCAATCCAGCTTTTACCTTTGATGCGAGACATGGGAGAGTATCTATTTGATTTGATTCAAAAGTTATGTCCCCTACATTATGCGCAACTATTATATAATCAATTGATTCACGATTAATTTTAGCATTATCAATTGATTTGTTGGCTGCTTCAATGGCAATGTCAGTCACAGTTTGGTTATCTTCAATATATCTCCTTTGTTCGATGCCTGTAATTGACTTAAACTTCTCAATAATTACCTCGTTCGAATTTTTTATTGACTCACCATTACTGTCGAAAAATAGGTGATTAGAAAAACTTTTATTTTGCTCTACTTTTGAAGGGATTACACTGCCAGTACCTGTAATTTTTATGTTCATGATAGTTACACAAAAGTAATTCAATAAAGAGCCAAAATGTGTAAGATCTTGAAAGTGCTACGAAGTCTAAGACTTTTAAAGTATTAAATTAAATTTTTATATAAAAATTTAAATATCTGATAATGAGACGCCTATATATGACTCTATGGGGTCACATGTACAAACTAGATTACGATCGCCATAAGCTTCATCAACGCGTCTAACAGAGGGCCAAAATTTATTTTTAGAAACAAACTCTAAAGGAAATGCAGCTTTTTGCCTTGAATATGGAAATTCCCAAACATCTGAAGTAACCATTTCAAGGGTATGAGGTGCATTTTTTAATATAGCAGTATCATTTTCATTGTCTGAGGCAATTTCCATCCTAATAGAAATCATTGCATCACAAAAGCGATCTATTTCTTCTAGATTTTCACTTTCAGTTGGTTCTATCATCATAGTTCCTGCTACAGGAAAAGAGACTGTTGGTGCGTGAAAGCCATAATCCATTAAACGTTTGGCAATATCAACGACTTCAATTCCTTTGTTCTTAAATGGTCTACAGTCAATAATTAGCTCATGTGCAGAGCGGCCTTTTTCACCTGAATAAAGAATATCATATGCTCCGTCTAAGCGTTTTTGAATATAGTTTGCATTTAAAATTGCTACCTCTGTAGCTTTTCGAAGTCCGTCACCACCCAGCATTTTAATGTACCCATATGAAATGAGACATGCTAAAGCGGATCCATATGGAGCTCCAGATATCGATGTTATTGCATTTAAACCTCCGGTCTTTACAATAGGATTTCCAGGTAAAAAGGGTTTCAGATGAGATGCAACTGATATAGGGCCTACTCCTGGTCCTCCACCACCATGAGGAATTGCAAAAGTTTTATGTAGATTCAAGTGGCAAACGTCAGCTCCAATTTGAGCAGGACTTGTCAAACCTACTTGTGCATTCATATTAGCTCCATCCATATATACTTGACCACCACAATCGTGAATAAGTTGTGTTATATCTTTGATTCTGGTTTCAAAAACTCCATGAGTACTTGGATAGGTTATCATCAAAGCTGCTAAACTGTCCTTGTGAATTTTTGCTTTTTCGTTGATATCATTCCAATCAATATTTCCTTTTGAATCTGTATTTATAACCACTACTTCCATTCCAGCCATAACTGCAGAAGCTGGATTTGTTCCGTGAGCTGAAGCTGGTATCAAACAAATATTTCGTTTTTTTTGGTTTTGATTCTTATGATAAGCACGAATAACCATTAATCCTGCATATTCTCCCTGTGCTCCAGAGTTTGGTTGGAGTGATGTATCTGCAAAACCAGTGATTTTTGTTAATTGTAATTTTAATTCATTGAGCATTTTCTGATACCCGATAACTTGATCTGAGGGTACAAAGGGATGAATGCTACCCCAATTTGAATCACTAAGTGGTAGCATTTCTGCAGCAGCATTCAATTTCATTGTGCATGAACCTAGCGAAATCATCGAATGATTTAGAGATAAATCTTTTCTTTCTAAATATTTAATATATCTCATCAACGCAGTTTCAGAGTGATAACTGTTGAAAATTTTATGTGTTAAAATTTCACCTGACTTAATTAGTGATTTTGGAATATAACTCTCTTCAGTCTTTGACTCACTAATTTTTTTAATAGAGTTAGATGAACTTTTAAATATTGATACTATTTTATCAATATCTTCATCTGTGACAGTTTCATTTAACGAAATACAAATCGTATTCCTGTCTGGATAATAAAAGTTGACCTTATTTAGCTCAGCTTTCTTTTTAATATTTACAACGTTTGTCTTAATTTGTAGTGTATCAAAAAAATGTTTATTTATTTGTTTAAACCCTAGTTCGGAAAGTTTTAAGTTTAGATCAACAGCTTTTTGATGTATTGAGTTGGAAATATTGTATAAACCCTTGGGACCATGATAAACGACATACATTCCTGCCATAACAGCTAAAAGAACTTGTGCAGTACATATATTTGAGGTAGCACGATCTCTTTTTATATGTTGTTCTCTGGTTTGCAGTGCCATGCGTAAAGCTGGATTTTCATTAAGGTCTTTTGTTTTACCTATAATTCTTCCAGGTATATTTCGTTTATACTTATCACGAGTTGCAAAAAAAGCTGCGTGGGGGCCACCATAACCCATCGGAATCCCAAATCTTTGTGTCGTACCAACCACAACATCTGCTCCAAATGTACCAGGACTTTCTAGCAGTACAAGACTCATTATGTCAGCAGCAACAACTGAGCAAACATGATTATCTTTCGCGTTGTTAATCCAACTCTTTAGATTTGGAATTTCTCCTTTTGCTCCGGGGTATTGAAATAGTGAGCCAAAAAAAGTAGAGTCATATTCAAATTTATTAGCATCACCAACTACAAGGTTTATTCCTAGTGGAACACTCCTTGTTTTTAATACTGAAAGTGTCTGGGGTAGTACGTTTTCATCTACAAAAAATTTAAAAGCCTCGTGTTTTTTTTGTTCTTTAGTTTGCGATCCAAAAAGCATTGTCATGGCTTCTGCTGCAGCTGTACTTTCATCTAAAAGCGATGCGTTAGCTAGTTCCATTCCGGTTAATTCACATATAATAGTTTGAAAATTAAACAGAGCCTCTAATCTACCTTGAGCAATTTCTGCTTGATATGGAGTGTAAGCAGTATACCAGCTTGGATTTTCAAGAATGTTTCTCTGAATAACTGCGGGAGTTACTGTATCATGGTACCCCAACCCAATATATGTCTTAAATACATTGTTATCTCTTCCTAAAGAATTGATGTGTTTTGTAAATTCTGCTTCACTTATTCCTTCTGGTAAATCTAATGGTTTTTTTAAACGTATTGAATCTGGTATTGTTTCATCGAGAAGATTTTCAATTGATTTTAATCCAATTTTAGATAGAATTTTTTTTATTTGATTTTCATCTGGACCCAAATGTCTATTTACAAACATTTCTCTTTTCATATATCATCTTTTTCATCAGTAAATTTACATTTTCCATGCAACATTTTAAAGATGGATTTTTTCTTATTTTAAAAATTTTATGAAAAATTATTTGACTTGTTTGAAAGTTTCGATATTTGCGTGTGAAAAATTTTCTAAAAAAGCTTTTTGATTTTTATATAAACTCCAGTATTCACGTAGGCTTATCAGTTGTTTCATTATCCTACTTATCTATTGCTCTAAGTTATAAAAACGCAACTCCTTTATTGTTAATATTTATTTTTTGTTGCGCCTGTTTTTCATATAATTTCATAAAGTTTTTTCCTGTCTTTTTAAATAAAAAAAAAATTTTCGCTTAAAACTTATTTTATTTATATCGATAGGATGCATTTTATTAGCTGCTCAACAATTTTTTAACTTAAAACTTGCAACAAAAATTTTTGTTTTTTTTGGAGCTATCATAGTACTATTATACACTATCCCTTTGAAGAACAATAAAAATTTAAGAGACGTTAAGGGTTTTAAAATTTTTCTTGTAGTTATTGGCTGGTTATCACTTGTTGTTGGAGTTCCAATTTCGATGGCTCAAAAATTTGATATTGATTTATTTTTTCAGCTTTTAATGATTCAAGGAATTTATATTTTCGTTGCTACGATACCATTTGAAATTAGGGATTTAGACCAGGATCAACCTAATGCTTTGACTATAGCTCAAATTTTGGGAATATATAATGTAAAATTATTGGGCTATCTTCTTTTGATAATAAATCTAATTTTTACATTTTTTTCATTTGGAGTTTTTTCTGCATTTAGTTTAAGTTCCGCCATTAGTTTTTTATCATTAATCTTGTTGCTTTACATAGTCACTCCTGGGCATTCAAAATATCTAACTAGTTTTTGGGTTGAATCAATACCTATTTTTTGGAGTGTTATTTACTATTTACTTAACTTTAATATGACTATGTAAAATTTGAAAATAATTGTTTTATAATCTTTCTTTTATTCAAAAACGTTGTTGCTTATTAATTATAATTTTTATTTTACTTTCCTGTAAATCTGCAGGAGATAAATTCTTTTCTAAAAGGGATATAAAAAAAAGTCAATCCTTAATAGGTGTTAACTTTAATAAAAAGAAGTTGGATACATTATATCCGTATTTACAGCGTAACAGAGCTGGATATGACAGCATGAGAAATTTTTCATTGAGCTACGATCAAATACCTAGCCTATTGTTTAATCCACATCCAATTAAATTTAAAATACCAAAAAGCAGAGAAATAAAATCAAATTTTGGCACTATTGAAAAAGTAAGACTTCCAAAAAATTTGAATGAGATAGCGTTTTATACAGTACCACAACTTCATGCTCTTATTAAGTCTAAAAAGATAACATCCTTAGAACTAACTAAACTATACATAAAAAGACTTAAGCAGCACAACTCTTCTCTTTTTTGTGTAATAAATTTAACGGAAGACTTAGCCCTTAAGCAAGCAAAAAGAGCCGATAGTCTTCTTAAAAATGGAACTATATTGGGGCCATTACACGGAATACCTTATGGCTTGAAGGATCTTATTTCAGTAGAGGGTTATCCTACAACTTGGGGTGCTTATCCGTATAAAAATCAAAGAATTAACAAAACCGCAACAATTGCTAGGGAGCTAGAGAGATCAGGGGCTGTACTTGTAGCTAAATTAGTTTCTGGTTCATTAGCAAGAGGAGATGTTTGGTTTGGAGGGATGACGCGAAATCCTTGGGATCCCAAACAAGGGGCAAGTGGTTCCTCTGCTGGTTCGGGATCTGCAACTGCAGCTGGATTGGTAGGATTTTCAATTGGAACAGAGACCCTTGGCTCTATAGTTTCACCAAGTACCCGTAATGGTATAACTGGATTAAGACCCACCTATGGGAGAGTAAGCAGAAATGGAGTAATGAGCCTTTCTTGGTCTATGGATAAAGTTGGACCAATGTGTCGCTCCGCTATAGGGTGTGCTATCGTTTTTGAAGCTATTTACGGCAAAGATCCTTTAGATCCTACATCTGTTGATGCTTCTTATTTTTTTAATATAAAATCAAAACCTGAGAAATATAAAATTGGATATTTGAAGGATTTAATTGAAAAAGATACAACAGATAGTGGGGACAACATTCGCGATGTAATCAAATTATTAAAACAAAATGGGATAAGTCTGTTGCCAATAAATCTACCAAAAAATTACCCTTTTAAGGTTTTTGATATAATCTTAAGATCTGAATCAGGAGCACATTTTGATGAATTAGTTAGAAGTGGTAAAGTAGATAATATGGTTCAACAAAATCAGAAATCTAGAGCTAATAGCCTAAGACAATCACGCTTTATTCCGGCTGTTGAATATATACAAGCAAATAGATTTAGATCTAAATTAATCGAAGAGATGCATTCGATAATGGAAGATATTGATGTCTTAATTAGTCCAACTTCAGGTGGAAACCAATTAATGATTACAAATTTAACAGGCCATCCAGTCGTCTGTGTACCGACGGGTTTTGATTCTGAAAATCATCCTACTAGCATAAGTTTTTTAGGCAACTTGTATCAGGAAGAAAAAATTCTTGAATTTGCTAACTTCTTTCAAAAAATTACTAATCATCATCTAAAATACCCTCCATTGTATTATAGCAGTGGAGAAAATGTTAACTAAATAATTTAATAAATTAGAAAATGAAAAAAATATTAATAATACTTATATTCTTATCTTGCTCACAAAGAAACTCTAATATTGATATTGTAGAAAAAGAAGATTTTCAAATATTGTTAAATAAAGAGGTACAATTAATAGACGTAAGAACTCCAAATGAATATAGTAACGGTTTTATTGCTAATGCAGAAAATATAAATTTTAAATCAAAGGATTTTTTATCACAAATCTCAAAGCTTGATAAAAGTAAACCTGTACTTCTTTATTGTTCTGCAGGAGGAAGAAGTGCTAAAGCTTCCAAAATCTTTGATTCACTTGGGTTTAAAGAAATATATGATCTTAAAGGAGGATATCTCGCTTGGTAGTAAAAAGTATATTTAATGACATTTAACTTTTAGTATTTTTTATCAAATAAGAATAAAATCCTAATATACTAAATCAATCCAGCTCTTTTCAAAAGTGCTGACGAATTAGGCACTTTACCTCTAAACTTTTTATATAAAATCATAGGGTGTTCAGTTCCTCCTTTTGAAAGTATATTATCGTGAAACTTGGCTGAGGTTTTTTTGTCAAAAATTCCATTTTCCATAAAAAGTTCAAATGCATGTGCTTCTAAAACTTCTGCCCATTTATAGCTATAATATCCTGCTGCATATCCTCCTTGGAAAATATGAGAAAAGGAAGTGCTTAAACAATTTTCATCAATATCTTTTGTGAATTGAAATTTCTCAATTAAACTTTTTTCATGTTTTTTTACACTTTTAATCTTATCAGAGTTTTTTGTATGATAGGACATATCGAGATATCCCAAACTTAATTGTCTTAATGTATTTAGGCCTTGTTGAAAATTTTTAATTTTCTTTATCTTTTCAATAAATTTTTGAGGCAAGACTTTTCCAGTCTTGTAATGTTTTGCATAAATTAAAAGTGCTTCTTTTTCATAACACCAGTTTTCCATTATTTGACTTGGAAGTTCAACAAAGTCCCAATAAACATTTGTGCCACTCAAACTACTATAGTTTGTATTAGCCAAAATTCCATGAAGTGCGTGTCCAAATTCATGAAATAATGTAGTAACCTCTTGAAATGTTAATAGTGAAGGCTTGGTTTTTGTAGGTCTCGAAAAATTACAAACAATTGACACATGTGGTCTTTGGTTTTTTTTCTGAGAACGAAAACTCGTCATCCATGCTCCATCCCTTTTTCCTGGTCTTGGGAAAAAGTCTGCATACAGTAGTGCATAGAACAAACCTTTTTTGTAAACTTCAAACACTCGAATCTCTTTATTATATCTTTGAATATCATAATTTTCCTTAAACTTGAGGTCATAAAGTTTTTCAACAATTTCAAATAATCCTTTTAAAACATTGTCAATAGAAAAAAAAGGTTTTAATTCCTGTTCATCAAAGTCAAGTTTAACTTTTTTGATTTTTTCGCTTACAAAGGCAATATCCCATTTTTCAAGTTTTTTTAAGTTTAATTTATTTTTAGCGAAAGTATTTATAGTATCCCATTCTTTTTCTGCGGCAGGAAATGCTTTATTTGCTAAGCCATCTAAAAATTTTTTTACTTCTAAAACAGAACTAGCCATTCTCTCCTCCAAAATAAAGTCAGCATGTGAATCGTATCCCAAGAGTTTTGCTCTTTCTTTTCTGAGTAAAGTTATTTGTTTAATAATCTCAGTATTGTTGTTTTTATTTTTTTGATAACCTCTTTTCCCAAAAGCAAGTGTAATTTCTTTTCTAAGTTCTCTTTCCTCTGAATATTTTGTAAAAGGAATATACATTGGATAATCAAGAGTAATAATCCATCCTTTCTTTCGTTTTTTTTCGGCTATTGATTTTGCCATTTCAATAAGTGACTCGGGTAAACCTCTGAGTTTTTTTTTGTCTCTAATATGCAGTTCATATGCTTGTGTTTCTGCTAAAACATTTTGACCAAAAGACAAAGATAATTTAGCCAATTTGGCATCGATTATCCGTAGTTTTTTCTTCTCTTTTTTATCAAGTAATGCTCCATTTCTAACAAAACCCTTGTATTGTTTTTCTAGGAGAGTTTTTTGTTCGGTATTTAAATTTGTTTCATCGGTGTTTTCATATACATAGCGAATTCTATCAAACAAAACTTCATTAAGATTAATATCGTTTTGAAATTTAGTTAACAATGGAGCAGCTTGGCTGGTAATAAGTTGAATTTCGTCATTTGTTTCTGCACTATTCAAGTTGAATAATATAGAGGTATTTCTTCCTAAAATACTTCCACATGACTCTAGTGCTAGGTTTGTATTTTCAAAAGTTGGTTTATCAGCATTGGTACAAATTAGATTAATATTATCTAGAGCTTGGCTTATACCTTTTATGATAGCTGGAATAAAATCTTTCGGTTTAATTTTATCGAAAGGAATTGACTCAAAATTAGTTTTGAAATGCTGTAGTAAAGGATTACTTGGTCTTATTGTTTTTAATTTCTCTTCCACTTTTAATAACCTTTTCTTTCAAACTGTTTTTATACTTTAATATTTTCTTTTGAATTTCCTGATTTTCGATTCCTAGTATTTGTACGGCAAGAATGCCAGCATTTTTAGCTCCGTTTAAAGCAACAGTTGCAACGGGTACACCGCCAGGCATTTGTAATATTGATAGAATTGAGTCCCATCCATCTAATGAATTTTTTGATTTAATCGGTACTCCAATAACAGGAACAGGTGATAGGGATGCTATCATACCAGGTAAATGTGCTGCGCCTCCAGCTCCAGCTATGATAACCTTGATACCCCTTTTGTGTGCCTGACTTCCAAATAATGACATTTTTTCAGGCGTCCGATGAGCTGAGACTATATCTACTTCAACTTCTATTTTGAATTCATTAAGAATTTCTATTGCTTCATTCATCACAGGTAGGTCTGATTGACTCCCCATAATTATACTAACTTTTGTCATATTATTTTGTGATTACTTCGATTGTCTGTTTTACTTCTTCCGCGATCATACGAGCTGTATTTAAATCCTTATTAATAACTGTTATATGTCCCATTTTTCTGAAGGGTCGTGTTTTTTTCTTTCCATAAATGTGGGGATTTACTCCCTCAATAGCTAAAATGTGTTCAATATTTTTGAATTTTACCAGTCCAGAATAACCCTTTTTCCCGACTAAATTCACCATTACACCTGCTACTTTGTTCGAAGTTTCTCCGAGTGGTAAGTCAAGAATTCCTCTAATGTGTTGTTCAAACTGGGATGTGTATGCCCCTTCAATAGTGTAGTGACCACTATTGTGGGGCCTTGGAGCCACTTCATTTACTAATATATCTCCATCAGAAGTCAGGAATAATTCAACAGCTAGTAATCCTACATGACTAAATGACTTAGAAACTGCAAGTGCGATTTTTTCAGCTTTTTTAGATACGCTTTTTGAAATTCTAGCTGGGCATAAAACATATTCTACTTGATTTGCTTGAGGATGAAATTCCATTTCAACACATGGATAAAATTTAGTTTCACCCTTAGGACTTCTACATACAATAATTCCTAACTCTTTGTCAATATTTACTAACTCTTCAATAAGACAGGTTCCTGAACTCACTCGCTCAAGGTCTTGATTTGACCTGACAATTTTTACTCCAAATCCGTCATATCCCATTGATTCAGATTTCCAAACAAATGGAAAAGAAACAAGACCACGAGCAACTTCATCTTTTAACTGATCTTTTGAATCAAATAATTTAAACTGAGCAGTTGGAATTTTATTTTTCTTGTAAAATTCCTTTTGACTACATTTATTCTGAATAGTTTTAATGATATTTGGTTGAGGATATACTTTTATTCCTTCTTTTTCTAAATCACTGAGCGCGTGTGTGTTTACATTTTCTATTTCGATTGTAAGAATATCAACACTTTTACCGAATCTATATACATCCTGATAGTCCATTAAATCTCCTTTAACAAATTCGTTGCATGATATTTTAGAAGGTGCTTCTATATTCGGGTCCATTACTTTTGTATATATATCCCATTTAGTTGTGATATTAAGTAGCATTTTACCCAACTGTCCACCTCCTAAAATTCCAATTTTTTGCTTTCCTGAAAAGAAACTCATCATCTACTTTTGGTAAAAATACGGATAAGTTTTTTGGATAGGAAAAAAGCCAAGCAAAATAGGTATATTTAAGCAAAATTGTCTTTATGATCAATATAGTTTTATTTGGAAAGCCTGGTGCCGGAAAAGGGACACAAGCTAATTTTCTAAAAATAAAATACAGTCTGGTCCATATTTCTACGGGAGATTTATTTCGTTACAATATCAAGAATAAAACTGAATTAGGGAAATTGGCAAAATCATTTTTGGATAAGGGAGATTTAGTTCCAGACCAAGTAACTATTAAAATGTTAGAAGAAGAAGTAAAGAGAAACACAAATACAAAAGGATTTCTATTTGATGGATTTCCTAGGACTAAATCTCAAGCTGAAGCTTTAGACAATTTTTTAGAAAATAACAAAATGGAAATCAATGCAACAATTTCATTGGAAGTCGAAGATAATGTTCTCATAAAAAGACTATTAGAGCGTGGGAAATCAAGTGGAAGAATTGATGATCAAAATGAATCAAAAATTATAAATCGTTTCAAAGAATACAATAAGAAAACAGCTCCATTAAAGGCATATTACTACGGCCAAAATAAATTTTATTCTGTTAATGGTATTGGCAGTATAGATATTATAACCCATCGTTTAGTTAAGGTTATAGACAGTTTATAAATCTAAAAATGACTGAGGGTAATTTTGTTGATTATGTAAAGCTATTTGTTCGCTCGGGAAATGGAGGCAAAGGCTCAACCCATTTACATAGAGAAAAATATATTGATAAAGGAGGGCCAGATGGAGGAGATGGTGGCCGAGGAGGTCATGTTATAATACGTGCTAATCAACAAATGTGGACACTCTATCAATTTAAATTTAAAAAACATTTTTCGGCAGGTAATGGAGAGCATGGTAGCAAAAATAGAAAAAGTGGGTCACAAGGGGATGATTGTATTATTGAGGTTCCTATAGGTACTGTTTTAAGAGATACAAAAACTAATCAAATTATTTTTGAAATAACGGATAATGACCAAGAAAAGATTCTTCTTGAAGGTGGTCTAGGAGGACAAGGAAATTGGCATTTTAAGTCTTCTGTGAGACAAACTCCACGATATGCTCAACCCGGTTTGGAAGGGAAGAGTTTACAGATTACTTTAGAATTAAAATTACTTGCGGATGTAGGTTTGGTAGGTTTACCAAATGCTGGAAAATCTACACTTCTTGCTTCTTTAACTTCTGCCAAACCAAAAATTGCAGATTATGAATTTACTACACTAAAACCAAATCTGGGGATTGTTGAAAATTACAATTTTCAATCTTTCGTAATAGCTGATATTCCAGGAATTATTAAAGGGGCCTCAAGCGGAAAAGGTTTGGGACATTATTTTCTCAGACATATTGAGAGAAACTCTATTTTGCTTTTTGTTATTCCGTCTGATACAAAAAACCTTAAAGAAGAATATAGTATTCTTTTAAACGAACTTAAGACTTACAATGCGGAACTACTGCACAAAGATTACGTAGTTATTCTTTCTAAGTCCGATCTTCTTGACTCTGAACTAGAGAATGAGTATGCTCAAGAAATGAAATCAATATTTAAAGATATTCCTTATCTAATTGTATCGAGTATTACTCGACAAAATTTAAATGAACTAAAAGACCTTCTTTGGAAAGTTTTAAATAAAAAATATGAATAGAAAAATTAAAGTTTTCTTATTTCTTTTTTTTATAAGTTTTGTGCGATCCCAAGACTCAACACCCAAAGTATTTTATTTATTTAAATCAGATAATAATTATCAGAATACACTAAACAATTTAAAAATATCTTACAATAAAACAAAAAATAAAAAGCTGATAGATTCCATTGCAGAACTGTCTTTTACACATAAAGATTGGGAAAACTCAATAAAATTTTTACAAATGAGTTTAAAAATAAAACCAAATTCAAAATACTTTTTTTTACTTGGTGCTGCTTCAGGATATAGATCGCTAGAAGTATCAATATTTTCATCAACAAAATATATCAAAATTATGAAGAGAGCTTTTCAGGAAGCAGTAAATCTCGAACCGAAAAATATACTTTTTTTAATTGCACAAGTTGATGTGCTTGTGTCAATACCATCAATTTTTGGGGGAAGTATTGACGAAGCGAAAAGTTACATTTATAGAATCAAAGAGTTAGATCCAATTGAGGGCCTTATTGCTGAGGGACTTTTTTATGAAAAAACTAACGATATTCTAGAAGCAGATAAAACTTACAATAAATTATTTCATATTTTATTATCAACCTTTAACAGTTGTTCTGATTCTTTTTTAATTTATTTAAAAAAGAGCAGAAGAAATTTATCTTATGATATAGGAAGAATTGCATCTGACTATGAATTAGATCCAGAGTGGGGTATTTTTGCACTTTCATTCTATGGAGAAAGACATGTTCTTCGGGATTCAATTCCTTTACCCTGGGTTTATTACCATATTGCGAAATTAGAAAAAATGAAAGGTGACAAAGCGCGTATGGAAATTTTTATTTCAAAACTCAAACCATATGAAAATGACTATCCTTCTATTTCGAGTTTAATTAATGGATTGATCCAACAATGAATTTACATTTTGTAGCAATAGGCGGAAGTGCAATGCATAGTTTAGCTATCGCTATGCATCGACTCGGACATAAAGTTAGTGGAAGCGACGATATAATTTTTGAGCCTTCGAAAAGTAATTTAAGAAACACTGGATTGCTACCACCAAGGTTGGGTTGGTTTCCTAAGAAAATAGATTCAGAAATTGACATTGTAATTTTAGGTATGCACTCTAAAAAAGACAATCCTGAATTATTAAAAGCACAAGATTTAGGATTAAATATTCAATCTTATCCGGAATTTTTATCAGAAATATCAAAGAATAAAACAAAAGTAGTAATAGCTGGTAGTCATGGTAAAACAACTATTACCTCTATGATTATCCATGTTCTAAAATACCATGCTATTGATATTGACTTCATGGTTGGAGCTCCTCAAATAAATATTAATAGAACAATTGAAATTTCAGAAAAAAATAATTTTATTTTAATTGAAGGCGATGAATATTTATCCTCACCTATTGACAGAAAGCCAAAATTTTTGTGGTACAAGCCTGAAATAGCATTAATTAGTGGAATTGCTTGGGATCATATAAACGTCTACCCAAACTATGATGATTATGTTAAACAATTTAATAGTTTTATTTCTTCGATTCAACCTGGTGGCGTTTTGATTTTTAATAATGAAGATAAATTGCTTAAAGAATTGGTCGAAAATAATTCAAATACAATAAAGAAAATCCCCTATAGTACTCCCAATTTTTTCGTTGAAAATACTACAACTTATCTTGAGACTGAAGAAGGTGAAATTCCGACATCAATTTTTGGGAGTCATAATTTATTAAATCTTTCTGGAGCTCAGTGGATTTCTCAATTAATGGGTGTTAATATTTCTGATTTTTACGAAGCTATTCCAAGTTTTAAAGGTGCATCAAAACGTTTAGAATGTCAAGCAAAAGGGAAAACTTCATTTCTTTTTAATGACTTTGCACACGCTCCAAGTAAAGTCAAAGCGACCGTGGATGCAATTGATAGACAGTTTCTTAATTATGAAATAACATTTTGTCTTGAGCTGCACACATTTAGTAGTTTAGATTTGGAGTTCCTAAAAAAATATGCTGATACTTTAAAAAAAACAAGTAATTCAATTATTTTTTATGATCCTGTTGTTTTAAAAAATAAAAACAGAAGACCGATTTCAGAGGATTATATTAAAAAAGCTTTCGATCACCCAACTCTAAAATTATTTACAGATAAAAATGCTTTAATGAATTTTTTAATTGATAAAAATTATGACAAACATGTACTAGTTTTTATGAGCTCTGGAAATTTTGGTGGCATAGATTGGGAAATAATTAAATCACATATTAGGAAATTTTAATTTTTTTAAAAATTACTTTTACCTTTTATTTTTGAAGATCATTTAAAAGTTTTTGATGTTTTTAGTTTATACTCATAAAATTACTCCCCGATTAAAATATATTTTCAAACACATATTTGAAAACATGCTAATGATCAATTTTGATCTAACTACTAAGGTTGAAATTTTTGTTGCGCATTCTGGTCCAAAACTTAGTTATTCGAATAAACCCTTAGGAGATGAATTTTTTATAAAATCACATTTGTTACTCTTTGAGCAAGGAATAACACCTCAAAAGTTAAAACTTGATTTTTGGGATGAACTTCCAATCTTTTTTTTAACAGATGTAGAATGTAATTGTCCTTTTGACATATTTGCTGCAAGCTTTTTTCTTCTTTGTCGTTATGAAGAGTGTATACCATATTTGAAAACAAATTCGGGGTACTTTGATCCGTCTCATAGTATTTCAATGAAATTTAATTTTTTAGAATTACCAATTATTGATTTGTGGGTATCAAAATTCCAAGAACAATTAGCTTCAAATTTCCGAGAAATATTGAAGAAAGACGAATATAAACCATCTAAAAAAATTTTATTAGAAGTCCCTTTAGCATTTAGATATTCTAATCGGTCATTTCTCGAAAATTTAGAGGACTTTATTTCTTCGGTATTGAAGTTAAATCTTAAACAATTAATTAACCAAATTTTAGTATTGATCCGAATAAAAAATGACCCATTTGACACTTTTGATTTTTGGAAACAATGGTTTAATAAGAGTTCAACAAAACCAATTGTCTTTTTTCTTTTTGCTCACAGTTCTTCTTACCAAACAACTACTTCAATATTTAATCTTAGATTCAGAAAAATTATTAAAAAAACGGGTGATTTTTTTTCTTTAGGTTTACTTACTTCAATTAAAGCTCAAATTGATTCAAAAAAACAAATCGTAAGAGAAAAAAATGATTTCCAAAAATTGACCAATAGAACAATTTTTGATGTTCGACTAAGTAATGGTATTGTTAATTTGAGAAAAGATTATGAAATGCTCTCAGAGAACGAGTTTAAAAATGACTATAGCATGGGCTATTTGGATCGAATTGGTTTTCGTGCTGGTACTGCAACCCCATTTTATTTTTATGATGTTTCAAGAGAAATTCAACTTTCAATTAAGTTAACTCCTATTTTCGCAACAGAAAAATCACTAAAATATTTAAATGATTCGTTCCCCTTTGAAAAGTTACTTAGAGTTTATGAAAAGCTACCCTTATCCACTTCAGTTCTCACTTTAGCTTTGTCAAATGGTTTTTTGGATCCTGGTTTGAAAAGTAATATATTACAAAAAGGGTTTTTAGATTTTATCAGTGATTAGTACAAATCGAATTTCAGATATTTTTTTTGATTTAGACCATACACTATGGGATTTTGAAAAAAACTCTGCACTCACATTTAAATTGATATTTGAAAAATTAAATTACTCGATACAAATTGATGATTTTCTCGCTCATTACAATCCCATAAATCAAATTTGCTGGAAGCTTTATAGAGAGAATAAAATTAGTCAAAAAGAATTGCGAATACAAAGGTTAGTCCAAACATTCAACTCTTTAAATATTAATATTAAAGTTAAAGATCTAAAGTATATATCGTATATGTATATCGAGAATCTCTCAAAGTTTCCGCACCTGTTTGATGGTGCTATCGATTTGTTAAAACATCTTGAACGAAATTATAAATTACACATCATAACAAATGGATTTGATAGAGTACAAAAGTTTAAAATAAAAAATTCAGGATTAAAGCCTTACTTCAATTTTATTTTTACCGCAGAAAAAGTAGGTTACAAAAAACCACATCCCAAAATTTTTGAAATTGCAATGAAAACCTCTGGCTCTACGCCTTACAAATCATTAATGATAGGTGATAGTTTTGAGGCTGATATTCAGGGGGCTTTAAAATTAGGCATGCAGGCATTACATTTTAATTCACATAACGAGCCAGAACATAAAAGTTGTTCAATTGTATATTCTTTAAATGATATTCAACAAATATTCAATTGAAATACATTTTTAGAATGCCAACTATAATGCTTATTTTTGACTATGGACTTAAGTGGGGCTCAAGAAGAAGTAGATAAATGGATTAAATCTCATGGAGTTCGTTATTTTTCTGAGCTTACAAACATGGCACAACTAACAGAGGAAGTTGGAGAAGTCGCACGAATAATTTCTAGACGATATGGAGAACAGTCAGACAAAGACTCAGATAAACATAAAGATCTTGGTGAAGAATTGGCGGATGTAATTTTTGTAACAATTTGTCTAGCTAACCAAACAGGTGTTGATCTTACTTCAGCTTTTAAAAATAAGTTAAACAAAAAAACTGCACGTGATCACAGGCGTCACCAAAACAACCCTAAGTTAAAATCTTAAATCACTCATGCAGATTGACATTAAGCACAATACAAAAAAATGTAATGGCAAACTAAGCATAACGGGTTCAAAAAGTGAAACAAATAGGTTACTATTATTGCAAGGACTAATCTCAGGATTTGAAATTAAAAATAAGTCTAATTCAGAGGATAGCAGGTTAATGAAGGCTGCTCTTTCGTCAAAAGCTAAAGTTATTGATATTAATCATGCTGGAACTGCAATGCGTTTTTTAACTGCTTATTTTTCTCAAGTTGACGGGCGAGAAGTTTTGCTGACAGGTTCCAAAAGAATGCAGGAAAGACCAATCAAAATACTTGTTGATGCATTAAACTTTTTGGGAGCTAAGATTAAATATGAAAATAAAAATGGTTACCCACCGTTACATATCAAGGGAAAAAATTTAAAAGGCGGCTCTGTATGCCTTCCAGCTAACATTAGCAGTCAATTTATCTCAGCTTTAATAATGATTGGACCTTTCATTGAAAAGGGAATTGAATTAAAACTAACTGGTAAAATCACTTCAAAATCATATATAAATATGACTCTATTGTTATTAGAAAGATTTGGTGTGGAAACAAATTTTGATGGTCAGATAATTACAGTCAAATACAAACATAATCCTATTAAAATTGATCAAATTGTTGAATCAGATTGGAGTTCAGCGTCATATATTTTCAGCATAGTTGCACTTTCTGAAGAGTCAGAAATTTCATTAAAAACTTTCAAATCAAAAAGTTTACAAGGAGATTCAATAATTCGAGATATTTACAAAAAACTTGGTGTAACCTCAGATTTTAAAGGGAAAAATCTTATTTTAAAGAAAGAAAATATCAAACTTCCAAAGAAAATATTTTATGATCTATCAAATTCACCCGATATAGCTCAAACAATTGCTGTTACATGTTATGGTTTGGGAGTAGAATGTGAATTAGTTGGTCTACACACCTTAAAAATTAAAGAAACAGATAGACTGTTAGCTCTTCAAACAGAGTTAAGAAAGTTAGGGGCAAATATTTCGATTACCGAGAATAGTCTGTTTTTGTACTCTAATTCGAGTTTTATAAATAATTGTTCTATTGCTACCTATAATGACCATAGAATGGCAATGGCTTTTGCTCCATTATCAATTATAAAACCTTTATCAATTCAAGATCCATCTGTAGTTTCAAAGTCTTATCCTGACTTTTGGAATGATCTTATCCAGCTAGGTTTTAACATTAAAGATAGATAATTTGTATTTTACTTGACAACGTCTTAATCAAGTTGGTATATTTGCATTCAAAAATAATTAATGAAACTTTCTGATTTTCAATTTGATCTTCCTAAAAACCTTCTCGCACAAAGGCCATCTCCAGATAGAGATGAATCCAGGTTAATGGTTCTAAGTAGAAAAGAGGAAAAAATTGAACACTATGTATTCAAGGATATCATCGACTTTTTCGATGAAGGCGATGTAATGGTTTTAAACAATACGAAAGTTTTTCCTGCTCGCCTTTTTGGAAATAAAGAGAAAACAGGGGCAAGAATTGAGGTTTTTCTTCTTAGAGAATTAAATCAAGAGCAAAGGCTCTGGGACGTATTGGTTGATCCCGCAAGAAAAATTAGAATTGGTAATAAGTTGTATTTTGGAGAAGATGATAGTTTAGTTGCAGAAGTGATTGACAACACAACTTCAAGGGGGAGGACCCTTCGCTTTCTCTTTGATGGAAATTATGATCAATTTAGATTGAAATTAAAAGAGCTTGGACAAACTCCATTACCAAAATATATAAATAGACCCTTAGAAGATGAGGACCAAGAGCGTTATCAAACAATTTATGCAAAACATGAAGGTGCAGTTGCAGCACCAACAGCAGGGCTTCATTTTTCAAAACATTTGTTAAAACGTTTGGAGATAAAAGGTATTGATATTGCAGAATTAACTCTTCATGTTGGACTGGGAACCTTTAGCCCAGTAGAAGTTGAAGATTTGTCCAAACATAAAATGGATTCCGAAGAGTTAATTATTGATAACATAGCAGTTGAAAAAGTTAACAGGGCTTGGCTAGACAAGAAAAAAATCTGCGCAGTTGGGACAACAGTCATGAGAGGACTTGAGAGCTCTGTTTCTTCTTCTGGAATGTTAAATCAATATGAGGGATGGACTCACAAGTTTATTTTTCCACCCTATGATTTTTCCATAGCAAATTGTATGATTACAAATTTTCATACACCTAAATCTACACTTATGATGATGGTTTCTGCGTTTGCTAGCACAGATTTTATCAAGCATGCATATAAAACTGCCATAAAGGAAAAATACAATTTCTACTCATATGGGGATGCTATGTTGATAATTTAGGCTTTAAAAATTGTAGTTTAGTTTTTACTGTAGTATGTGAAAAATTTCAAAAAAAACATTCGTAATCTTAGCAAAGAAGAGTTACAAGATTTTTTTCTATCAAATGGGATTTCGTCATATAAAGGGACCCAAGTTTACAAGTGGCTCTGGGAGAAAGGAGTAGTTAATTTTGATGATATGACAAACCTTTCATTATCCCAAAGATCTTTGTTGAAAAGAGAATTCATAATAAATCACGCTTTAATTAATAATAAAAAATTAAGTAATGACGGGACTTCAAAATATTCTGTTAAACTTTATGATGGTTTAATAATTGAATCTGTACTAATTCCAACAACTAGAAGAGTAACAGCTTGCATTTCTTCCCAAGTAGGATGCAGCTTAGATTGTATTTTTTGTGCTACTTCAATTTTAAAACGTATGCGCAATTTAAATTCAGATGAAATTTATGATCAAATTTTATTAATGAATCATGAAAGTCTGATAAGTTACAAAAGGCCAATATCAAATATTGTATTTATGGGAATGGGTGAACCACTTATGAATTACAATAATGTTTTAAGCGCAATCAAAAAATTAACTAGTACGGAAGGACTGAAAATGTCTCCAAAAAGAATAACACTCTCAACTTCAGGTATCCCAAAAATTATCAAGAAGATGGCTGATGGAAATGTAAAATTCAAGCTTGCAGTTTCTTTACATAGTGCTATTCAAAGTATTAGAGAAAAAATTATGCCTTTTGCGAATAAATTTCCGCTAGAAGAACTACTTGATGCACTTTTATATTGGTATAATATAACTAAAAGTATTGTAACCATAGAATATATTGTTTGGGAAGGAATAAACGACCAAAAAAGAGATATAGAGGCCTTAGTAGAATTTTGTAAAAAAATTCCTTCCAAAGTAAATTTAATTCAATATAATCCCACAGATAACTTTCACAAAAGCGAGGCCAATAAAGAAGTCTTAAATGCTTATATTAAAACACTAAACTTCTCTAAAATAAGAGTCACATATCGAAAATCTAGAGGTTATGATATTAATGCTGCATGTGGCCAGTTAGCAAATAAAATAACCTCAAACTGAAAGTCTTTTTGTATTTTAAGATCTCTTAAAATAAATTTTAAATATAACATGAAAGTTGTCGAAAAAATCAAAAGACCAATTTATGATGAAATGGAAGTCTTTGAAAAGAAATTCTCAGACTCTATGTCGTCAAACGTCGCACTTCTGAATAGGATAACTCATTTTATTGTGAATCGCAAGGGTAAACAAATGCGCCCTATGTTTGTTTTTCTGGTATCGAAAATGTTCGGAAAAGGCAAGATAAATGAGAGAACTTATCGTGGTGCAGCTGTGATAGAATTGATTCACACAGCTACACTAGTTCATGATGATGTAGTCGATGACAGTTATAAAAGAAGAGGTTTTTTTTCAATCAATGCATTGTGGAAAAATAAGATTGCTGTTTTAGTAGGTGACTATTTACTTTCAAAAGGATTGCTCTTGTCTATTGAAAATGAAGATTTTGACTTATTAAAAATAATATCTGTAGCTGTTAGGGAAATGAGCCAGGGGGAATTATTACAAATTGAAAAATCAAGATCATTGGATATTACTTTAGACACCTATTTTGAAATTATAAGACAAAAAACAGCTATTTTGATAGCTTCGTGTTGTGCGATTGGTGCACAGGCAGTAAATTGTAATAAAGAAGAAGTTCAGAAAATGCACAAATTTGGAGAACTAATAGGTATGTCATTTCAAATAAAAGATGATCTTTTTGATTATGGAAAACAGAAAATTGGAAAACCTGTTGGCATTGACATAAAAGAAAAAAAAATTACGCTTCCACTAATTCATGCTTTAAATAGATCTAGCAAATCTGAAAGGCGGCTTATTATTAATACAATAAAAAATGAAAACAAAAACAAAAGTAAAGTTGATGAATTAATTAAGTTGGTCAAACAAAAAGGAGGTATAGAATATGCCGAAAAAAAAATGAATTTTTACCGTCAAACGGCTCTTGCAATTTTACATGAATTTCCAAAAAATGATTATCGTGATTCACTTGAACTTATGCTAAACTATGTAGTTGAAAGAAAAATATAACTTATTTTGTCTTCTTTAAATTCTTTAATAAAATGATAAATTTATAAAAAACACGAGCTTGATATCAAAAAAAACAATAGATGAAGTATTTCAAACAGCAAGGGTTGAAGAGGTTATATCAGACTTTATTACATTGAAAAAAGCAGGCTCAAATTTTAAGGGACTAAGTCCTTTTTCTAATGAACGAACCCCAAGTTTCATGGTCTCGCCAGTTAAACAAATTTGGAAAGATTTTAGTAGTGGAAAGGGGGGAAATATTGTTGCATTTTTAATGGAGCATGAACATTTCAGCTATCCAGAAGCAATAAAATACTTAGCAAATAAATACAACATTGAGATAGAGGAAACAGTTTCCAATGAAGAGGAGAAAGAAAAAAGAAATCATTTAGAAAGCCTTTATTTGTTAAATCAATTTGCCAACAAAAATTTTTCGAAAAATCTATGGGAATCTACTGAGGGCAACACAATTGGTTTAAGTTATTTTAAAGAAAGAGGCTTCGATGAAAAGACCATACGTCTTTTTGATTTAGGATATGCACTTAAAAAATTTGATAATCTTTATAACGAGTCATTGCGATGTGGGTATGAGAAAGAGTATCTTTTAAAGACTGGGTTAGTTATGAAAAATGAGAGAGGGTACATAGATCGCTTTAGAGGGAGAGTCATTTTTCCAATTAAGAGTATGTCAGGTAGAATTCTTGGATTTGGTGCAAGAACACTAAATACTCTTCTCAATACTGCTAAGTATCTTAATTCACCTGAAAGTGAAACTTACAGTAAAGGAGAAGTTCTGTACGGTTTATATGAGGCAAAAAAAGCAATAGCGAGAGAGGACTCATGTTATTTAGTTGAAGGATACACTGATGTCATTCAAATGTATCAAAAGGGTATTGAAAATACAGTTTCTTCATCGGGAACTGCTCTAACAATTCATCAAATAAGGTTAATTAGAAGATTAACCCAAAACATAGTTGTTTTATTTGATGGTGATTCAGCTGGACAAAAGGCAGCAATTAGAGGAATAGATTTAATTTTACAAGAAGGCATGAATGTCAGAGTTTGCTTTTTTCCTAATGGAGAAGATCCTGATAGTTATTCCAGAGCTAATCAATCAGAAAAGATAAAAGCATATCTCCACGAAGAAGCTAAAGATTTTATTCAATTTAAAATTGATCTTTTAGCAAAAGAATCTGCTGGTGATCCAATTAAAAAAGCTAAAACCATTCGAGATATTGTTTCAAGTATATCAAAAATACCTGATACTATAAAACAAGAAATTTATATTCAAGAATGTTCCGTTAGAATGAAAGTCTCTGAGCAAGTTTTATCCAGTGCACTCGCTCAAGAGAAAAATAAAAAAAGGAAACTGAAAAAAAATGACCTAGGAATTGTAAAGACTCAAGAAAACATTCATTTAAAGCAAAATTTTAATAAATCAAATTTAAATAATCCAATTGTTAATCTTGAAAAACAGATAGTAAGTATACTCGTTCATTATGGAAGTGATGAAGCTTTTTTTGATGAAAGTTTAATTTTTTCTGATTCGGAAGGAAATTTAATTGAGGAATCTAAAACCGTTCAATCAAAAGTTTACGAAAAAGTGTTTTTAGATTTACAACAAGATGAGATAGAAATGGTTCAGCCTGAGTACCAGTCGCTATATAAACAGATAATTGATTCTTATCAACGAGAAGGTGAAATTAGACCTGAAAAAATAATTCAACAAAAGGAAAATAAAATAGGCAATTTACTAACTGATATATTGTTGTCAGATGAAGAACACCAGCTTCATAATTGGAAAAAGAAAAATATCTTTGTTAAAGATCGAAAAAGTGCTGTAGGTCAATTGGTAAGCGAAACTATTTTAACTTTTAGACGATACCTCGTCGATCAAAAAATTCAAAATCTTGTCAAGAATGCTAAAAGTAAACCAAAAAATTATAATGAAGTGGAGTTTTTAGAAGAAGTAATGCAGTATCAAAATTTAAAAAAATTACTTTCACTTAAGTTGAATAGGGTTATTTAAATTATTTGAAGATTAAGCACCTGTTGGTAAAGATCTGTTTCATTATTTACGCACAACTTTTTCATTAACTTATTTTTATAGGCATCAGTTGTTTTTTGACTTAGGCCTAAAGGTTCTGCTATTTGATTTTTTGTTTTTCCTATCTTAAGGAATTTAAGTACCTCGATTTCTTGTTTTTAAATATTTTTTAATTTTTTTTATGGTGGGGATTAATATTTTCTTATCAACTTTTTGGATAAGTATCCTGATTCATCAGCTTTGATTAAATCAATTTGACATTTTGATTGAGATTGTGAGGTAAAAATCATAAACATAATTTTTGGGTATAGTCTTTTTTATTTTCGGATAGTTTTATTGCAATTCAATTTTGAAATCTCATTTCCATTATTACTGGGTCTATAGAGTTTTCTTCTACGAAGGGGAAAAAGTCATTGATATCCTCAAAGGCACCTATAACTCAAATTAAATTATTTTTTTGAAATAGGCATTGATGCCTCTCAAAACTAATGGATGTAGATCAAGTGTTTCAAGTTTAAGCAAACCGATAAATTTTTAATCAATAGATCAAAGAAAATTATCTGGTATATGACACACAGGTATTGGATTCATTTTGTGTTGATTTTTCTTGTAGAAATCTAGATATATATTATAGACTTCCCTTTCTCTTGGATTAAAACTAGATTTGGATAACTTATTCTTTTGAGCATTCATAGCCCACTCTAACTCAACATAACTTGCTCCAATTTGATCTTCATCAGTGCGGTTGTCTTCCCACAAACCGTCGGTTGGTGCAGCTTTTTGTATTGAATCCGATATATTTAGATACTTTGCGAGTGAAAAAACCTGAGTTTTATTTAAATCTGCTATAGGACTAATGTCTACACCTCCATCTCCATATTTTGTATAAAAACCAACTCCAAAATCTTCTACTTTATTTCCAGTCCCTGCAACCAGATATTTATTTATTGCGGCGAAATAATATAAGCTTGTCATCCTCAATCTAGCGCGGGTATTTGCTAAGCTGTGAAATTGGGCCTCTTTATTGTCTGTTTCGGGGAGCATACTAATGAACGAGGAGAAAACTTTGTCTAAAGATATTCTTAATGAAGACACATTTTTAAATTTTTTTTTCAACCATTCTATATGATCCGAAGCCCTAGAATCTTGTGACGATTGTTGTTTGATTGGCATTTCTAAACAAAGTAATTTTAAGTCGGTTTTTGCACAAAGGGTAGAGGTTACTGCTGAGTCAATGCCACCAGATACACCAACAACAAAACCTTGCATATTAGATTTTTTAGAATAATTCACTAGCCATTTTACAATATGTTTTGCTACTTTTTCTTTTGATTTCATAATTTAAATGTTAAAATCTAAATTTATACAAAATTACATTTTTGTAAATATGATAGCAAATCAAATGCCATTAGGTAAACCTTTTTTTTATTATTCTCAATTGTATAGTTTTATTTTTGGTTTATTTATTTTTTTTACTTCCTGCAACAATCAAAAAAATAATGAAAATAGAAAACCAATTTCATTAACCTTTGAAAGATTTGATTTGAAATTCTATAATCAACCATCAGGAGTTATTCCAAAATTGAAAAAAGAATATTCTTTTTTATTTCCAAAGCAATTTTCAGATAGCACATGGATAAAAAGACAGAAAGACAGTTTACAATTAATTCTGCAAAACGCTGTTCAAAATGAGTTCCCAGATTTATTAGATATTGAAAGTGAAATAACAGACCTATTTGAAAAAATAAATTTTCAATTCCCAAAAATTAATTTATCCAGGGTCATTTTTCTAACTAATAATGTTGATTATCAATTAAAAACGGTATACGGTGATAGCATACTTTTGATTTCTCTAGACACTTTCTTGGGATCAAATCATAACCTTTACAATGGTATACCAAATTATATTAGAAAAGAATTAGACAGAAAATACATAATGCCTCAAATATTAGAAAAATTTGCTTCATATAGCATTCCTTCTACTAAAGAAAGAACTTTTCTTGCAAAAATTTTATATGAGGGAAAAAAAATGTATTTAAAAGATAAATTTCTACCTCACTTGCAGGACAAAATAAAAATTGCTTACAGTGATGATGAAATTAAATGGGTAAAAAATAATGAACGATTTATTTGGCAGTATTTTATAGAAAAACAACTTTTATATAAGACTGATTCAGAATTGACAGAGCGTTTCATAGAACCTGCCCCTTTTTCAAAATTTTATTTACAAATTGATAATGAATCTCCAGGTAAAATAGGCGTTTGGATTGGATGGCAAATTGTAAGAAGTTTTTTTAAGCATAATCCAGAATTTCCTCTAATTGAGTTTCTTAATCTTTCTTCACAAGAACTTTTTAATTTTTCAAAATATAAACCTCAAAGATAATGGCAACAGAAAAAAAAACACAAATAATTATTGATGTCGATTTAGATGAAAATAAAGTACCAGAAAAAATTAGTTGGTCTGCAAAAGATGGGGGCATTTCTAACATGCAATCAAAAGCAATATTACTTTCATTTTGGGATTCAAAAAAACAAGAAACACTTAAAATGGATTTATGGGTAAAAGATATGCCTATTGATCAAATGAAATTATTTTTCCATCAAACGTTCTTGTCAATGAGTGAATCATTTTACAGAGCAACAAACGACGAAAAAATGACTGCTGCAATAAGAGATTTCTGTGATTATTATGCAGAGGCTTTGAAGTTAAAATAGAATTAAGCTCTCTTATACTTATAAAATTCTGAATTAAGAATTTTAATATACTCTAAGATTCTGTCGTTTCCTGTCTTTTTTTTAGAAGATGTTACAAACATAGGGGGATTAGAATCCCAATTTTTATTCAAAACATTTTTATATTTCAGAACATTTGTTTCTATAGAATTATTTTTAAGCTTATCAGATTTTGTAAAAATTATAGCAAAAGAAATGAAATTTTTATTCAGCCAAATCATAAAATCAAGATCGTAACTCTGTGGTTCGTGACGAATATCAATTAGTAAAAAAGCATTGATTAATTGTTTTCTTTTTTTAAAATAATTTTTTGTGAGATTTCGAATTTCTTCTTTTTTAGTTTTAGATATCCTGGCATACCCATAACCCGGTAGATCAACTAGATACCAGCTTTCATTTATAAGATAATGGTTAATTAAAATTGTTTTTCCTGGAGTAGATGAAGTTTTAGCTAAATTTTTCTTGTCACATATTGAATTAATTAATGATGACTTACCTACATTTGATCTTCCAATAAAAGCATATTCTGGTAAAAAATTTTGTGGACACATAGCAACATTAGTGTTACTCATTATAAAACGACTAGAATTAATTTGCATGTTTTTTCTAGAAATTAGAAGTTTCTAGCCAATCTTCTAGAATAGAATTAAATTCATCTGGATGCTCCATCATAGGGGCGTGACCACATTTGTCAATCCAATATAAAATTGAATTAGGGAGTAATTCATGAAATTCTTCAGCAACATTTGGGGGAGTCACAGTATCTTGTCTACCCCAAATTATTGCGGTTGGGATTTTTATTTTGGGTAATTCGTTAGCCATATTATGCCTTATTGCACTTTTCGCAAGCGCTAATGTCCGAATTAACTTATTTCTGTTATTAACTGTTTCAAAAACTCCATCCACGATTTCTTTACTGGCAATTTTTGGGTCAAAAAATACAGCCTCACTTTTTTTCTTAATGTATTGATAATCTCCACGTTTTGGATAACCATCACCCATATTATTCTCGTATAAGCCAGAGCTTCCTGTAAGAACAAGGCCTTTCACCAATTCTGGATATTTTTTTATGAAAAGTAGACCAACATGACCTCCTAGAGAGTTACCAAGTAAAATTATATCTCTAAGCTTCTTAAATGATATAAATTTGTGAAGATAATCTGATAGGGATTTTACTGATGTGTTAAGAATTGGTAATGAATAAACTGGGAGTTCAGGTATAATTACTCGGTATTTTTTGTTTGGGAAATAATTCATTACCCCTGAGAAATTACTTAGTCCACCCATTAAGCCATGGAGGATAATAATTGGTTGTCCAATACCAGATTCTACATATCGAAATTCATGTTTTTGTATTATTTTATCCATATTCCCTTGTACTGGAAAATTATAGACCAAATATAGACATTTACTACTTAGATTATATCTTAAATTTTAATCCAATCATTAAGACACTAGTGTCTGGAAGTGTCAAAACTTATTAACAATGTGGTAAAATGTGGTAAAATGTGGTAAATAAAATATATATTTGATATAAATCTTTATAAAAAGTGGTACATCTTATTGGTTCATATGAATGTAAAGTTGACACTAAGGGTCGCGTTATGATGCCAGTTTCTTTAAAAAAACAACTTTCCAAGCTGGTTAATGAGGGCTTTGTACTGAAACGTGCGGTTTTCAACCCGTGTGTCGAAATGTATCCTGTAAATGAGTGGTCAAAGCTTATGAATAAATTAAATGGCTTAAATAGATTTAACAAAAAGAATAACGATTTTATTCGTCGATTTACTGCAGGTGTAAAAAAGGTTGACATGGACATTTCGGGAAGATTTCTTATTCCTAAAGATTTAATAAAACATGCTAGCATAGATAAGCAAATTGTAGTTTCTTCGGCAGTGAACATACTTGAAATTTGGGACAAATCGACATATGAGAATGTAATTAATGAAGCTGCTATCAACTTTGGATCGCTAGCTGAACAAGTAATGGGTGACAAAAATGATGAATATATATCATAATTCAGTTTTAACAAATGAGGCAATAAAAGGATTGAAAATTTATCCAGAGGGAGTTTATGTTGATGTTACATTCGGAGGAGGAGGTCATTCAAAAGCCATATTAAAAAAATTAAATAGTAATGGAAAATTATTTGGTTTTGATCAAGATCCTGACTCATTTGAAAATAAAATAGATGATAGTCGTTTTGAATTAATACTTGCAAATTTCTCTTATTTAACTCACTATTTAAAATATTATGAAATAGATTATGTTGATGGGATATTAGCAGATTTAGGTGTTTCATCCCATCAACTAAATAAGAAATCTAGAGGTTTTTCAATACGTAAATCTAGTAGATTAGATATGCGGATGAATAAATCACAAACTTTGGATGCATATAAGGTAGTTAACTCCTATGATGAGAGAGCACTAGTAAATATTTTTAAAGGATATGGCGAGTTAAGAAATGCAAAAAAAATTACACAGTACATTTTAAATCATAGAAAAAATAATGAAATAAAGACAACTTTTGATCTGATTGATGTTTTAAAACCAATAATTCCAATAAAATCAAAAAATAAATTTTTAGCTCAAATTTTTCAAGCAATTCGTATTGAGGTTAATAATGAGTTAGAAGTATTAAAATCATTTTTAAAGCAGTCCTCCAATCTGCTTAAGCCTGGCGGTCGAATTGTTTGCATATCATATCATTCACTCGAAGACCGTTATGTAAAATATTTTTTTCAAAATGGGAATTTCCATAAAAATGTGGAAAAGGATTTTTTTGGCAATCCATTAAAAGTACTTTTTAAAGTGGGTAAATTAATTATTCCATCTATAGAAGAGATAAAAATGAACCCTAGATCTAGAAGCGCAAAACTTAGAATTGCAGAAAAAAAATGAAAAATTTAAAATCCTTCTTAAACATAGACTTTTTGATTAAAGAAAATTCTTTAAAAAACTGGAAAATGATCCTATTTATTTCAATGTTAGCTATCATTATGATTTCAAGTGGTCATAGCGCAGACAAAAAAATTTTTAAAATATCTTCACTTAATTTTAACATAAAGTCTTTGAAAAGTGATTTTATTCAACTCAAAGAAGAGCTTTTGATATTAAAAAAAGAATCTTCTGTCACCCAAAAGTTATTATCTAGAGGTTTGGGTCCAGCATCGCAACCACCTTTAAAAATTATAATAACTGATGGGTGATAGAAATAATTTTTTTAAGAAATTAATGTTAAGATTTTATTTATTTGTAACATTACTCACACTCTTTTCTTTTCTTTTAATTGGGAAGTTAATTTATATTCAATTTTATCAAAATAATGAAGGACTAGATATTCAACCTGAAACTCTAGTGAAGAATGTCATCTTAAAACCAAGCAGAGGAGATATTTTTTCTGCTGATGGAAATATCTTGGCTACTTCAATTCCAAGTTATGATTTATATTGGGATTCGATAATTGCTTCAAATAATCTATTCAATAACCAAATAAACGAATTGGCAGATTCTATATCTGTTGTAAAAAAAATACCAAGTGAAATAATTGTTGACAAACTCAGTGAAGCAAGGAAACAAAAAAACAGGTATTTATTAATTGAAAAAGGTTTGAGTTTTTCAGATTATCGAAGGTTTAAATCTTTTCCCATTTTCAAAGAAAATATTTATCGTGGAGGATTAATTGTTGAACAAGATATTAAAAGAAAAAACCCCCTTGGTAAAGTTGCAGAGAGAACCATTGGTTATGAAATACAAGATAATAATGGTTCATTTTTCAGAGTTGGTCTTGAAGGAGCTTTTTCAGAATTTTTAAGGGGAAACTCTGGGCTGAGATTAAAACAAAAAATTGCTAATGGACAATGGAAACCTATTAGTGATTCAAATGAAAAGGAGCCAACAGAGGGATATGATTTACATACTACACTGGATGTTAATATTCAGAATATTGTTCATAACGCACTTCTTGCACAGCTTGAAAAATTTAAGGCTGAGCATGGAACTGCAGTAGTTATGGAAGTTGAAAGTGGCAAAATAAAAGCAATAGCAAATTTAGGAAGAACAGAAAAAGGGAAATATTTTGAAAAATTAAATTATGCTGTAGGCGAGACAAATGAACCTGGTTCAACTTTTAAGCTTATGGCTATTATTGCTGCTTTGGAAGATAATGTAATTAGTGAAAAATCAATAATAGATACTGGTAATGGAGAATTGACTTTTTTCAAAAAATATAAAGTTAAAGACTCAAAAAAAGGAGGTCACGGTCTTATAACAGCAGCAAAAGCATTTGAGGTTTCTTCAAATGTGGGATTAGTCAAAATAATTTATGATAACTACAAAAACAATCCTAAAAAATTTGTAGATAGATTATATAACATGGGCCTAAACCAAACACTAAATCTTCCAATAATGGGTGAGGGTATTCCAAGAATTCCATATCCTTCAGACTCTGATTGGGACGGACTTGATCTACCATGGATGGCATATGGATATGGAGTCAGCTTAACACCGTTACAGATTTTAGCTTTTTACAATGCTATTGCCAACAATGGTCAGTTAGTAAAACCAAGGTTTTTAAGTAAAATTAGTAATAAGGGTAACTCCCCTGAGAAAACCTTTAAAAAGAAGGTTATAAACCCATCAATTTGTTCAAAAGAAACTCTAAAAAAGGTGAGGAAGATGATGTTTAATGTTGTTGATAAAAAGTGGGGAACCGCATTTAGTATTAAAGATTCTCTACTTCAAATGGCTGGCAAAACAGGAACATGTCAGATAGATTACAACAAAAAAGAAGTTCAATACATTTCAAGTTTCGTTGGTTATTATCCTGTAAACAAACCAAAATACTCTTGTATAGTTGTCATTCACAGACCACAAAAATCAATGGGTTACTATGGCGCTGTAGTTGCTGCCCCTGTTTTTAAATCAATTGCAAAAAAGATATATAATAATATTCCTTTAGAAATTAAAATAAGTTCAAAGGCATTAGCCAAACTTGATAAAAATCCTAAATCAATTGAAATAAAAAATGTAGTGCCAAATGTAAGCGGTTTATCAGAAGAAGATGCAACTAAAGTTTTAGAGAAAGTTGGCTTAAACGTTGAAGTTAGAGGAGATGGAAAAGTAAAATCACAATCCATTGAACCAGGAACAAAAGTAGAGTATAATCAAAAAATTTTAATAAAGCTTACTTGAAAAAACTACAAGACATATTATATAAAGTACCTATAGAGGGAATTTTTGGTAATCCAAAAATCGAGATATCTTCTCTTAGTTATGATAGCAGGAAGATCCAACAAAATGGACTTTTCATAGCTCAAAAAGGTATCCAGTTAGATGGGAATAAATTTATTTCAGAAGCCATTGATAAGGGTGCAATTGCGATAGTTTGTGAGTCAATACCTGATTTGCCAAATAAGGATATAACTTTTATTTTAGTCCATAATGCCTCCAAGGCACTTGGAATAATTTCATCAAACTTTTATTCTAACCCGTCTAAAGAAATAAATTTGGTTGGTGTCACCGGGACAAATGGCAAAACCTCTGTAGTTTGGCTTTTACATGAATTATTCTCTAATCTGGGATATACTAGTGGTTTAATTTCTACAGTAAAGGTTAAATTTCTTAATAAGGAGTTTAAAAATAAATATACTACACCTGATCCAATATCGATTAACAATTATTTGAGACAAATGGTGGATTTGGGATTAAAATATTGTTTTATGGAGGTTTCTTCTCATGGAATTTCTCAGAATCGGATTGAAGGACTTGAATTTTCTGGTGGGGTATTTACAAATATTTCTCATGATCATCTAGATTATCATGGAACCTTTAAAAATTATAGAGATGTAAAAAAACAATTTTTTGATATTCTTACAAAAAAGGCTTTTGCATTAACAAATCTTGATGACAAAAATGGATTATTCATGCTTCAAAATACTAAAGCAAAAAAATATTCATATTCCACAAAACAAGATGCTGATTATAAATTAAAAATTCTAGAGTGTCAATTTTCTGGCATGTTATTGAAAATTCAAGATAAGGAAGTCTGGACAAATTTAGTTGGTAATTTTAATAGTCAAAATCTTTTAGCTGTTTTTGCTGTTGCAGATATATTTAATATACCAAAGCTTAGTACTTTGAAAAGTATCAGTCGGTTAAAAAGTGTTGAGGGTCGTTTTCAAACATTTATTTCAAAAGATGACATTACTGTGATAATTGATTATGCTCACACACCTGATGCTCTTGAAAAAATTATTCAAACAATTAATTCAATTCGTACTCGAAATGAAACATTTATTGTTTTAATTGGTTGTGGAGGTAATCGCGATCGAGAAAAAAGGCCTGTTATGGGCCAAATTGCTTCTGAATTATGTGATAAGGTGATTTTTACATCTGATAATCCTAGAGACGAAGATCCAACTAAAATAATCTCGGAAATGATGAGTGGAGTTGCAGCAGAAAACTTTAAAAAAATTTTAAAAATAACAATTAGAAAAGATGCAATTACCATGGCAAAAAAATTAGTTAGGCAAGGGGATATTGTATTGATTGCAGGAAAGGGTCATGAATCTTATCAAGAAATTAAAGGAAACCTTTATCCTTTTAATGATCTTAAAATTGCCCAACAAATATTTTTAAAAACGGATTAGGATGCTTTATTATCTATTTGAATTTTTTGAAAAACAGTATAATCTCACAGGAGCAAGCTTATTTCAATACATAACATTTAGAGCTTCAGTTGCAGTAATATTATCAACAAGCTTTTCAATGCTTTTTGGAAAAAAATTTATTGAGTTTTTAAAGAAAAAACAAATTGGTGAACCAATTCGAGATTTAGGATTGATTGGACAAATTGAGAAACAAGGAACACCTTCTATGGGAGGGTTAATAATAATCTTTGGAACTCTACTACCTGTATTACTGCTGGCAAAACTTGATAATATTTATATTTTATTATTGATTTCAACTATTTTATGGATTGGTTTTATAGGATGGCTTGACGATTACATTAAAATTTTTAAAAAAAATAAAAAAGGTTTAAAAGGAAAATTTAAAATTTTTGGACAAATCCTACTTGGGGCTTTTGTAGGTACAATTCTTTTCTTTCACCCACAGGTAACTGTTAGAACTCAAGCAAAATCAAATATTAATCAAATTGAAAATAAATCAACAAAAATTATTAGTAAAAATATCAAAGCTAGTTTAACAACAGTTCCATTATTTAAAAACAATCAATTTGATTACTACAGTCTAATTAAATGGTCTGGTTTAAACAAAAAATATACTTGGCTAATCTTTATTCCAATTGTAATTTTTATAATTACTGCAGTTTCTAATGGGGCAAATCTGACAGATGGTATTGATGGTCTAGCAGCTGGAAGCTCAGCTATTATTGTATTTGTTTTAGCAATATTTTCGTTCGTATCAGGTAATGTAAATTTCGCATCTTATTTGAATATTTTATACATACCTAATGTTGGTGAAATAGTAGTTTTCATATCAGCATTTTTAGGGGCTTTAATTGGTTTTTTATGGTTCAATGCTTATCCAGCTGAAATTTTTATGGGTGATACAGGAAGCCTCACAATTGGAGCTCTAATATCAGTTATTTCAGTTATTATTAGAAAGGAATTACTTATTCCGCTCCTCTGTGGTATTTTTTTCATAGAAACACTATCTGTGATTTTTCAAGTAAGCTATTTTAAATACTCAAGATTTAAGACAGGTAACGGAAAACGAATTTTTCAAATGGCACCATTACACCATCATTACCAAAAATTAGGTTTTCATGAAAGTAAAATAGTTGCAAGATTCTTGATTTTGGGTATTGTACTAGCAGTTTTAACAATAGTTACACTTAAACTTAGATGATGGACAAAAAAATAGCAGTTTTAGGTGCAGGTGAAAGTGGAGTTGGAGCAGCAATTTTAGGTAAAAAAAAGGGATATGAGGTCTTTCTTTCTGAGAAGGAAAATATTAATAAAGAACTTAAGAATCTTCTTTCTAAAGAAGGAATTAAATGGGAGTGTGGTCAACATTCAATAGAGAATTTAATTTCGGCCGATTATGTTGTAAAAAGCCCCGGAATTCCATCGGATACCCCAATTATTAAATTGCTAAGAAAGAAGCGGAAAAATATAATTTCTGAAATTGAGTTCGCAGCATTACATACCTCTGCAATTTTGATTGGAATTACAGGTACGAACGGTAAAACCACAACTACACTTTTAACATATCATATACTGAGAGGAGCTGGTTTTAATGTTGGTATTGCAGGTAACATAGGAAAGAGTTTTTCTTTACAAGTTGCTAAAATGAATTATGATATATATGTACTTGAGATAAGTAGTTTCCAACTTGATGATATAAATAAATTTTCTCCTCACATTGCTGTAATCACAAATGTAACCCATGATCATTTGGATCGTTACAATTTTAAGTTTAAAAATTATATAAGTGCCAAATTAAAAATTATTAAAAATCAATCTAAAAAAGACTTTTTTCTTTTCAATTCAGAAGATCCATTATTAATGGCAGCACTTAAAAATGTAAAAATTAAATCAAAAAAAATTCCAATGTCTGAAACACCAATAAATCAAGGTGTATATATAGAAGATGAAAATTTTATTGTTAAACAAAAAGACAAAAAAACTATGATAAACTTTGCAAATTTTACTTTAAAAGGGCGACATAATTTGTTAAATGCTATGGCTGCATCCACTGTCGCAAGCATATTTGAAATTAGTAAAGATTCCATTAGGGACAGCCTAACCCACTTTAAAGGTGCCCCACACAGAATGGAAAAAGTGCTTACCATTCAAAGAGTTGAATATATTAATGATTCTAAAGCAACAAATGTTAATGCCACTTTTTTTGCACTAGATAGTATACATACTCCTATAGTTTGGATTGTAGGAGGAGTTGATAAAGGTAATTTTTATGAGTCTCTTTTGCCATTGGTAAGAAAAAAAGTGAAAGCAATAATATGTATAGGGGTGAATAATGAGAAATTAAATAACACTTTTGAAAATATAGTTGAAATTTTCGTAGAAACCCAATCAATGGTTGAAGCAGTGAAAATAGCAAAGAGGATAGCATTAGCTAGAGATACTGTCCTACTTTCACCGGCTTGCTCAAGTTTTGACTTATTTAAGGATTTTAAAGATAGAGGTAATCAATTTAAAAACGCAGTAAGAAATTTGTAACTAATGTTAGAATTATTAAAAGGAGATAAGGTTTTGTGGGGTATATTGGCATTATTGGCAATATTTTCATTTTTACCAATTTTTAGTTCAAGTACCAATTTAGTTTATGTTGTCGGCAAGGGCACCCCCTGGGGATATTTCTTCAAGCATTTTATAATATTAGCGGTGGGATTCTTATTGATGTTTTCAATTCATAAAATACCATATGACTATTTCAAGGGGATTTCAATCCTTATGATTCCAGTTGTCATACTTTTACTCATATATACTTTATCTCAGGGAACATTAATTTCTGGTGCTAATGCAAGTAGATGGATTAAAATTCCTATTATAGGTGTAAGTTTTCAAACTTCAACATTTGCGTCAGTAGTCTTAATGGTTTATTCTGCTAGATATCTATCAAAATTAAAAACAGAAAAACTAAGTTTTAAAAGTTCATTTTTACAATTTTGGTTTCCCGTATTTATTATTGTCCTTTTGATTTTACCTTCAAATCTATCAACAGCTATTCTTTTATTTAGCATGGTTTTAATGTTAGCTTATTTAGCATGCTATCCTATAAAATATCTTGTCAGTGTTATAATTTTTGGATTAATATCTTTATTTATTTTTATAGTTGTTGCTAAGACTTTTCCTGAAATTTTTCCCAACAGAATTGATACTTGGGTAAACAGAATTGAAAATTTTAAGACTGGTGAAAGTAGTGATGGAAATTATCAATTATCTAGAGCAAAAACTGCGATAATAAGCGGTAAAATTTTTGGACTAGGAGCTGGAAAAAGTAGGATGAAAAATTTTTTACCACAAAGTTCCTCTGATTTTATTTATGCAATTATTGTAGAAGAATTCGGACTCGTTGGGGGTATTGCACTTATTTTACTATATCTTTTGTTATTGTATAGGATAGTGGTAATTTCTTACAAGGCAAACAGCTCGTTTGGTAAATTGACGGTAATTGGCTTAGGAATCCCAATAATAACTCAAGCATTTGTTAATATTGGTGTAGCTCTTGAAGTCCTTCCTGTTACAGGCCAAAATCTTCCAATGATAAGTAGTGGCGGGACATCAGCTTGGGTAACCTGCATAGCAATGGGAATTATTTTAAGCGTTAGTTCCAATGTTAAATCTAATTATGATCTGAGAGTTGAAAATAATAATCCTTTAAAAGTTTTAAGTGAAATCCCATAAGTTTATTATATCAGGTGGTGGTACGGGTGGTCATATATACCCGGCTTTGGCAATTGCCAATGGAATTAAGGACAATTATAAAAATCCAAAAATACTATTTGTTGGGGCTAGAGGAAAAATGGAAATGGATAAAATACCAGAACAAGGTTATCCAATTGTAGGACTTTGGATTAGCGGAATTAAAAGGTCGCTATCATTATCTAATTTATTGTTTCCTTTTAAATTATTTATAAGTTTGATACACTCTTCGTTGATTATCAGAAAATTTAAACCCGATTTGATAATTGGAACTGGTGGATTTGCAAGCGGTCCACTTCTACAAGTTGCTGCATGGTTAAATTATCCAACTCTTATTCAAGAACAAAACTCTTATCCAGGAATAACTAATCGTATTTTGGGAAAAAATGTAGACCGTATTTGTGTAGCTTTTGATTGTATGGAGAAATTCTTTCCTCAATCCAAAATTCGAATTACAGGAAATCCAATCAGAGATTATATTGTTAAAATTAAATCAAATAAAATTTCAAAAAAATTTTTTGATTTGGATTTAGATAAGAAAACTTTAGTAATTATTGGTGGTAGTCTTGGCTCTGAATGCATTAACAACCTAATTAAATCTGAATTAGAATATATAAAGAGTTTTGGACTTCAAATTATTTGGCAATGTGGATCTCTTTATTATAACAAGTTAAAGTCGTTAAGTTCAAAAAAAGTAATAATAAAACCTTTCATTAATCATATTGACCACTTGTATAGTGCAGCTGACTACATAATATCCCGTGCTGGAGCTGGAAGTATCTCTGAATTAAGTTGTGTTGCTAAACCGTCATTAATTATTCCTTCGCCAAATGTTTCTGAAAATCACCAATTACATAATGCGAGGGTTTTAGCAAAAAAAAAAGCTATTCTACTTATTCAAGAGAAGGATCTCGATAAAAAGTTTAAAGCTATTTTTTCACAACTTGTGATGGATAAAAAAATACAAAAAGAAATGATAAAAAATTTGAAAAGTTTTGCTTTACCAGATGCTACAAAAAATATTATAAAGGAAATCAAAGATATTTTATGAAAATAAATTCCCAACTCACATATTTTTTTATTGGTATTGGAGGTGTTGGGATGTCAGCACTTGCGAGACTTTGTTTTAATTTAAGACACGTAGTATATGGATATGATAGATATCCCTCTGATATCACGAAAGCACTAGTTGCAGAAGGAATTAAAGTTATTCATGACAATTCTTTGGATGCTTTACCAGACTTTTTATATAAAAAACATGTTAGAGTAATTTATTCCTCTGCAATAGCATTAAGCCATCCTCAATTAATGTTTTATGTTAATCAGGGAAATTTAGTTATGAAACGTTCAGAGTTTCTAGCCTTGTTATGTAAAAATAAAACGACGCTGGCAGTAGCTGGCACTCACGGTAAGACTACAACTGGCTTGATTCTAACACACATTTTTTTGAAAACTAAAAAATCATTTACATCTTTAATAGGAGGATTTCTTAAAAATAATCCCTCTAACTTAATAAAAACTGGATTAGATACATTTATTGTTGAAGCAGATGAATTTGATAGATCTTTTTTACAATTATATCCAACTTTTGCTTGTATTACGTCGATAGATCCAGACCATTTGGATGTATATAAAACAAAAAAAGAATTTGTAAATGCATTCATTGAATTTTCAAACCAAGTTGATAATGAACTAATCTTTTCTCATGGACTTCCATTTAATGGAATTACATTTGGAATTGATGTTTCTGCTGATTATCGAGTAACAAACCTGAAGAAAGTCAAGTATGGGTATAGATTTAATCTAAATACTCCTGATAATAAATTTAATGATGTTTACTTAAATTTAATTGGAAGACACAATGTTATGAATACTATTGCTGCAATAGCAATGGCTGAACAAGCAGGTTTAAAAACAAGTGATTTTATTTCTACTTTGGAAAACTTTCCTGGGGTTTATCGAAGAATGAATATTTACCAATTGAATGATTCAATAATTATTGATGATTACGCACATCATCCATCCGAAATTCAGAGTATATATAATACTATTAAAAACTTTTATCCAACATATAAAAATTGTGTTGTCTTCCAACCACATTTATATTCGAGAACTAAGGATTTTATGAATGAATTCTCTATGATTTTAAGCAAGTTTGATGAGGTAATTTTGTTGGATATATACCCAGCAAGAGAGAAACCTATTGAAGGGATAAATTCAAAAATTTTATTGGATAGTATATCTCAAACGAAAAAGCGATTAATAAAAAAAACAAAAATTAATTCGGTAATTCAAGAAAGTGAGCCTAAAATTTTTGCTATTCTAGGGGCAGGTGATATTGGACTTGAAGTAAAAAAGTTAAATCTTGAAAAAATTAAAAATTGAAAAAGAATAAACACATCTTATTTTCATTTTCAATGTTTTTCCTTATGGTTACGTGCCTATGTGTTTCACATATTAATCATCGTTCAAAAAAAGTACTAAGGCTTGAAATATTACACACACAAAGACCACTATTTTTGAATGACTCTTTAGTTAATAAATTGTTAACACAAAATCTACCCCGCAAGTTAGTCATGAGTAAAGATAGTTTAGATTTGAATATACTTGAAAATCAGATGAGTAGTATACCTGAGATCAACAATGTTCAAACTTATATAACTCTTGAAAATAAATTATTTTTAAGCATCACCGAACGAGAGCCACTTTTTAAAGTGGTATCATCACCACCAAGATTTTCTGATTTGAATGGAAAACTATTTACATTTAAAACTATTGATTCTTTATATGTTCCATCTTTCGAGACAAGTTCTTCAACAATATCTATTAGTTTAACAGCTAAGTTTATAAAAAAGCTCTTAGCCGATCCATTTTTAAATAGAGAGCTTGAAAAAGTTTATTTGAAAAATAATAATTATCAAATAAAATTAAAGTCGTACAACTTTAAAATAATTTTTGGGAGACCTACAAGAATTGCTAAAAAAATTAAAAAACTGAAAGTATTTTGTACACTTATAAATGACAATGATAGTATAGACAATTATACAAATATTAATCTCAGCTACATGAAACAAATCGTAGCGTTAACCTCATGATATTTATGGAGCAATTAAATTTTTCAGTCGGACTTGACATTGGCACTACTAAAATTGTTGCATTGGTCGGGAAAAAAAATGAATATAATAAAGTTGAAATTCTGGGTCTTGGAAAATCAAAGAGCCTCGGTGTTCATAGGGGAGTTGTAAACAATATAACTCAGACTATACAATCAATTCAAAAGGCCATTGATGAAGCAAACTCTAATTCTGGCTGTGTTATTGGGGATGTAGTCGTTGGTATTGCTGGTCAACATATAAGGAGTATTCAACACAGTGATTATATTACAAGAGAAAATCCTGAATCAGTTATAGATGACGAAGATATTCAAAGATTGGTTCAGCAAGTGTATAAATTGGTAATGCTGCCAGGGGAAGAAATCATACATGTATTACCTCAAGAATATAAAGTTGATGGCCAAGGCGAAATAAAGGAACCTATAGGAATGCATGGTGGTAGATTAGAAGCTAATTTTCACGTGGTTGTTGGTCAGGTTTCATCAATTAAAAATATTGGTAGATGTATAAAAAGTGCTGGTTTGAGTATGGCTAGTATTACTCTTGAACCTTTAGCCTCGTCTAAAGCAGTATTAAGTTTTGAAGAAAAAGAGGCAGGTGTTGCACTTATAGATATAGGTGGAGGTACTACAGATCTAGCGATTTTCAAAGATGGGATTATAAGACATACAGCAGTAATACCATATGGTGGAAATGTTATTACTGAGGATATAAAAGAGGGTTGCTCAATCATTGAAAAACAAGCTGAATTGCTTAAGATAAAGTTTGGATCCGCCTGGCCAGGAGAAAATCGTGATACTGAGATTGTATCAATACCTGGATTACAAGGACGCGATCCCAAAGAAATTTCTCTAAAAACTCTCTCAAAAATTATAAATGCTCGAGTTGTTGAGATTATCGAACAAGTTTTTTTGGAAATTAAAAACTATGGACATAGTGACCAGAAAAAGAAGTTAATAGCTGGAATAGTTTTGACTGGTGGGGGTAGTCAACTTAAACACCTTAAACAACTTGTAGAATATGTTACAGGAATGGATACTCGCGTTGGATATCCTAGTGAACATCTAGCTGGAAGTACTATTGATAGTGTATCTAGTCCACTTTTTGCTACATCGGTTGGTTTACTGATGAATGCACTTGAAGACATATTAACTGAAAAAAATGAAAGTAGTGATCAAGATAAAATTTCTCATTTAGAAAATGAACAAAAAAAAGATAGGTTTTCAAAACAAAGAAAATCGATTTTAGACCGCTTTGGAGAAAAACTAAAAGAATTTTTAGACAATGCTTAATAATATGAAAGATGTATAACGAAGAAAATAAGGCAATTAATTTTGATTTACCCAAAAATCAAAGCAATGTTATAAAAGTAATTGGTGTTGGTGGAGGCGGAAGTAATGCAATAAATTATATGTTTCTCCAAGGCATTAAGGGTGTTGACTTCGTTATTACTAATACAGATGCCCAGGCACTTTCAGAAAGCGGTGTCCCAATAAAAGTCCAATTAGGTGCAAGCCTTACAGAGGGTCTAGGTGCGGGAGCCAATCCTGAGGTTGGTGCATTGGCAGCAAAAGAAAGCGAGGATCAGATTAAAAGTATTTTATCAACACAGACCAAAATGATTTTTATAACTGCTGGAATGGGAGGTGGAACTGGAACTGGTGCTGCACCAATTATTGCAAAGATGGCTAAAGAAATGGATATTCTTACTGTTGGTATAGTAACTATGCCCTTTCAATTTGAGGGTCGTCTAAGACTAGATCAAGCACAAAAAGGACTTGAAAAGTTAAAAGAAACAGTCGATGCTTTAATAGTAATAAATAATAACAAGTTAAGAGAGGTTTATGGGAACCTTGGATTTAAATCAGGATTTGCAAAAGCAGATGAAGTGCTAGCTACAGCAGCTAGAGGTATAGCTGAAGTAATCACACATCACTACACACAAAATATTGATTTGAAAGATGCTAAAACTGTTCTTACCAATTCAGGTACTGCAATAATGGGCTCAGCCTGTGCTTCTGGAAGTAATAGAGCTCAGGAAGCCATTATTAAAGCTCTTGATTCACCATTATTGAATGATAATAAAATTAGTGGATCTAAAAACGTTTTGTTATTGATTGTTTCAGGTTCTGACGAAATTACAATAGATGAAATTGGTGAAATTAATGATTACATTCAATCAGAAGCTGGTAATCAGACAAATATTATAATGGGTGTTGGAGAAGACGAAAACTTGGGCAATGAAATATCAGTTACCATAATAGCGACTGGATTTGCCCAAGAACAGCAAAATGAGATATCAAATACTGAAGCTAAAAAGATCATTCACTCATTGGAAGACGATCAAAAGATTGTTCATAATTTAAGCGATGAAAATGATAATGATCAGATTAATGATTATGTTAATGAAAAATCATTAGCCAACGAAGAAAATCTTGTAGAAAAAAAACAAACAAACCTAGAGGCATTAATTCCAATGAATCCAATTTTGTACGATATTGAGGTTGAGGTTGAGACTCTTGACACTTCCTCTGATTTGAACGATTTTGAAAGACAGGATGATAAATTTTACAAAAACTTTAAAAATACTAGTAAAGAAGGAAAACTTTTTGAGCCTAATTTCGATTCTGTAACTGAAGAAGATGATCAATTTGGTTCAAATAAGACTTCTGAAATAACAACAGATTCTCAATATGATTCAAATGCTGAAAAAGACTTCATATTTAATGATTTAGATAAATCGGCATTTAGTATGGATGTCATTGACCCCGAAATAGTTGATTATAATGATCAGGTTGAAATTGACTTTAATACACCTATTTCCAATGGTAATGCAGAAAATCATCCTTTTGAAGAAAATATTTTTAAAAAAATAGATTTTGACGATTCAACTATAGAAATGAAATTTGAAGCTAAAAGTGATCAAGAAACAACACAGTTAAAAAAATCAAATTTATATCCTGAAATGGATATAGAACCTACTATTGACTCTCAAATAAACAATTCATTTGACAAAACAATTGATGACACTTTATCCTCTGAATCTAAAAAGAGAAAAGCTCATTTGGAAAAATTTAATCATAAGTTTTCAAACCAATATCAAAAAATTGATAAATTGGAGAAAGAACCAGCATTTAAAAGGAAAGGAATTAAGATTGATGACACATCAACGCATGTTCCATCTAGATTATCTATTGATAATGACAGTAATGATGATTTGCAAATAAGATCAAATAATTCATTTTTACACGATAATGTTGACTAATTATGGGCATTTTAGAAAACTTAAATATAGAATTAAAAAATGCAATCAAAGCTAAAGATAGTTTAAAACTTGACTCACTCAGAGCAATTAAATCCGCCATTTTACTTGCTCAAACTTCCAAGAATTCTAATGGATCGCTTAGTGAAGTTGATGTTATTAAACTTTTGCATCGACTTGTAAAACAGCGAAGAGAGAGTGCAAAAATATATAAGGAACAAGAGCGTTATGACTTGGCTGAACCAGAAGAGTTACAGGCAGAAATTATAAGTTCTTATTTACCAGAACAATTGTCAGAGAGCGAAATACTTATTATTGTTAAAGAAACAATTGCAGAAACAAATGCTACAGGCATGAAGGACATGGGAAAAACTATTGGAATGATAAATAAAAAAATTAGTGGCAAAGCTGAAGGAAAACTAATTGCTTCTCTTGTGAAAAAAGAACTTTCAAAATAAATTTACTTTTACAGGAGCAATATTCAATAAATTAGTTTTTTAAAATATTTGTATTTTAAAAAATGGTATTAAAGAGACCTTTTTGAAAAGTACGGCCCAGTAGTTCAACTGGATAGAATATCAGATTTCGGCTCTGAGGGTTGGGGGTTCGAATCCTCCCTGGGTCACTTTTTATAATTTTAATTTGTTTTAATAATACAATCTCTTTTAGGATTTATAAATTTTTTAAATAACATATAATCTAGTTCATTGGACTTATCACTTGAGATCGACATTGAAGAGGCGAAGAAATTACTTAAAATTTATTATAATCTAGAGGGTCTAATATGCTCGCTGCCTGGCGAAACAGACCATAATTTTAAAGTAGAAACAAAAACAAAATCATATATATTTAAGATAACCACTGATTTTTATAATAACAATTTTTTTGATTTTCAATATAAGCTTCTAATTCATCTAAATGGTTTTAACGCTCCAAATCAAATAAAAAGTATCGAAGGTAATCCATATGTTTTATTAAATTATAATGGCAAAAGGTTATGTTTACGATTACTCGAATGGATCTCAGGAAGAATATGGCAAAAAGTCAATCCGAAAACTAGAGAATTAAGATACAAACTGGGAGTTTGCTGCGGAAGCGTTACTCAAAAATTATTATCATTTAATCACCCTTTTTCAAATAGAAAATTTGATTGGGATATTGCACAATCTACTTGGGTAAATGAGTACATAAGTAAATTCAATAGTGGTCAAAAAGTGATAATTAAATCTTTTTTAGATCATTTTAAGAAAAATTATAACAAGTATAAAAGCTTAAAAAAAAGTATAGTGCACAATGACGCAAATGATTACAATATTGTTGTTAATCATGATTATTTGAGTCCAAACGTTGTGTCCCTTATTGATTATGGAGATGCTATTTATACACAAATAATTAATGATTTAGCAATTACGTGTACATATGCAATTATGAATGTTGAAGATCCGCTTGATGCTACCATTCCAATTATTAAAGGTTATCATCTGAGTAATCCACTTGATGAAAATGACTTAAAGTATCTATACAATCTTATTGGTATAAGGCTGATAGTTTCAATCACTAAATCAATGATTAGCAGATCTAAATTCCCTTTTAATGATTATTTACGAATAAGTGAAAAGTCTGCTTGGAAATTATTAAAAAAATGGGCAGTAGTAAATTCTGAATTTGCATATTATAGGTTTCGAGAGGCATGTGATTTTGAGCCACATCCTAATTACTTGAATTTTTTAAAATGGACTAACAATAACAAAATATCTTTTTTAACACTTTTTCCTTCTATATCTAAAACGAAGGTGCACAACTTAGATTTAAGTGTTGAGAGTACATGGGTTGGAAGAAAAGAAGAATTTGATGATTTAGAGATTTTCCAACATAAAATAGCATTGATTCAGAAAAAATACCCAAATAAGATTATAGCCGGTGGATATCTAGAAAGCAGGCCAATATATACCTCAGATAAATATGATAGGATTGGTAATGAAGGAAATGAAAAAAGATGTCTTCATCTTGGTTTGGACTTTTGGCTTCCAGAAAAAACACCAATACATCTACCTTTTGATGGTGAAATAGAAATAGTATCAAATGATGTTGGGGAAAAAACTTTCGGACCAATGGTAGTTGTTAAACATAAAAATAAAAACTCTTCTTTCTTCACTCTTTATGGTCATTTAAGTGTAAAATCATTAACAAAAATTCGGGTAGGTGATAAATTAAAAAAAGGAGATTGTTTGGGTTGGATTGGAGATTTAAATGAAAATGGTAATTGGGCACCACATCTTCATTTTCAAATATTACTTACGTTACTCGATATGGGGGATAAATTTCCAGGGGTAGGTTACCACAAGCATTTAAAGTCTTGGAAGTCAATCTGTCCAAACCCCGATTCAATTTTTTTAAAACCTGCTTCAAAATCATCATCAAATTATGGTCTAAAAAATATACTCACTGATAGGCAAAATAGTTTAGGTAAAGGATTATCTCTTCAATACAAAAAACCACTACATATTGTAAGAGGTGAGGGAATATATTTAATTGACAAGGATGGAAGAAATTATTTGGACATGATAAATAACGTTGCTCATGTAGGACATGAGCATCCTGAAGTCGTAAAAGCAGGACAATTGCAAATGGGACAGCTTAATACAAACTCCCGTTATTTACATCCCAATATCACGAAATTAGCAAAGAGTTTAATTGCTACTTTTCCCTCAAATCTGTGTGTTGTTCATTTTGTAAATTCTGGTAGTGAAGCAAATGAGCTTGCTCTAAGAATGATAAAAACGGTTACGGGATCAGATGAAATTTTAGTTTCAAAATATGGTTATCATGGTAATACTAAAAGTTGTATTAATATAAGTTCATATAAATTTGATGGAGAAGGTGGAGAAGGTAAGCCAGATAGTACTCATGTTTTTCCTATACCTGACACGTTTAGAGGGATTTATCGTGGAGAAAATACTACTACCAACTATGCGAAAGAAATAGAAACTCAAATAATCTCGCTAAAAAAGAAAAAAAGAAAGTTAGGTGGATTAATTATAGAACCCATAATATCTTGTGGTGGACAAGTAGAATTACCTAAAGGATTTTTATCTAAAGCATTTGATTTAGTTAAAAAAGAAAATGGAATATGTGTTGTTGATGAAGTTCAAACAGGATGTGGTAGAGTAGGTTCTCATTTTTGGGGTTTTCAATTGCATAATGTTCTTCCTGATATAGTAACAATTGGAAAACCACTTGGAAACGGTCATCCTGTTGCAGCAGTTGTTTGCACAAATGAAATTGCGAATAAATTCAACAATGGGATGGAATTTTTTAACACATTTGGTGGAAATCCTGTTTCATGTGCAATTGCAAATAAAGTTCTGGAAATTGTTCGAAATGAAAAACTTCAAGAAAATGCTTTTAAGGTTGGAAATTTTTTAAAAAAGGGAATTAAAAAATTGACAAAAAATTCAAATAGTTATTTCAATGTAAGAGGCCAAGGACTTTTTCTTGGTATTGAATTTATTGATAAAAATCTCTTACCCCAGGCTGAAAAGGCTAACTATGTGGTTGATAGAATGAAATTCTTTGGTATTCTTCTAAGTACTGATGGACCAGATAAAAATGTTATAAAAATTAAACCTCCCCTCATTTTTTCAATAGATAATGCAAAATTTTTTTTAAAACTTTTCTCTAAAATAATAAATGAGGATTTCATTTTGAAATGATTAAAAGCGTTGTAATTGAAAGAATTAATTTTTTTTGTAACTTAGATTGACAAATTATAAGCAATGAATGAATTAGTTATTGTACTTATAGGTGCAGTTATCATAGTTGGGGGTGTTATTTTATATGCAGTTATTTCTACAGCAACTGGACTTGAGGAAGACGAAAATCAAAATTATATACCAGATTGGATTGAAAGAAGATTTCCAAAAATTTTCAAGGGCAGTAAGGATCTTGATAAATAGTTTGCCTACATTCAAATCATTTAATCTACCCATAATTTTGATAAAAATTCATTCCTTATGAAACCCTTAGGCGTCCTTATTTTATTTTTAACACTATATGTAAACCAACTATTTGCCCAAACTCAGGAAAACCTTTGGACTTTTGGTGCTAACGCATCTTTTATTAATCTTCAAGGTGATAATAATGAGAAAGGAATAAACTTTGGTCTACCCGCAATAAGTTTAAGTCGTTACCTGGGTGGAGGTATTTCAATAGGAGGCCAAACCTCCATTGCTGATGTAGATAACTTTTCAACATCATATAGTTACAGATCATTGGATGGCTTTCTCAAAATCAATTTCGCTCAAGGTAAATTTATTCCAAGTTTAATTGGTGGTTATGGTTTTTCTCAATTTGCCGACGGACTTGAAAGAGAAGGATTTTTTCCTTCAACTGAAACAAGTAGAACTGTATTTGGTGGACTTACGTTTTCAATTTATTTAACAAACAGGTTAGCAATAAATCTTCAATCAACTTACCGTTCAATGAATGAAAATGATGGTTTTGATCACTTACAGCACAATTTAGGTATTAGTTTAGGCTTTGGTTCAAATGATTCAGATAAAGACGGAATATCTGACAAGAAGGATAAATGTCCATCAGTACCTGGATTAAAAAAATATCAAGGTTGCCCTGATACTGACGGTGACGGAATTATTGATAAAGATGACAAATGTCCTGAGGTAAAAGGATTAGAAAAATTTGACGGATGTCTAGATTCAGATAACGATGGTATCCCTGATCCTGAAGATCAGTGTCCCAACAAAAAAGGAACAAATGAAATGAATGGTTGCCCTGACACTGATGGAGATAGTGTTCCGGATAACAATGACAAATGTTTAGATGAAGTAGGTCCAATCGAAAACGATGGTTGTCCTTGGACCGATAGTGATGGAGACGGTGTTATCGATAAAGATGACTTATGTAAAGACGAGAAAGGGACTAAGGAAAATAATGGATGCCCAGTATTATCAAATGAAATTGTAAAAACATTGAATGAATTTGGATCACGAATCAATTTTCCAGCAAACAGTTTTCAAATAATCGGACGTAAAACCATTGAAAATCTAATAAATATAAAAAACCTCTTAGAAGAAAATATTGATGGAAATCTGTTAATTGAGGGTTATGCTTCTTCGGATGGAGATGAACAATATAATACTCAATTATCAATAAATAGAGCAGAAGCTGTTAGGGATTATTTAATAAAACTGGGTGTTGCCCCAGAAAGACTTGATATAAAAGGTTATGGAGAGGAAAATCCACTTGAAGATAATGAGAGCCAAGAGGGAAGAGCAATAAACAGAAGAGTACAATTTAAATCGAATTAAAACTTTTTAATTTCTCAATGTTTATTAAAGGGTCCGATGCACTAAAAATATAATTGCCAGTTACTAAAACATCTGCACCACAAGAAATTAATTTATTTGCATTAATATCATTTACACCACCATCAATTTCAATAAGACATCTGTTGTTTTTATCATCGATTAATTGTTTTAATTCACGTACTTTATTATAAGTGTTCTCAATAAAAGTTTGGCCTCCAAAGCCAGGATTTACACTCATTAAGCATACTAGGTCAATATCCACTATAGTATCAGTTAACAAATTTATATTTGAGTGTGGATTTAGCGCTACACCTGCTTTCATACCGTAGTCTTTAATCTTTTGAATACTTCGATGTAGATGATTGCAAGCCTCATAATGTACAGTTAGTACTTTAGTACCGAGATTTGAAAATATTTCAATGTAACGATCAGGTTCCATGATCATCAAATGAACGTCAAGAGGTTTTGATGCTACTTTTGAAATAGATTCTACGACAGGCATACCAAAAGAAATGTTTGGAACAAATAATCCATCCATTATGTCTAGATGAAACCAATCTGCTTTTGAACTATTTATCATTTTTATGTCACGTTCTAAATTAGCGAAATCAGCGGCAAGAATCGAAGGAGCAATTTTAACTGACATTTTTATAAATAGAGTATTGTATAAATAATTTAGTCAAATTAGAATTTATCCTAAATAAGTTTTTAAGATTTTGCTTCGTGAAGTATGTTTTAATCTGCGTATAGCTTTTTCTTTTATCTGTCTGACTCGCTCTCTTGTTAAATCAAAAGTTTCTCCTATTTCTTCTAAAGTCATAGCATGTTGATTTGCTAGCCCAAAGTATAAGCGAACAACGTCAGCTTCTCTTGGAGTTAAAGTTTCGAGTGCTCTTTCGATTTCAGTCCTCAGTGATTCATGTAATAGTGTTTTGTCTGGATTAGGAGATTCACCACTGTTTAGTACGTCATACAGATTAGAATCTTCTCCCTCGACTAATGGGGCATCCATTGAAACATGCCGACCTGAGTTTTTTAAAGATTCTTTTACATCATTAATGGTCATATCTAACTCTTTTGCAATTTCTTCCGCCGAAGGGGCACGTTCGTGTGCTTGTTCTAAAAATGCATAAGTCTTATTAATTTTGTTTATCGATCCAATTTTATTTAATGGCAAACGAACTATCCTTGATTGTTCAGCTAAAGCTTGTAAAATAGATTGACGAATCCACCATACTGCATAAGAAATAAACTTAAAACCTCTTGTTTCGTCAAATCTTTGAGCTGCTTTAATTAAACCTAAGTTACCTTCATTTATTAAATCTGGTAGGGTTAATCCTTGATTTTGATATTGCTTAGCTACGGATACTACAAACCTGAGATTAGCTTTTGTGAGCTTTTCAAGGGCGATCTGATCACCTGCTTTAATTCGTTGTGCTAATTCAACTTCTTCTTCAGCTGTTATTAAATCAACTTTACCTATCTCTTGAAGGTATTTATCAAGTGAAGCCGTCTCTCGATTTGTAACTTGTTTGGTTATTTTAAGTTGCCTCATTATTAAAAATTAATTAAATGATATCTATATAACGTTTAAAACGAAATAATGTTTCAAAAATTTAAGATTTTTAATCTTTCCTTTCTGGTTTTGGGAATAAAGCTTTTCGGGATACTTTCTCTTTTCGTGTTCTTGAGTCAATACCAAAATACTTAACTTCCAAAACGTCGCCCATTTTGACTACATCAGTCACATTTTCGGTTCTTTCCCATGCGAGTTCACTTACATGAAGTAGAACTTCATTACCAGGTGCTTGAGTATATTCAACCACAGCTCCAAAATCAAGAATCTTAATTACTTTTACTTCATATTTGTTTCCGACCTTGGGTTTAAATGTAATTGAATCGATTTTCGATTCGACCATAGCTATACCTTTCGGTGATGTTCCCAGAATTTCAATAATTCCTTCTTCTGTTTTTGGATCTTCATTCACCACAATGGTACAACCTGATTCTTTTTGTAGTTCTTGAATAACTTTACCCCCTGGCCCAATTAAAGCACCAATATATTCATTCGCAATTCTGCGATAAATCATTTTTGGAGCATGATCTTTTACATTTTCACTTGGTGAAGATATAGTATTTGTTATGTGCTCTAATATTTCTAGTCTTCCTTTTCTTGCCTGATCCAATGCTTCAGTCATAATATCAAAACTTAATCCTTTGATTTTGATGTCCATTTGGCAAGCAGTTATACCCTCTGATGTACCAGTCACTTTAAAATCCATATCCCCGAGGTGATCTTCATCACCTAAAATATCAGAGAGAATAGCAAATTTTTTATTTTCAGTAATTAATCCCATAGCAATCCCAGATACAGGTTTCTTGATTTTAACACCAGCATCCATAAGAGCCATAGTTCCAGCACATACAGTTGCCATAGAAGAGGAACCATTAGATTCTAAAACTTCGGAAACAACCCTTACTGTATATGGACATTCATTTGGAATAACATTTTTCAATGCTCTTTGGGCTAAATTACCGTGACCAATTTCACGTCTAGAAGTACCACGAAGAGGCCTAGCTTCTCCGGTTGAAAACGGAGGAAAGTTGTAATGTAAATAAAATCTTTCTTCATTTTGATCAGTCGGTAGATCAATGACATTTGCTTCTTTTGATGTCCCTAAGGTTACAGTTGCTAGAGCTTGAGTTTCACCTCTCGTAAAGATTGACGATCCGTGTGCAGATGGCAGGTAGTCGACTTCACACCAGATTGGACGTATTTCAGATGTATTTCTACCATCCAAACGAATTCCTTCATTTAAGACCAAATCCCGAATAGCCTTTTTTTGTGATTCTTTGATATATCGTGAAATTAGGTCTGCTTTTTCTTCTATCACATCTTCTGAAAAAGTTTCTAAAAATTTATCTTTAATTTCTAGAAAGTTTTCAGACCTTTCAGCTTTTGTGAGACCTTTTTTAGCAACATTATAAAAGCTTTCATAAGTTTCTTCAATAATCTTCTTTTTTAAATCATTATCTGAAACCTCTCTTTCGTATGTTCTTGTATCCTTTTTTCCAAATTCTTTTACTAATGCAATTTGTGCATTTATTTGATCTTTTATTGCAGAATGGCCATAGGATATAGCATCGAGCATTTCCTCTTCAGTAATTTCATTAAATTCTCCTTCAACCATTGCAATCGAGTTTTCACTTGCACCAATCATAATATCGATATCTGAAGTGAGTAACTGTTTTTTACTTGGGTTAATTACAAACATACCATCCACTCTAGCTACACGTACTTCTGAAATTGGATATTCAAATGGTATATCAGAAAGTTGAATTGCGGCTGAAGCAGCTAGACCAGCGAGTGCGTCGGGCATCACATCTTCGTCATGAGACATAAGTTGAATCATAACCTGTGTCTCAGAGTGATAATCGCTTGGGAATAAAGGGCGTAATACTCGATCAACCAATCTCATGGTCAATATTTCTTGATCACTTGGGCGAGCCTCTCTTTTAAAAAAACCTCCAGGGAATCTTCCTGCAGCAGCAAATTTCTCACGATAGTCAACAGTTAGTGGTAAAAAGTCTACGGGACTTGGTGTTTTTGAAGAAACTATTGTTGCTAATAGCATACATTTTCCCATTCTAACAACAATGGAACCATCCGCTTGTTTTGCGAGTTTTCCAGTTTCTAAGATAATTTTTCTCCCATCCTCAAGATGGATTTCTTTAGATAAAACTTTTGGAATCATTTTTCATTTTTAGATTTTAACTTCGATTGTTGTGTGTCGTCGCTTCCAATGAAAAACATAAGATCTAAATTATTTACGTAAACCTAATTCTTTCACAATATTTCTGTACCTCTCTATATCTTTAGTTTTAAGGTAGTCTAGAAGACTTCTTCTTTTTCCTACTAAACGAACCAATGATCTTTCAGTATTATAATCTTTTCTATTAGATTTAAGATGATTAGATAAGTGATGAATCCTGTGAGTAAAAAGGGCTATTTGTCCTTCAGGAGATCCTGTATTTTTTTTTGACTTTCCAAATTTTTTGAAAATATCCTCTTTAATTTCTTTTGTGTTATACATGCCAATATTAGTTTTAATAGTTTTTATGTATCCTTTTGGTATCGCAAATATACAAGGAATGTATATTAAAGCAATAATTTTATTGGCATTAAAATAAGATGGTGTATTAATTCTACCCTCTAATATCTCGATTTAAAATTAGATCAATATATAAATTCACATTATCTTTTAATTGGCTTCTGTGCGTAATAAAATCTAAAAATCCCTTTTCTAACTGAAACTCACTTGTTTGAAAACCTTCAGGTAATTCTTTTCCAGTTGTATCTTTTACAACTCGAGGACCAGCGAAGGCAATTAAAGCTTTAGGTTCAGCTATATTGATATCTCCTAACATAGCATATGAGGCTGTTGTACCTCCAGTCGTTGGATCAGTGCAAAGAGAAATATAAGGTAATTTTGCCTCAGACAATTGAGCCAATTTTGCAGATGTTTTTGCCATCTGCATCAATGAAGTTGCAGATTCCATCATTCTTGCTCCTCCTGATTTGGAAATAATTAATAGAGGTAAACCATACTTGATACAATAATCAGTTGCTCTAGCAATTTTTTCACCAACCACTGAACCCATTGAGCCCCCAATGAATCTGAAGTCCATACAAGCAATTACTAGTTTTCTGCCCTTTGAATTTCCAACTGCGGTTCGAATAGCATCATAAAGTCCTGTTTTTTTGTGAGCTTCTTTAAGGCGATTTATATACTTTTTTGAATCTTCGAATTTTAAGAAATCTTTAGATTTTAAATCGACATCAAATTCCGCGAATTCATTGTTGTCAAATAAAATTTCAAAATACTCTTTACTACCAATATGAACATGATAATCGTCTTCAGGACTTACATACTTGTTATCTGCAAGTTCTTTAGTCTCAATAATTTTTCCTGTTGGAGTCTGGTACCAAAGCCCTTTAGGAATGTCTTTTTTTTCTTCTGTTTTGGTATGGATTCCTTTTTCACTCCTTTTGAACCAACTCATAAATTCATTTTATCCAAATATATAAATTATACATCTTTATTTAATGTGTTTATGTTATTTAAGTCTTTGAAAGCTTTTTTTAATCGTATTTTTAAGGTCTCCTCTCCTAAGCGCAACCATTTTCTTGGATCATAATATTTTTTATTTGGCTGATCTAAGCCGCTAGGATTTCCAATTTGATATTTTAAATATTCAATTTCTTCATTCATATAATCTCTTATACCTTCTGTGAAAGCAAACTGAAGATCTGTATCAATATTCATTTTTATTACACCATACCCAATTGCTTCTAAAATCTCAGTTTTGCTTGATCCAGACCCCCCGTGAAAAACAAAATCAACACTATTTTCGGGAAGATTGAATTTTCTTGAAATATAATGCTGAGAATTTTTTAAAATTTTTGGAGTTAATTTAACATTTCCTGGTTTGTAAACTCCATGGACATTTCCAAAAGCTGCAGCTATAGTGAATTGGGAACTTATTTTTCTTAATTCTTCAAAGGCGTAAGCAACCTCAACAGGTTGAGTGTAGAGTTTTGAAGCATCGATATCTGTATTATCAACCCCATCTTCTTCACCTCCTGTAACTCCCAGTTCAATCTCTAGAGTCATTTCCATTTTTGACATCCGTCTTAAATATTCTTTACACGTATTTATATTTTCCTCTAATGGTTCTTCAGATAAATCTATCATGTGAGAGCTAAATAGCGGTTTTCCAATCTGATTGAAATTTGATTCACTAGCATCTAATAAACCATCAATCCATGGCAACAATTTTTTAGCACAGTGATCCGTATGAAGTATAACAGATGCATTATATAACTTTGCGAGCTCATGGATATGTTTTGCACCTGCTATAGCCCCTGCTGTAGCAGAATTTTGATTTTCATTTGAAAGCCCTTTTCCAGCATTGAACTGTGCTCCTCCATTTGAGAACTGAATAATAACAGGACTATTTAGTTCTCCGGCCGTTTCAAGAACAGTATTTATGCTATTACTTCCAATGACATTAACAGCGGGTAGAGCAAACTTTTTTTCTTTAGCAAGTTTAAAGACCCTTTGAACATCTTGGCCAGTAATTACTCCAGGTGGAATAGATATTTTCATCAATTTAGGTTTCCTGCAAATATAAAATTATTTGTTTTTAGAATGGATAATTAATTCCAATATTAAGGACGGCATTTCTTAAATTAAATTCCGACCACCAGCGCTGACCTACAGATAAAGCTGGATTATACGTTTTGAAACCTGTATCAAATCTAAAAACAAAAAAATCGAAATCATACCTTAAACCAAAACCTGATCCGATTGCAAGCTCATTCAGATCCTTAAGACCTGAAAAGCTCATAGCAGTATCGTTGACATTGTCCCATAAATTCCAAATATTTCCTATGTCAATAAATAATCCTCCATTCAAAGGTCCACTAATTGGAAAACGATATTCAAGATTGAATGCTAATTTAAAATTAGCTTCATTAAATTCATTAATATTGTTACTACTTCCTGGACCTAATTCATATGCTCTCCAAGCTCTATTATCATTTGATCCTCCTGAAAAATATGATCTAGCAAAAGGCACATTTGACGAATTACCGTATGGAATTGCAATTCCGGTGAATGCATGAAAAGCAAATATTCTTTCTCTTCCAAAAGACCAATGCTTAATATAATCAACTTCAGTTTTAATATATTGCGAAGGACTGACACCGCCCAGTGTGTAATAATTTGTTTCATTTTGATTTGCATTTATACTCTTTAAAAAAAGTCGTAAAAGGTTACCAATCAAATCTATTTTCCACCTGAATTGATAGAAATTTTCGTCAAAAATACTTTCTTGACTATTAGTATTTAAACTAAACGAAGATCCTAATATTAAATTGTTGGCAGTCAGCCTATCATAGCGCTCTTTCAATGTGTTTACAGTCTTATATTCTTCATCCTCAAAAGTTAGATTTGTATTATTATTAAGGACATCAAAAATAAAATTGTTTGCCCCATCTGGAATGTTTAGATTTCCTTCCGTATCAATTAAAGATTGATTTGTACTTGTTTGTTTTGCTATATTGTTTAACCTATCATAAGAGTTTCTGAAAACATTAAAATAATTTGAGATGTTTCTATTGTTAATAAATTCAAGATCAATTAGTTTAAATTGAACCCTTTTTTTGTTGTTTGGTTTCCAATCAAATTGATAATTAACTTTAAAAAATTGTTTATCGAGACCGACATTTTCTTGTAAGCTTGATCCAAATACAATTTCGGTTTTCGGATACATTGATGATGGAACTAAATCTTTATTAAAGGGTGGAAAAAGCAATCTAGCAACACTCAGTTTTATGTCAGCTCCTAATTCAAAAATATTAAAAAACTGTTCACCAATTTTAGCAATGTCTTTTGATGCTCCCAAGGTATTTTGTATGTTTATTTCTAGTATTTCAGCACCGCGAAATACATTTCTAATTCCCAAACCACCTCCTAAACCAATCCCAAAATCTTGAATATTCGAATGTGATAAGTCTAAATCAAAGCCTAATGAAAACCTCTCTTTAGGATTCAATATAATTGTAGTATTTAGCTCATTATCTTTTTCAGAAAGCAAAGTGTAATTTATGTTTGGATATTTGAAATTCTTTAAGTTTGTGAAATAACGATATGTTAAATTGCGATCTAAATCACTATAAAACTCACCCTCTCTAATTGAAATACCCGAAGTAATTGCTTTGGGGTTATATTTTAATTTTCCTTTGCTATATATCTTAAAATTCTCAAATGTAATTGAATTATCATATTCTGCTAGACTTGAAATTTTATTTTCATTATTGATAAAAATTGAAGTCCCTTTTATTTTATATTTTTTATATGGTAAATTAATAATAGAGTCATTTAAACGCTTCTGGATATTCGCAATCTTGATATTTACAGGGATTTTTAGATCTTTACCTGTACTATCTATTGAAGCAGTAAATTGTATACTATTTTGTTGAAAATTGTATACTCCATTGTTCCGAAAAATAGTAAATAAACGTTCTCTTTCATCTTCAAATTTTTTTATTTCGAATGGCTCTCCTTTATTAATAATTTGTTCTGTTTTATTCTTATCATACAAAATTGATAATTCGGGAGACTCAATTGATGTAGTTATTGAGTCAATCAAGTACCTTTCATTGGGATTGATTTTATATTTTAATATTAGTTTTTTTTCATTAATTTTTTCTGTTTCTGATTCAACTTCTACATTAAAATATCCCAAGTTTTTGTAATATTGAATTATATTTTTTTTTGATATTTTAACATCTAAACTATCGTAAATACTAGGTGCTTCACCTGTTTTCTTTAACCAGTTGTTAAATTTAATTGTATAATTATTTAAGGCTCTAATTTGCTTATTTGAAATTAAATTTTCTAGACGTTTCCTTCTTTTATCTTTTTTATCTAACCAATTTTTAAATTGATCTTCTGGGTTGGGATGCGACGCTTTAAAAAGAATTTTTTTAAGAGGTATGCCTATTATTTTTTTATTTGATTTAGTTTTTAGAACAAAATTTATAGGATCATTTTTTAAGAGTATTCCGTCTTCATATATTTCATTTTTATCAACTACATAGTCTGTTGTACTTAAAATACGTGTTCCAGAACAATTACCGAAAAGTAATGTGAGGAAAAATAGATTGACTAATTTTGTCAAAAATTTATACACGAAGTATTATATTTTAAATTCAAAAATAAGTCATTTTTATGGTGAGTAAGAATCAACTCAAACAAATAACTAAATTGAAGCATAAAAAATATCGAACAAGATTTGGATATTTTGTTGCTGAAGGTGAAAAGATAGTTAATGACCTAATTAATTCTTCGTGGCAAGTTCATTCACTCTATTCGTTGGAAGATAATTTTCATCCAAAAGCAATTAGAATTGATTTGTCTTTAATGAAACAGATTAGCCATTTAAAAACTCCAAGCCCAGTTTTAGGAGTTTTTAAAATACCAAGTGAAAAAACCACTAGGCCATCTGAATTAACAATTGCAATTGATAGATTAATTGACCCAGGAAATCTGGGCTCAATAATCCGTCTCTGCGATTGGTTTGGTGTTAATCATTTAGTATGTAGTTCTGACACTGTTGATTGTTATAACTCAAAAGTAATTCAATCGAGTATGGGTTCAATAGCAAGAGTTAAATGTGTTTACATGTCTAATTTACATGAGTATTTAAAATCATTGAATAAGCCCATTTTTGGAACCTGTTTAGAAGGTTTATCTGTTTATGAAAAAAAACTTCCTTTGAAAGCCACTTATGTTTTTGGAAATGAATCTAAAGGAATTTCACCATCTATTAATAAAATTCTTAATCAAAAACTTACAATACCTAAACAGAGTTCTACAAATGATGTTAATAGTTTGAATGTTGCTACTGCAGCTGCTATCTTTTTAAGTGAAATTTTTAGAAAAACTTAATCATTCGAATGTTATAATTAATGATACCCCTCTACTAAACATATTTATTATATTTTTAGTCCAAGGACTTTCCTCATTGGTATCTTCTATCAATTCGTTTTGTAATGAAAAAATACCTCTTAACGAAGGGGAAAACTTAAAGTAATATAAATAAAATTCAAAACCTAGCCCTAATTCATAGTTAAAACTCTTTGTAGTAGTTCTAAAAACATTACTAGCATTGTCATCACTATTATTTTCATTACTTGAGAGGTTAAAATCTGTTGAGGCTCCCAACAGTAAAAAGGGGCGAAAATTATTTATTCGTTTAGCATTAATTTTTAAATAAAGGGGTAAATGAATGTAAGTTGATTTTATTTCTCTAAATCTATCTGATTCTCTAGTGAACTCAAAATATTCAGGATAGACTAACTCTCTTTGATTATAATAAAGACCAGGTTCAAATCTTAAATTAAGGAAATTATTAATTCTTAAATCACCTATTAAACCAACATTAAATCCATTTTTCTGATTTACAGAAATATCATTATACATCAATTCCTCATAATATGTATCGATATATTCGAACTTAAAGTCATATTGGTTAGTACCTAAAAAATATCCATAATGCAATACTTTATTGTCAAAATTTGGAAGATTAATTATTTTTTCTTTTACTTCTGGATATTGGGCGATTGACAAGTGAGTAAATATAATCACAAGCATGTTTAACAAATAGAATATATTCTTATGATTTTTTTTCAAAATAAATATAAAATTTAACCTTTTTAATTTGATAAAGGTTTTCCTCTATAAACCTAATTTTTATTAAAATATTGTACTTTTTAGAGCATAATTAAGATCGCAGAATTCAATTTTAATTTTAATAATTTAAAATCTTAGATATTTACAAGTCTTAAATAAAAATTTAAAAAAATCTGACATAACATTAGAAAGATTGTTGTTATCAAGCCAGATGTAATATTCGTATATTTACAATCTATTTCGAAAGGTATTTATGAAAATAATTATTGCTGGAGGGGGTGAAGTTGGTTTCCATTTAGCTAAACTTCTTTCATATGAGTCATTGGATATCACTTTAATAGATACTGATAAAGATAGGCTAAATTACGCAGAATCGCACTTGGACATACGTGCTGTTCGTGGCAATGCTATGTCTTTAAAACTTATGCAGGATGCCCAAGTTGCAACCTCTGATTTATTTATAGCTGTTACTGCAGAAGAAGCTACCAATATTACAATTTCTGCTTTGGCAAAACAACTGGGAAGTAAAAAAACTATAGCTAGAATATCTAATTTTGAGCTTATTAAGGCTCAAGATTTAATTAGTTTTCAAAGTATTGGCGTTGACGAGCTAATATCACCAGAAGAACTAGCAGCTGAGGAAATACAACAATTGCTTGATCAGTCAGCTTTTTCAAATAGTTATGAATTTGAGGGAGGAGCATTAACTTTAATTGGAACAAGATTAGAAGATGAGGTCCCATTTGTTGGAAATACTGTAAAAGAAGCTGCTTCTATATTTTCTGATGTCCATTTTATGCCAGTGGCTGTTCAAAGAAAAGGAAAGCAAACTACGATCATACCTAGAGGTGACACCGTATTCGAAGTTGGCGATACAGTATTTTTTATTACATCAAAAGAGGGTGTAGAAGAAATATACAAGCTGACAGGAAAAACAAAAACCTCAATAAAAAACATAATGATACTTGGAGGAGGTAGAATTGGATATAATACTGCAAGAGAATTATGTGAGAAGAAATTTAATGTGAGTCTCATCGAAAAAAATAAAGAAAAAGCATTTGAGATTTCAGAGCTACTACCAAATGCTTTAATTATTCACGGAGATGGAAGAAATACTGAACTTTTAGACGAGGAAAATCTTTCTTCAATGGATGCTTTTATATCTGTAACTGAAAATTCAGAAACTAATATTATGAGTTGTTTGATGGCCCACTCCAAAAAGGTAAAAAAAACAATTGCGCTTGTAGAAAATATGGATTATTTTCAGCTTTCACAATCGATTGGTATTGATACAATAATCAACAAAAAATTGCTTACTGCAAATACCATTTTCAGATACGTTAGAAAGGGAGATGTGGTAGACATGAAAACCCTAAATAATTTAAATCTTGAAATCTTAGAATTTGTTGTTAATCCAAATTCCAAAGTGGCGAATTATAAAATAAGAGATATTGATTTCCCCAGAACAGCAATAATAGGTGGAGTTATTAAAGAAGGCCAGGGTCTTACCGCTCTTGGCGACTACAAAATAATACCTGGAGATAGAATTGTTGTTTGTTGTCTGCCAAGATCAATTAAGCGGATTGAACGCTTATTTTTGTGATTTATGATTAATAATTTTAATTACAAAATCGTAGTTTTTTTAATGGGTGTTTTGTTACTCGTCAATGGTGGCTTCATGTTGCTTTCATCATTAATAAGCTTGTTTTCTAATGATGGTTTTGTTGAGAAAATTACAATTTCTTCCTTGATTGTAATTTCTGCAGGATTTGTTTTTTTATTTTTTGGAAGAGGATATGAAAAACAGATTCAAAAACGTGAAGGTTATTTAATTGTTACTTTAGGTTGGATTTTAATGTCAATTACTGGAACTATTCCCTATATAATGACCGGTGTAATTTCACAATTTTCTTCAAGTTTTTTTGAATCAATGTCAGGTTACACTACTACTGGAGCAACTATAATAGAGAAAATAGATTCATTGCCAAAAGGTATTTTATTTTGGCGCTCAACAACCCATTGGATCGGTGGAATGGGAATTATTGTACTAGCAATCGCTATATTACCTTTTCTTGGTATAGGGGGGACTCAACTATTTTCGGCTGAGGCTCCAGGTCCTGCTAGCGATAAATTACATCCTAGAATAACAGATACTGCTAAACGTTTATGGTTAATTTATCTGACCTATACTATCGTTCAGGCAATTTTACTTTATATTGCTGGAATGACAATTTTCGATGCCGTTAATCACGCCATGAGCACAATCTCAACAGGTGGATTTTCTACAAAAAGTGAAAGTATTGCTTTTTGGAATGACAAACCATTAATTCAATATATAATTATAATATTTATGTTTTTGGCTGGTACTAATTTTGTTTTAAGCTACTTCGCTTTTACTCGAAAATTTCAAAAAATCATTCAGGATGAAGAATTTAAACTTTATACTCGCTTTATAATCTTTTTTTCATTCCTTGTTATAGTTTTTAATTTATTGTCTCAAAATCTTCCTGCCGATTCAATTTTAAACAGATTAGAACCCACATTCCGCAATGCAATATTTCAAGTTGTTTCAATTATAACAACAACTGGATTTATAACCTATGATTTTACTCAATGGACACCATTAATAACAATAATATTTTTTGGACTCATGTTTTTAGGAGGATCATCTGGATCAACTTCAGGTGGTGTAAAAATAGTTCGTCATATGTTAATGATTAAAACAGGTTTTTTAGAGTTTAAAAGAGCATTACACCCAAATGCAATCATTCAGTCTAGGTATAATAGTAAAACCGTCAATGAGTCAATTTCATTTAATATTTTGGGTTTTTTTATATTGTATATGTTGAGTTTTATTGTAGGATCTATAGGTTTTGGAATTTTTGGTGCAGACTTTGATTCTTCCTTAGGACTTGCTGCGTCAACCCTAGGAAATATTGGACCTGCACTAGGATCTTTTGGTCCTAGCCATAGTTACGCATCTTTATCTGAAATTGGGAAACTATGGGCAACTTTTTTGATGTTATTAGGCCGTTTGGAACTTTTTACCGTTCTAATTTTATTTACACCATTTTTTTGGAAAAAGAATTACTAATAATACTTAAAGTATTAATAATTAAATCCTTTGTCTTACAATTTCAAATAAAATTATGCCACAAGCAACTGAAACATTTAACGAGTTGATCTCGTCCTGCATTGGTATACTAGCATGGTTATCTATTATTTCAAGTAGTCCTTTTGAAATTCCTTTTTCCTCTGAACCCAAAACAATAGCAAGAGGAACGTTTAAAGATTTATTATAAATTATCTCTTCGGCTTTTTCAGTAATTGCAACAATAGAAACATTATTAGCTTTAAGTATATAAATAACATCTTTTAGGTTTTTCACTTTGGATATCGGTATATGAAAAACATTACCTGCTGAAGTTTTAACTACATCTCCATTCAGGGGGGCACTATTACTAATAGGCGTAAATACAGCATCTACACCTGCAGCAACTGACGAACGTATAATAGCTCCAAAATTATGGACATCTGTTATAGAGTCCAATAGTACAAAAACGGGTGATTGTTTTTTTTCTAAAATTTCTTCAACTAGTGCCTCCATTTCAAATGTTTTAATTGAAGAAATTCTAGCAACTGCTCTCTGATGATTTTTTTTTGATAATTTTTCTAATTTTTCTTCTGGTACAAAACTAAATGGAATAGTTTTAGATTTTAGAGTGTAAATTAACCTGTCGTAAAGTTTACTTTTTCCCCCTCTCAATAGCCAAACTTTTTCAATAGGTGTACCTGACTTTATTGCTTCTAGGATAGAATGTATACCAAATACATTTGTTGTTTTCATTTTATAAAAATAACTATTTCTTTAAGGGCAAGAAGAAACAATAAATTTTTAAGAGTTGATTTTTTCCATCTTCTTTCATAATTTGAAAATGTTATGAAAGGAAAATCAATTTATTCTTTATCACATTGTCTAAATATTTTAATAATTTTTTCAATTTTGAATTGTTCGTCTGAACCATTAATAAAACCTAAATCTCTTGTGTCAATCGATTTCGAAATACAAGGCAATGGAACAGTAAAACCCAATTCAGGCTTATATGAGATAAATAGCAGAGTTGTTTTTGAAGCTATTGCAGATTCAGGCTATTACTTTGATCGTTGGGAGGGATTGGCTGAAGCTTTAGAACAAGAAAAATATGAATTGGTTCTAACTGGTGATTTGAATTTATCTGCAATTTTTTTACCTATTCCTGAGTTGAGTAATGAGATAAAAATCTATAATCCAAAAAAAATTGATCCTAATCCCGTTTTTATTATTGAAAACGGAGGTGATAAGGCTTATTTAACTGATAAGACAGGAGAAAAACTTAAAGTATGGAATTTTGATTCAAAATTGGGGAATGATTTAGAATTAATGATTGATGGCAGTTTGATTGGTCTTTTTAAATCAGATAATGTATTTTTTTCATTTGGTGGATACGGAGGAACTCTCAAAAAATTTAATCCAAGTGGAATATTGGAGTGGGAATATGAAGTCAATAACGAAAATGAACTTGCACATCATGATTTTGAGATTTTACCTAATGGGAATATTTTGTTGTTAGTTTGGGAGCGATTTTCAGAAGAAGAAGCAATAAATTTCGGGTTTAGTGGCACTGGAGAAATTTTTTTAGAAAAAATTATTGAAATTAATCCTAATAATGATTCTGTAGTATGGGAATGGAGTAGTTCAGATCACTTAATTCAGGATTTTGATTCAATCAAACCTAATTATGGCAAAATATCAGAATACCCACAAAAAATAGATCTTAATTATAGCCAAATTGAAAACGGAGATTTGATGCATGCTAATGGGCTTTGCTATGACCAAAAAAGAAATTTAATATTCTTGAGTGTAAATTTTTATAGTGAGATTTGGGCTATTCCTCATCAATATGACACCCAAACTACTAAAACTGAAAAAGGAGATTTAGCTTTTCGATTTGGTAATCCGAATGCTTTTGATTCTTCTGATAAGCGAATATTTTTCAATAATCATCATCCAAATATTGTATCCCTTCATCAAGAAACCTCAAACAATTTTTTGATTTTTATGAACGGATCAAAAAATAACCAATCTTCAGTTTATGAATTCACCTTACCATTGCAATTTGAAAGTGACCCCAAAAATTGGTTACAGCCAGAATTATTTTGGGAATTTTCTAATACTGATTTATTCAGTGCTAAAATATCTGGATGTATTCGCTTGCCCAATGGCAATACTTTAATTTGTGAGGGTGATTTTGGATATTGGGAGGTAACAAGTGACAGAGATGTTGTTTGGAAGTATGAAGGAGATACTACCTTCTGGAGAGGATATGTTTATCCACAGAAGAGGTAACAAAGTATTTAATTTATATTTTAATTATAGCACTTTCGAAGAAACCTACTGACAGATACTTAATATTTTTTCTCCTCCTGGCCCGTTGGCTTCATTAAAACTATCTTGACCTCTTGATCCGTCAAGTTTTGTATAGGATATAGTATATGAAGTTTCTTCAGGATATCTACCTACAATCCATTCCCATTTCATATTTGATGCATTCGAAGGTATCGTAACAGTTGAAGACCCTGAATTATCGTCTCCTGTATAAGCTTCCAAAGTTTTATTTATTTCTACCCCGCTTGCGTAAGGGCTTGGAATTGCAAAGAAATAAACTTGTCCATCAACAGTAAGTTTTAATCTGCTATCTTGCCATCCGTCACCATATGAATCCTGCATTTTAATTGTATAAACTCCAGGTATGGCTGAACCATCAACTACATTACATAAAACAATTTTATTGTAAACAAATGGTGAAGAAAAATATGATCCTGTCATAGATCCAGTTACCTCATCTTCAGAATATGACTTTCCATTACTAAGATTCAATTTAAGTCTTATTTTCACAGTACTACCACCTATAAATCCAATTTGATTTTCGACATCTGTGAGAGGAATTCGGAGTATTGTTCTAGGAAGTCCTGTGGGACCAATTGAAAATTCAGTAGGTTGTATAGTTTTATATAAAATTTCAGCACTACCATCTACTGAAATATAAACTTCGACATTTTCCATCAAATCACCATTTTCAGCATCATGTTCTTCAAATTCTAATTCAAATATTGAATTACTTTGGTCATAAAAATTATAGTCCCCGTTTGTACCAATAGTCCTAATCACTGCACCCTTTTCAAAGTTTTCAAGAACAAAGTTTACAGTATTGTCCGGACTTTCACATGTGTAAAATACAATTACAAAACTTATTAGTGATATTAATTTTTTCATATTTATTTTTATTTAAGACTTGTAGGACCATTAGAATTCCAGAATACGCGCTCTGTTTTGGAACTTCTTTGATTAGCGTTTTTATTTGTGTTAACATAATTTGCTGGATAATATTGGATTAACGGAAACTGTCCTGGATCTGGTTCAATATTAGGTTGTAAAGATCTAGGATAGCCATTTCTTCTATAAGAATTGTATGCATCAATACCATTACCAGTTAACGATATAAAGAATTCTGTAGCCCACATGTCTAGTTTTTCTTCTGTCGAACTTGCTGCATTCCAATCAGAGGTAAACGCTGCAATATAATTTGAAACATCTTCTGCACTAAGCTCAGGACCACCTAAATTGTCAGTCTTTATTAATGCTTGTTCAAGAGCTACAAGTGTTTCATTAGTTGGATCGCCCCCGGTATTTACAGCTACTTCTGCATTCATAAAGTGCATCCATGACGATAACAAAATAGGTGTAATTCCAGCACCACCTCGGCCATCTCCGTCCACTTTACCCTCAAAACTCCCGTCATCAAACGCACCACCCGCAGGATAAACACCTCTAAGTGTACGCTTAAATCCATCTGGTGGAATTCCATTATCATTTCCATGGTCTCTTCCCCAATAACCATTTGCTGGCTTACTTGAAGAATTTGTAGGAGCACAGAAAGGGGTGTCACTGCCACGTAATTGTGGAGGGACATAATAGCCAGGTAATCCACATTCTAAAACTTCTTCGTCAGCAGAGCTATCGAATCCAGGTGTTTTGTCAACTTGTCTGTAGAAGTAATAATTAATCCTTGGATCAGTATTACCCGCGTGACCATTTATCATATTAAACATCATCCAATTTGACATGTATTCACCACCTCCAGTGGAAGTGTAGTTTGATCTGTATAGTGGATGTCTTGTATCTGGTGTTGCAGGGCTTGTACCCCATACAAATTGAAAATCATCAGAAGGATCAACTATATAGTTAGTTATGGAGTTGTAATTTGAAAAATCACCCAAGTTTAAAAGTGCCTTCTTCTTTATACTGTTAGCTGCTTTGATCCATTTGTCGGCATCTCCTTGATAGTAATAATCATTTGAAGGGACTGGACCTCCTGAATTAAAGTCTGAAATTGCACTTTCGAGTGTAGATATTGCAGCGCTATATACGCTCTCTCCACTATCAGAAATTGGATTCAATATAGCCTCGGCGCCTTGAAGTGCTTCAGTGTAAGGTATATCACCAAAATAATCAACAAGAGTCAAAAGTATATATGCTTGGAATACTTTACCCATACCTCTGTGATATGTTAGTCCAGCTTCATCTGCCAGAACATTCATAAGGCGAATATCCTCAAGCATACCCCTATAAGCAGATGACCATACTCCATTCCAGCTATCAGGTGAATATACATTATTATAAGTCCTCCCAGACATGTAGTTTATTCGGGTTAATTCACCACCTCTATCTCCCATACTGCTTACCCAAAAAGCAAAATCAATTTGAATTGAATTTAGAAAAAAACCTGCATCAGCCTGGTTTGGACTTAATGCGTTAGGATTCTCAGTTAAATCTAATTCAAGTGTGTCACACGACAACAGTGTAAATAAAACACATATAAAAAGAGATAAAATATTTTTGTTTTTTTTCATTATAATAAGTTTCATATTTAAAATGTAAGTTTTATACTTCCACCATATCTTCTAGCACTTGGCCCATTAAGAAAATCGAACCCTCTTCCATTCCCCACACCTACACCTGCTATATTAGGGTCAAAATTAGTTCCTTTAGGAGTATTCCAAGCATTATAAGCTAGATTGAATCCTGAGGCAGTTATCGATATGCTTCCAAATGGTGTATTCTCAATAATTTTGTTTGGTAAACTATAACTTAGTGATACCTCTCCCAGTCTCCAGTGACTGGCATCATAAACCAGCATTTCGTCAGGACCATATAGAACGTTGCTAAAATAGAATGTGGAATTATTTATCATTTTAGTATTAGGCTGACCATTGGAATTAACACCCGGTAGAACAAAACTAAGTTCTCTGTCCAACGTATCAGTTGTTAAACCTCTTCCTAGAAGAGTTGCCACCGTATAGGTAAAAATATCTCCACCTTGCTGGTAATTAAATAAAAAATTCAAAGTTAAATTTTTATACGATATTGAATTACTCAAATTGGCAATCCAATCTGGATTTGCATCACCAATTATTGTTGGATCAAAAGTTTCATCGTAGCTACCTTGATTATTAACAACAGGATCACCAGCATCAATCCACCTAGAGTTTTCGATAGTGCCACCATATCTAGTAATTGAAGAACCAATTATTGCTCCAAGAGATTCTCCAGGAATAGCAGCATTACCTAAGGTACCAAACCCTGCATAAACAATCCTATCTGTGTCTTCACCTAGATCTATGACTATTGCATCATTGGTTGACCAATTAAAAGAACTACTCCAATTCAAACCTTCAGAATTTTCTAACCAATTCATTGAAAGATCTAGTTCAACTCCTTTATTTTCGATTAAACCAATATTTGTTTGGGTTGAGGTATATCCAGTTGAAGGGTCCAAAGGCCTATTTATTATCAAATCGTTTGTTTTTTTATTGTAAATAGAGAGATCTAATGTGAGCCTATTCTCTAAAAAGCGACCTTCAATTCCGAACTCAATTTCATCGATTCTTTCTGGCTTTAGATTAGGATTACCTAATATAGAACCGGAAGTATTAGAAATCACATATCCTCCATTTTTAATAAATGATTGGGTGTCGATATTTAAAGTTGCAGCAATGGGATAACCAAATGGAAAGTTAGCAGAAGTTCCATATCCTGCTCTTACTTTCACAAAATTTAGTAGATCGCTTTTTATCTCAGGGAAAGCTTGAGAAGGAATAAATGATACACTTGCAGATGGATAGATTATTGATCTATTTTCCTCAGATAAATTTGATACCCAATCTTTTCTTGCAGCAAGTGTTAAATATGCATATCGGTTATAATCGATCTCTGTCTGAGCAAAAGCACCGATAATATTTCTTTTTTCGTAAAATTGAATTTCATCTTGCTGTTCAAAGTTGAAATGTCTTAAAACATTAAAAACCTGTTGACCTGTACTGCGAGTTCCATTTTGATCAAATGTATCACTTCTAGAGTCAACACCAACATTAAAAGTTATTCCAAAATCATCAATATCATAGTCGCCACTCACATTAAAATTGTGGTTATAAATTGATTTTGTATTATTCCAAGTTTCATATATACCATTTCGGTTGACCAGTGAACCAGTTTTACCTCCTTTATTTGAGTAGTTTGTGTTGTTCTCGGAATAAACATCAATTCCATATCTATAGGAAACATTCAAATTATCATTTATTCCATATGATATATTTGCACCTCCAAAAACTCGATTAGTGTTTTGAATATTAGAGGTGTTATTTACCGTCCATAAGGGGTGTTGAATTGAATTGTTTTGTCTGTAATAAATTGATTCTCCAGTGACAGGATTTTGGTAGGGTAGTCCCATTAAATCAACACTTCTGGGGGTATAAAAAACATTTGCGAAAACTGAAGCTCCCTCTCCTCCAACATTACTCCCGTAATTTGCAGCTACTGGAGGTGTTTGAAATTTTGTTTGAGAAAAGTTTAGCGTACCACCAACTACAAATCCGTTTGAAAGTTGGGAATTACCACCAAAACTTAGTGTATTTCTATTTACTGTGTTTCCTGGAGTAAAACCAACGTCTTCAAGATTACCATAGTTTATATTGTAATTCACGGTTCCATCGCTTGTAGAACCTCTTACGTTTATATTATTACTAAATACGTGACCTGTCCTAAAAAATTCACCGACGCTGTCATAAGGTTTCCATTCATATAATTCGTCAGATGCTATACCAAGGGCATCTAAAATTTGAGGAATTCCAGTTGCTGAACTTGCTGTAGTAAATGGGTGCCTCAAGAAACCAGGTGTTCCTGAAACAGCACCATTAATTGAAGACTGTCCACCCCATCCTGCTGGTCCTCCTTGATCGAAGCTTGGTCCCCAATTTGAAAAAAACCAACCAAAGGATTGATCAAAACCATTACCATACTGCATTTGGTAATCTGGCATAGAAGCAAATTCTACATTAAAATAAGAAGAATTAATCGTTATTTCATTTTTAGTTGCCTCACCGCTAGAAGAGCTACCCGATTTTGTAGTAATTAAAATAACACCATTTCTTCCCTGTGTACCATAAAGAGTTGCAGCAGCTAATCCTTTAAGAACACTTACTGATTCTATGTTATTGGGGTCAATATCGAGAAAACGCGACGATCCATTATTCCCATCTACAAAACTTCCTTGAGAATTTGTCTCACTGCTAAATGGAATTCCATCTACAATGAATAAAGGTTGGTTTCCCTGCGAGAAGGTATTAAATCCTCTAATTATTATGTTGGTTCCAGAACCTGACAATCCGCTCTGATTGGTAATTTGAACTCCTGAGGCTTTTCCAGTTAAAACTCTTCCAATATCTCCTTCAGCCCTTTGTTCTATGGCATCGTTACTTACTTCTGACACTGCATATCCAAGCGCCTGTTTTTCACGTTTAATCCCTAAAGAGGTTACTATAACTTCATCTAGCTGATTACCAAGCTGAAGTATGAAGTCAATTTCGTCTTGTCCATCGACCAAGATCGTTAGTGATTCGTAGCCTACAAAACTTGCTGAAATCTCTACACCGTCTTCTACTGTAATTGAATAATTACCGTCAAAATCAGTAGTAGTACCATTATTTGTTCCTTCTTGTAAAACCGTTGCTCCTGGAAGTGGTACCCCTTGGTCGTCATAAACAATTCCAGTAATTGTTCTTTGGGCTACTAATAGATGCGTAAAGATCAACAAAGACAATATGGCATAAAGATATTTCATAATATTATTTATTTTTCGGAGGGTTAATTTACTAAATTATAACTAATTAAATAAAAAAAGCCACCTTACGAGGGTGGCTTTTTTAAAAGATCCTTGGATCTTAGTTCTTATCCCAACTATTTCTTGGGGTAAATAATGTACTACCAGCAGGTACATTTGGGTTGAATAAGACTTCAAACTCTGAGTAGTTCCATCTGACTGGTATCTGAGAACCTGAAGTGGGCACTAGAGCTGGAAAATCATTTCTTCTCAGATCATTGAATACCTCTGGTTGAATAAATAGACCTATATATTTTTGAGTTAAAATATGGTCTTCTAAATCCAAACTTGCACCACCTGGGTTAACTGCATTTTGAGCAACATAAGTATCATATTGTGCTTCAGTTAATCCAGTTTCTAAGAAAGAACCCTTGATACCATTTAGATATGCCGTTTCCATCTCAGCGGCATTACCATTTGTCCTACTTAAGCATTCTGCTATAATGAACTGAATCTCTCTATATGATATGTATGCTTGCTCGTAGTTAGGAAGCATGTATGGGTGACTAGTTATAAAAGTCTGATCCCAGACTGCTAGTCTATCCGTATCATTAAGGTCAGTCATCATTGCCCTTAAGAATGGATGGAATTCAATGTCACCTGTTCTTCCGTCATTGAATCTCCACCAACCAGCTTGTTGCGTAGCTCCAAAGGTATAAGACATGTTGTCATCCGCTGTAGTAAATGATGCTTTAGCGGCAGCTAAAGCCTCTGCATACTGTCCTAAATGTAAATGAGCTCGTGCTTTAATTGCACTTGCTGCTTTAATCCATTTACTAGTATCTCCTCCGTAAATAACGTCGTCACTTCCAACAGCAAATCCACCATCACTTCCAGCTAAAAGAGTGGAGCCTGATGCTAAAAGGTTAAAAACCTCTGTGTAGATTGATTCTTGAGTATCAAAAGTAGGATTAACTTCTTCAATACCTGCAGCGGCTGTTGAGTAAGGGATACTACCCCACCAGTCTGTCATATCCAATAAAGCCGCAGCTTTTTGAATTTGACCAATACCAACATAGTGATTATAACCGTCTTCTTGGGCATCTGCAATCATTGAGTTTACTTCAACTAGTATTTCCCCGTAATATATGTTCCATACAGCATTAAAACGTGTGGGTTGCATTCCAGAGTAATCATTAAATGAAGACCACTGTCTTGCAACACCTTCGGTTTGCTGAGCAAACATGGAGTTAACCCTTGAGGTCTGACCACCATAAACATCCATATGTCTAATTTGGATACTTGGCAATATAGCGTTATAAGATACCGAACTAGGGTTGTTTGGATCTAAGTTTATGTCATCTGCAATAAAAGATTCACAAGCACTAAAAAATAGTACGCTAAGTGATACTGCAATAAAATAATTTAATCTTTTCATGATTTTATAAATTTAATTTTAGTTTGGCCAAAACTGATCTTGTACCTGGCATGTTGAAATAATCAACACCTTGCCCATTACCAACACCAGTAAGTGAAGTTTCTGGATCTACACCATTATAGTCAGTAGAATACCACAGGTTTCTACCTACTATGCTGAGATTTGCGCTGTCGATAAAATCGATTCCGATGCTTGAAACCGGTATATTGTAGCCTAAACTAACTTCACGCAACCTTATCCATCCAGCATCATCAGTGAATTGTTCCCATACCGAGCCAAAGCCTCCAACTGAAGATTGATAGTAATATTGGTCTCTAACAACAGGTATGTTGTTTGGAGAACCGTCAGGGAGTACACCGGGTATAGGAGCTGGTGCTTCATTTCTTGTATCGGCAGTTAACTGTGATCTACCAAAAAACGAAAGAGCCCAACCTACACCATTTAGCATATCTCCTCCTTCTTTCCAGTCAAATAAGAATCCAATGTTTACTGGACCTAATCTAATTTGGTTGTTCCAACCCAAAATGAAGTCTGGATTTGGATTACCAATAGCTCTTTGTTGAGGATCAACCGCTTGGAAACCATATTCGTTTGAAGATGCATCATCATTAATAACTACATCACCATCGGGAATATTAAGACCATCATCACCAGGTCCACCATTTCCTGACCTTAAATATGCTCCTCCTACAAGGGCACCATACTGATTTCCAGCAATCAGATAAGAACCACCACTTGAGAACCCAGCTAAGAACAATTTGTCAAGCCCTGGTGCTAATTCTTCGACTATGTTTTCATTACTGGTGAAATTTATTTGAGAATTCCAACTGAAATTTTCAGATTCAACTATTCCTAAATTTAAGGTTGCTTCAACACCCCTACCTGTCATTCTTCCTGAGTTAAGCCATACGTTGTTGTAACCAGTTGAAGGTGGCAACGATGCATTTAGAATCGCATCAGTCATTTGTCTTTCATAATAAGCAAGGTCTAATCCTATTCTATTGTTAAAAAATCTAAAGTCAATTCCGAACTCTATTTCTTCTGTAAGCTCAGAAGTAAGATCACTGTTACCAAGTACACTGTCGATTTCAAAACCGGTAACACCCTGGATAGGCCAGTTAAGTGAATCTCCCCATCCGTCTCCAACATTTGTGATGCCGTATCCGGAAGTTGTGAGGTAAGCAAAAGGAGGTGGTCCACCCACTTGAGCCCATGACGCCCTTATTTTAGCAAAACTCAGTGCATCACTTTGTGGTAATAATTCACTTAATAGAATTGAGATGGACGCAGCAGGGTATACGAATGAGAAATCACCCGCATTAAATTCTCTGCCTGGTACACCAAGTCTTGAATCATAATCCTGTCTCGCAGCAAGTGTAAGGTAGAATGTGCTGTCCCAATCCATTTCAATTTGTCCAACAAATCCCATCTGAGTAGTTCTCAAGAAATTTTCACTACCTGCAACATTTGCAGCGTTTGCAAGGTTGACAAACCCTTGGAAGGCAAAATTTGAACCGTTAGAATTTAGAGAAGAACGTGTTCTGTCAAATGCGTTGGCACTAACAAGATAATTCAAATTAAGCTTGTCTGTAATTGCATCACCACCACTAATATTCAATATGGCATCAGTTAAGAATGAATTATACTGAGTAAGTGAAACATAACCTGTTGATCTAGTTCTAGATCCTAATTCAAAATTCTGCTTACGGCTGTCACTTGTAAAGTCAGCTCCTATAATTAGTGAAGCATTTAACCACTTACTATGAGTCCAATCAGCAGTGAAACTTCCATAAACACGATTTACAGTTTCGTCTCTAAGTGCATTATTGATTAGCCAATAAGGATTATCATAACCACCACCACCACGGTAGTTTCTTTGCTTACCATTAGCAAATATGTAAGAAGAAGGTTCATCAACTGCATCCTCTGGGCTGAAACCATTAGCGTTATCAAATGTTACAGGAGTTCTATATAATCCTAACATTAATCCAGATGTGTTAGAACCTTGTTGAATTCTAGTGTAGTCGGATCTAACAAAATTGAAAGTAGTGGCTAATTTTAGTTTGTCAGATGCTTGAAGCGTTCCGGCTAATCTGAACGTTTTTCTACCATACTCTTCATTAGGAACAATACCTTCATTTGTTAAAAATGAAGTTGAAAATGCATATGTAGCTTTTTCAGTACCACCTTGTATACTTAGGTTATTTAAAGACTGGATTGCCTCTCTGAAGAATCCACGATAGTTATCCTGATAATTGTTCGCAGGTATTCCATTTCCAGTTCCCTTGGTTACTAAGAAACCATTTTTATCCCAGAGGTAATTACCATCACCGTCGAAATCGCTTGCTGAAGGAGCTTCTGGGTGATTAGGGTCTGTTGAATATTCCAAATCTGTGTATCTAGGTCCATAAGAGCTCGATTCGCCTGTACCTGGAGATCTCCAATAAGGTGTTCTATTATCCCTGCTTCTATTTCGACCTTGTGCAAATTCATCTTGAAGGTTGAATGTAGTTGACAGCCAGTCTACACCGGTTGAGTGAGTGTATGAAACTTTCATTTCACCTTCTTCACCCTTTTTTGTTGTTACTACAATAACCCCAGGTGCACCAGCTGTCCCATAAAGAGCTGTCGCAGCAGATCCTTTAAGAATGTTGATACTTTCAATATCTTCATTGTTTAAGTCCATCAAACGGTTGGAAGTAGCAGTACCCGCTGTGTTAGAACCTGAGTTTAATGTCTCATTGTTTGTGATTATACCGTCGATAACGATAAGTGGTTGGTTATTACCAATCATGGATGTTACACCTCGGATCAAAATCCTAGAACCACCACCAGCTGAACCTGCAGATCTTGTAATCTGAACTCCAGCAGCTTTACCTACAAGAGCATCAAGAGCACTGTTAGAACCTGAGTTAACTATATCATCGCTTCCTACAGTTTGGATCGAATATCCAAGGGCTTTAGCTTCCCTTTTGATACCAAGCGATGTAACAACTACCTCTTCTAACTCGTTAGCTTGTACTAGAGAAAAGTTTAATTGGTCTTGTCCATCAACGGCTATCGTCGATGTTTGATAACCAACAAAACTAACGGCTAAAGATGCATCATCACTTACTGAAATGGAATAATTTCCATCAAAGTCAGTGGTTGTACCATTATTAGTCCCAACCTCCAAAACTGTTGCTCCAGGTAGAGGAACACCTTGGTCGTCAGTAACATTTCCTGTTACGGTAATTTGTGCGAGTGCTATTTGAACACTCAACAAAAAAGCCGCAAATAAATAGATTTGTTTCATATTAAAATTAGTTTTTAGTGACGCAAAATAACGAATTAAAAACACATATGTTAAAAATTTGTGAAAAAAGTTTAAAAAAAACTTAAAATTGTTAAACAATTTAT
>CACMHY010000008.1 GCA_902613595.1 uncultured Bacteroidota bacterium
TTTCCTTAATTACAGGATCTGAATTCCAGCTCTGATATTGAACTACGTCTGCTTTGTAGCATGAAGACATCAAAATACATAGTAATGCTACCAGTGACTTTTTCATAGAATTATGATTGCCAAGTACAATTTATAAAGCATACCTAAAACTAGTAGAACATACATCCCTCTAATTCAATTATTTTACCAGTATCAACAATATCTTTTGAATAATTTTTATCAGATGGGTGGAAAATAAATTTTTGACCCTCTGTATTTGAAAAATGAAGTAGACTATCAATTACTTCATATTTATAAGTTATGGTATATTCAATTTCTTGACTTGTCCCATAATATTCATAATCAAACCAAAACTCATCCCATTCATTTTTTTTGATTTTTATATTCCATTTTATTCCATCATAATTATTTTCACCTGGTCTCCATCCTTTGCAATATGAAACATCAGTGTTAATATCAAAGAAGGATATGAAATATTCAATGTTTAAAAATTGTATATCTGAAAAGTCACTATAATAATTTTCTGTATCTGCCCACATTGTACCATCATATTTAGATAAAAATTTACAACCTTTTCTTCCAAGACCTGCTGGATTGCAGAAGTATGTATAGTTTTTTGGTTTTGTTGGGAGTTGTTGTCCACTAGCAAATGTGGCAGGATCTACATTTTTCGAGCCATATTGAACTACTTCTGCCTTGAAACAGGAAAACATAACTAGACATAACAAGCTAATGAATAACTTTCGCAATGATTCATGATTTTGACTCAAATTTACTTATTGTTATGGATTAATTAAGTTCATATTATTAGTTCTTAGTCTAATCTAATTATAAAACATGCAATCAACAAAATCTTTTATTTCATCAGTTCGGTAGAAAATTAAGGAATCGCCTTCTGAGTTTGAAAAATGAAGTAAACTATCAATTACTTCATATTTATACAGTATAGTATATTCAATTTCTTGGCTTGTTCCATAATAATCATAGTCAAACCAAAACTCATCCCACTCATCTTTTTTTATTTTAATATTCCATTTTATCGCACCAGAAGTATTATCTCCTTTTTTCCATCCTTTACAGTATGAAATATCTTTATCAATATTATAAAAGGATATAAAATTATTATTAAGATTTAAGAATCTGACACTTGAAAAATCTCTAGAATAATTTTCTGTATCTGACCAGAATGTGTAATCGTATTTAAATAAAAACTTACAATTTTTTGGGACAGCACAAAAATTTGTATAGCTACGAGGAGCCGTTGGGTAAACTTGTCCATTGTGCATAGTAGCAGGATCTATATTTGCTGTTTGAGATTGTACTATGTCCGATTTAAAGCAAGAAGAATTGATAAAAAATAGAATTAGCAAAAGAATTTTTTTCATGCTCCGTAAAACGTACATCCTTCCATTTCAATTATTTCACTTGTATCAATAGAATCTTTTGAATAATTTTTTTCTGAAGGGCTAAAAATAAAATTTTCATCAGCAGAACTAGAAAAATGAAGTAAACTATCAATTACTTCGTATTTATACAGTATAGTATATTCAATTTCTTGACTTGTCCCATAATACTCATAATCAAACCAAAATATATCCTCCTCATCTCTTTTGATTTCTATATTCCATTTTATTCCATCATAAGTATTTTCACCTGGCCTCCATCCATTGCAATATGATACATCATTACTAATATCAAAGAAGGATATAAAATGTTCAGAGTTTAAAAATTGTATATCCGAAAAGTCACTATAATAATTTTCTGTATCTGCCCAAAATGTATTATCATATTTTCGTAAAAATCGACAAAACTTTCTTCCAAGACCTGCTGGATTACAAATTATTGCTGTGTCAGTCATACCTCCAAGACCACCATATTGAAGTCCACTCGCATCAATAGGGGCAAGCTTATTTTTTTTCTCGAATTGAACTATATCTGTTTTAAAACACGAAAATATTATAAAACATGATGCAGTTACAAATATCTTTTTCATTTAGAATAATTGCGATTTGAAAGTTACTAATAAGTATGCTATTTGTGATGATTTTAAACACTCAAATAAATTATGAAACCCTTTCATTTAAAATAAAATCACTAATCTAGTGACCAATTTATTTCATTTTTACCTACCTCTTTTAAGTAGTTGTTACATTTACTAAAATGTTTATTCCCAAACCAAAAGCCTCTGTTAGCACTCAGTGGTGAAGGATGACCACTTTTCAGAACACAATGTTTAAGACTATCTATTAAGTTAGTTTTTTGTTTTGCATAACTACCCCACAACATAAAAACGATATTTTCCTTTTTCTCAGAAATTATTCTAATAACCGAATCAGTAAATGTTTCCCACCCTATTTTTTGATGACTGCCCGCTTTATTGGCCTCAACAGTTAATGTTGCATTTAGTAAAAAGACACCTTGCCTTGCCCATGGAGTCAGGTCACCGCTTTTTGGATACTCGAGTCCTAAATCCATTTGAATCTCTTTAAAAATATTAATTAATGAAGGTGGATGAGGAATTGAATTGGAAACCGAAAAACAATAACCGTGAGCTTGTTTTGGACCATGGTATGGGTCTTGCCCAATAATAACAACTTTAACATCATCTAATGGACATTCGTTGAACGCTCGGAAAATATCTTTACCAGGTGGATAGCAAACAGTTTTTCTGTATGCATTTTTAACGAAATCAACTAAATCAGTGAAATAAGGTTTTCTAAATTCAGAGTTTAAAAGTTTTTCCCAATTAGAATTTATTTGAACCTTCATGAATTTACTACTTTTGTGAGGCTAAGTTAAGAAAAGTGGAAAGTCTTATTCCGAATAAAACCCTTGAAGATTTAGAGTATATTGAAGTTTTAAATCAATGCGCGAACTTTGCAATTACTCAATTAGGGAAAGATGCAATACAGAAATTGCAACCCTCTGTAGACACAGAACAAATTGAAAAGCAGTTAAAATCTGTATCTGAATTTAAATCTTCATTTGATAATGAAAATAGAATACCAAACCATGGATTTGAATCACTTTTGGATATTTTCCCTTTACTAAAAATTGAAAATAGTGTTTTAGCAATCAGCTCGTTTCGGAATATGGCCACAAATACTGAGACAACTAATAAGCTAATTAAATTTTTAATAAAGTTTCAAGCTTACTATCCGACGCTTTATGAATTTAGTAATAATATTAGTATTGAAAATGGTATTATTCCAGCAATAGAAAGAGTCATTGACCGTTTTGGTGAAATAAGAGATAAGGCATCTGATAATTTGTTTTCAATACGTAAAAAATTACAGCAATTACGAGGTAAAATAAGTAGTAGTTTTAACAAATCACTTAGCCAGTATAAAGGAGCAGATTACTTAGATGACATAAAAGAATCAATTGTCAATAATAGAAGAGTTCTTGCTGTTAAAGCAATGTATCGTCGAAAGGTAAAAGGGACTATAATGGGAAGCTCAAAAACAGGTAGTATCGTTTTTATTGAGCCTGAAACCACATATTTACAAAACCAAGAATTACAGAACCTGCTATTTGAAGAAACAGAGGAAATAAAAAAAATATTATCCGAATTAACTAATTTTTTTCGTCCTTACCTCCCCTACTTTCAAAACCAACACAATTTTTTACTGAAATTTGACATTATTTATGCAAAGGCTTGTTATGGTAAACAAATAGATGCAATTTTTCCCAAAATAAATTTAGATGAAAAAGAGATAAATTATAAGAAGGCCTTCCACCCTCTTTTACTTCAAACAAATAGATTACAAAATAAATCTACTTATCCGCAAGATATCAAACTCAATTCTGAAAATCGAATTATTGTAATTTCTGGTCCTAATGCTGGAGGGAAAAGTATTACATTAAAAACAGTCGGCTTATTGCAGCTAATGTTGCAAAGTGGAATGCTTATTCCAGTTAAAGGAAACAGTGTCGCGTGTATTTTTGAATTGATTTTAACTGATATTGGAGACAATCAGTCAATAGAAAATCAGTTAAGTACCTATTCGTATCGTTTAAACAATATGAAGTATTTTTTAAAAAAATGCAATTCGAATACTTTATTTTTAATAGATGAATTTGGGACTGGTTCTGATCCAGAATTAGGTGGAGCTCTAGCTGAGGTAATTTTGGAAGATTTTTATGAAAGAGAGGCATTAGGATTAATAACCACACACTATTCTAATCTAAAAGTTTTGGCAACCGAGCTCCCAAAAATGATTAATGCTAATATGCAATTCGATAGCAAGACATTAGAACCAATTTTTAAACTGGTTTTAGGTGAAGCAGGTAGCTCATTTACTTTTGAGGTAGCACAGAAAAATGGGCTCCCATATAATCTTGTTAATCGTGCTAAAAAGAAAATTGAAAAGGGCAAGGTTAGATTTGACGCTACAATTGCTAAGCTTCAAAAAGAACGTAATCAGCTATTAAAAACTGGGGAAAGTTTGAAGAAAAAAGAATCAAAAGCTGTAGAGCAAAGTGAACAAACGGCTCAAATTAAGGCCAAATTAAAATCTAAACTCTCAAACTATCAAGAGCTTTTTGACCACAACCAAAAAATGATTGTTCTAGGAAATAAATTTAATGAAATCGGTGAGCGCTTTTTTAAAAACAATAAAAAAAGACCATTAATATCAGAACTTTTAAAATTGGTTGAAAATGAAAATTCAAAACGTAAAAAAAAGTCAAGCCTCTTGCTTAAAACTGAAAAAGAAAAAAAGAAAAAAATAAATGAACAGGTAAATAAGGAAATTGCACTAGTTAGAAAGGAGAAAAAGAAAAATAAAATCGATAAACCGAAAAAATCATATATCAAATTTAAAGTTGGTGATAGTGTAAGAATGTTTGACGGCCGGTCCGTAGGATCTATTGACCTGATAGAAAAAAACAAAGCAACTGTGAATTATGGAGTCTTTAAAACACAAGTCAGCCTTGACCTTTTAGAGATAGTAGAAGATAAACAAAATAAGAAATGAAAGAACTCATAGTCTTTTACGATGGGCCATGTGTATTGTGTAACTCGATAATTCTAAAGTTATGCAAATGGGATAAAAATGATAATATCAGATTTACAAATCTTGAAAGTGACTATGCAAAGACTTTTTTTAAGAATAATCCAAGTTCTACCCTAGATTGCGATTCAATAATTTCTTGGGATAATGAAAAGCAATATTGTTCAGAAGCAAAAGCTGTTTTTAGAGTTTTAAAATATTTAAATGGTTTCTGGAAATTATTTTTGCTTTTTAATCTTTTACCAACAAGTTTCTTAAATATAATATATAGGTTTGTCGCAAACAACAGATATAATTGGTTTGGGAAGCATGATATTTGTCCATTACCAGAAAAAAAATATGCACACAAGTTTTTATGAATTTAGACCTTAACGCTCAAAAAAATTCATTTAGTCTTTTAATTTACCTATTGAATTTCCCACGATCATTGAAACAGCTGCATCTCCAGTCACATTTACAATTGTCCTGCACATATCCAAGGGCCTATCAATTGCAAAGATAAGGGCTAAACCAGCTTCAGGAATTCCAGCTTGAGCTAAAACAATAACTAACATAACTATGCCTGCACTTGGTACTGCTGCGGTACCTATTGATGCAAGCGTAGCTGTAAAGACAATGCCAAGTTGTTCGGAGAGGCTAAGATCTAATCCAAAAGCTTGCGCAATAAAAACGGCTGCAACTCCCTGGTAGACCGACGTTCCATCCATGTTAATTGTTGCACCTATAGGGAGAACAAAACTAGCTACCTCTTTATCTACTCCTAAATTTTCTTCAACACATTCCATAGTAACAGGTAAGGTTGCAGCACTAGAACTGGTGGAAAATGCTAATAACTGTGCAGGAGCAATACCACGCACAAAAAAAGAAATTTTTCGTTTGGTTAAAAGTTGAACAATCAAAACATAAATTATGATCATTGCAGCAAGACCTAATAGTAAGGTTATCGCATAGAGTGCTAACGCTTTGAATAGTTCTAAGCTTGGGGCTTCTACTACTAATGCAGCCAATAATGCAAAAACACCATATGGAGCAGAGAGCATTATTAAATCAATTAGCTTAAGAATAATAGAATTGAAGGAGTCGAAAAAATTCTTAACTGGAGCTACTTTTTTCTCATTTAGAAGAATCATTCCTATACCAAAAAATAATGCGAAAAAGATTACTTGCAACATATTTCTATTATTTGAAGCAGCTAAGAAGATATTTGACGGTACCATATCAACTAGTGCCTGTAATGGACCTAACTCCTGCTGTTTTGCCGCTGCTTTTTGCTTTGCTTGGGTGTCGCTTGCATAAGCTTCAACGAGTTCATTTCTAGTATCAACACTGATGGATTTTCCTGGTTTAATTACATTAACTAAAATTAAGCCAATAGTCACAGCAGCAAGTGTGGTAATTAGGTAGGTAATAATAGTTCGACCCCCCATTTTTGATAATTTAGAAATGTCTTTTAAATCGGATATTCCTTTTATTAACGATGCTAGAATGAGTGGTACTGCTATCAGCTTTAATAAATTGATAAAAATTGTCCCAAAAGGCTTGATATAATTTGAAATAAATAAGTCCCCACTTGGAATAAAAGAAAAACTAACACCAAACAATACTCCAAGGCTCATTCCAATTAATATTTTCCAGTGTAAAGCTATTTTTCTCAAATTAAATTATATTTTATTTGTTCGCTTAATTAAAGAAAAATCTGCAAGAACAAGTGCGGCCATAGATTCTACGATTGGAACTGCACGCGGAACTACACATGGGTCGTGTCTTCCTCTGCCCTGCATTTCAACTTTTTCACCTTTTGAATTTATAGTTTCTTGGTTTTGCATAATGGTTGCTACAGGTTTAAATGCAACGTTAAAATAAATATCCATCCCATTAGATATGCCACCTTGAATCCCACCCGAGTAATTAGTTTTTGTAGTCCCGTCTTCATTAAACAAATCGTTGTGCTCACTTCCCTTGATTTTTGTTCCACTAAAGCCACTTCCATATTCAAAACCTTTTACTGCATTAATTGAAAGCATAGCCTTTCCTAGTTCAGCATGAAGTTTATTAAAGACTGGTTCTCCAAGACCAATTTTTACATTTTTAATGATACAAGTTATAATGCCTCCAACTGTGTCTCCTTCTTTTCTTATTTTTTTAATAAAGTCTTCCATTTCCAAAGCCATCTTTTGGTCTGGACAACGAACAGGATTTTTTTCTATGAGAGATAAATCAACATCAGATGGGTTAGTTTCAAGTGATAATGGTCCTACTGCTGAAACGTAAGCGTTTATCTTTGTAGGAGATAAAAACTGTTTTGCTATAGAACCAGCAACTACCCTACTAGCTGTTTCTCTTGCTGAACTTCTCCCTCCTCCCCTATAATCACGTATACCATATTTTTGATCATAAACATAATCTGCATGTGACGGTCTGTACGAGTCTTGAATATGGGAATAATCCTTCGGTTTTTGATTTGTATTATTTATTGAAAAACCAATAGGTGTACCAGTTGTTTTACCATTAAATACTCCAGAAAGTATTGAAACTTCATCAGATTCTTTTCTTTGAGTAACGATTGAAGATTGACCGGGCTTTCTCCTATCTAGGTCTTCTTGGATTGATTCTAGATCTAGTTCAATTCCTGCAGGACAACCCTCTAAAATTCCTCCAATAGCAGGTCCATGTGATTCGCCAAAGGTTGTGAGTTTGAAAAGTGAGCCAAAAATGTTACCAGCCATATTTACAAAAAATATGTAACAAAGATAAACCTTTATGCGTTATTTAATATTCAAAAGTGTTCTAGGGTATATTTCTACTTGACAAGAATCAATTGAGGCAAAATAAATTAAAATTTAAATCCAATTTTTGTTTTTACTTGTTCTACCAATTCCAGGATTAAACCCATTAGTAGGATCAAGTTCCCTATAGAATTTTTTTAATGATGGTTTTGCTGAATATTCATGTCCAACATTGTGCTCTGCAGGATATTCAGCCCCTCGTTTATCGTATGATTTTAAGAGCTCCTGTTTTAATTTTTCACCATCAATTCCTTTTTTAACAATGTAGTTTTGATGTAGAACATGACAAAATAAATGACCATAATATAGTTTCATTTCAAGCATATCATCAATATCTTTAGGCAACTTTTCAAACCAATTTTTTTCATTTCTAGGAAATGCAATATCTAGTGACATCATCTCTCCATGAGTTTTAGAATTTAGAATATGATACCTCCCTATTGCACTTGCTGAAACAAATCTATGTAGAGAAGCTTTTTTTGATTCAAAATCATTGCATTCAAAAAAACCGCCATCATTATTTTTAAAAAATTTACTAAAGTAATTTCTTGCCTCATTTATTCCTCCATCCGACATTTCTATAATCCAATGGTGTTCATATAAATCTCTAAAATTATCCATTCTTTTAGGTAAATGATTAGGGAAAAATTTACTTAAAAATTGCATTAATCTATCTGAAAAATTGTCAGGTAAAATCTTTAGCTTTTTGGCTATAATATCAACCCTTCTCTTTAGTTCAAACAATGTTGGTAGAAATGTTGTCCCTAATTTTTCAATAACTAGAAATGTATCCTTACAATATTTTTTTGCTGCATCATAGCAGTCTCTATGTAAATAATCACCAAGTGTTGGAAGAGTTTTGAATTTTGAAAGAATATCCCTTCTAATTTTCCAAAACACATCTGGATTGTTTGTTCCGACGTAGAATACTTTATTTTCAGTTGGTGAAATATAGGTATCTAGTCTTACAGCAAAAACTGCAATTTTTCCTGCACTGCCTGAAGCTCCATACAAAAGCCGACTATCAGAATTATACCTTGCAGGTGTACTTTTATCTATCTCTCTTACAATTTCTGAATATTTGTTGTCCGATCCCAATTGATCTGTTTCATGAATATCCGATTCATTGTAATTTTGATTTTGCAGATTATCTAAAATTTCTTCTGGATTTGAACCTAAATTTATCCCTAACTCATTTACGAGCTCTAAATTCCCTGTTTTACTAATTCTGGCATATAGTGCCATTTCAGTGTAAGAAGGCCCTCTTTGGACTAATGAACCCCCAGCATTATTACAGATTCCCCCTATTATTGAAGCTCCAATAGAAGTAGATCCAATAATAGAATGAGGTTCTCTTCCGTAGGGTTTTAATTTTTTCTCTAATCCATAAAGTGTACTTCCAGTTAATCCAACAATCTGATTGCCTTCTTTTATTATATGAATATCTTTAATACGCATTGTGTTTATTATTACAATAGGCCTATCATAGTCACTTCCAAAAGGAGTAGATCCTCCAGTTAAACCGGTATTTGCTGCTTGCATTATAACAATTAAATCGTGCTCAACACAAATCTCTAAAGTCTTCCATATCTCAGTCAACTTTCCTGGTTTCAATACTGCCAACGCATTTCCCACACCATACCTCCAGCCTTTGGTATGAGGTAATTTATTCCATTCTTTAGTAATTACAAATTGGACACCAATAAGTTTTTTAAATTTTTCAAGAATATTTGGGTAATTCATTTCTATTTAAATAAATCTTGCTGAGGAAGTAAAAATAATGATAAGTTTTCCATTTCCAATCAATTGATTAATTTTACTGATATTAACAGAGATTATGCATAAATACTTCTTATCACTTGTTTTAGTTTTTACAATTTTAAATTCATGTCAGGATAGTAACCCCAACTTACTAAAAATAAAGGGTAAAGTCGACATTGATAGCAAGACCAACATTTATTTAATTGTTGCCGACCTTAATAACCAGCCTGTAACACTTGATACAATTGTATCAAATAAAGGATCATTTGAATTAGAAACTGAGATAGTAGAACCTAATTTTCACTTTCTTCAAATTGCTGGAGACAATAATACTTTCCCTTTTATAGCTGAAAGTGGAACCGTAAATATCTCATTGTTTAAGGATAGCTTAGGACTTTCAATAGCAAATGGAACGACCTCAAATGACGATTTCATGCGATATAAGTCAGAAACAAGAAAATACATAGAATCATTAAATGGCATCGGTAATGATTTGCAGCAAGCAATGATTTTAAAAGATAGTTTATTAGCTCAGGATCTTCAGGAACAATATAAAGAGGTTCGTGAGCAGATTCAAGATTATGAGCTTGACTTTCTAAAGGCCTCTCCAAACTCTCTCCTATCTATTTTAATTTTAGAACGTTTTATTTCCAGTAAAGTTATTTCAACTGATGAAGCAAAAAATCTTTTTGATTCTCTCGAAGAAAGAATCAAAAATACTAGATCTGGTAAATCTGTGAAAAATCAACTTGAACAAAGTGCAGATTCTGCAGAGGTAGGACAAATAGCTCCTTCGTTTCAGGGTAAAAGCCCAAATGGTAAACCCTTTGAATTAAAAAACAGTTTGGCTAAGGTGACAATCATAGATTTTTGGGCAAGTTGGTGCAGACCTTGTAGAATCGAAAATCCTAATTTAGTCAAATTGTACCTTGATAATAAAAACCGCGGTTTAAATATAGTTGGAGTATCACTTGATAAGGAAAAAAATAAATGGGTAAGGGCAATCGAAGATGATGGTTTAGTGTGGGATCATGTATCAAATTTGATGTTTTGGAATGATCCAATTGCAAAATTATATAAAGTTTCTGCCATCCCTGCTACATTTGTTTTAGATAAAAATGGAGTAATCGTAGCTCGTGATTTGCGTGGTATGGAACTTTATAAAAAAGTAGAAGAATTACTATCTGATATTTAATTTTTATTTTTTTTACCATAGAGTAAAAAGCCAGCAACTAGTGCAGTTAGACACAATATACTCAACATTAATTTTGAGTTATATATAACATCAAAATCGTAGAACAATGTCAAAATTACACCTCCTACAGCTCCACCAAAATGGGCTGAATGACCAATATTATCATTCTGTGCACCTATTCCGTAAATAGTGTACAAGATATACCCAATGCCAAAAATATAACCTGGAATTGGTATAGGTATAAAGAAAATCATTAATTCAATTGATGGAAATAGCAATAAAGAACTAAACAAAATACCTGTAACTGCACCACTAGCCCCTACTGCGCTGTAATTAGGCTGATTAAAATGAATTACTAAAGTTAAAATATTTCCTATGATTAAACTTGCGATGTATAATATCAGAAATGAGAGTGCTCCTAAAGAATACGTTACAAAAGAAACAAAAAAATATAGTGTAACCATATTAAATATTAGATGTGGCGTATTCACGTGAAGAAATCCTGAAGTTAGTAATCTGTAATATTCTCCTTTTCGGATTTTATTGATTTCGAAGCTATAACTTTCAAAAAATCTTCTATCCCGAAAACCTACTATACTAGATAAAATATTTATAATTAAAATGATTGCTCCAACTAATGGAAATGATTCGAGCATTTAAATATTTATAAATTAAAGTTAATTCCCTGTGCTAGTGGGATTTGATTGGAAAAATTTATCGTGTTAGTTTGCCTTCTCATATATGCCTTCCAAGCATCAGAACCACTCTCTCTGCCACCTCCTGATTCTTTTTCGCCTCCAAAAGCGCCACCTATCTCTGCACCAGAAGTTCCAATATTTACATTTGCAATCCCACAATCACTCCCCCAACTTGATAAGAAGGTTTCTGTTTCTTTAATATTAAGTGACATAATCGATGATGAAAGCCCTTGTTTAACTTCATTCTGAATTGAGATTGCTTCTTCAATATCACCCTTATATTTAATTATATATAAAATAGGTGCAAATGTTTCGCTTTGAATTATTTTAGCCTCACGGCTTATAATTGCAACAGCTGGTTTAACATAGCATTTACTACCATGATCCTTTTCGGACAAACGACCCCCCTTGACTAACCAAGTTCCCCCTTGATTTTCAATCTCTTTTAATGTATTTGAAAAAATTAGTGCAGCATTTTCATCAATTAATGGACCAATGTGGTTTTTCTCATCAATTGGATTTCCAATTCTCAATTGTTTGTAGGATTTTTTTAAAATTCCTGTGAATTTATTGAATATCGATTCATGAACAATTAGACGCCTTGTTGATGTACAACGTTGTCCACAAGTACCTACTGCCCCAAAAATACTTGCTCGAATCGCAATACCTAAATCTGCGTTAGGTGTAATTATAATTGCATTATTACCACCTAATTCAAGTATTGTTTTACCAAGTCGCGCACCTACTTTTTTTGAGACATTTACTCCCATTTTTGTAGATCCAGTTGCTGATATAAGCGATATACGTTTGTCAGCTGCAATCCAGCTCCCTACATCGGCCCCACCGTTAACTACACATGACACTCCTTCATCAATATTATTTTGCTTTAAAACATCTATAATTAAGTTTTGGCATGCGATACTACATAAAGGTGTTTTTTCACTAGGTTTCCAAATACATACATTACCACACACCCATGCAAGGGCAACATTCCAACTCCAAACTGCAACCGGAAAGTTAAATGCAGAAATAATACCTACTAGACCTAAAGGATGATATTGTTCGTATAATCGATGTGATTTTCTTTCTGATGTCATTGTAAATCCGTACAACTGTCTCGAAAGTCCAACTGCAAAGTCACATATATCAATCATCTCTTGAACTTCACCTAATCCTTCTTGAATGGATTTTCCCATTTCCCATGAAACTAAATACCCGAGGCTTAATTTATTATCACGAAGTTTATTGCCGAATTGTCTTACAAGTTCACCTCTTTTAGGAGGAGGAATTTTTCTAAAGATATTAAAAGCTTTTTCCGCTTTCTCTATAACTATTTCGAAATCTTCAACAGAAGTCGTTTTTAATTTTCCAAGAAGACTTCCATCAACAGGACTGAAAGAACAAATTTCATCACCAGAGCCAAACCACTCAGCTCCAAGGTTACAGCCTCCCTGAAGAGATTTTATTCTAAGATTCTCAAGTATTTGTTTAACATCCATATTTATTGGTTTTTTATTTGTGAAGTAAAGGTACTTTCAAAAATAAGATCAGCATTTGCTGTTTCGAACCCTTCTCTGCGATGCTCTCTTTTTAATTTGTCTGATTTTAAATTTCTAAACTCTGGTAATAGGCTCCTTTCTGCAAATTCAACATAACTACCAGCAATTTTTTTTGTGTTTCCGTTACTGAAGTTTGCTCTTATCGTATTAGCTACAGAACTGCTTTGCCGAAGTAATTGATCCTTACTAGTTTTTATAACCCCGCCTGATGTATTCAATTTTATTCCTATATCATTTAAAAAATCATTAAATGATTCAAGTTTATTATAAGGATTTGGAAGATCATGTACACTAATTGTATAGTGGTTTAAGTAATATCTATTGTAAATTACCCATGCTGCGTATTCGCTTTCACTTAAAAGAAGTTCGTAATCACTTAATAAAGGTAGGTTCCAAAGTGGAGTTTGAAAATATTTTGCAACAGCCTTATAATCCCCTAAATTTAGATTATCAACTGGATCATAAACTATAGAATCCGTATAAAATTTAACAACATTTTGAGCCCTAGATGAAAGCTTTTCTACTTTGAGTTCGCTGATAAAAATACGAGGAAGATCTTCTGTAGGTGGAGAATACCAATAGGCATCTAATTTTTTTGCATCAAAATGATAAAAATCCATACGCTTATAACCGTTTGCCAAAAAGATTTTTTCAAATGAAGTTATACCTAGATTAGGAACTCCCAAAGTTCGGAAAGCTATATGATCGTTAATTATTTCATTTTGATCTGAAACCATTCCTCTTTCAATCATCGCATTTGTAATTTTTTTCACATCAGGAACACGCTTAGCATAAATTTCAAAAAGCTCATCTAGAATTTTCGTCATTACTGAGTCAGTAGTAAATTTCATATCAAATAAGGATTAACGCATAAAAGTAAATTACCTTGTGGAATTATCAATAATTTTATGAGAGAATTTAAATTTGCGATAAATTTTAACATTGCAAAATTTATTAGACCATCATACTTTAAAACATATTTTTGAAATAAACTTAAGATGGATCGCATAATTTATCTTATAATATATCCTTATTTATTTCTTATATCAAGAATGCCTTTTAAAATTCTTTATGCATTTTCTGATATAGCATGTTTTTTTATTTATAGAATCATAAGGTATAGAAGAAATATTGTAAGATCGAACCTAATGATTGCTTTCCCCGAGTATGAGGTGTCTAAGATTAAAAAAATTGAGAAAAAATTCTATTCTCATTTTTGCGATATTTTCTTAGAAATAATTAAATCTATGGGTATGTCAAAAGCAGAAATGTTGGAAAGATTTAATGTCCAAAATATTGAGATCTTGAAAATTTTCGAAAAAGAAAAACGTTCAATTTTTTTAATCTGTGGTCATTATTCATCCTGGGAGTGGATGATGTCTTTAGGATACCATATAAAACACAAAGGCTATGGCATTTATCGGCCAATACGAAACCCCTATTTTGATAGACTGATTAACAAAATAAGAAGATGCCATAATTCTGAAATGATACCTCAAAAAAAAGCTGTAGAAATTATAAAATCAAAAGAATTGAAAAAAGAACTTGGAGTTTATGGTTTTGCTAGTGACCAATCACCAAGACCAAAAAGTTCAACATATTGGATAAATTTTTTAGGTAAAAAAGTACCTGCCTACAGTGGTGCAGAAAGTCTTTCACGAGATTTGAATATACCTGTTGTGTTTTCAAAAATCAATAGAATTAAAAGAGGTTATTATAATGTTGAATTTAAAGTTATATCCAGTTTTCCAAAAAATACAAAGAAAAATAAGATAACAAATACTTATACAAAATGGCTCGAAAAACAAATTTTTGAGGACCCTAGTCAATATTTATGGACTCACAAAAGATTTAAATTTTCTCAATGAGTTGATTAATTTTTGAAATAAATTTATTCGATAATTTATCGGCATCTGACTTTGTGGTTGCTTCAGTGTATATTCTTATTACAGGCTCTGTGTTTGACTTTCTTAGATGTACCCACATTTCGGGAAAATCTATTTTCAAACCATCTATCACTGAAGTTTTCTCACTACTATATTCTTTAGCTAACTTATTTAATATCTCATTTAAATTGATATTCTGATTAACTGAAATTTTATTTTTACTCATAAAATAACTAGGATAGGATGATCTTATCTCAGAAACAGTTTTTTGTCTACTTGTAACTAATGATAAAAATAATGCTGTACCAACCATCGCATCTCTTCCATAATGCAGTTTAGGATATATTACACCACCATTGCCTTCTCCTCCTATGACAGCATTAACTTTTTTCATTTCTCTAACTACGTTCAATTCGCCAACTGCACTTGTAAAACATGATTCACCGTATCTTTTAGTAACATCAGATAGAGCGCGTGTCGAAGAAAGATTAGAAACTGTTTTACCTTTTTGCTTAGATAGTATATAGTCAGCACAAGCAACTAATGTATATTCCTCGCTAAATAACTTCCCTTTTTCATCAACAAACACAAGACGATCAACATCTGGATCAACAGCGATTCCAAGATCGGCATTGTTTTCTATCACAGCATCACATAGTTCTCCAAGATTTTCTGCTAATGGCTCTGGATCATGAGCAAAATCACCATTTGGATCACAATTAATTTTAATAACTTGAACATTTAAAGCATCGAGAAGTTTTGGAATAGCTACACCACCAACTGAGTTTATTCCATCTACCACTATTTTAAATTTAGAATTCTGTATTCCGATTTCATCTACAGATTCTAATTTCAAAATTTTGTTTATATGGTTGTCAATATAATCATCGTGAGTTATTATGGTGCCAAGTTCATCTATCTTTGCATAACTGAAATTCAAATCATCAGCATATTTTAAAATTTTTAACCCATCTTCCTCATTTATGAATTCACCACTTGAATTAAATAGTTTTAAGGCATTCCATTTCTTTTTATTGTGACTTGCGGATAGCATAATACCACCGTTAGCTTGTTCTGAATTTACAGCTATTCCTAATGTAGGTGTTGGAGAAATACCTAAATCAACAACATCAATTCCAATTCCAACAAGTGTATTATTAACCAATGAGTGAAACATTGAACCTGAAATCCTTGAATCTCTTCCTGTGTAAATCCTTACATCACCAGCGTTATTCTCTTTAATCCATTTTCCATAAGCTGAAGTAAAACGCACAATATCCAATGGAGTAAGATTTACCTCAGGCACCCCTCCTACTGTACCGCGAATTCCTGAAATTGATTTAATTAAGGTCATATTATATAAAACATAAAACCCTGCAATTTAAATTATAATAAGTAAATGTAGCTCTCACATACAAATTTAATGTACGACATTAAAGTAATTAATGTCAATCATTAAACCAGAGTGTAAATATTTTTTAAAATGGTTTTTAAAAGAATTATTTTAGCAGGATGAATTTTTTAGGTCACATTTATTTGTCAGGTCACGACGAAGAATTAGCTGTAGGCAACCTAGTTGCAGATCAAATAAAGGGCAATAAAATTTCAGAATTACCAGATAAAATAAAAAGTGGGATTGTCTTGCACAGATTAATCGATGAATTTACTGACAATCATAACTCATACAAAAATTGTGTACGTGAATTATTTCCAAAATACAGGCATTACAGCAGAGTTATTATTGATATGTATTTTGATCACTTTTTAGCAGCTAATTGGAATGATTTTCACAGAACACCTTTAAAAATTTATTCAAATAGTTTTTATGATAAACTTGAAAAATCATGTCCCTATTTCAATGTTCAAGTCCAATACTTTATACGTAATTTTATTAGTCAAAAATGGCTTGAACAATATTCAAATCTTAAAGATCTAAAGGTTATTTTGAAACAAATGGAAGAAAGGACAAAATTCCCTTCTAAATTAGCAGCTTCAACTTATGATTTAATTGAAAAATATACCTATTTTGAAAACTATTTTTTTCATTTTATGGAGGATGTAACATTTTTTACAAAAAATAAAATAAAGGATTTATGATCTTGAGACTTTTAATAAAGTTCACACATATAACGATAGTTCTATCTTTTCTTCTTAGTAGTTGTAACAAAACTAAAGATATCAAAGCAGCTGTTGTAAGCGCACGTAAAGAAGCCTCTGACATAGGAATATCAGTATTAAATAAAGGTGGTTCTGCATTTGATGCTATGATTGCAACTGATTTAGCCCTTACTGTTTGCTTTCCAAATGCTGGAAATATTTCAGGAGGTGGGTTTTTAGTCTACAGAACCGCCTCTGGTGAAGTCGGTAGTTTGGATTACAGAGAAAAGGCTCCATTAAGTGCATATGAGAAAATGTATTTGGATGTAAATGGAGATGTCATCCCTGAAAAAAGCACTCTGGGTGGACTAGCAGTAGGTGTTCCAGGAACAGTTGCAGGTTTAGTAGAAATACATAGTAAATTTGGTACTTTACCATGGGAAGATCTAGTTAAGCCAGCCATTGATCTTGCGACTAATGGATACATTGTTACCGAAAAACAGGAAAGAAGTCTTAAAAGTAAGAAAGATGATTTTATTAAAATAAATGGTAATAAAACTTTTTATGCCCAGGAATTTAAGGCAGGTGACACAGTGAAAAATATTGCTTTGGCTGAAACTCTAAAGCGTATTTCTAAATATGGTGCTAAAGGTTTTTATCAGGGGCCAGTTGCTGAAGCACTAGTTAAAAGAGTCCGCGAAGCTGGTGGAATAATTACACATGAAGATTTAATTAAATATAAGCCAGTCTGGAGAGAGCCTTTAAATTTTAGATATAAAAATTTAAATATATACTCCATGGGTCCACCTTCAAGTGGTGGAATCTGTCTTGGACAAATATTGAAAATGATTGAACCGTATAACATAAATCAATATGATCATAATTCTGAAAAAGCGATACAACTTATAGTTGAAGCTGAACGTAGATCATATTCAGACAGAAGCAAATATTTAGGAGATCCAGATTTTAATGAAATACCTTATAATCAATTAATAAGCAATAATTATTTAAACAATAGGATGAAATCTTTTACTTTCAATCTCGCTTCTGAGTCAAAAGACATCCAAGCTGGCAAAATTGATTCTAAAGAAAGTGAGGAAACCACTCACTATTCGATATTAGATAAAGAAGGAAATGCGGTTGCTGTAACAACCACTCTTAACGGGAGTTATGGATCAAAAGTATTTGTAGAAGATGGAGGATATTTTCTCAATAACGAAATGGACGATTTTAGCATTAAACCTGGATTTGCAAACATGTTCGGTTTAATTGGTAGTAAGAAAAATTCAATAAAACCAGAAAAAAGAATGCTAAGCTCAATGACACCAACAATAATTTTAAAAGATGATAAACTCTACATGATCCTTGGTACCCCTGGAGGATCTACAATTATTACATCAGTACTACAAATAATACTAAATGTTCATGAATTTGGAATGGATATTCAATCTGCAATAAATGCCCCACGCTTCCATCATCAGTGGCTGCCTGACAAAATCGAATTCGAAAATGGTGTATTTGATGAGTTGTCCATGAAAAAACTTCAGGATAAAGGCTATGATGTAAAGCAGGAGTATACTAGGGTAATTGGACGAGTAGATGCAATTTTAATTTCAAAAAGTGGTATTATAACAACCGGTGCTGATCCCCGTGGTGATGATAGAGCATCTCATATTTACCATTGATTTTTTAATCATCGCATGCTAAAAAATAACTACATAAACATTGAGGGAGCTCGCGTTCACAATCTAAAAAATATTGATTTAAAAATTCCTAGAAATAAATTGGTAGTCATTACGGGTCTCTCTGGCAGTGGAAAATCATCACTTGCATTTGATACAATATACGCAGAAGGACAAAGGCGCTATATGGAAACATTTTCAGCCTATGTTAGACAGTTTTTAGGCAATATGGAGCGTCCTGAAGTTGATAAAATAGATGGGCTTTCACCAGTAATTGCTATAGAACAAAAAACTACCTCCAAAAGCCCAAGATCAACAGTGGGAACAATAACAGAATTATATGATTATCTGAGACTGTTGTATGCAAGGATTGGAGTAGCATATAGCTATAAATCAAATCAAAAAATGATCAGTTATTCTGATTCACAGATTCAGGAACTTATTATAAAAGAATATTTAAACAAAAAAATATCTCTTCTCGCTCCTATAATTCAATCTAGAAAAGGTCACTACCGAGAGTTACTGGATTCCCTTTCAAGACAAGGATTTTCAAAAGTAAGAGTAGATAAGAAAATAATAGACTTAGCACCAGGACTAAAATTAGATCGATACAAAACACACGACATAGATTTAGTGATTGATCGTTTTACAGTTAAGGATAATGATGATTTTAAAAAACGTCTTGAAGAGTCAATTAAAACGGCAATGCATTACGGTGATGGAACCGTATTAATTTCAGATTTAGACAAGGATAATACACGTTATTTCAGTAAAAACCTCATGTGTCCCTCTTCTGGAATTTCATATCCAGTACCAGAACCAAACACCTTTTCATTCAACTCACCAAAAGGAATGTGTCCCGAATGTAAAGGGTTAGGAATTCAGCATAAAGTAAATCTTAAAAAAATAATCCCAGATGATGAGCTATCAATTGCCCAAGGTGGGCTTGCACCACTAGGATCAAAAAAAAATAATTGGACTTATCGTCAAATTGAAACCATAGCAACTTGTTACGGTTTCAATTTGACTGACCCAATAAAACTGATTCCAAGTGAGGCAATCTCTGTTATTTTAAAAGGAAGCAAAGAGAAATTTGAAATCCCTTCTAAAAATTTGGGAATTACACGGACATATAATATAGATTTTGAAGGATTAGAAAATTACATAAAAAATATTTACACTGAATCACCTACTGCAAGCTTAAAAAGATGGGCAGACGAATTCATGGACAAATTTGAATGTGAAAAGTGTTTTGGATCAAGATTAAGAAAAGAAGCACTTAATTTTAGAATTAACAATAAAAATATATTTGAAGTAACCAAAATGGATTTGGATGATCTCTTCATTTGGATAAATTCACTTCATAAATTTTTGAATGAAAATGAGAAAAAAATTGCTTCAGAAATTATAAAGGAAATTTCAAATCGATTAGGATTTTTACTAAATGTAGGTTTAAATTATCTGCAACTTAGTAGGTCATCAAAATCTCTTTCTGGGGGAGAGTCCCAAAGAATTAGACTTGCTACTCAGATTGGATCGCAATTAATGAACGTATTATATATTTTAGACGAACCAAGTATTGGCCTTCACCAAAGGGACAATAAAAGGCTAATTAGCTCCTTAAATTCGTTAAGGGATTTAGGAAATTCAATTCTAGTAGTGGAACATGATAAAGACATGATGTTAAGCGCAGATTATCTAATTGATATGGGGCCTTTGGCAGGAAAGAAAGGTGGTTTAGTTATATCCCAAGGGAATCCCAAACAGATTCTTTTAGAAAATACTCTGACTGCAAATTATCTAAATGGTAATTTACAAATTGATATTCCTAATTTTCGTAGAAAAGGAAACGGCAAAAAAATAAATTTGATTGGTTGCTCGGGAAATAATTTAAAAAATATAAATATTGAGTTTCCTCTTGGTGTAATGATAGGGATAACAGGAGTTTCAGGGAGTGGAAAATCTTCTTTGATCAATGAAACACTGTATCCTGCAATAAGCAATTATCTATACAATTCGTTTAAAGCTCCTCTTTCTTATGAAAATATCACAGGACTTGAAAATATTGATAAAATAGTTGACGTAAATCAAAGTCCAATAGGAAAGACCCCTAGAAGCAATCCTGTCACATATTGTGGCGCTTTTAGTGAAATCAGAAGTTTATTTACAAAAACCCCAGAAGCACAAATTAGAGGTTATAAGCCAGGTAGATTTAGTTTTAATGTAATTGGTGGCCGTTGCGAAAATTGTCAAGGTGGCGGAATGAAAATAATTGAAATGAATTTTTTACCGGATGTTCATGTTGAATGTGAAAGTTGCCATGGTAGGAGATTTAACCGTGAAACACTTGAAATCAGATATAAAGGCAAATCTATTTCAGACGTTCTTGAAATGTCAATAAATGAAGCTTGTGATTTTTTTAAACCAATTCCAAAAATATATAGAAAACTGAGAGCATTAAAGGAAGTTGGCTTAGGCTATATTAATTTAGGACAACCTTCTACAACACTATCAGGTGGAGAAGCACAAAGAGTGAAACTTGCTTCTGAACTTTCCAAAAAAGATACAGGTAATACGCTCTTTATTTTAGATGAGCCCACAACTGGACTTCATTTTGAAGACATACGTGTTCTTCTAGGAATTTTAAATATTTTGGTTGACAAGGGAAATACTGTTATGATTATCGAGCATAACCTTGATGTAATTAAGCAGGCTGATTATATTTTTGACATAGGACCTGAGGGGGGAAGAAATGGTGGAAAATTGGTATGTAAAGGCACCCCAGAAGAGCTAATACTAAATCAAGAAAGTCATACTGCAAAGTTCTTAAAAAAAGAGTTAGAATCTAAATACATAACTACTTGAGATGGATTATAAATTCAAGTTTCTTTTTTATATATGTGCATGTTTACTCCAATTAAAAGCAATATCTCAAACAACCTATAATATTGACAGTGAATTAGATTCAAACGAAAAAGTATTAACAATTTCCCAAACAATTTCATTTAAAAACACTTCAAATAGTAAACTTGACAAATTATATTTGAATGACTGGGCTAATTCATACGAAGGCACAGAGTCTCAGCTTGTAAACCATTTGGCAAACCAATTTAATCGCAGTTTTTATTTTAGTGCAAAAAATAAACTTGGCTACACTGAAATTGAAAATATAAACAATGAAAATAAATCCTTAAGGTGGTCAAGGCTTGAGAATCAGCTTGACATAGTTGAAGTAAAACTTATTGAAGCCATAAATCCAGGTGATATAATAGATATTTCAATAAAATATAAAGTCAAACTACCAGATGATAAATTTACTGGGTATGGTATAAATTCGAATAATAAAATATTCTTCAGAGATTTTTTTATAAGTGTTAGCCCCTTCAAAAAAGGGGACTGGATATTACAAAGTAATCTTGGACTTAGGGACAATAGTAACCCTCCATCAAATTATTTTATTAATTGGAAATATCCTAAAAACTACAATTTAGTCACTAACTTAACTAACGTTTCAACAAAAAATCAAAGTGGGAATTTAGTTTTAAGCCAATTTGAAGCTGCAGAATTATCAAGCCCTGAGTTTATTTTTAATGAAAAAAATGACTTTCAAAAGATAGTATTTGATGACGGATTTGTAATTGTAACCGATATTTTACCTAAAAAAAATGGAAAAGTTGAGCTAGAGAAATCTTTGCAAAAAATTTATTCATTTACAAAAACCATTTTAGGGCCATTGAAAAATTATAAATTATTAGTTCTAAGAAAAGACTATGCCAAAAACCCTTTAGTAGGTATAAGCGAAGCATTTTCATTTTTGAAGCCATTTAGTGAAGAATTTATTTTTGAAACAAAATTTATTAAAGCTTTTTTAGCCTCTTATTTACACGAGCTTTTAGAAATAAACAAGAGAAAAGATCATTGGATTCCAGGGGGTATTCAAACATACACAATGATGAAATATATTGAAAAGTTTTATCCTGAAACTAAATTTCTTGGTGCCTTGAAAGACTTTAAAATTTTAGGAATCCCCCTATTTAAAGGATATAGTGCACCTAAAATTGGGTTTAATGAAAGTTTCTCATTTATATATGAATTTGGCGAACATGCAAATAATCAACAATCCGACACACTAGGCAGAGAAAAGTTAACAAAATCCAATGAGCTTTATACCTCACCATATCACGTTGGATCAGGTTTATTTTATTTAGATCAATTTTTAGGTAAAAGAATTTTAGAAGAAAGTTTGTATGAATATACCTTGAGTAGAGGTGTACAGTCATTAAAAACAATTTTGGAAAATAAATCCAATAAAAATTTAAATTGGTTTTTTAATGACTATCTATCTGACAGAGAAGCATTTGATCTCCATATAAAAAATACTACAAAAAATAAAACTACAACGTCAATAACTATTAGTGAAAAGAATAAAAGAGAATTACCATTTAAGTTAGATTTCATTAAAAATGACAGCATCTTAAAAGAGCATTGGTATTTTCATTCAGGAAATGACTCTATATTTAAATTTAAAAATGGGGAATATGATTTCGTAGCAATAAATTCTAATCGATACTTACCTGAAAAGAACAGAAAAAATAACTGGAAATACTTGCGTTCATCTCACGGTATAAAACCACTTAAGTTGACCTTTTATGGTGACAGTGAGAACCTTAAACGAAATCAACTATTTTATCACCCAATATCAGACTTTAACGTTTATGATGGATTTACTGCTGGAATGAGGATTTATAATACAAGAGTAAAAAATCAACCTTTTGAACTTGATGTTCATCCCCAATACTCTTTTAAAGAGGATGATTACGTTGGATTTTTTAGAACCCGTTATCGATTCATTAATCATAAAAGTAAAAATTATCTTAATCAGGCATTCATAACTGGAAAAAGTTATCATTATAACACAAATTTGAGATACACCTCTATACAACCCTCATTTTCAATGTATTTTAGACCTTTAGATTTGAGATCAAATAAGAGGCAGCTGTTTAATGTTTCATGGTACAACGTTTTTAGGGAACGAGATCCTGAAATTGAAGTAAATCCAGATTATAGTGTTCTAAGTTTACTTCATCGATACAACAATTCAGATGCTGTTAATGTTTTTTCAACAACATCAAATATTGAAGTCTCTGGAAAATTTGGTAAAATTCATTTTACAAGCCAATACAGGAAATTATTTCCTAGTGGACGTCAATTTTCAATTCGTTTTTTTGCTGGAAAATTTATTTGGCATAATACACTTGAAACCCAATTTTTTGATTTCAATCTAAATCGTTCACCTGATTACCTATTTAGATATGATTATTTAGGCAGATCAGATGAGACTGGTATTTGGAGCCAACAATTTGTTCCTGCAGAAGGTGGATTTAAATCATTTTTTGATGAGTCCTCATCAAATAATTACATGATATCAATTAACGCATCGATAGGAATCTGGAAATGGATTGAGCTTTACGGTGACGTAGGAACTTTGAAAAACCAAGGGCGTAATTCTATAATTTATTTTGATTCTGGAATTAAATTTAATCTTGTTCAAGATTATTTTGAACTATTTTTCCCTCTTTACTCTTCAAATGGTTTCGAACCATCACAAGACTTCTACTCAACAAAAATTAGATTTCTGTTTTACCCTAGATTAAGTACATTAAGTAGTCTTTTCACTCGAAAATGGTTTTAATATTCAAAATTAAATCTCTTTTTAATTTCACTATATCGTAATTTAAGGCATCCTTTTTTTGTATTTTGCAAGAGCTTATGAGTGTTGAAAATAAAGATGAAGAAATTAAGATTTCGTATAAAGACTTTAAAAGTCAAGTTATTTCCGATTATAAGATTGCAGTAACTAGCAGAGAATGTAGTATTCTTGGCAGAAGAGAAGTTTTTTCAGGGAAAGGAAAATTTGGAATTTTTGGCGATGGAAAGGAATTACCTCAGCTGGCCTTGAACCATTTTTTTAAAAAAGGGGATTATAGAGCAGGATATTATCGTGACCAGACTCTTCTTATGGCGCAGGGACTCCTCAGTGTTTCAAATATTTTTGCATCTCTATATGCTGACCTAGATTTAAAAAGAGAACCCATGTCTGGAGGAAGGCAAATGGGTGGTCACTTTATGACTGCAAATAAAAATCAAAGTAATGAATGGTTGAATTTATTAAAAATCAAAAATCATAGTGGCGATATCTCGCCAACAGGTTCCCAGATGCCAAGATTGTTAGGTCTTGCTCAGGCATCAAAAATTTACAGAAACCTTAAAATTAAAAACAGTAAAAATTTTTCTGATAAAGGAAATGAAATTGCATGGGGAACAATCGGAAATGCAAGCACTAGTGAGGGCATGTTTTTTGAAGCTATAAATGCAGCAGGTGTTCTTCAGGTTCCCATGGTAATAAGCATATGGGATGATGGCTATGGAATTTCTGTGTCAAATGAAGAACAAACAACAAAACAAAGTATCTCTGAAGCTCTAAAGGGCTTTCAAAGAACCAATGCTGAAAAAGGTTTTGAAATATTATCAGTCAATGGTTGGGATTACTTAAGCCTAATAGAGACATATAATTTTGCTTCGAAAATTGCAAGGAATGAACATGTTCCAGTCTTGATTCACGTCAAAGAATTAACACAGCCATTAGGGCACTCATCATCAGGATCACATGAAAGATATAAATCCAAATCACGCCTCGAGTGGGAAAAAATATATGACTGTAACCTTAAAATGAGGGAATGGATAATAAATGAAGGTATAGCTACTGAATTAGAAATAGAGAATATAGAAAAACAAATTGTAAGTGATGTTAGGAATACAAGACGTGAAGCATGGAATAACTATCAGTCTCCAATTATCAAGGAAAAGGAAAATTTGGTAAAATTTGAATCAACACTTAAAAAAATTACACATAATGACCCACATATACACTTAATTTATTCTCAATTAGAAAAAATTGAAGAAATTGGATATAAGGATCTTATATCTGCTGGTAGAAAAATTAATCTAGTTCTTGCAAAGTATGATTACAGTGGATTTGAGAGTTACATAAAATGGTTTAAGGAGTTATATGAATTTGTATCAAATAAAATTTCATCGAATTTATATAGCCATCCTTTAAAAGATTTGGAAAAGATTAATTGCACTAAACCAATTTTTGAAAAAGAATCAAAAATGGTAGATGGTAGAATAATCATAAGAGACAATTTTGACAAATTATTTACAAAATATGACAATCTTATTATGTTTGGAGAAGATGTTGGAAAAATTGGCGACGTTAATCAGGGGATGGAAGGGATGCAGAAAAAATACGGTAAATATAGAGTTTCGGATACAGGTATTAGGGAAACAACAATTATAGGACAGGGAATTGGATTAGCATATCGTGGACTTCGTCCAATAGCAGAAATTCAATATTTAGATTATATTCTTTATTGCTTACAAATATTAAGTGATGATTTAGCTACAATGAGTTATAGAACTGTTGGGCAGCAGTTTGCCCCATTAATAATTAGAACTAGAGGCCATCGTTTAGAGGGAATTTGGCATTCAGGATCTCAAATGGGTGGACTTATTAATTTACTTCAAGGTATTTATATTTTGACTCCTCGGAATATGACTCAAGCTGCTGGTTTTTATAACATGCTAATGAAGATCAAACAACCAGCTATAGTGATTGAATCTCTAAATGGATATCGGATTAAAGAAAAATTACCCAAAAATTTGGGAGAATTTACAATTCCTCTAGGTGAAATTGAAACTATTTTAGAGGGAGAGGATATCACAATAATATCTTATGGATCGACATTAAGACTTGTTATGAATACGGCAAAAAGATTATTGCAGGAAGGAATTTCGGCAGAAATAATCGATTTACAAAGTTTAATACCATTTGATTTAAAAAATCAAATCAAAGAAAGTATAACTAAAACAAATCGCTTATTGATTGTTGATGAAGATGTACCTGGTGGGGCTTCGGGTTATATATTACAACAACTAGTTGATAAGCAAAATATATTTAATTTACTAGACTCAGCTCCAAAATTATTAACCGCAACTGCACATAGGCCTGCATACGGGGGTGATGGTGATTATTTTTCGAAACCTTCGGAAGATGATATTTTTGAAGCCGCATACGAAATTATGAATGATTCTAAACCTTGTAAGTACCCACTCATATCTTATAAATAAAGCTAGTTTCAAATCGAAAAAAGTTTTATAACTAATTCTTCAAGAATTGTGGTGTTTTTTTTATTTAAGCCCCCTATACCTTTCGATTCTAAATCAGCTTTCATAATATATTCGAGTGCCTGCGAGATCTGTTTTACCGAGAATCTTTCTGCAGCCTTTTTGTATTCACCAAAAAAATAAGGGTTTATACCAACTTTACTCATTTCATTACCACCACTTTTCACCAGAATTAGTTTTTGAAAGTAATTATGCAGTGCCCCCAATACAAGGAAAACAGGGTTTTCTCGAGGATTAGTATTCAAAAACTTTGTAATTTGAAATGCTTTTGTAAAATGGCCCATACCGATAGCATTCTGTAATTCAAAAGTATTATAATCTTTACTAATACCAATATATTTCTCAATATGTTGTTTATCTACTGTTTCACTTTCTGAAACTATTATTTTCAGTTTTTTCAATTCACTATCCAGTCTACTTAAATTATTTCCAATATTTGAGACTAGTAATTCAATCGCATGGGGAGAGATATCTAATTTAATATTGGAAGCATTTAATTTGATCCAATTAAATAGTTGATTATCGCTTACGCCTTTAAAATTTACACATTTACCATACATTTCAGCATTTTTATATAGCTTTTTTCTTTTATCAAATTCTTTATTTTTGTAACAAAAAATAATTATTGAATGATTAGAGGGCTGAGAAACGTAATTTGCAAGATAATCATACTCGCTGGCACGCATATTTTGAGCTTCTTTAACTAGTATGAGATTGTATTTTGATAACATCGGGAAACGCCTTGCAGATTCAATTATATCAGATGCTCTAGTGTCTTGGCCAAAAAATGTTGTAAAGTCAAACTCTTTGGAAGCTTCTTGAACAATTTTATTTACAAGAATGGATGAAATAGAGTCTATAAAGTAAGTTTCTTTTCCCGATAAAAGATAAAAAGGTGAATATTCCTCCTTTTTGATATTCGACAGTATTTTATTGTAGTCTTGCATCTAAGAATTTTATCGCAACTTTATACCGTGAAAAAATTGAATTTCCCAAAATATAATCTGTTAATTAAAAATATAGAAAATAAACATTATATATTTGAACCTATACGTAAAAAATGGCTTTTTTGCTCACCTGAAGAATGGGTAAGGGTTCATTGCATAAATTACATTGTCCACACTAAAGGCTATCCATCTTCTCATGTAAGTGTTGAACATCAAATAGATGTTTATGGTCTAAAAAAAAGGTTTGATTTGTTGGTTTATAGTAAAAAACTATCACCATTTATTTTAATAGAATGTAAATCACCATCAGTAAAAATTAATCAAAAAACATTTGATCAAATTATTCAATATAATCTTAAACTCAAATGTCCACATCTTATGGTTACAAATGGACTAAATCATTATTTTTGCACTGTAAAACAAAATGAAAAAAAAGTTGAGTTTATTGATTCTATTCCTTTTTATTCAAAAAATAAATGAAACGGATTGCAGTTGTTCTTCTTAATTTTAATGGCTTAGAATTATTAAAAAAATTTTTAGATGAGACAATTTTAAATAGTCCTCAGGCAGATGTTGTTCTAATTGATAATTGTTCAACAGATAATTCAGTGGCCTGGTTCAAATCCACATATCCTGAATTACTTTGTATTCAATTAGATAAAAATTATGGTTATGCGGACGGATATAATAAAGGTCTGAAATTTGTTAAAAATAAATACTATGCTCTGTTAAATACTGATTTAATTGTTACAGAAAATTGGCTGAATCCAATTATCCAGAAATTAGAGTCTGATAGCGAGATAGGCGTTATTCAACCACATATCTTAGATTACAATAAAAAAAAATATTTTGAATATGCAGGAGCTGCTGGAGGTTATATAGATAAATACGGTTTCCCTTACTGTCGGGGCAGACTTCTCAATACGATTGAGGTTGACGAAGGTCAGTATAATTTACCTAAACAAATTTTTTGGGCTAGCGGTGCTTGTTTCATAATAAGAAGTAAAATATTTTGGAAATTTAATGGGTTTGATGGTGATTTTTTTGCACATCAAGAGGAAATTGATCTGTGCTGGAGGATCTTCAATCAGAATTACAAAATTTATGCCCTAGGCGAGTCCAAAGTATTTCATATAGGTGGTGTGACTTTACCAAAATCAGCTAATAAGACTTACTTAAACCACAGAAATTCCCTTTTCATGTTGATGAAAAATCTCCCTGCAAAACACAAATTTAGCATTTTACTTTCGCGCATATTAATAAACGTTGCTATTGCTTTATATTATTTGTTTTCTCTAAAGTTATTGAATTTAATTTCAATTTTACGCGCACATATTGCATTCATTATTTCGTTTAGGAGGTTTGCTCTAAAGGATAGAGAAATAAGAAAAAGAACAGATTATTATAAACATAAGAGCATTATATATGCATATTTTATAAGAGGCTTCACATATTTCGGCGATTTAAACCAAAAAAATTAAATAAATTCGTTTAATTTGTATGATATTAAATATTTAAACAAATTTATTATGAAAAGAGCTTTGACTATAGTGATATCTGGAGTTTTACTTGCATCATGTGTATCGCAAAAGAAATTCACAGAATTAGAAGAATTACAGCAAAATACAAAAGATCTATTAGACTCGACTACAGTTAAATTAAATGCAACCAGCGAAGAAAAGGAAGCAGCGTTAGCACAACTAGCTACTCTTACGGAACAGAATAAGTTCTTAAAAGAAAATAATCAAGATCTAATTGATAATATTGGAAACCTAACAACACTTTCAAAAAAGGGAGCTGAAAATCTTGAAATGTCTCTCGAGAGTATGAAAGAAAAAGATGTTAGAATCCAAAAAATGCAGGATGCAGTAACAAAAAAAGACTCAGTTACGCTAGCTCTAGTAACTAGTCTTAAAGGTGTTTTAGGTAATCTTAGCGATGAAGATATTGAGATAAATGTTGAAAAAGGTGTTGTCTATGTTTCAATATCAGATAAACTACTTTTCAGAAGTGGAAGCTATACAGTAACATCTAGGGCAAAAGAAGTTTTAGGAAAGGTTGCTAAGGTTGTAAATGAGAAACCTGATATTGAGTTTATGGTCGAAGGACATACAGATAACGTTCCTATCAAAATTGAGGGGATTCAAGACAACTGGGAACTCTCTGTCAAGCGTGCTACAGCTGTTGTAAGAATTTTAGAAAAAGATTTTGGAGTTGCACCTTCAAGAATGACGGCTGCTGGACGAAGTTATTACTTGCCAGTCGCAGACAACGATACCGCATCTAATCGTGCAAAAAATAGAAGAACTAGAATTGTAGTGCTGCCAAAATTAGATCAATTTTATGATCTTATAGACCAGGGTATGCAGTCAGCTCAATAAGCATATTTACTATTTTAAAAAAAGGGTTACTATATAAGTAACCCTTTTTCTTTTTAAAGTAATTTTTATTTAAAAAAAAATATTCATTATACTTTTAACTTCATGCAGATAGAAAAAAATTTGAGTATTTTAAAAAATAGTATTCCAGACAACATTGATATAGTTGCTGTATCAAAGACTAAACCCATTAATGACTTAAAAGAAGCTTATGATGCTGGACAAAGAATTTTTGGTGAAAATAAAGTTCAGGAAATGGTATCCAAGTTTGAGCAATTACCCAAGGATATACTATGGCATATGGTTGGGCATTTACAAACAAATAAAGTAAAATATATAGCTTCTTTTGTAAATACTATCCACTCCCTTGATAGTCACAAACTTTTAAAAGAAATACAAAAACAAGCCTTTAAAAACAATCGAGAAATAAAATGTTTAATACAAATAAGAATTGCTAATGAAGAGACCAAGTTTGGTATAGAGCCCTCAAAGCTAGAAGAATTTTTAAATTTTTCTAAAACACTTCCGAATATCAAAATTTCAGGTCTAATGGGAATGGCAAGCTTTACAGAAGATAAAAATCAGATTAGAAATGAATTTAGGTCCCTTTCAAACCTTTACAATAGTTATGATAATCTTAGAGTGTTATCAATGGGTATGAGTGGTGACTACCAGATAGCGATTGAAGAAGGTTCAACAATGGTGAGGATCGGAAGTAAAATTTTTGGAGAGAGGAATTATTAAGATGTATGCCATTATAGATATTGAGACAACCGGAGGTGATTATGATGAGGAAGGAATTACAGAAATTGCAATATATCAATATGATGGCTTTAAAATTACAGACCAATTTTGTAGTTTGATAAATCCAAAAAAACAAATCCAACCGTTCGTAAAAAAGCTTACTGGAATAAATGAAAAGATGCTTGAAAAAGCACCAGTATTTTTTGAGGTTGCAAAACGAATCGTTGAAATTACCAGGAATTGCGTAATAGTCGCACATAATGCAGCTTTTGACTATAGAATATTAAGAACAGAATTTAAAAGACTTGGATATGTGTTTGAAAGGGAAACAATTTGTACGATAAACTTATCAAAGGAATTGCTGCCCGAGCAGAAAGAATTTAGTTTAGGAAAATTGGTAAATAACCTTGGTATTCCCTTTTCAATAAGACATAGAGCATTTGGGGATGCTCAAGCAACTCTTAAGCTTTTTGAGTTACTTATTGAAAAGGATGTCAAGAAAAATATTATAAGAGGACACATCAAAATTTTAAAAAATAATAAAGCTTCAAAAAGATTTCTTAAGATTATTGACAAATTACCATCGAAAATGGGCATATACTACATTCTCGATGCACATAATAAAATAATATATATAGGGAAAAGTAAAAATATAAAACAATCTGTTACTCAAAATTTAACGTCATCCGATAAGAAATCATTAATTATTCAAAATAAAATATCTCAAGCCTCTTTTTCTCTAACTGGTGGTCAACTAATCACACTTTTAAAACAACAAATTGAAATAAAGATTAACAGACCTGTATTAAATCCTTCCTCTAAATACAGAATTTATCCAATTGGTGTTAGAATTGATGATACAAAAACATACCACCAAATAATTATTGAGCAGATCAAAAAAAAAATTAAATATTTAACAGTCTTCAAAAATAAAATTGATGCGGAAAAAGCAATTTCAATTTTGGCAGAGAAATTTGAAATAGAGTTAAATAATTCAAACTTTTCTATTAAGGAAAAAGAAAGCCCAAAAAAATATAATTGCAAAATCAAAAAATTTAGTAAATCATTTTTATATCCATTTCCCAACTTCCTAATAATCGAAAATGGAAGAAAACATGGGGAATTCACCTTTATTCTAATAAAAAATTATCAATTCAGAGGTTATGGATATTTTGAATTAAACCATCAAATTAAAACAATGTCACAAATAAATTCACGTCTTATTTCAATGGAAGAAAACAACGATACTAAAAAATTAATTTATAGTTATTTATTAAAAAAGAAATACGTAAAGTTGATAAATTTATAAAGTTTCTAGAATTCTAATGGTTTAATATGATAAGTTAATTTTAGCTAATATTAAAATGAAAAGATTACAACATCGTCTTCATACAATCATATATGAAGCTGATACATCAGCAGGTAAACTCTTTGATGTCTTACTACTAATAACGATATTATTGAGTGTCTTTTTTGTTTCACTAGAGAGCATTGAATCTATAAATAACGTATACAGCGAGTACTTAAATATAGCTGAATGGGTTGTGACAATTTTATTTTCAATTGAATATTTACTCAGAATTATCTGCGTCAGAAGACCGCTGAGTTATATTTTCAGTTTTTATGGAATTATTGACTTCGTTTCAATCGTCCCAAAATATCTTTCCCTGATTATAATTGGAACAAATAGTTTAGTAGCTTTAAAAGCACTCCGTCTATTAAGAGTGTTTAGAATATTAAAATTAGCCCCATATATAGGAGAATCAAATGCTTTGTTAAAAGCTCTAAAAGCAAGCGGAAGAAAAATATTTGTCTTTCTTTTTAGTGTAGTTATTTTATGCGTCATTTTTGGTACTTTAATGTATCTAATAGAAAGTGAAAAAAGTGGTTTTACAAGTATACCTATTAGTATCTATTGGTGTATTGTAACTTTAACAACTGTTGGTTACGGTGATATTGCACCTTTAAGTCCCTTCGGACAATTTTTAGCATCAATTATTATGGTTTTAGGTTACGGAATAATTGCTGTCCCAACTGGAATTGTTACAGCTGAAATGACAAAAAAAACGAATGTGGATTTAAATACCCAATCTTGTCCATATTGTATGAATTCAGATCATAAAGAGGATGCGATTTATTGTCATGAGTGTGGAAAAATACTCAATGATGAAAAATAATACATTAATTTACGTAGCTGGACCAACATGTGTTGGAAAAACAAAATTTAGCATAGAGCTAGCGAAAAAGTTTAAAACTGAGATTCTCTCTTGCGATTCGAGACAATTTTACAATGAAATTTCAATTGGAACTGCTGTGCCTAGTAAAAACGAGCTCTCTCAAATTAAACATCATTTTATTCAACATAAATCAATCAAGGACATCTATACCGTTGGTGATTTTGAGAAAGATGTCATTCAGAAAATAAATGAACTTTTTCAAGATAAAAAAATACTCATAATGGTCGGAGGATCAGGCATGTATGCGGATGCTGCAATGTTTGGAATAGATAAATTTCCAACCATAAATGAAGATACTAGAAAACAAATAAATTATTTTTATAATAAGCATGGTTTAAAGTCACTGCAAAATTTACTTTTTGAAAAGGACCCTACCTATTTCAAGTCTGTTGATATTAAAAATCCTGCCCGCTTAATAAGAGCACTAGAAGTTTCGCTTAGTTCTGGACGTCCTTACTCTTCATTTTTAGGAAAGACGAACAAAAAACGTGATTTTGTTTCAAAAATGATTCTTTTAGATTGTCCAAGAAATATTCTTTATCAGAAAATAAACAAACGTGTAGACTATATGTTAAAAAAAGGTCTAGAAGAAGAGGCTTTTAATTTAAAAAGTTTTAAAAATTTAACACCTTTAAAAACTATTGGATATAAAGAACTATTCAAATATTTTGATGGAAAACTTACTCACAACGAGGCTGTAAATGAAATAAAAAAAAATTCACGAAGATTTGCAAAAAAACAGATGACATGGTTTAAAAAATATGAAAATTCAATTAGAGTTTCATATAGTAAATCTGTTGATGAGGTATACGATACTTTGTTAAGGTTAAAGTAGTTGAGATTTAGACAGAAATATTTACATAAGTGATAGACTATACTCAGCAAGTATTTTCTTTGCAATCTAGGTGGACTCCAGGTAAGTTACTATATTTTGGTTGACTCTTTTGAGTAAGTTTTCTGTAGATGATCTTACAAAAGACTTACCCATTATTTTTTCAAATAATTCGACGTACCTTTTTGTAATAGATAAGATCAACTGTTCATCCATTTTAGGTAAGTTTTGTCCAGGGAGACCTTTAAAGTTATTTTCTATAAGCCACTCGCGGACAAATTCTTTTGAAAGTTGCTTTTGCCTATCCCCTTTAATTTGTCTTTCGATATAACCCTTTTCATAAAAATATCTCGATGAATCTGGTGTATGAATTTCGTCGATTAGAACTATCTCCCCTTCAACGGTTTTACCAAATTCGTATTTAGTATCGACGAGTATTAATCCTTGTTTTTTTGCAATTTCTGTTCCTCTCTCAAATAGTTTTTTTGTATAGTTTTCAAGAATTTCATAATCATGTTTACTTACGATACCTTTTTTAATTATTTCTTCTCTTGAAATATCTTCATCATGACCTTTTTCAGCCTTTGTAGATGGTGTTATAATTGGATTTTCAAATTTATCATTCTCTTTCATACCCTCAGGAAGAATGACACCAGATATAGATCTACCGCCGGAATTGTATATCCTAGCTGCATGACCAGTCAAATAACCCCTTATTACCATCTCAACTTTAAATGGTACACAGACTCTACCTATAGAGACATTTGGATCAGGAGTTGCTATAAGCCAGTTCGGAACAATATCTTTAGTTTGAAAAAGCATATTGGCAGCTATTTGGTTTAATATTTGTCCCTTAAAGGGTATGCCCCTTGGTAAAACAACATCAAATGCAGAAATTCGATCAGTTACAACTACTATCAACAAATTGTTTTTTAATTTGTATACATCACGGACTTTTCCTTTATATTTTTCTCTTAATCCATTTAATTTAAAATCTGTATTTATTAATACATTTGAAATCATTAGTTATTGTGTTCAATTGTTTTGTATGCCTCAATAATTTTTTTGACTAATGAATGTCGTATTACATCTTTGTCGTCTAGTTGGATAATTCCAATTCCATCCGAATTTTTGAGTATTAAAAGAGCTTCTTTTAGCCCTGATAATACACTTCTTGGGAGGTCAATTTGTTCCGGATCCCCCGTGATGATAAATTTTGAGTTTTTCCCCATTCTAGTTAAAAACATTTTCATTTGAGAATGCGTTGAGTTTTGAGCTTCATCTAGTATTACAAAGGCGTTGTCAAGTGTTCTTCCACGCATAAAAGCCAATGGTGCGATTTGAATAATACCTTTTACAAAGTAGCCTTGTAAAGTCTCGCTCGGAATCATATCACGTAAAGCATCATAGAGTGGCTGCATGTATGGGTCAAGTTTTTCATTCAAATCTCCAGGAAGAAAACCTAAATTTTCACCTGCCTCAACAGCAGGTCTTGTCAAGATTATTCTTTTTACTTGTTTATTTTTCAAAGCTTTAACTGCGATCGCTACTCCAGTATACGTCTTTCCAGTTCCAGCGGGACCAATGGCAAATACCATATCATTTTTTTTTATTGATTCAACCAGCTTCTTCTGGTTTAAAGTCTTAGCCTTAATTATTTTTCCCCCTACTCCATGCAATATATTAACTTCGGTTCCACCATTTAAAAAAGCTTTCTCTTTGCTGTCAGCTAAAATAATTCTATCAATTATCTCTTCATTTAATACATTGAATTTACCGTAATGAGAAACAAGCATATTAGTCTTTACAGAAAATTCTTGTAGAAGGATATCTTCTCCATAGGCCATAAGGGTGTTTCCTCTTGCTACTATCTTAATTTTTGGAAAATGTTTGCTTATCTTCTGTACATTTGTATTTTGATGACCAAAGAACTCTTGTGCACTTACTCCTGTTAAATCAATTTTAATTTCATTCAAAGTCTACAAATTTAAAATGGTTTATTTTTGTATTTGAGCTAATTTATATTTTTAAAATTAGATAATTTTTAATTAACCAATAATTATAAACAGACTTTATGCCAATTGTAACCCTGACTACAGATTTTGGACATAAAGATTACTCGGTTTCAGTAATTAAAGGGGCATTAATGCAACAGATTTCAGATATTACCATAATTGATATATCACATGAAATTAGTCCATATAATCCATCAGAGACAGCATATATTTTAAAAAATGCATTTCGATCATTTCCAAATGGAAGCATTCACATTATTGGCGTGGAATCTGAATGGACTCCTGAAAACGTTCACCTTGTAATGGAATTTGAAGAACACTATTTTATTTGCTCTGATAATGGAATTTTATCTATGATAAAAGAAGACTTTGCTGCGACAAAAATTGTTGAGATTAATATACATGGAAAAATAGTTTCTGCGTTTCCAGTATTTGATATTTTTATAAATGTTGCGGCTCACATTGCGAGAAACGGAAAACTTGAAGTAATTGGTAAATCTGTTAAAGAAATTAAAGAGTTAACCGATATTAAACCAGTAATTAATAAAGATAAAAATCAAATTTTGGGTAGTGTTATTTATATTGATAACTACGGCAATTTAATTACAAGTATAAAAGAATCTCTTTTTCTTGAAATAGGTAAATCCAGAAACTTTACAATTTTTGCAAGATCTGTAAAATTCAAAAAAATTTTCAAAAGCTATAGCCAAGCAATTGATTTCAACTTACCAAAAGGGAAAAGAGAAGAGGATGGAAAAAAAATTGCATTATTTAATTCAGCAGGTCATCTTGAATTAGCCGTTTATAAGAGTAATCCTCAAACAGTGGGTGGAGCTGGATCACTTTTTGGATTGGGCTATCGTGATCCTGTAACTGTACAATTTGATTAGTATGTGGGGTATAGCAAAAAGAGAATATAAATTTTATTTTACCAATTTGACCGGCTATTTAGTTATTGGTTCATATTTAACGATTAACACATTAATCCTTTGGTTTTTTGACACCCCTTACAATTTTTTAAATTATGAAGTTGCCAATATTGATTTGTTTTTTGAATTAAGTCCTTGGCTTCTAGTTATCCTAATTTCGTCATTATCATTGGGAAGTTTTTCTGAAGAAATATCAACAGGAACTATAGAATTACTGTTAACCAAACCCCTAAATCCATATCAAATTTTCACAGGTAAGTTTTTAGGGTTAACATTTATTTTTTCTACATGTTTTCTAATAACTCTAATAAATATTCTAGCACTTAATTCATTATTAAAACTTGAATCAGAGCTAGATTTTTCTTCAATAATAACTTCTTATCTTGGTCTATTTCTTGTTGGGCTGATATTTATAAGTATATGCTTATGTTGCTCTCTTTTATTTCGAAGTCTAGTTTTATCATTCTTAACAGGTTTTATTTTATGTTTTTTTCAATTTTTCATGTGGGATTTCATAGCTAGCTTAGTTTCGGATCCTTTACTTTATGAAATTATATCAAGCATTGGTATAAAAAAACATTATATAAGTTTATCACGCGGTATCATAAAACTTGATGATATTATTTATTTAATAGGTTCAATAATTATTTTTCATATGCTTGGAGTTAATCAGATCAAAAAATTACAACATATATGAAATTGAATAGCAAATTATTTTTAACCGTTTCATTAATTGTCATATTAATGATCTTAAGCAATATTTTTTTTATACAAATTGATATAACAAATGACAAAAGGTATAGCTTATCCAAAAGTTCATTGACTAAAATTAAAACAATAGACGAACCCTTAATTATTGATATTTTTTTGGAAGGAGACATACCTGAAACCTATATACCTTTTCGAAATGAGTTAGACGCAATTCTAAATAGATTGAAATATTACAATAGTAATATTGTTCTTAAATATAGTGATCCTTTTCAATATGGAAAATCTGTATCGATAATTGAACAAATGAAAGAATTTGGCTTTACTCCAGAAATTGTAGTTCAAAATAAAAACGGTAGTCGAAATGAAAATATAATTTTTCCGTGGGCGATTTTTAGTTATAAGGGTAAATCGCAAAAAGTTGAATTATTACAAAAACAATTGGGCGATAATGAACACATGAAAATTATCCGATCTATTCAGCTTCTAGAAAACAAAATTATGGATGGGATTTTTAGAGTTAGTATAAAAGAAAAAAAGAATATTGCTATCTTAAGTTCACATGGGACTTCAAAAAATGTCAAGATAGCAGACTTGCTTAAAAACATAAAACCTTATTATAATTTATCAGCATTTAATTTTAAAAAATCTAAGGCTTCTCCAATTCAAAGTTTGGATAGTTTGAAAAAATTTGATTTACTTATAATTTCAAATGCGAGCAAAAAATTTACTCAAAGCGAGAAGTATATTTTAGATCAATACAATCTTAATGGTGGAAGATTGTTATGGATGGTCAATGGTGTTGCTATAGACAGAGATAGTCTTTTTAATAAATCTGGAAAAAGTTATCTTTTACCAAATGATCTAAATCTTGAAGACTATTTTTTTAATTATGGGTTTAAAATAAAAAAAACACTTATTCAAGATATTTATTGTGCACCTATAGTAGTTGCTAGTGGCAATAATGATAAAACTCAGTATATTCCTTATCCATGGGTTTATTACCCAATAATAAAACCTGAAGAGACAATAATTGGAAAAGATACAGCTCCAATCATTTGCCGTTTTGCAAGTCCAATTGAAGCCGTTGATAACAGGCTATCGAAATCTTTATTGTTGAAAAGTTCAAACTTTATAAAAATATCCACACACCCCGGGGAAATAAGTTTAGAACAAGCTACAAAGAAGATAACACCCTCTGCTTTTAACCAAAAATCAAAAGCAATTGGTTACTTAGTGCAAGGAGAGAATAATTCACTGTTTAAGAATCGAATTAAACCGTTTAAAACAAATACTAATATAGAGAAAGGAAATATTGAATTGGTGGTCATAAGTGATGGAAATTTTGCAGAAAATCAAATTGATAAAGGATCTCCGCTCCCACTTGGTTATGATAAGTGGACAAATAATTTTTATGCTAACAGATCATGGATAATAAATGTCATTCATTCTTTAGTAGGAAATAGAGACTATCTAGTAACAAAAGGAAAAAAATGGAATTTCGCCTTTTTCGATACTCAGAAAACCAAAAAAAATAGTCAAGTTTGGAAATGGACATTGATTTCTTTACCAATTCTTATTGGAATAATTTCTCTATGGGTGGCTTCTAAAATGAGAAGTAAACATCTTAAGCTGTAACTGTTGATAAGTTTGTTTTAAGATTAGAATGTTTTCAAATATCTTTATATATGTCAGATTTTGATAAACAATAATCATTTTAATTTTAGACTAAAAATTATATTTCATAATGAAATTTATCGTATCAAGTGCTTCTCTTCTCAAAGGACTCCAAATGATAGGAGGTATTATAAATAATGTAACTACCCTCCCAATTTTAGAGAATTTTTTATTTGAAATTAATAGTAATAAATTAACGTTAACAGCATCAGATTTAGAAACAACTTTCTCCACAGAATTAAAAATTGAGTCTGTAGAAAATGATAAAATTGCACTTCCTGCTAAACTGCTATTAGACACATTAAAAACATTTCCAGATCAGCCACTTACGTTTTTGAAAACAGAAAAGAATACAATTGAAATAAGTGCTAATAATGGTAAATATTCTGTTGCCTATGTAGATGGAAATGAATACCCAATTGCAGCACAAATTACTGACTCCAGAACTACAGTTATTTCTAGTACAATTTTATTTAGTGCTATTAACACAACTCTCTTTGCGAGTGGGAATGACGATTTAAGACCTGTGATGAGTGGTGTATTTTTCCAATTCGATTCTGAATCCTTAAAATTTGTTTCTACAGATGCACACAAACTTGTAAAATATACTAGAAAAGATCTTAAAACAAATGAATCTGCAGAATTTATAATGCCGAAAAAACCGCTTCAAATTCTTAAAGGTATTCTACAAAATATGAATACTGAAATTAATATCGAATATAATGAGACTAACGCTCAATTTAGCTTTGGAAATTCTATTTTGACTTGTCGCCTTATAGATGGAAAATATCCAAATTATGAAGCTGTTATCCCTAAGGAAAATCCCAATCAAATGAATGTTAATAGGATTCAGTTCTTAGATTCTGTTCGAAGAGTAAGTATTTTTTCAAACAAAACAACATATCAAATTAGTCTCAAGATTGCTGGTGCGCAGCTTATGATATCTGCGGAAGACTTTGACTATAGTAATAGTGCTGAAGAACGACTAGATTGTGACTATAATGGAGATGATATAAAAATCGGATTTAATTCAAGGTTTTTAATAGAAATGTTGAATGGACTTAATTGCGATGAGGTAAAGTTATCTATGTCACTTCCTAACCGAGCAGGATTGTTAACACCTCTAGACAGTATCGATGAGGGTGAGGATATAACGATGTTAGTTATGCCGGTTATGCTAAATTAATGGTCAATAAATGCTTACCAATGGTTTTAATAATTAAGAGGCTTGAATAGCAGATGAAACGGACTCCGAAAAACGCTTGTATGTTCCATTTTCGAGTTTCTCCCGGATACCCGCAAATGCTTCTAAAGTCACTTCAACATCTTCAAGCGAATGAGTAGCTGTGGGTATCAAACGCAATAAAATTAATCCCTTAGGAATTACTGGATAAACAACTATTGAACAGAAAATACCATAATTTTCTCTTAAGTCTTGTACAAGTGCCATAGCCTCTGGTATACTGCCTTTAAGATAGACTGGTGTAACACAACTCTGGGTAGATCCGATATCAAAACCCCTTTTAATAAGTCCATCCTGCAATGCATTAACATTATCCCATAGCTTTTCCTTCAGTTCAGGTCTAGACCGCAATAAATCTAACCTTTTTAAGGCACCCTTAACAAGCTGCATTTGCAACGATTTCGCAAACATTTGAGAGCGCATATTATATTTTAAATAATCAATAATTTCTTTATCAGCTGCGACGAAAGCACCAGTAGAAGCCATAGATTTCGCAAAAGTTGCAAAATATACATCAATTTGATTTTGAACACCTTGCTCATTTCCAGCTCCTTTACCATTTTCCCCTAAGGTTCCAAAACCATGGGCATCATCAACCAGAAATCGAAATTTATATTTAGATTTCAATTTAGCTATTTCTTTGAGTTTACCTTGTTCACCACGCATTCCGAAAACTCCTTCAGAAATTACAAGAATTCCTCCCCCAGTTTGTTGAGCGACTTTTGTAGCTCTTTGTAAATTTTTCTCCAAACTCTCAATATCATTATGCTTATAGGTAAAACGTTTTCCAATATGAAGCCTTACACCATCTACAATACAAGCATGTGCATCAACATCATATACAATAACGTCATCTTTACCGACCAGGGTATCAACTGTCGAAAGTATTCCCTGATATCCAAAATTTAAAAGATAAGCTGATTCTTTGTCTACAAACTCGGCTAACTCTCTTTCAAGTTGCTCGTGGAGATCAGTGTGGCCTGACATCATTCTTGCCCCCATAGGATATGCAGATCCGAACTCAGCTGCTGCATCAGCATCAGCTTTTCTTATCTCAGGCAGATTTGCTAATCCGAGGTAGTCGTTAACACTCCACGTAATAACCTCTTTTCCTTTAAATTTCATTCTATTCGAAATTGGTCCCTCAAGTTTTGGAAATACAAAATATCCCTCTGCCTGGGAAGCCCATTTTCCAAGTGGGCCTTTGTTTTGGTGAATTCTATCAAATAAATCTTTCATTTTTTTTCATTTAGCTCATTTACATATTCTATCTGTGGTTGTGATTCATGATCAGAATCAAAAAAACCTTGCTTCTCCATCCAATCTTCACTATAAATTTTACTCATATATCTTGAACCATGATCAGGAAACATTATTACAACTTTACTATCTTGGTTAAAATAATCTTCTTTTACTAACTGAATTGTTGCCTGCATTGCAGCTCCTGATGTATAGCCTACAAACATACCTTCATTTCTGGTAACACTTCTTGCTATGTGCGCACTTTCTTGATCTGTAACTTTTACAAAACGGTCTATAAAATTAAAATAGGTTGTTTCTGGAATTAAATTTTTCCCTAATCCTTCTATTCTGTAGGGGTAAATCTCACTTGGATCCAATTCGTTTGTTTCATGATATTTTTTTAATACCGAACCATAGGCATCAACACCAATAATTTTCACATTAGAATTTTTTTCTTTTAGAAATTTTGCTATTCCAGATATTGTACCGCCAGTTCCGCTAGATGCGACTAAATGTGTAATCTTTCCATTCGTTTGATTCCATATTTCAGGTCCAGTGCTATTATAATGTGCTTCGACGTTAAGTTGATTAAAGTATTGATTTATATAAAGTGAGTTTTTTATTTCACAATTTAAGCGTTTGGCGACTTCATAATAAGAACGATGATCATCAGCAGGAACGTTAGCAGGGCATACATGTACTTCAGCACCCATCGCACTAAGCATATTAATTTTATCTTGAGATGATTTTGAACTTACTGCTAAGACACAGTTATAGCCTTTAACCATGGAAACCATCGCAAGGCTAAAGCCAGTGTTTCCTGATGTAGTCTCAATGATAGTCGAACCTTTTTTCAATAACCCAGTACGCTCAGCCTCACTAACAATATGATAAGCAATTCTATCTTTATTTGAATGGCCTGGGTTAAAAGCTTCGAACTTAGCAAAATATTCACCGGGGTAATTCTTGACTATGCGGTTTAGCTTGATAAGTGGCGTGTCTCCTATCAATTCTAAAATATTTTGATAGGCATTCACAGAATGGTTCATAATTAATACAAAATTGTGCAAATTTAATGAAAAAAAATTAGTCTATCTTCCCCTCTAATTGTAACATAAAAGCGTACTCATTTGCAGTTTCCCTTAGAGAGTTAAATCTACCAGAAGGTCCGCTGTGACCAGCTTCCATATTAGTAACTAAAAACAAAACGTTAGAGTCAGTCTTGTAAGCCCTTAATTTTGCTACCCATTTTGTCGGTTCCCAATACTGCACTTGAGAATCATGATATCCTGAAGTAACCATAATATTTGGATAGTTTTGATTTTTTATATTGTCATAAGGTGAATACGACATTATATAATTGTAATATTTTTTATTATTTGGATTTCCCCATTCGTCATATTCTCCTGTAGTAAGCGGAATGCTTTCATCAAGCATTGTCGTAATAACATCAACAAATGGTACAGATGCTATTACACTTTTATATAGAGAGGGTGATTCATTTAATATTGCTCCCATTAATAATCCCCCTGCTGATCCACCCATTGCATGTATATGAGAAGCACTAGAAATTCCACTATTAATTAAAAAATTAGTAGAGTCAATAAAATCATTAAATGTATTTTTCTTATTTAATAACTTTCCATCATCATACCAAGAACGCCCAAGGTATTGTCCTCCTCGAACATGTACAATTGCAAATATAAAACCTCGGTCAAGGATACTTAAACGATTTGAGGAAAAATAGGGATCAATTGTATACCCATAAGAGCCATAAGCATATAGAAGTAATGGTGTATTTAAATCTAATTCTGTATTCTTATGATAAACTAAAGAAATTGGGATTTTAACTCCATCTCTACTATCCGCCCAGAGTCTTTTTTCAATATAGTCGTCAGATTTAAATTTTGAATTAGGAACTGTTCTCTGTTTTAATATTTTCTTTGTTTTTGAATTCATATCATATTCAAAAATAGTTGTGGGGGTAGATAATGATGTGTAACTGAAACGAAAATTTGAAGTTTCAAAGTTTGGATTTAAACTTCCCGATATCGAATAAGTTTTACCTGATACTGGTATAAAATAGTCTTCTGTTTCATCCCACCGCTTAACTTTTATTCTTGTGAGACCATTCTCACGTTCTGTTACTACCCAATGATCATTGAAAATCTCAAAATCCTCTAACAAAACATTATCACGATGCGCTAAAATATCAATCCAATTTTCACTCGAAGGATTTTCAATCGAGGTTGCAGAAATCTTATAGTTTTGTGCACCATCTTTATTATTCATTATATAAAATTTATCCTTAAAATGAGAAACGGAATATTCAAGACCTCTTGTTCTTTTTTGAATTAATTTGAAATCAGAAAATGGTTCAGAAGATTTGATAAATTGGTATTCTGAAGTTAAAGTACTATAGGACGCTAAAAAAATGTATTCTTTAGATTTCGACTCATTCACATATACGGTAAATGTTTCATCTTCCTCAAAATAAATAAGGGTATCCAAATCTTTAGGCTTTGAAATATCGTGTAGAAACACTTTTTCTGGGCGAAGTGTTTGTTCATTTTTTTTCACATAAAAAAAATTAATATTATTTGATGACCAAGCTGTTGATCCAGTTGTGTTTTTAATTTTTGTATCTAGTACTTCATTTGTTTGTAAATCTTTTACGTAAAGAGTATACTTACGCCTTGACTCGGTATCAATTCCATATATAACTTTAGTATTATCTGGACTTACATTAAAACCGGCTAGCTGAAAATAATCATGACCCATGGCAAGCCTATTACAATCAAATAAAATTTCTTCACTAGCAGTTAAAGAGTCTTTCTTTCGGGTATAAATGGGGTACTGTTTCCCTTTTTCATAACGAGTTATGTACCAGAAACCATTTAAAAAGTAAGGTACGGACTCGTCATCTTCATTTATTCTTTTTTTCATTTCAATAAATAAATCTTCTTTAAAGTTTTTTGAACTTTCTGTCATTCTATGATAATAATCATTCTCTCTTTCCAAATAATCAATAACTTCAGGGTTTTCTTTTTCTTTAATCCAGTAATAGTTATCGACTCTTATATCGCCATGCTTTTTTAGCTGATATGGTATTTTATCAGCTATTGGAGCTTTAATAGATGTATCAAACTTCATTACAATTTTCTTATTACAGCATACAAATGTAACGATGATCATCATTATTCTAATATTCCTAATCACGATATTCTATTTTAGATAATATTTTCAAAAGATATGAGTGTTGATCATCTGTATAGTCTCTATGGGTTACCATTCTGAGTTTTCCTTTACCAAGACTCATTATTAATATATTTTTATTTTGTAATTTTTCAACAAATGAAACTTCATCATATTGTTCCTTCAATGAAAAAATGATAATGTTTGTTTCAACAGGATTTATCTCATTCACATATTTACATTTTTTAAGTGTGATAGCTATCTCTTTTGCTTTTTTATGATCGGTATTAAGATCTGCACGATGATATTTCAATGCATAACTTCCAGCAGCTGCCAAATATCCTGCTTGTCTCATTCCGCCTCCAAATACCTTTCTAATTCTTAATGCTTTATTAATATTTTTTTTAGATCCTACTAAAACTGAACCTACAGGACAACCTAGACCTTTGCTTAGACAAAGTGATATTGTATCAAATAATTCGCCATATTGTTTTGGGTTTTCATTGGTAACTTCCAATGCATTCCAAAGTCTAGCCCCGTCTAAATGCAAGCTAAGTTTTTTTTGGCTACATAGTTCTCTGATTTTAACTATTTCATTTAAATCATAAATAGCTCCACCCCCTTTATTAGTTGTATTTTCCAAACATACCAAGCTTGTTTTAGGGCTATGATAAAAATCAGGTGGATTTATAGACTCCAGAATCTGTTCTGCAGTTATTCTTCCCCTATCACCTGAAATCATTTTACAAGAAACACCTGAGTTGAAACTAACGCCTCCACCTTCATAGTTAAATATATGTGAATAATGATCACATATAATTTGCTCACCTGGCTGAGTATGAATTTTTATTGCAGTTTGATTTGTCATAGTACCAGACGGAAAAAAAAGCGCTGCTTCTTTTCCAAATAACGAAGCTACCTCTTCTTCAAGTTTATTCACCGAAGGATCCTCTTTAAAAACATCATCACCCACAGTTGCTGAAAACATTGCCTCAAGCATTTTAAAAGAAGGTTTAGTAATTGTATCGCTTATTAGATTAACTACCATCATTCAAAAATCACATGAATAAATTCCTATAGGTGATCCATCAGGTAGTTTTTTAGATTCAGGGAATCTGATTGAAGAAGGATCGGTAAAAAATTTATCAATTTGGGAACGATAAACTTCTGAAAACCCGTATTCATTTTGTGCTGCAAGCCAGCGATCTAATTCAATGAGTTGATTAAAAATAGTTGCTTTTACTATTGGATTTGATTTTTTTTGAAGACCAAGTATTATTAATTGCTCAAGGATATTATTTTTCACTATGTCGTTTAATTGCTGAAAATGTTTGTTTCTGTATTTAGCCTTAAAATGTGAGTCTACTAGATTGCTTAATGTCTCTTTCAAAGAAAGTTGATTACTATCGAAACCATATTGGGTGACTAATCTGTTTGCACGTTCTGGATGAAGTAGCATTTTTATAAAGGTCTCACTAGTGCTGTTAGCAATACCAAGATAATCGAATGTTATACCCGTACCTGATAAAAAATTTTCTCTTGTTCGTGGATTGAAAAAAGAACGTGGTGGAAGAAGATTATGAAATTTTTCAGGAATAGCTAAGGATTCAGGAGATAAAGCTTTTTGAAAGGCTAACAAGGCATTCCTTTGTATTATACCATCAACAACTTTCACTTTATATTTTTTTGATCCCCTTACTGCATAATCATAATCAACCCCTCCAATTAATTTTACAACCGCTTCCATTTGATATCGGTGAAGCAAATAAATTGGAACCATTCGATCTTCTAGTGTGCTATAAGTTTCACCATTTCTTAAATGATATATGGAAAAGTTTTGAAGGGCCTTCTTTCGGATATCTAACAAGTGTATAAGTTCTGATGTCGGACTATTACCATTGTCCCACAAGTGAGCGTACGGATGGGCACCACCAATGGGTCTTGCATCTTTATCAGTTATGAAACGATGTCCATTTTGAGCACTTTTCGACAAAATAGAATCAAGAGCTTTCTCTTCTTTGATATTCTTCGGAAAGTGACTATATGAATAAGCTACGCTAACCTTGTCCCATTCACCTATTCCTTTTTCGTAAGCATCAGAAATAGAAATTTCTCCATTTACAAATTTAATATTAGGATGAGGGTAATCCATGACTGAGCTTCTTAAATTAGTGCTTGCCGTAAAGTTATGAGCAAAGCCAAGTGTGTGACCAATTTCGTGTGCTGATAATTGTCGGATTCTAGACAATGCCATCTCAAGTGCGACATTTTCCTTGTTGTTATTTTCTAAAAAAGGTTGATCAATAAGTCCTAGGGCAATCATGAAATCCTGTCGTATTCGAAGACTACCTAAAGTTACATGCCCTTTAATTATTTCACCTGTCCGAGGATCAATTACACTTGATCCGTAACTCCATCCTCTTGTAGAACGATGCACCCATTGAATAACATTATAGCGAACGTCTAATGGATCTGCATCTTTGGGTAGCATTTTTATCTGAAATGCATTTTTAAAACCAATATTCTCAAAAGCTTGATTCCACCAGATCCCCCCTTCTATTAGGGCACTACGGACTGGCTCTGGTGTTCCATTATCTAAATAATAAATAATAGGTTCTAAAGCCTCACTAAATGCAGCAGATGGATTTTTTTTTATTAGACGATGGCGTAATAGATATTGTTTTTTTGTAGATCTGCTAACAGGAGTGGTGTAGTCAAAAAAGGTTAATGCATTTGCCCCAGATCTAGGGTCAAATTGACGTGGTTTGTAATTTGAATCAGGTAAAGCAACAAATGAGTGATGTTGATTTAGTGTAATCGCATCTGGGCTTGGAGTAACAGACGAAATTAATGAGCCAGATGGAGTCCCAGAAAAAGTTAACATTATATCGAATTCTATATTTTTTGGAAAAGCTTTAGTCCTAGGTAATGAAATTGCAGATCGAGTAGGATCTATTTCATAATCGCCTTCACCTATAAGACTTAATCTATTGGCTACACCATGAGCATCTTGCATCAAAAAGGGGGTTAAATCAATTATATATCCCTCTTCAGAAATTTCAATTATAGGAAAACCGAAAAGTACTGATCTTGCAAAAGCCTCATTTACAGATTTTTTTTCCTGAGGATTTTCTGACGTAGAGCGATAATCAAGGTTGGGTTGTATAAGCATCAATTTGTTTCCAAATTTTGAAAAATATACAATACGCTGGTCCCCAAGTTGTCCTCGGTCTAGTCCAATGTCATTATTGCCCATACCAGCACTTAGACTATTAACATAAAGAAACTCTTTTTCAAGCTCATTAACTGTTAAATAGATTAAATCTTTGTCATGGTTATAAGTGAAATCAAAAAGACCAGAAAAAGATTGTATTTGTTCTGAAAATTTATTTGATTTTAACTTACCTTTATTTTGAGCTGAACTGATACTAAAATTCAGGAATAAGAAAAAGCATATAAATATTTTAATTTTCATATGGTGTTTTATATAAATAAATTTACTAAAAACTAATAACATTGTATTTAGCAGGATATTCTTGCAAAAAAGTTGAAAATTATTAATTAGGTCTAAAGTTTATTATTTTTTTTAAATTTAGAAATGATTACAAACGAACAATATAAAGACATTATTGATCGCCTTGGAGCACTAAGACGATATCTTTGACATTGATTCAAAACAAATAGAAATAGAGAACGAAGAAGAAAAATCTTTATCTCCTGATTTCTGGAATAACGTTCAGGAAGCCGAAAAGCACATGAAAAAATTACGTAACCTTAAAAAATGGGTTACTGAATTTAAAGATCTCAAAAATAAAATTGAAGAGTTAGAGATTTACATGGAATTTGCTAAAAATGGTGAATCTAATCCTGATGAAATTACAATAACTTATAATGATACATTGAGGCTTCTCGAGAACCTTGAATTTAAAAACATGCTCTCGGAGGAGGGAGATAACTTAAGTGCAGTAATACAAATCACTGCTGGAGCAGGCGGTACTGAAAGCTGTGACTGGGCTGAAATGTTAATGCGGATGTATCTAATGTGGGCTGAAAAAAAAGAATTTAAAATAAGAGAATTGAATAATCAAGCTGGCGATGTTGCTGGGTTAAAAACCGTAACTTTAGAGTTAGAAGGTGAATTTGCATTTGGCTGGCTAAAAGGAGAAAATGGTGTTCATAGATTAGTTCGTATCTCACCTTTTGATAGTAATGCGAAAAGACACACATCTTTTGCATCTGTTTATGTTTATCCTCTAGTTGATGATAATATTCAGATTAATATTAATCCTTCCGATATTTCATGGGAAACAATGCGTGCTAGTGGTGCTGGTGGACAAAATGTTAATAAAGTAGAAACAGCTGTTAGGCTTCGTCACAAGAACAGTGGTATAATAATTGAAAATTCTGAAACTAGATCACAACTAGAAAATAAAAATAAAGCTCTGCAACTTTTACGTTCTCAACTATATGAGATAGAACTTCAAAAAAAATTTGCTGAAAGAGATAAGATTGAAGCTGAAAAAAAGAAAATTGAGTGGGGATCACAAATACGAAACTATGTAATGCATCCATATAAATTAGTAAAGGATGTTCGGTCACAGCACGAGGCCACTGATGTAGATGGTGTAATGAATGGACAAATTGATGAATTTTTAAAGGCTTTTCTAATGACAAAAAATTAAAATGTTCAAAAAAAATAACACTGAGAATATTAAAAACATAATCTTTGATCTTGGAGGAGTCCTCATTGATTGGAATCCCGATTATGTTTTTCTAAATGAATTTAAAAGTGATAAAGAACGGTTAAAAGTGTTTTATGAAGAAGTGTGTACGTTTGAATGGAATGAAGATCAAGATGCTGGATATCCAATTGATAGAGCGACCGAGGATAGAATTAGTTTATTTCCAGAATATGAAGAACAAATTAGAATGTACTATGGCAGATGGGAAGAAATGATTGGTGGTGAGATTAAAGAGGTTGTAACCATATTAAAAAACATTGTAAAAACAAATAAATTTCGAGTTTTGGCTCTAACAAATTGGAGTGCAGAAACATTTCCGATCGCTTTGAAAAAATTTAATTTTTTGCATTTATTTGAGGGAATAGTTGTATCTGGAACTGAAAAAAGTAGAAAACCATTCTCAGATATTTATGAAATAATTTTGAATAGGTATAACTTAAAAGCCTGCGAATCCATTTTTATCGATGATAACATTCGAAATATTAAAGCAGCTAATAAATTTGACATGAAAACAATACATTTTAAGAATTATAGACAATTAGAGAGTGATCTCAAAGTACATGGTATAATAATTTAGAAAGATGACTAATCTAAGTTTTGAAGAAATCTCAAACAATGACCTGAAAAATTTGAGATCAATTTCTATAAAAACGTTTAAACAAACATTTGCAGCATCAAATTCAAGTGAAAACATGAGTTTATATTTTAGAAATAAAATGAGTTTTGAAAAATTAAAACAGGAAACATGTGACCCAAATACCAAATTTTACTTTATTAAAAAAGAAAATAAAACTATTGGTTATATAAAATTAAATTTTAAAGAGTCGCAAAGAGAAAAAATGTATATAGATAATGGATTTGAAATTGAAAGAATATACTTAATCAATGAATATCAGGGTGTAGGTATAGGAAAAAAAGTTTTAACTAAAATTTTTAAAATTGGAAAAGAAAGTGGTTATAAAAAATTATGGCTAGGCGTATGGGAAAGAAATTTTAAAGCAATCAAATTCTATAAAAAACATGGTTTTAAAAAGTTTGGAAAATATAGTTTTTTATTGGGAAATGATTTACAAACAGATTATCTGATGGAAATCGACATTTAACAACACTTAAAATGGAGATAATTTGTCGTTGTCAGAGTCATTTTTATCTTTATCCCAGTTAAAGCTATCAGAATTTTGGTTATTCCGTGGTTCTATTCTTTCATCAATATTAGGATTCATTTTAGACTGAAATTCAAATGGATTATCAAACGTTTCAAGATCCTCAAACTTTCCTAAATGTGGGACAAACTTCATTCTAATGCTATCCAATCCCCCATTTCTGTGCTTAGCTACTATAAATTCTGCTTGGCCTTGTGCAGGAGTACGTTCATTATCATCCCATTCATCTATATTATAGTACTCGGGCCGATATATAAACGAAACTATATCAGCATCTTGTTCTATAGCCCCAGATTCTCTTAAATCAGATAGCATCGGCCTCTTAGTACCACCTCTTGTCTCAACAGCTCTTGACAATTGTGATAAAGCTATTACCGGAATGTCAAGTTCTTTAGCCAGAGATTTTAAATTTCTAGAAATTATTGAAATTTCTTGTTCTCTATTTCCAGCTTTACTATTCGCACCAGAAGTCATTAGTTGTAAATAATCTACAATAATAAGCTTAATCCCATGTTGAGAAGCAAGTCGTCTGGCTTTAGCTCTTAAATCAAAGATTGATAGAGAGGGTGTATCATCGATAAATAATGGAGCCTTTTCCAAATCGTTTACTTTTATATTTAGTTGCTGCCACTCATGATCTATTAATTTTCCAGTCCTCAATTTTTCAGATGATAGCCCTGTCTCAGCAGATATTAATCTTGTAATTAGTTGAACTGAGGACATTTCTAAAGAAAAAAATGCGACTGGAATTCCTTTTGAAACAGATATTTTTCTTGCCATCGAAAGAGTCAATGCGGTTTTACCCATCCCTGGTCTTGCAGCAATTATTATTAAATCACTGGATTGCCAGCCGGAAGTCAATTTATCAAGTTTTTCAAAACCAGTAGTTATTCCACTTAAACCCTCTCTTTTAGAAATATCTTCAATACGTTTTTTTGCCTCTAAAACAAGATTTTGAGCTGTTTCTGAGGATTTTTTTATATTCCCTTGTGTTACATCATACAATTTAGATTCGGCTTGATCAAGCAAATCGAAAACATCTGTACTTTCCATATACGCAGTTTCTATAATTTCATTTGAAATCCTTATTAAACTACGCTGAATAAATTTTTGTAAGATTATACGTGCATGAAATTCTATATGAGCTGATGAGGCAACTCTTTGGGACAATTGTACAAGGTAAAATTCTCCTCCAACTTGATCAAGTTTTCCATCTTTTCTTAATGAAGATGAGACAGTAAGAAGATCAATTGGCTGTGAGTCATGGAAAAGACTATAAATAGATTCAAAAATAAATTGATGGGCTTTTTTATAAAAGGCCTCAGGCTGTAATAAGTCAATAACTTCATCTACCCCTTTTTTGTCGATCAGCATAGCCCCCAGAACAGCTTCTTCTAAATCTACTGCTTGTGGCGGTATTTTTCCCTTTTGTAAGTTTATTACGGTTGGTTCTATAATTTTCTTTAGGCCTTCAGAATTATTCTTTTCCATCGGACTAAAGTAAATAATTTTATTTATGATAACACAAAATGATTATCCCCAATCTTTGGAATAAAGATGTTTATAAGTAGCACATTTTTGTTAAAAACTAATATTTATTCTAAAACATTCCCCATCCCAATAAACTTTTTACGGCGCTGATCAACCCTAGATCTTGAATCAATTTTAGAAGTTTCTTTAAATGCTGTTAAAATTTCTTTTTTTACATTTTTGAATGTTGTTTCTCTGTCATAGTGTGCACCTCCAAGTGGCTCTTTGATGATTTTATCTATTAGTTTATTTTGCAACATGTCTTTCGAAGTCAATTTTAAAGCTTCAGCAGCTGTCTCTTTGTGCTCCCAACTTCTCCACAATATCGATGAGCACGATTCAGGAGATATAACTGAGTACCAGGTATTTTCAAGCATAAGTATTTTGTCACCTACGCCAATACCTAAGGCTCCTCCCGAGGCACCTTCTCCAATAATAACAACAAAAATTGGGACTGACAATGACATCATTTCATAAATGTTTCGTGCAATTGCCTCTCCCTGTCCCCTTTCTTCTGCCTCCAAACCAGGAAAGGCACCCGGAGTATCTATAAAAGTAACTATAGGAATATCAAATTTATTAGCTGATTTCATTAACCTTAAAGCTTTACGATATCCTTCAGGATTTGCCATTCCAAAATTTCGGTATTGCCTAGTTTTTGTATTGTAGCCCTTCTGGGTTCCAATAAACATAAATGATTGATTTTCAATTTTACCTAAGCCCCCAACCATTGCTTTATCGTCGGCTATATTACGGTCACCATGAAGTTCTAAAAAGGTTCCATTTGTTAATGAGTTGATATAATCTAAAGTGTATGGTCTCGATGGGTGACGGGATAATTGAACTCTTTGCCATGCTGACAAATTGCCGTAAATTTCTTTTTTAACTTTCTCAAGTTTTTTTTCTATTTGTAGGCAGGTATCAGAAACATCAATATTACTTTCTGAACCAATTAATTTGCATTTTTCAAGTTGTTCATGCATTTCCTTTACTGGTAATTCAAATTCTAAATATTCCATACACTACAATTCTAAAACAAATGTAAAAATTCTTTACAATTAGAATTAAATTATTTATTTCTCTTCATTTTTTTATTATAGATAGAATTCATGTAAATCGAAGATAAAACTATAACAAATCCAATGTAAAAGTTTAAACTTAAAAAAGCTTCATCCTTCCAAATTAAAATAGACAAGATTATACCATAAATTGGTTCAAGATTGATTATCATCATAACAGTAAAAGAAGAAAGATGTCGCAATACTTTTATCGATACATTGAAGGCATATGAAGTACATAAAAATCCTAAAATTAAAACCCATAAAAAATCGTAACCTTTTAGCTCGAAATCTGATGATTTATATCCATTTGTTATGAGATAAAAAATTAAACAAACCACTCCTCCTATTAATAACTCATAAAAAGATAATGTCGTAAAATTATTTTCTCTTACTAAACTGCGATTAAGAATTGTGAATAAGGATGATAAAAAAGCTGAAAATAATGAAATGGTTATTCCTATTAAATGCTGCAATTCAGCTCTATAAATTATAATAACACCCATGATTGTAATGCATCCAAAAAAAATCTCATAGATCGATATCTTTTTCCTATTGTAGATTGGATCAATTAATGCTGTTATTAAAGCTCCAGCTGACATCATACTCAAAGTGATAGAAATGGTAGATATTTTAATTGCATAAAAAAAAGTTACCCAATGTGCACCTATAATTATTCCAGAAAAAAAGACTTTTTTTAAAAACTTTTTATTTAACCTAAAGTAAGATGGATTGAGAATAAAAAAAAAAATAGCCAAACCTAGAGCACCAATAAACATTCGATAAATTACAATTGGCAAAGCTTGTAGTGAAATTAGTGCACCAAATATAGACGTGAACCCATATAGAAAAACGATGAAATGATACAATAGTAAATTTTTTTTTCTATCGTTTAGCATGACGCAATAAAAAGAAAGCTAAAAAACCAAAAAGAATAAGAGGTAACCAGGCTGCTAGAAACGGAGAAAAAGTTGATTTATTAACCATTACACCAAAAATCTTATCAAAAAAAATAAAAAGAAAACCTAAACTTATACCAAATGCTAAATTAACACCCATACCACCTCTTCGTTTAAAAGAAGAAACAGCAACAGCAATTAAAGTCAAAATAAATGATGAAATCGGAATACTCCACCTTTTGTGTCGAACTAACAAATGATTGTTTATAAGAGAAGATCCTCTTTGTTTTTCTTCATAAATAAATTTATCTAACTGACCATAAGTTAGTGTTTCAGCTATATAATTCACAGGGGCTAGGTCATTAATTTCAAAATCAAATATGGTGTCTTTTCTTAAAATATCCTCGTAAATTTCATTATCTCCGTTAAACATTCTTTTCTTATAACCAGATAATCTGAAAATACTATCTTTTTCAATCCAACGGATCCTTCTGGCAGAAATTTTGAATTTTAAATTATTTTGATCAAAGTGTTCTAAAGTAAAATTTGATGCTTGTTTACGAACAGGGTCGTAGTTATTTACATAAATATATTCATTTTCATTGATTTGTAAATATACTTTATCAGTATCTCTAGCTTCTTTTTTCACTAAATATTTGTAGCGAAAATCATTAAATCCCTTATTAGATTTTGGTACAATAAACATTCCTGATAAAAATGAAAAAACGGCAATAATTGATGCACTTATTAAAAAGGGTCTTAAATATCTAAAAAAAGAGATACCCGAACTTAAAATTGCAATAATTTCTGAGTTATTAGCAAGTTTTGAGGTAAACCAAATAACTGAAAGAAACAAGAAAATGGGAAAAAGAAGATTTGCAAAATACCATGTAAAATCTACATAGTACTCCAAAATACTACTTAGTGGTACTTCTTTTTCTTTAAGCTTATCAATTTTTTCTGCAATATCAACCATTATTCCAATAGGAATAAATAACAAGATCATCACCAAGAATGTACCTATATAGCGTTTAATAATATATAAATCAATTTTTTTCAATTATAAACGTTGTTGCATATTTTTTACCATTTTTTCTTTCCAACTATGAAAGCTTCCCTCTAATATATGCTTTCTAGCCTGGCGAACCAACCACAAATAAAAACTCAAATTATGAAGTGATAATATCTGTTTTCCAAGCATTTCATTAACACTAAATAAATGGCTTACATATGCTTTGGAATAATCCTTATCAACATATGAATATCCAGAACTGTCTAGCGGTGAAAAGTCATTTTTCCATTTTTGATTTTTTATATTAATAGTTCCATTTGAAGTAAACATCATTCCATTTCTTCCATTTCTTGTTGGCATTACACAATCAAACATATCTACCCCTAGCGCAATATTTTCTAATAAATTTATCGGTGTACCAACGCCCATCAAGTAACGAGGCTTATTTTTTGGAAGTATTTCACAGACAGTATTTGTCATTGCATACATTTCATCTGCTGGTTCTCCAACCGATAAACCGCCTATAGCATTTCCTAACGCATTTTGTGAAGCGACAAAATGAGCAGATTCTTTTCTAAGCTCTGAAAAAACGCTTCCTTGAACAATTGGAAAAAGGGTTTGCTCATGTTCATATTTAGGTGGTGATTTATAATGCTCTTCTAAACATCGTTTTAACCATCTGTGGGTTCTATCCATAGATTGCTTAGCATATTTATAATTACATGGATATGGAGTGCACTCATCTAGAGGCATTATGATGTCAGCTCCTATATTTTTTTGAATTTCAACAACATTTTCTGGCGTGAAAAAGTGATATGAGCCATCTATATGAGACTTAAATTTTACCCCCTCTTCTTTAATTTTTCTATTTGCAGATAGAGAATAAACCTGGTAACCACCTGAGTCTGTTAAAATTGGTCGATTCCAGCCCATGAATTTGTGAAGGCCCCCTGATTTTTTAATTATAGACATTCCAGGCCTTAAATACAAATGGTAGGTATTTCCTAAAATTATCTCGGCATCAACATCTTTTTGTAGTTCTTTATTATGAATCCCCTTAACAGTTCCTAAAGTTCCAACTGGCATAAAGATGGGAGTTTTGATCACACCATGGTCAGTAATTAATTTTGCTGCTCTCGCATTAGTAGTGTTATCAGATTTTGTAAGTTGAAATTTCATTAGTTGCAAATATAATATGTTAATGAAAGAAAGATAACCGAAATTATTATTGTTAATTACTTAATGAAATATCGTAAGAAAATTTGGAAATTGACCTTTGATAATGCTTCGACATAAGTTACATTTGCTCGGTATGAAAGATTTAGATTTTTTAGAAAGTTTAACAACCCAAGTTAGAAGAGACATTCTTAGAATGGTTCACAGAGTAAATTCAGGGCATCCTGGAGGATCATTAGGTTGTGCTGAGCTTTTTGTTGTGCTTTACTTTAACCAAATGGAATATTCTCTACCGTTTTCAATGGATGGAAAAAATGAAGACTTATTCTTTTTATCCAACGGACATATTTCACCAGTTTTCTATAGTGTATTAGCTAGAAAAGGGTTTTTTCCAATAAACGAACTAAACTCATTTAGACACATAAATTCGAGATTACAAGGACATCCCACGACACATGAGGGCCTACCAGGAATTAGAATTGCGTCAGGCTCACTTGGACAAGGTCTTTCAGTTGCAATAGGAGCTTCTTTATCAAAAAAACTAAATAACGACCCAAAAACTATTTATGTATTATTGGGTGACGGCGAATTGCAAGAGGGTCAAAATTGGGAAGCTATTATGTTTGCGGCAGCTAAAAAAATTGATAATTTGATCGCAATAGTTGATTTAAATGGTAAACAAATTGATGGGAGTACTGATGATGTTCTTCCGATGGGTAGTTTAAAAGATAAGTTTATAGCTTTTGGTTGGCAAGTTTATGAAATTGAGAATGGAAATTCCATACCACTACTTATTAAAAAAATTAAACTTGCCAAATCAAATCTTGGTTTGAAAAAACCAATTATGCTATTAATGAAAACAGAAATGGGAAATGGTGTTGATTTTATGATGCATACCCATGCATGGCATGGGAAAGCTCCAAATGATGAACAATTATCAATCGCATTAAGTCAAAACAATGAGACACTTGGCGATTACTAATATCTAAAATCTAAATGAAAGTATATTCAAATCTGGGAAATAATGACACGCGTTCAGGTTTTGGAGAGGGATTAGCTGAGCTTGGTAGAATTAATCCCAACGTGGTTGCACTGTGTGCAGATCTTGTAGGATCTTTAAAGATGCAAAAATTTATTAATGAAAATCCCGATCGTTTTTTTCAAGTAGGAATAGCTGAGGCAAATATGATAGGGATTGCGGCTGGTTTGACAATAGGAGGTAAAATTCCCTTTACTGGTACATTTGCTAATTTTTCCACAGGACGTGTTTACGACCAGATAAGGCAATCTATTGCATATTCAAATAAGAATGTTAAGATATGCGCCTCACATGCTGGCATAACTCTTGGAGAGGATGGAGCTACACACCAAATACTTGAGGATATTGGACTAATGAAAATGATTCCGGGGATGGTTGTGATAAATCCATGCGATTATAACCAGACAAAACTTGCAACTATATCTATAGCAAAATATAAAGGCCCTGTTTATTTGCGTTTTGGACGCCCCTCTGTTCCTAATTTCACAACAAACGATCTTGGTTTTGAAATTGGTGAAGGAATACTTCTCAAGCCAGGTTCTGATGTAACAATTGTAGCAACAGGTCACCTTGTCTGGGAGGCTTTAGAGGCTTCAATTGAATTAAAAAATTATGGTGTTGACTCAGAGGTTATTAACATACATACTATAAAACCCCTAGATGAAAAAATTATATTAAAATCAGTCAGAAAGACAGGATGTGTTGTAAGTGCTGAAGAACACAACTTCTTAGGTGGCCTAGGTGAAAGTATCTCAGGTTTGCTAGCAACAAATTATCCAGCTCCCATGGAATTTGTCGCTACACAAGATACTTTTGGAGAATCTGGGACTCCTGCAGAATTAATGTCAAAATATGGGTTAAACAAAGACGCCATTATTCGTAAAGTTTTAAAATTAAAAAAGCGTACCTGAAAAAATTATGAATCAAATTAAAAAATATTTTTCTCTAATTATTTTGACATCAACTATAGGTTTTTCCCAATTTGAATATGGAATAAAAGGCGGTATAAATATAACTGCCTCGGGTCAAATTAAAGACGCAATAATAGATTTGTCTTCAAACGATAACATAAACGAAAACCTTACAGGATATTTTTTTGGTGGTTATTCTTCTCTAAAATTATTTTTTTTTTATATAAGACCTGAGTTTCAACTTTCGCTTCAAAATAGAAATTTCAATTCTTTAAAATTAAATCAATCCAAACTAGAATTACCAGTTTCTATAGGATTCAAATTGTTACCAATATTAAGTGTATTTGGCGGGCCTAATTTTCAATTTAATTTTAAATCAAAAATTAATGAAATTGATTTATCTGAAATTCAAGAGAAAACAGATTTAGGACTTCATTTAGGTATTCGATTTCATTTTGGTCCATTAAATGCTGACATTAGGTATGACAGAGGTCTAAATTCAAATGAATTATCTCTGCTAGAAAAAAGTAATATTCCAATCAGCGGAACTATTGATCTCCAATCAAATATTTGGAGTGTTGGATTGTCATATAAAATGTAATTAATCGGCGTCCAGGTAGTCGACTAATCCGTCTTCGTCAGTATCATCAGGTAAACCATCTCCGTCATTATCATACTCAAGCCCTGAAAGTATTCCATCTCCATCATGATCTGTTTTTTTAACTAAATATAAATTGATTATGAAAATTAATGGTGAATATTCTGGTATAGCACCAGAGTTATTGTTATAATATCCAAGTCCTGAAGGCATAAATACAATTCCTTGACCATAATTTGAAAATGTTGCTATATTATTCTGATCAACAGTAAACTCTCCTGACTTAAAGACCCCGAGTCCTTCTCTAAAGCCTCTTACTACCGTTGTTAAATCAAACCAAATTGGTTCAAAAGACCTATCAAATTGACTTTTATTTAACAAAATACCTTTATATGAAACGTAAGTAGAATCCGCTCTTGAGGGTGATTGGCCAGATCCTTCTTTTGCAATAAGAGTGTAGATCGGGTGCTTTATTAAATCGCCACTCGAGGTCTTTACTTTTACAAATTGTTTTACAACTTGATCGATTAAGGGTTTTTTTCCAGAGTTGGATTGCAATAAAGAATCAATTTTTATCTCGACTGTACTATTACTATCTTGAAATTCTTCATAATTATAGTAATGTGAAGACAAAAATTCTTCCAATTCCATTTCTTCCCTAGAGACTTGTTCAGCGACATCCCGAAGAGGTTCAACTACATTTTCTTCTTTTTTGCATGAAAAAAATGAAATGAAAAGAATTAAAAAGCATACATATGTTTTTTTCAAGAATCAGATATTTTTTATATCGAAGATACAATTTTACTTTATTTTTGCTTTTTTCTTAAATTAGAGTTTTAAGAATGCGTGTTGATCAATTTTTGTGGTGTGTTCGAAAATTTAAATCAAGAAACTTAGCTAGCATTTCTTGTAAAAAAAATGATGTAAAAGTAAATAACAAAATAATTAAGCCTTCTAAAGGAATTCTAATTAGTGATAAAATCAAGATACGGAAAAATCAAGTATGGAGGGAATATAAAATTATAGACTTTCCCAAAAACCGAGTAGGACCAAAATTAGTTAATCTTTATTTTAAAGAAATAACGGACAAAAGCATAATAGAAAAAGAAAACATTAAAAAGTTTTCTTTTGGTGTAAAAAGAGACTCTGGAAAAGGTAGACCAACAAAAAAAGAGCGCAGGGAAATTGATGGTCTTGATTTAAAAAACTTATAACAACTTTAATTACTTTGAATCTTGAAATCGTTAGGTAATAAAATCAAAGACTTAAAAGACATATACTCGAGTATAGATCGAATTGCTTATCAGATTTATGAAAGTAATTTTGAAGAAGAAATAATTTATGTTGTGGGTATTGGAAAAAAAGGAAAGAGACTTAGCTCATTAATAGGTAAATCACTATCATCAATTAGTAACATAGACGTTCAATTCATAACTTTAGAAATTGATAAAAAAAATCCTTTAAATAATATAAAATCTGATAAACCCATAGATCAACTTAAAAATAGTTCTATTGTAGTGGTGGATGATGTTCTAAATACTGGTTGTACATTAATATATGCCGTATCTTATTTTTTAAAAGTTCGAGTTAAGTCAATTAAAACTGCTGTAATGGTAAATCGAAATCATAAAAAGTTCCCGATTAAAGCAGATTTTAAGGGAATTTCGCTGTCAACAACACTAAACGAACACATAAGTGTTATTTTAGAAGGTCCTGATGCAGGGATTTATTTAAGCTAACTTCTTAATAATTTCATTTGCTACTGCCCTAACTGTTTTTTCATCAGTATTTATTTTTTTTTCAGATTTTTCATAAAAAAAATTTCGTTCTAACAAATGTTTTCCAACGAATTCTTTAATCTCAGTCTCCTCAATTAAATGTGAAATTAAGGGGCGTTTAATTTTTGATTTTTTAAGTCGTTCACATATTGTTTTAACTGACGTCTTTAAAAAGAATGTTTTTGTTTCTTTAATTGAATTTAAAAAATCAATTGTATCAAAATAACATGGTGTCCCCCCACCCAAAGAAATAATAAGATTCCTTTTTATTGTAACAATATTCTCAAGTGACTTACGCTCAATTTGACGGAAATAAAGTTCGCCTTTGGTTTTGAAAATATTTTCCACACTGGTTTCATAATTTATTTCAATATAATTATCTAAGTCATAATAGTCATAATTTAGCTGCTCATGCAGCTTTCTACCAACCGCAGACTTACCGGATGCCATATAACCTATCAAAATGATTTTTTTCAAACTCATAAAAATAATACACTATAAATTTATATTAAATGAGAA
>CACMHY010000009.1 GCA_902613595.1 uncultured Bacteroidota bacterium
CTTGAGGGGCTAGTGAGATTTATCTCGTGGAAGTTCGAGTCTTCTCGTGCGCACTATTGCTTCCATTTAATTTTTTTCTTATATTTGTTTAAGCTTTTATAATGTTAATTGAACGTATGGATAGGGTAAAAAGCACTTTCAGTATTAAAAATTTAGAAAACCTCTCTGGGATTAAGGCCCATACTTTAAGAATATGGGAAAAAAGATACAATCTTCTTGAGCCTGAAAGAACTGATACAAATATCAGAAGATATAGTCTTGATAGCTTAAGAAAGCTTCTCAATATAACTTTGTTGTACAACCATGGATTCAAAATTTCTAAAATTGCAAGTCTAGAGTCTGATGAAATTCCGAAGCTTGTACGAAGCATAGCCCTTAAGGCTAATTCCGAGCAGGTCTCTATTAATGCTTTCAAGCTTGCCATGATCAATTTTGATTATGAGCTTTTTGACACGAACTATGAGGAAATTCTTCAACATCACGATTTTGAGTATCTATTCCTAAACATCTTCATGCCTTTAATGAAGGAATTAGGAATTTTATGGCAAACCGGGGCAATTTCTCCATCACATGAGCATTTCATTACGAATCTAGTTAAACAAAAAATTCACCTTCAGACGGAATATTTACAAAAAAATAAATTCGATCAGCAAAACCATCCTATTTTTGTTTTATTCCTTCCTGAAAACGAAATTCATGAACTAGGAATACTTTACTTAAATTATTTGATACTTTCGAGAGGTTACCGTACTATTTTTCTGGGTCAATCTCTTCAAACATCAAGCCTTCAAACTCTTTATTCTTATGAAACTAAATTTTATTTTGTAAGCTACATTACGGTTGAGCCTAGTAAAGATGAAATCATGCCGTATCTCCATAATTTTTATAATAAAATTTTAGAAAACCAAGATTCAAAGCTAATTTTATTTGGACCGCAGCAGATTGCAATAGACAAAGAAGCATTGCCAGAAAAGATAGAAATGTATAGATCTGTAGAATCTTTTATATTCAAATATTTCTCGCAAGACGTTTTAGTTTAATCTTTTATCACATTTAGCTAAATTTATATTAGCTTTATCTTAAATAAATGTTGATTTAATGAAAACCCTTTACGATTCTGTTAGTGAAAATTGCAGTAAAATTGTTACTCATACATATAGCACTTCGTTTTCATTAGCAACTAAAATGTTAGATTCATCAATACGAAATCATATTTATAATATATATGGCTTTGTGCGTTTTGCTGATGAAATTGTTGATACTTTTCATGATTATCCTAAAAAAGAACTACTTGATAGGTTTGAAGAAGATCTGTTTTATAGTATAAACAATAAGATAAGTTTAAATCCTATACTAAATTCATTCCAAAAAACAGTTAATATTTTTGAAATAGATCATAAACTAATTAAAGCATTTTTAAAAAGTATGCGTTGGGATTTAAAAAAAAACATATACAAGACAGATAAAGAATACAAAGAATACATTTATGGTTCTGCAGACGTCGTTGGCTTGATGTGTTTAAAAGTTTTCGTAAAAGGGAAAAAAGAAGATTACGAGAATTTAAAGTCTTCTGCGATGGCGTTAGGTTCCGCATTTCAGAAAGTAAATTTCTTGAGAGATTTAAAAAATGACTTTCAAAATCTTGAAAGGGTATATTTTCCAAATGTTGATTTTTCCCAATTTGATGAGAAAACAAAATCAACTATAATTAAAGAAATTGAAACTGATTTTGCACACGCATTAAGTGGAATTTTTAAGTTACCATCCGAAGCCCGTTTCGGAGTTTATACAGCATACAAATATTACACTAAATTGTTAGCAAAATTGAAAAGCACACCATCAATCAAAATACAAAAAAATAGGATTAGAGTCCCTAATTACCAAAAAATGACGGTGTTTGCACGAAGTTACCTGAAGTACAGATTAAACTTGTTATAATGATAATGAAAATTCTTTGGGTTTTTACTATAATATTAACGTTTGTAATTATGGAATTCGTAGCATGGTTTTCTCATAAATATATAATGCATGGATTTCTATGGTCACTTCATAGAGATCACCATATTAAAGATCACAGCTCTTGGTTCGAACGTAACGACTTTTTTTTTATTTTTTACGCGATTGTGAGTTTTGGATTTGCTCTTTTATGGGGTCAATACGGAATTTGGGTTGGGTTACCAATCGCTATTGGAATTTTTTTATATGGTCTTACTTATTTTTTAGTTCATGACATTTTTATCCACCAACGATTCAAAGTTTTTAGAAACACTAACAATAAGTATGCAAAAGGTATAAGGCGAGCCCATAAGATCCATCACAAAAACATAAATAAAGATAAAAGTGAATGTTTTGGGATGTTGTGGGTTCCTCTAAAATATCTCAAATGATTATTTTTTTATCCAGTTATTTGCAAAACTGCATATTTTACTATCCTTATTGACATTTACATAAGTACTCTCAATTTTTTCATCCATCCATTTTTGAATTAAGTTTAGCTGCTTTTCCTTTAAGGCTAATGATTTAATTTTAGAATAGTCTAAAGAATAATCGGCTACATGCTCATCAAATCGATTACTTACCTTTAAAATTTTATATTTTTTTAGTCCTGAACGCTCTTCTTCAATAAGAGGCTGAGAAATTTGTCCATCATTTAAATTTCTTATTTGGCTATAAAGTATCGGATCTAAATTTGTGAGTTCAAATCTAGTATCACCTGTTTGAGGATTAATAAGGACCCCTCCATTAAATTTTGTTTCTTTTTCGTCTGAATAAGCCAAAGCAGCATCTTTGAAATTTATTTCATTTTCAATTAATCTTTTTCTGATTGTATCCAATTTTCCTTTTGCTTCTCTTAACTGATTTGATTCTATTTTTGGAGTTAAAAGGATATGTCTTATATCTACTTCTTGACCTCGAATTTTGTCAACTTTCAGTATGTGCCAGCCAAAATCCGTCTTAAAAGGCTGGGAAATTTCACCTTCCTCCAAACTAAATGCCTCATCTCTAAATTCCTTTACCATTCGTGGGCGTTTTCTGTGAAGAGTATATTTACCACCTGAAGTTCTTGATCCAGGATCCTGTGAATATAAAATCGCTTTAGATGCAAAGCTTGATCCTCTCTCTAACACATCCTCCCTAAAGACTTTTAATTGATTAATTATTCTGTTTCTTTCATTATCACTTACTTCAGGTTCAATAACTATTTGAGAAATTTCAAGCTCAGTTCCAAAAACTGGTAGTTCATTTTTTGGTATAGATTCAAAAAAAATACGCACTTCTTCTGGAGTCACCTCAACATCTTGAACAATTTTTTGTTGCATCAACAACGAAAGTTTTTGAACTTTATTAATTTCAAAAATTTCTTGTCTAAAGCTGGATTCGTCTTCCTTATCATAAAACTCTAATACTTTATCAATACTACCAAGTTGTTGAGTAAAATTTTCAATAATTTGATCAACAGAACTATATATTTCATCAATACTAATCTCTAAACTGTCCTGGACAGCATGGTGGGCATAAAGTTTATCTTCCATTAATTTACCTAATAATTGGCAGCGAGTAACACCAACTGTTGGTATGCCCTGTGATTTCATCTCTACTAAAGTTTTGTCTATATCTGACTCTAATATTACATAATCGCCGATAACAGCCGATACTCCATCAACTTTAATTCTATTGTCCTGAGCTTTTAAAATTTCAGCTGCAAAAATTAAAAAAAATATTATTTTAATAAACCTCAAAATTTTTTGATTTAATGGCATCATGTATAATGTCTTTTTCGAATTTTTTAATAAACTCAATTTTCCTTCGATTTAAGATAATATTTTTTATTGTTGGTTTGATTACTTGACTAGGAGCAATATCGCCTTTTTTTAAAAAATTTCTTAGATAGAACAAATATACCCCTAAAGAATCTTCTATTTTAAAAAACTTAGATTTTATTATGTACTTGTTAAAATTTTTACGGTTTAAAAATGAAACCGTAGAAGTTAAATTACTTTTGTCAATCCAGACAGAATCTGAAAGTACAAAATTATAAAATTGAAAAGATAAAGAATCGAGAAATTTTCTATCATATGCATCAAATCGCAGAAATCTTTTTTGTATCTCTAATTGATCAACATTATCAGGCGGCAGGTGAATATACCTAACTTGAAATAATGGAGCTTTTAATTTAAAAAGCTCTTCATTATCTGATAAAAAATTTTGCATTTCATAATCACTAATTAATGTATCGAGATTTTTATTAATTACGGCTTTTCGGTATGTATTTTCGTACAAATTTTTACGATAATTATCTATCAAAAATTCTAATTCTTGTAAATCACCCTCGGGAAGATTTATTTTTGCCTGTTGTATAAGTAGCTGATTACGTGCCCAATTATCAATTAATTTCCGTGTCTTAACTAGGCTATCAGAATAGTCTAAAGGGTTTCCTAATAGTTTAACCAAGTCATCTTTGTAAAGGTAATTAGATCCTACCCTAGCAATCAGATCTTTTTGATCAGGCATGAATTTGTTACATGAGACTGAAGTAAATACAAAAATAAATGAATAGAAAAATATTTGTATCAAATAATGCATTATCTAAAAGAGAGGTTATATGATATTATTTATTAACAATTTATTATTTTTTTTGATAAACTATCTAAATACTTGATAAAGTGTTATTTATATTGTTGAAAAAATTTTAATAACTAACAAAAAAGTGTTAAATTTGAGAAAATTTGGAGCTTTTGATTAGAAAATTACTTATTCTAATTTTATTATTTCCTTCACCAATTGCACTTGCAAATGGACCCTTTTACACCAATATTACAATATTTACTAATGTAATACAAACTGATAAAAATATATCTTACAAGAACGGTAATTTCTACTTATACGGTTTTGGTGGACCAGGAAAAATAGAGATTTATTCAATAATAGGAAACAAAATAAAAACAATTTCTGCTCAAAATTTAGCTGATTACAAGTTCACTCTCCAATTAGATTCGCGTAATATGTATATTGTAAGAGTAATTACCTTAAATGAGATAAAAACCTTTAAAATTATTACACCCTAGCTTGGACTATAATTTGGTGCTTCTTTAATTATATTGATATTGTGAGGATGACTCTCCTTGATACCTGATGCTGTGATCATTATAAATTTTGCATTTTCTTTTAGTGATTTTATATCCGCTACACCACAATAACCCATTCCAGCTCTTAGTCCTCCAATAAATTGGTGAATACTTTCGTTTAGGTCCCCTTTAAATGGTACTCTTCCAACTATTCCCTCTGGTACAAGTTTTTTAATATCATCTTCAACATCTTGGAAATATCTATCCTTACTACCCATCTTCATTGATTCTACAGAGCCCATACCTCGATATGTTTTAAATTTTCGCCCTTCATAAATTACTGTTTCGCCTGGTGATTCTCTTGTACCAGCGAGAAGGGAACCTAACATTACAGAGTCAGCCCCAGCAGCTATTGCTTTTGGAATGTCTCCGGTATATCTGATACCTCCGTCTGCAATTATAGGAATGTCGCTTCCTTTAAGTGCTTTTTTTACTTCTAAAATTGCTGAGAGTTGTGGGTATCCAACGCCTGCTATAACCCTTGTGGTGCATATTGAGCCAGGGCCAATTCCAACTTTTACTGCATCAGCCCCTATTTTTACTAGGTATTTTGCAGCTTCGGATGTAGCAATATTTCCAACAACTAAATCTAAGTTTGAAAATTTTGATTTTATATTCTTAACTACATCGCCTACTCCTTTACTGTGTCCGTGGGCGGTATCAACAACAATAGCATCTACCCCTGCACTTTCAAGTGCATGAACTCTGTCTATAACATCACTTGTAATTCCGACAGCGGCAGCTACTCTCAACCTACCAAACTTATCTTTATTTGCATTTGGCTTTGTAGTATGTTTTGTAATATCTCTAAAGGTAATTAAGCCAACTAAAATGTTTTCTTTAGAAACTACAGGTAATTTTTCAATTTTATGTTTTTTAAGTATTTGTTCCGCATCCTTAAGTGAAGTTCCTTCATTTACTGTTATTAAATTTGTGCTTGTCATCACCTCTCTGACTGGTCTCTCACTATTTTTTTCAAATCGTAAATCACGATTTGTTACAATACCTATTAATTCTCTATTTGAACTTACAATCGGAATACCACCAATTTTATACTTTTCCATATTAGTGTTAGCATCAGAAACTAATGCAGTCACGGGAAGGGTGACAGGATCTAAAATCATTCCTGATTCAGAACGTTTTACAGATCTTATATTTTCAGCCTGCTCTTCAATAGTCATGTTTTTGTGTAATACGCCGATTCCCCCTTCACGTGCTAACGCAATAGCCATTTCGCTTTCCGTTACCGTGTCCATAGCTGCAGATACTATAGGAATATTTAAAGGTATGTTTTTACTGAATTTTGAAGAAATTGATACTTCTCTAGGAAGGATTTCTGAATAGTCTGGGACTAAAAGTACGTCGTCATATGTGAGGCCTTGTCCAATAAATTTATCAGGAGACATAAGCAACTAATTTATAATTAATTGCATGCAAATATAATGTTTTTAATAGCTTAAAAGAAGTTTTTAATGAATTGTTTATTTAAAAGAAAAGTCAATTATAATTTAAATTCTATTCCAGCATATATCCCAAAAGGATGACCAGGACGAAATCCTGCAGGAACTCTGGAAGCAGTATATTTCTCATTAAGAAGATTGATAGCATTAAGCGTTAAATCTATTTTTTGTGTAACAGAATATTTAAAAGATAAATCAATTATAGAGTTTGAATCAATTGTCATCGTATCATTCATGCCCTTGTTCGATGCTTGAGTATCAAATGACCCGTTATACCTAAAATTAAAATTGAATTCAATTAATGTATCAATAACACTGAAACTAAAATTATACTGATTTTGAGGTATATATGGAACTCTATCTCCATAACTAACATCTCCCCAAATTCCCTGACTACTTCCAAAATTACTTCTAAAAAAGGCGTTGGTGAGGGTGTATGCAAAAGAAAGTGGAATTTTGATTTTAGAATTATCATTTAATAGATCAAAATTTAAAAGAAATTCGAAACCACTAACATGCACTTCTCCTGCATTAAATTGATCTAATGTTCCTGTACCCCCTGTAGCAGCAAGGTCTGATCCCAATAAATTAGAATAATTATTAAAATATCCTATCCACTCTCCTCTTAATCTGCCTGTATAGAATCGGGTTCCAAATTCATAATTTATACTTTCTTCTGCTCGTTCTCCAGGAGTATTTCCGGGAGGTGAAAAACCTTTATGAATACCACCGAATAAAGAGAGGTTTTTTGGTAAATTATAATTAAAACCAAATCCTGGAATAAATACACCTAAACTATTTTCTCTGGCTTTCAAATCTTTTCCCGTCCTATCTTGATCATTTTTACCAAAATCATCTCTTTTCAATTTAATATTCTCGTAACGAACACCTGGAGTAATTGTTAAAGATTTCCATTTATATTTATATAGAATATAAGATGCTATTGCTCCAGCGCTTGAAATTCGATTTCCTTGTGCACCACGAGTTCCATTTGAAGTAAGGGCCATATCCATATTTAATATACTATACCCATCTTCCCACTGAAAACGATCTTCCTCATCATAATGTATACGACCTCCTATTTCAATATCATGAAAAGATCCTTTCGAATCATACCAATGATAGTCAAATTTCGTTTGTATTCCTCTACCAAAATAAACCCTATTATTAGCCTTTACTTTTAGTGCGTCTGGTTCTGAGTTTATTTCTCCTTTTAAAACTTGCAAATGATTTGAAAAAGTAAAAGGATTTTCAAGAACATTTGATAACTTCTTTTTCTCACCATCAAAAATTACATCATCTAGTTTATACCAATTTCTTGAGAACCTATTTTGATAAGCATTTGTTATAATTTTAATATTATCTGAAATATCAATAACGTGGGTAATCATATATTGTGATTGCTCAGCATTCATCTGGTCTTTTTGAGAGCCTAAGTAACGTTGATAAGGATCAATTTCAAAGTCATAAGATGTAAGACCTAAATAAGTCTCATTTGATACTTCATCATAATAATGATATTTAAACTCTATGTATTGTGGGATACTCGATTCTTTTTTTGAAGAGAAACGTATTTTTCCCATTAAATCGGTTATATCAAAACCGGTATTAAGATTTTTTAATTTCTTAAACCCATCAGATTTATTACTGTGGTATTCCAAAAGATAACCAAGTCTTCCATTTGACTGTCCAGCTGCGGCATATACTTGTCCGGTATTAAAATTTCCAAATCTAGATTTTATTTTAACCTTGAGTGAATCTGGTATACTAGTAGAAACCATATTAATTGCACCTCCAGTTGTAAATGGACCATACTGTATTTGACTACTCCCTTTAAGGATTTCTAAAGCTTCCATTCGAGAAACAGTTGGAAAATAATATGCTGCAGGTGAACTATAAGGTGCAGGTGAAATTAGAACTCCATCCTCCATTATAGTAATTTTGGAACTTCGTTGTGGAGAAGTTCCCCTTAGAGAAATATTCGGCCTTAGACCAAAACCATCTTCTTCGTAAAGGTTGACACCTGGTACTGAACGTAAAGCTCTGTTAATGTCTGTATTCCCAAATTTATTTAAATCACTTTCTGATAAATAGTATGATGCCCCGGTTCTGTTTTGAGCTACATATTTACTTCCTAATATAGTATTTGCCTTTAGGATAATTTCATCCAATTTTTGAATACTGTCTAAAGATTTTTTTTGACTGAAAATCATATTAGAAAAAAAGATAGAGAATGATATAAATGTTAGGGAAAATTTCACAAATTTTATTTAGACTAATTTTAAATAACAAAACTATTAAATTAAATTTTATAAAACAATGTTATTTAGAATTATTTTAAATAATAAATATATTAAACTGATTATGTAATATTTAAAAAACTTTATTTGTTAGGGATATACTAAAAAAGCAGAAATTAAAAATAATATAGCTGCTTGAATTCTATTCCAAATAATGTGCTGGCTAATTCTTTTTATACGTTTACCAAAATAGTAAGACAAAAACGAAACTGAACAGAATATTATTAATGCCTGCAATATAAATATACTGCCAAGGACTGCGAATTGTATTTTTAAACTTAAAGTTGATGAGAAAAGAAAACCAGGAAAAAAACTAATAAAGAACAAGCTTACTTTTGGGTTACTTAGATTCATAATAAATCCTGTTACAAAATAACTTTCTTTTCTTTCATTCAACTTATCTCTTTTTTTATTAATTCTTAAAATATTATAGGCTATAAAAACCAAATATATAGCTCCAAATATTTCAATAGCACGAAATATTTCTGGAAATAATTGTAATAAACTAGCCAACCCGAGAATAACTAAACAAGTATGGATAATAAGCCCTGAACACAGACCCAAAGAAATCTTTGATCCATTTTTCCAACCTTCAGAAATACTAGTTGTTATAACAAACAAAATATCTGGACCAGGTAAAAGTGTTAGACTAATTGAAGAAATTATAAAAAGTAAAATTGTATTGTAATCCATTTTAGACAAATTTATAGATATATTTGTACTTTATATTAATGAAATTGAAGATGATAGAAAGATTAGAAAGCGAATTGCTTCCATTACGAATTAAGCTAAAAAACCATTCCATTTACAATAAAATTGAATCATTAGATGATATTCAAATATTTATGGAGTCTCATGTGTTTGCAGTTTGGGATTTTATGTCCCTTTTGAAAAAACTGCAAAGTATTCTTAGCTGTAACCAGATCCCATGGTACCCGTCTGGATTTCCTAAGGCATCTAGACTTATAAATGAAATTGTATGGGGAGAAGAGTCAGATGTAAATCAAGATGGTATCCCTATGAGTCATTTTGAAATGTACTTGGATGCCATGAAAAATATTAAGGCAAATACAAAAGAGATCAACCATCTAATTAATGAAGTCAGGTCTTGTAATGATATCTTTGATATAATTAATAAATCATCATTGCCAAAGTATGTAAAAAACTTCGTCGATTTTACTTTTGAAGTTATTCAAACTGAAAAACCACATGTAATCGCTGCTGTATTTACCTTCGGTAGAGAAGATTTAATACCTGATATGTTTATTGAAATTATAAAAAATTTAAAAGCCTCGACAAATGAAGACCTTTCTGATTTGATTTACTACTTCGAAAGACACATTGAAGTAGATTCAGGTGAACACGGGCCATTGGCACTAGAAATGATAAAAGAGCTCTGCCAGAATGACAAAACTAAATGGGAAGAAGCTCTTTCGTATTCAAAACAAGCTTTAGAAAATCGTATTAACCTATGGGATGGAATTCTTTCCTCAATAAGTATTAAAAATAAATTAGTCACAGTTAATTAATTAAATATTGAATTACATTAAAATGAGAAATTTTTTTTTAATTTTTATTTTATGTCAATTCTGGTGTAATTCACAGAAATTAGCATCTGATTCAAACTATTATTCAGAAACTATTACTGGAAAAGAATTAATGGAGCTTTTATATGTTTATTCATCAGACTATTTCAAGGGAAGGGGTACAGGTGAAATTGGTCAAAAAAGGGCTTGTGATTTCTTGAGGGACTACTATAAATCAAATAATATTTATCCAGCTAAAGGCACGAATAACTATTATCAACCAATGGAGCTTTTAATTAATAAGAAAAAAGTTAAAACTGAAAATGTAGCAGCAGTTATCAAAGGAAGTCATTTTCCAAATGAATATGTTATTCTATCGGCGCATTTAGATCACTTAGGGACAAATGATAATGGGGATGTTTATAACGGAGCTGATGATGATGGTTCTGGCACTGTCGCTTTGCTAGAAATTGCTGAAGCATTTAAACTAGCATTTGATGATGGAAAAGGCCCAAAAAGAAGTCTTGTTTTTCTTCATTTTACTGGAGAAGAAAAAGGCCTACTTGGTTCAAAATTCTATACTGAAAATCCACTTTATCCCCTACCCTCTACGATTGCTGATTTAAATATTGACATGATTGGAAGAATTAATCCAAAAAGGAATTCAAATAACCCAAATTACATCTACTTAATAGGATCAGATAAAATAAGTATGGAGCTGCATAATATCTCAGAGGAGATTAATGAAAAATATACGCAATTAGAATTAGATTATACATATAATAAAGAAGACGATCCGAATAGATTTTATTATAGAAGTGATCATTACAATTTTGCAAAAAATAACATACCCGTTATATTTTATTTCAGTGGTACTCACGAAGATTATCATAAAATAAGTGATACAGCAGATAAAATACTATATTCAACATTAGAGAAAAGGGTTAAACTAATTTTTCATACAGCGTGGGAACTAGCAAACAGAGGGGAAAAAATTAAAATTGACTGAAAATGGTAAGCAGATCAAAAAAATTATTAATCATTTTAATTGGGTTTTTATTTAGCCAGAATTTACAATCTCAAAACGAAGAGTATACAAATGAAATAGAAGATAGCATTAAGATTCGAAGAATAAATTTTGGATTAAAACTCGGTATTCCAAATGTGATTGGGGGTTCTATTGAGATACTACCTCCTATATTAAATAATAAAATAGCACCTTTCTTAGATTTTAGTGGACTTAATATTGATATTGATGACGTCGGAACAGATTTTTCGTATTTAGAATATGGTGCAAATTTTTATTTTAATGAAAAAGGAAACGGATTTTTTATATCCCTTGGGCAAGGAAAATTCAACACTGATCTAAATTTTTATAATTTAGAATTCAATGAAAATGGTCAAAGCACAATAGGTGATGCTTCAACAAACCTTAAATTCAGTACTACAAACATCAAAACAGGAATAAAAACAGGAGGCACTTTTTATTTTCGTTTTGAAGTTGGGTATGGATTTGGGAGCATCCAAAAAACTGTTGAATTTAATGCAACTGCAAATGGAATCTCAGATAACTTTATAAAGGAGATTCCGCCAATACCTGGTGTCAATAGCGGTGGGATACTGATAGGTAATTTAGGGTTTGGCTTATCATTTTAAGTTAAGTTGTTTTGAAAAATTTATTCTAAAAATATTTGATTTTAGTGATTTCAATAGCGAATCGAGTTTTTTACGGTATATATCAACATGATCAAGTTTAATAATCTATCACTAAACAAAGGGAACTTTCATTTCCTACTAAGTATTCTTTTTGTGGTGTATAACCAAACAAGTTCATATAGTCAAGATAAGGTAACACTTAGTGGATATATATCTGACAACGAAAATAATGAAACATTGATAGGCGTTAATGTAATTATTTCCGATCTTAAAATTGGTACAACAACTAACGACTATGGTTTTTATTCATTGACTGTACCTAGAGGTAATTATAAACTTCAAATAAGCTTCTTAGGTTTCAAAAATCAGGAGGTTGATTTAATTTTTTTATCGGACTTCAGTCAAAACTTTAAGTTGCAAAAAGAGATTCAAATGCTTGATGAAGTAATTATAAAAGAAAGTTCTGAATTTATTGACCTTAAAAGTCCAGAAATGAGTGTTAACAGGCTTTCTATAAGTACAATTAAAAAAATTCCTGCAGTTTTAGGAGAAACTGATGTAATTAAGACCATAACATTATTACCCGGAGTAACAAATGCTGGAGAAGGAGCATCAGGTTTTAATGTTCGAGGTGGAGGAGCTGATCAAAATTTAATTCTTCTTGATGAGGCTGTAATTTTCAATTCTTCGCATCTTTTTGGGTTTTTTTCAGTTTTTAATCCAGAGTCAATAAAAGATATTCGCTTGTATAAAGGTGGAATTCCTGCAAAATATGGTGGACGTGTTTCATCTGTATTGAATATCTTTCAAAAAGAGGGAAATAAGAATAAATTTAATAGTCAGGGTGGATTAGGATTGATTTCAAGTAGATTGTTACTAGAGGGTCCTATCAAGAAAGAAACCACCTCATTTTTATTTGGAGGTCGCAGCAGTTACGCACATCTATTTTTACCTCTTATAGAATCTGTCGATAACAACAAGGCGTATTTTTATGACCTAAATACTAAATTAAGCCACAGAGTAAATGAAAACAATACAATTTTTCTTTCTGGCTATTTTGGAAGAGATGTTTTTGATATTGAAAATTTATTTGACCTTTCATATGGAAATTCAGTTGCAAACTTTCGGTGGAACCATTTATTTTCTAATAAGTTATTTTCAAATCTTTCGATGATATACTCAGATTACGATTACACTCTAGATTTTGGTTTGGCGGAGTTTGATTGGAATCTTGGGATAACCAATTTTAATTTAAAATATGATTTAAAATATTATTTGAATGAAAAACTTAAAATTGAATATGGACTAAATAGCATCTATTATAAATTTGATCCAGGATTAATAAAGCCTACAACTGAAAATTCTACTATTCAAAATCAAAAACTAGAGGATAAATTTGCTTTGGAAAATGCCCTTTATACTAGCATAGACTATAAAGTTTTACCTAAACTTCAATTGAATTTTGGTCTAAGACTAAGTAACTTTTTAAGACTTGGTCAAAAAATTAATATTTATGAAAACGATAACCCCCTTTTATTTATTAATTCAGTTCAGATATACGAAGAAGCAACTCCTGTAGGATTTATTGAATATTCTAAAAGTGAGGTTATAAAACAGTTTAATAATTTGGAACCACGTTTCTCATTAGCTTATGAGATTGCTGCTGACAAATCATTAAAGATTAGCTATAATCGTATGGCTCAATACCTGCATTTGATTTCAAATACCAATTCACCAACACCTATAGATGTATGGGCTCCGAGTGGAAGATATATTGATCCACAATTACTAAACCAAATAGCAGCTGGTTATTTTGAAACTTTTAATAATAAAATTTTTAGTCTTCAAGCTGAGGTATTTTATAAAGAAATCAAAAATCGTCTTGACTACATCGACGGTGCCGAATTAATTGCTAACGATGCTATTGAACAAGTTTTGTTAAATGGCGAAGCAAGAGCTGCTGGAATTGAAATTTTATTTCAAAAAAATGAAGGAAAGTTAACCGGATGGCTAGCTTACACTCTTTCCAGATCTGAACAAAAAACTCCTGGAAGAACAGAAGAAGAGACAGGAATTAACAACGGTGATTGGTATTTTACACCATATGATAAAACTCATGATTTTTCTTTTGTTTCAGATTATAGAGTAAGCTCAGGATGGAATCTTAATTTTAATTTTATATTCCAAACTGGTCAGCCAATAACCTATCCAAATGCCCAATATCAATTTCAGGGGTTTTCCATACCAAACTATGAAGCAAGAAATAGTAGCAGGCTTCCTTCTTATCATCGTTTAGATATTTCTGCTATTTATAAGCCAAAGAATAAAGCAGGTGAATGGGTTTTTGGAATTTACAATATTTATAATCGAAAAAATGCAGCTTCAATTAGATTTCAGCAAAACATAAATAATGGAACTAACGAAGCAGTTAGATTAGCTATTTTTGGCATTATTCCTTCGATCACTTATAATTTTAAATTTTAATTGTGAATAAATTATTATTGGTATTTATTGTAAACCTTATTTTTTTTAGCTGCGAAGATGTAGTTGAAATTCAATTAAATGATTCAAATGAAGTCTTAATTGTTGATGCCTACATCAATTGGATAAAGGAATCAAATAAAACGGAACAAAAAGTCAATCTTTCCTTAAGTAGTCCATATTTCAGAAAAACCAATAAACCTGCGACTGGAGCTAGCGTTTATATAGAGGACGAAAATGGAAAAATTTATCAATTTACCGAAGAAAATAGTGGATTCTATATTCCTATAGATACTATACCCTACGATACTGATAATTTATATACGTTAAACATTCAATACAAAAATCAAACTTTTAAAGGTGAAGAATCCCTCCGGACTGTAAGTAGTATAAATAGAATAGAACAAGAATATGTTGAATTATTTGGAAATGAGGCTGTTCAACTAGAAGCATATTGTTTAGATCCAATGGAGGAAAATAATTTTAGTTATTTTGAATTTACAAGCGCAGGATTAGAATTTCCAGAGTATAATATTTTTAGAGATGACTTTACAAGCGGGGGTGAATACTACGGATTCCTTTTAGATTCTAAACTTAAAGAAGGTGATCAAGTAAAAATTCGTCAATTTGGATTATCAAATTTTGGATACAATTACTGGTATCTTCTTATTTTACAAAATACTCAGCAAGGTGGACCTTTTGTAGGTACACCAGTTAATCTTAAAGGTAACATATATAATATTGAAAATTCAAATAACTATGCATTTGGATATTTTAGAATGTCTGAAGTATCGGAAATAGAGTATGTAATAAAATAAAAGCCGCATAAAAGCGGCTTTAAACAAATTGGTTTAGGGGTTACAATTAAATCATATTTAATTGCATATTAAAAGTATAAAAAAAGGAAGAGAATGAAAAAAAAATTACCTTTTTTTTTTAAAATCTGTACAAATAAAAAAGTGGGAATCAAATTAAAAATCTTTTTCATAGCAATTCTAATTCCCACATAAACAAACCAATTAAATCAAACAAATTCAAACAAATGTCATAAAAAGTGGGGACTCAATAATGAAGTTATCATCTTACATTAATCAACGACATTACTTCACCCCACTGACTGTAGAATCAGTGCAAATTTTGTTTAAGAATTTAAATAAATCAATCTAATTAAATATTAATATCTAATAGATCTATAATTAAATCTTATATCGCTCGTATTTATAAGAGGTATAACTGATAATGGATATTTCTTTTTTTTGTAATTTGTAAATATGTCGAAAAGAAGACTTTTACATATTATTTTTCCTCAAAATGTAGCTCATATTTACATTGATGGGAAAAAATACTCACGAAAGGAATTTGATAAAGCAAAGCAGCTTGAAATGCGTAGAGATAAATTTGGTCGTTTTGCTAGTAGTGCGAATATGAAAAAAATTTTATACTAGAGTTCGACAGTTGTTAGCATTATAACTCCTGCTCTACCTTGTTTCCCCCATCTGTTGGTTTCAGCTGCACTTATTAATATTTTGACTTTTCGAATATGAGGAGATAAAGCCTGAACATCCTGAGGTGGTGAACTGAATTGCTGCCCATTTATTATCCATAATGGAAAAGTTTTAGATGACTCTTGAGTAAAGGTTTGATATTGTCTTAAGATTGGTATCCCTTCAGCTTGTCGTGCTGTAGGCAAGTAATATTTTAATGCAAGATACCAAGTTTGTGCGTTCTCATCTATTCCCCATTGATTAAGTCCCATGCTTGCAAGCTTGGCAATTCTTTTTTTCTCTTTTACTTCCTTTTTTATCGTATTTATTTCTTTTTTGGTCAATCCCTTTAAAGATATTTTTTCCTGTGCTTTAACTGTACAAAGCATAAAAAAAGTTAAAACAGTAAACAGAATCTTCATATGAAATATTATAAATTGATAAGTAGTTTTTAAGATAAAAAAATTGTTTATTCAATTTTTTCTCCTTCAATTTCAAAAATACCACCTGCAGACCCAGAAAAACTTGAATTTTCAAAATTTAATTCAAAATCCCATTGGGATCCATCTATTAAGGATTCAATTATTATTGTTGAACTGTCGATAGGGTAAGTTGCTATTACATCTAATATTCTTTCCTCCTCAAAAACTTTATAATTAACTTGAGAATTGTAAATCTTTTTTTCCTTATCAATAATTAAAACTGCAGGAACATCACCTACTCCATCGACATTAAAAACAGTCATTTTATATTTTCCGATAAAAGGATCGTTTTCAGTTTTTTTTATTGCTGCACATGATAAACAAAACAATAATAACAGATAATAGGTTAGACTTATCTTCATTACAAATTCGTTTAGGTTTACTACAATATACAAAATAGCAATCTAAGTAGAATCAGATTCTACAAATATAATTGCATTTAATAATAAACTTAAATAAAGATTTTGCCAAAAGAAAATTATTATTATTGAGACCAAAAATGGTTATATTAGACGCATGAAGATATATTTAATAATTTTATTTTCATTTTTTTCACCATTATACATTGTTGCCCAAAATTTCAATGTTGAAGAGTTTCTTAATGGCCAATGGTGTGATAAAGAAAAAATTGATTGCTTTAATATAATCGCAGAAGACGGACTTGTTATATACGAAACACCTACCGGTGACTTTAGGTCAGGCGTAGAGATAATTAATTATGACAAAAAAAAAGGGATAATTACTTGGGAGTTAATAAAAACTAGCAGAAAGACTAATACATTCAGAATTATATCTAAAAATAAGGTCGAATTCGATAATGCTAACAGGCGTTCTACATTGTATCGCCAAAAAAAGAAATAATTTTTATCTTCTTAATTAAACTTTTTATAAACTATTCAATTTTATTTTAAAATTTCAGGAATGAAACAATGTTTTGAAATTTAATATTATTGTTAGAGCTTTTTTATCTAATATTAATTACACCAACCATATTTTTGTGTTTACCACACTGATAGTAATATTTGCCTGGTTTTTCTGGAACCCATGAAATAGATCCCTTAGCATCGCCATTATTTTTGATATTTTCTATTTGATCTTTCTTACCTATGCCAGATTTTACTTTTAAGTAAAAAGGATGTCCTGGAGCATCTATCAAAAAAACGATTTTTGAACCTACTAAAAATGTTAGTTCAGGATCAGTGCCTTTAATTAAACCATTCATATCATTACCAGATAATTCATAGTTGTTTCGACTTTCCACAATAACATTTATTGTATAGCTGTTCGCTGAATTTTTTGAACTAAAGGATAAGTTAATTAGTAAAAATGTTGAAATAAATATGCTCTTTTTCATTAAGTTTTTAAAATTTATTATTTAATATACAAATAAGTTATTGAATACAATTTATTGAATAAAAAAACCCTCCTAAGGGAGGGTATGAAAATTCATTAAACTACCATTACTATTCTGTTAAATATACTAAAGTTAATTCGCTAGCTGGTGACATTTGCCTAAATTCATCCATCATACTTTGTAGTTTATTAGATTTGTAGTCTTGTTCTTCAATAAAAGGTTTTGGGTCTTTAATCGGAATATTCCAAACAAAATGTGTTGCATTTTGATAGGCAAGATCATTCCTGTCTACAATTTTTGTTACTGCCCACCATCTGTGATTATTTCTAAGAATTTCTCTCTCAAATACTGGTTTCCAAACTTCTGACTCATACTTTTCATAGTCATCTAATTTTTGACTCATAGTTCCAAAATACATTTTATCACCTATTTTAAGATTTCCACCAGCTAGAGGCGTTGCGTCAATAAGCTGGATAGTGTACTGTCTAACTTCCTTTTTTAATTTACCACCGTTTTTAACAATTCTATCTACTGTTTTTGAGGACATTTTCCCTTTCATACCAGTCTTCATGATTGAAATTGCTTTATTCATACTCCAGTTTTTCATAAAATTTTCCATTTGTTCTTTGGAAGAAAACTGATTAAATACAACGTAGTGTGCAGCATTTTCGTTGTCATTTTCTCTAGGTGTTCTTTTCCATACGGACCAACCAATTTTTTCACCAGAATCAACTGATTTTTGATGATAGGCCTTCCATACTTTTTCAAGCTGATGATAGTCAGATTCTTTGCCTTCATTTAAAACAATGAAATCAGCACCTACGTATTGTGCCAAAGAAAATAAAGGAATTAGAAGTATTAAAAAAAATATTTTTTTCATTTTAGATTGATTTATGATTAATAATAATAAATGTACAAATATAAATATCGAACTAAAAAAAATATTGAAATACTATAATGAGTTAATCATTTTTATAAGACCAATCTTTTTTGCTTCTTTCTTAGAAACTTCATTTAAGATTCCTGCATCTAAAACAAAAAGTTTTTTTTTCATTTTAAATTCACCAGGTTTATTATCCTCATAACCTGAAATCGATACATTAAAGGAATTCGCTTTTCTAGGTTTCACAAATTCAGCGATTGGTTTAAATAAATACGACTTATCGGCTTTCTTGAATAAGAATCTATACCATTTATTATCAAATGACAACCAAGGTTCTTGACCGCCTAAAAGAATTACAAAATTATTTTTCGATGGTAATATGTATTCATAATAATTATCCTTAAAACTCACATACATCGCATCTTTATATGCATCAAACTTTACAATAGCTTTTTTACCATTTATTGTTGAAATCAAAAATTTTTCATGATAAAATCTGCTACCAACTATTTCGTTAGGGTCTCTATCTTTAAACTTATTGATATTATAATGCTGAAAGCCGCCAGAGATTTCTCTATAGCTATTTTGACTAATTGCAAATAAGGGAAACAGTAAGACGAAAATAAAGTGTGTCGCATTCATTTATGGTTACTTCTTAAAAAAAAGGGATTCTAAAGAATCCCTTCTGGGGTGGAAGATCGGTCTCGAACCGACGACCTCCTGAACCACAATCAGGCGCTCTAACCAACTGAGCTACAACCACCATAAATAGATTCAAATATAATAGATTTTATACAAAATTTGAAGGTCAAACATGCAATACTAAATTTCATTCATGTGAAATTTAACTCTAAAATAAAACTATTCATTTGGATAGATAATATCATTCTGTGATCTAATTGTATCCATCAACTTAACAAGATCTAAACTGTTTTTGTGTGACCATTTACTTGATTCAATAGTTTTTTCCCTGAGGCATTTATTTGATTCCATTATTTCATAAACATATCCCTTACCAAGAAACTCAAATTTTTTTCTGGTTTTATAATTATTAGAAAGCGTTATGGTTTTTGACTCATGCCATCTTGAATCAACATAAATTTCTCCCTTTTCTCCACAAATTTTTGCAGACATATCCTCATTATGTAAAAAACTTGAATATAATAAAGCTTGAGAATCTTTATAACGGAGAATTATTGCCATTTGATTATCTACACCTGTATCTGATTTTATTGCATTAGAAATGATGGTGCTTGGATAACCTAAAAGCTGATAAGAAAGAAAAAGTGGATAAATACCAATATCCAACAAACTACCTCCACCCTTTTCAAGATTGAATAATCGAGAATCATTTGGTCTTTTCGTGCCGTTAAAACTAAAAGAAGCATAGATGCATTTAATTTTTCCAATTTGTCCTTCTGAAATCCAAGTAAGTAATTGATCAAAGACAGGATTAAATCTAGTCCAAAGAGCTTCCATTAGAAAAACCCTTTTTTTATTCGAAAGTTGAAGAAGATCCTCAACTTGTGATTTATTAATGGCTAAAGGCTTTTCACATAAAACGGCTTTATTATTTTTTATTGCCTGTATAGAATGTTCATAATGATTATTATTTAGGGAAGCAATATAAATTATATCAACTTTCGGGTCTTTAAAAAGGTCATGATAATTATCATAAAAACGGTTAACTTTATAAGTATCAGCAAAATTCCTAGCGCGAGCAGAGTTCGAAGAGGCAACTGCTTCGAGTTTGCAATCAGGAACTAACTTGAGATCATCTGCGAATTTTTGAGCAATATTACCTAGACCTAAAATACCCCATCTAACTATTTTTAGCATATTTAAATAATTAGAGAATCCAACTCATTGACAGCTAACAACTGCTTAGATGTAAAACCCTCACCTGCTTCAGTACCAATTAATCTTCCCAGGTTTTGTGCGCGGTACGTTACGCTATTTAAAAAATTTTCAGAACTTATTGGGGTATTTTTTTCAGTATTATTAGAATCAAATAATTGACTTTTATAAGCTTTAACTGCTTCAATTTTTTGATCTAAATATCCAGTTATGTCTACTACAATATCTGGCTTAACTTCATTCCACTGAATGTATTCTAAAACAATATTTGGGCGCCATGATAATTGATTTTTACCATTTTGGTCAAATGTATCAATTTTATTCAAGCCGCTCAGAAAGCAAGAATCATTTACTAGCTGATTTGCTTTGCCATGGTCAATGTGTCTGTCTTTTCTTGAATTACATAAAACAATGTTTGGTTGATATTCCCTAATTTTTTCAATCAAAATAAGTTGATTTTTTACATTATTTTCAAAAAAACCATCTTGAAGTTTTAGATTTTCACGATTATAAATTTTAAGAATATCCGATGCCTTTTTAGCTTCATTTTTTCTAGTTTGAATGTCTCCTCTAGTGCTCAATTCACCTTGAGTTAAATCTACTATTGCGACTGTTTTACCTTGAGCAATAGATAAAGCTATTGTTCCTCCACATCCAAGCTCAACATCATCGGGATGAGCACCAAAGGCTAAAATATCAACTTTCATTAAGTTTGTTTTTTAATAGATTGTATAATATCATCTTTTAAATCTTCATAATCTTCAATACCGGCAGATAGTCTTACCATTTGATCATTTATTCCCTGTTCAAAGCGTTCTTTATTTGTCAATAAAGAATGTGAGGTAAGTTTTGGACTTAAAGCTGTAGTCTCGATTCCAGCTAAACTCATAGTTGGTTTTATAAGTTCAAGTCCTAGAAGGAATTTTTTACAATCTATTTTTGGTGATAAGTCAAAGGAAAGCATCCCTCCAAAACCTTTCATCTGTTTTTTTGCTAATTCGTGGTTTGGATGTGAAGCTAACCCTGGGTAATAAACCTTATCTATCCACATTTCGTTTTCAAGGAAATTCGCAATTTTTAATGCATTGTTATTTTGCTCTTTAACTCGTAGATAAAGTGTTTTCATGCTTCTTTCAAGAAGCCAAACAGTGTAATCACTCAAATTTCCACCAAAATTTTTTGCACAAGTAAAAATATTTCTGATCATTGCCTCAGAGCTAACAATAGCACCAGCAGATATATCACTATGTCCTCCTAAATACTTGGTCGCACTGTGGATAACTATATCAATTCCAAATTCAATAGGGTTTTGATTGACTGGGCTAGCAAAAGTGTTATCTATAATTGTTATGATATTACTGCTTTTAGCTAAATCATTTATTGATTCTAAATCAATAATTTTCAGTGTAGGATTACTGGGGGTTTCGATGTAAATGACTTTAGTATTTTTTCTTATTTCAATTTCAAAGTCTTTAGAAGAATTACCGGATATAAAGCTAAATTCAATTCCAAATTTTGGAAATTCTTTTTTGATAAAATTCCTTGTACCACCATATAAGTCATTTTGCAGAATAACATGGTCCCCTGATTTCAAATTAGATAAAAGAGATGTACTAATTGCCGCCATACCTGAACTAAATATAATAGCAGTTTCACCGTTTTCAAGTGTAGCTATTTTGTCTGCTAAGGCTTTTTGATTTGGTGTATTAAAATATCGGGGATATTGATTTTCTTTTACGCCGTTAAATTTGTACGAAGTTGCCATATAAAGGGGTGAAATAGAACCTCCATTGACTTTATCAATTAATTCACCAGCATGAACACATTGGGTTTTTAAATTTGTTTTTTTTTTAGTTAATTTTCTATCCATGATAAGATTGTAGGATCATCAGGTTGAGTCCTAGGAGATATTACTTTTGCCAATTTTCCATCTTCATTTATTAAATATTTTTGAAAATTCCATGACACTCTTGAGCTAATTACTCCATTTTTTGTCTGTTCAGTCAAGAATTGATATAATGGATGCATATTCTTACCCTTAACTGATATTTTACTCATCATGGGAAATGTAACACCATAGTTTTTTTGACAGAACTCTTCTATATCTTTATTGCTACCTGGCTCCTGAAATAAAAAATTATTTGCTGGAAAACCTATGATAACAAAGTTTCGTTCTTTATACCTTTCAAATAGAGACTGTAATTTTTTATACTGAGGAGTTAGACCACATCTAGATGCAGTATTTACAATCATAATCTTTTTACCTCGAAGGGAATTGAAATTAAATTCCTCTCCTTCAATATTTTCAACTTTGAACTGATAAATTGTGGTATCTGTATTTTTCTGGGCTAGTGTTTCAAGTGACGTAATCATAAATAGTGTGATAATTAAATTTCTATACTTCATTTTCATTTTTTTTTAATCATCAAAGTGGCTTAGAAAATAATTAACGTAAATTTCTAAACCAAGGCTGACTTTGTTCTGCAAATTACGATCTTTTTGTGGAAAGAAAAAAATCAAATCTTAAACAACTTCAGCACTAAGACCCTCCTCTAGAAGTGCTTTACATTTAGGAATCAATTCATCTAAACTGCCAGACTTAACGGAACACTTTCCAGAATGATGAACTATATATGCACATTGTTCAGCTTGAAGATAGTTATGATCACATATTTTAACCAAACAGTCAATAACATGTTCAAATGTATTTACATCATCATTAAATAGTATTATCTGATGTTCTTTTTGTTCTAAGACATCAATCTGTTCAAGTTCTTCTGGATTAGTTTCTGGTGATTCCTGAGCCCTTGATATAGTCGAACCTAGATAATTCATTGTGCAGTCAAATATCTTAAATTTTAATTATCAATGTTTTAATATTCTAAAAAGAATTTGCAATATTCATAAAATCTTCAGCATTTAGAGATGCACCTCCTATTAATCCTCCATCAACATCAGACTCACTGAAAATTTCTTTCGCATTACTAGGTTTAACGCTCCCCCCGTACAAAATTGGAACTTTATCAGCTACTTTTGAATCAAAATATGAGGAAATTATATTTCTAATATATGAGTGCATTTCTTGAGCTTGTGCTGCTGATGCAGTTTCTCCGGTTCCTATTGCCCAGACCGGCTCATATGCCAATATAATTTTCATAATGTTTTTATATGAAAGATTTAAAAGGGCTACTTTAAGTTGATTTGCTACAATTTCAAAATGATTTTTTAATACCCTGTCTTCTAATTTTTCACCAAAACAAAAAATAACCTTAAGATCTGATTCTATTGCAATTTTAATTTTTTTAGTCAGAAAATTATCGTCTTCCTTAAAAATATCTCGCCTTTCGGAGTGTCCTATAATTACTGTATTAACTCCTATTCCTTTGAGCATTTTTGGAGAAACTTCTCCAGTGTAGGCACCGGAAGGAGCTATACCCATATTTTGTGCTACTACAGAAATATTTGTTGATTTTAGTAACTGAACAGACTGATAAAGTTGGGTAAATGATGGAGCAATCATGATTTTTACGTCAGAGGGCTCAGGATATGATTTTAATTGATCTAATAATTTTTCTGTCTCGTTAAAATCATTGTTCATTTTCCAATTTCCTGCAACAATTCTGTCTCTCATTATCAATAAATTTTAATTCTTGGATCAAGGTAAACATATATTAAATCCACTACAATATTAATTATAATAAACATTAATGCAATTACTAAAACTGAACCCATTACGACAGGAATATCAAGGTTATTTAATGCTCCAACAATCTCTTTTCCAAGACCTTTCCAACCAAAGATATATTCAACAAAAATTGCACCTGCTAGAAGTGAAGCAAACCAGCCGGAGATTGCTGTAATTACTGGATTTATTGAATTTCTCAATGCATGCTTAAAAATTACTTCATACTTAGTAAGCCCTTTTGATAAAGCAGTTTTTATGTAGTCCTGTGATAATACATCTATCAAATTATTTCTTACTAGTTGCGTTATTATTGCTAAAGGACGTATGCCCAAAACTATAGAAGGAAGCAATAAGTTCTTTATTACTATGTTATATTTTTCTCCAAAATCATCCAACTCATATAAGCTTCCAGTCATATTTAGATTAGTGTAGGAATGAAGTAAGTAACCAAAAAACCATGAAAATAAAATTGCGCTGAAAAAGGAGGGTACACTCATACCCAAAGTACTAAAAAGTGTTAAAAATCGATCAATCCAATGATCCCTGAATAAAGTTGCAGTAATACCAAAAAAGAAACCCCCGAAAACTGCTACAATCATCGAAGATAAAGCAAGTATGGCAGTGTTCGGTAAAGTTTCATATAAAATTGAAGAAATTGTCTTTCCTCTTCTTTGATAGGATGTCCTCAAATATGGATATTTTAAAACAATAACCTTTTTTCTAAATTCAAATAAAGATATTCCGCCGTAGAGTTCTTTGTTGTAATAAGAAAACTCATTTTTTATATTACTATGTATTGATAATGGAGATAGATCATTTAAATAGAAAAAATATTGGTCTAGTAACGGTAAATTAAAACCATATTTATTTTTTAAAATCTCAATTTGTTCACTTGTTTGGTTTTTGTCTAGCATCATTTCTGCAGGATCACCTGGAAGTACTGAAAACATAAAAAAAACTAAACTCGCTACACCGAACAAAGAAAAAAAACCTTGTGAAATTCTACTAATTAGGTAATTCATTTGTTTTCTAGAAGAATAAGTGCAAATATTGCATAGTTTGCTATATCTTGATAGTTTGCCTCAATGCCCTCACTAACGGATGTTTTTCCATTATTTTCTTCAATTTGTTTAATTCTCAAAAGCTTCTGTAAAATCAGATCTGTAAAAGAAGCAATTCTCATATCTTTCCATGCCTCATCATAATCATGATTTTTATTTTTCATTAGTTCAAATGTCCTTATTACTTGTTTATCAAAATGTTCTATTGCAGATTTTGTGTTCAAATCTGGTTTTTCAGCTATACCTAATTTAATTTGTATAAGCGATATAATTGAATAATTAACAATACCAATAAACTCTGAATCTTGCCCTTCGTCAACTTTTCTTTTTGCCAAGATTTGTAAATTCCTTATTCTTTGTGCTTTTATAAATATCTGGTCAGTAAGTGAAGTTAGCCTTAAAATTCTCCAAGAAGTACCATAATCACTTAATTTTTTTTCAAACAATTTACGGCATTTAACAACAATTTTTTTGTACTTTTTATCAGTACCCTCCATTTAATTAAATTTGATATAAATTTCTAATTTATTTCAATAAAATCTCTAAAACATTCAAAATTTATTAAAAAGAAATACACATCCAATTTACTAAACATTAAGGGCAACATAATTGATTTAAAGTCACCCAAAATAATGGGTATTCTTAACCTAACAGAAGATTCTTTTTATGACGGAGGAAAATACAACAGTTTAAAAAAATGTTTGTTACAATGCGAAAAAATGATCAAAGAAGGGGCTCATTTTATCGATATTGGTGTTCACACAAGTAAACCAGGGAGTAAAATCATAGACCCTAAACATGAAAAAAGACTTCTTCTTCCCTACCTAGATGAAATTTTAAAAGAATTTAACGAAGTTTATTTTTCAATAGATACTTATAACAGCGAGATAGCAAAAATATCAATCGAAATGGGTATTAGTATCATTAATGATATTTCAGCTGGAAGCATTGATGATCAAATGTTTTCAATATTGAGTAAATATGACGTCCCATATGTTATAATGCACATGAAAGGAAAACCAGATGTAATGCAAAAAAAGCCACATTATAATAATGTAACTAAAGAAATTATTGATTTTCTGAGCAAAAAAATCAAACATGCAAACAAATTAGGGATAAATAATATAATAATCGATCCTGGATTTGGATTTGGTAAAAGCGAGTCACATAATTATGAATTATTAAAAAATCTTAGGGATTTAAAAAAATTTAATTATCCAATTCTCGTAGGCCTTTCAAGAAAGTCAATGATCTATAAGAAATTAAATGCCTCACCTGAGTTTGCGTTGAATGGAACAACTGCTGTTCATGCATGGGCTTTGGAAAGAGGTGCAAAAATTTTAAGAGTACATGATGTAAAAGAAGCAAAAGAATGTATTACCTTGTGGAAATCACTCCAATAGTTTTTTTAATTTTGTGAAAATTTAGTGCGTTGAATATTGCAGATTTTGTTGATTTTTCTTTCGTCGATATAATTGATATTCTCCTAGTAGCTTTGTTACTTTTCTATTTGTACAAATTAGTTAAGGGAACCGTTGCTATTAATATTTTTATCGGTATAGTTATAGTATATCTTATTTGGAAGCTAACCGACCTATTAAATATGGATGTATTAAGTAACTTGTTAGGTAAATTTATCAGTGTAGGTTTTTTTGCACTTATTGTAGTTTTTCAACAAGAAATTAGAAAGTTTTTATTACTTCTAGGATCAACAAATTTTACAAATAGACGAAATGTTATTCGTTATTTTAAATTTTTGAATCAAGGTAGAGAATCATCTAATTTAGATATAAACGTTCTGATTAATTCTTGCTCAGAAATGTCAAAGAGTAAAACGGGAGCGATAATTGTACTACAAAAAAATAATTCCTTAGACTTCACATTAAATGAGAGTAATTTCACCCAAATAAAATTAACACCACAAGTCCTTGAAAGTATTTTTTTTAAAAATAGTCCATTGCATGATGGTGCTATTTTGATAGAAAACAACCAAATCATTGCTACTAGAGTTATTTTACCAGTTAGTGATAGCCCAAATGTTCCCTCTAGATATGGTCTTAGACACAGAGCAGCACTTGGAATTTCTGAAAAAACAGATTCTTTAGTGATAGTCATTTCTGAGCAGACCGGAAAGCTTGTGTATGTCAAGAATGGTGAATTTATCAAAATAAAATCTCCTGAGGAGTTGAAGGAAAAATTAATTCCGGATCTAAACGAATAAACATTTATATAGAAGAAAGCTCTTTTGAAAACTGTACTTCATAAAGATTTGAATAATGCCCACCTGAGATTTTAATTAGTTCCTCATGAGTACCCTGCTCAACAATTTTTCCATTTTCTAAAACCACTATTTTATCAGCGTTCATAATTGTTGTCAAACGATGAGCAATGATTATAGATGTTTTGCCATTCGTTATTGTTTTGATTGCCTGTTGAATTGAATCTTCTGTATAACTATCGACCGATGAAGTTGCCTCATCAAGTACCAAAATTGAAGGCTCTATTAAATATGCTCTCAAAAAAGCAATTAATTGTCTCTGGCCTGCAGATAACATTATTCCACGCTCTTTTACATTATAATTGTACCCACCTGGTAGTGATTCAATAAATTCGTGTACACCAAGTTCCTTAGATGCACTTATAACTTTATCCCTACTGATTTTTTCATTGAAAAGTGTGATGTTGTTATATAAGCTGTCAGCAAATAGAAATACATCTTGCAACACTACTGAAATATGATTCCTTAATGAAAAAAGATCAAAATTTTTGATAGAAACATCATCAATTAGTATGTCGCCATGTTTAAAATCGTAAAACCTACAAAGCAAATTAATTATGGTAGATTTTCCTGAACCTGTAGCACCAACAATTGCGATTCTTTCACCTTTTCTAATATTTAGAGAAAAATTGTTAATCACAGTCTCTCCAGGAACATATGAAAATTTCAATTTTTCAAAACTAATTTTTCCTTGAATCGATTTTGGAATCAAACTACCATTATTTTTTATATCACTATTGGTTTCTAAAATTTGAAAAATTCTTTCGGCAGCCACCATACCCATCTGTAATGAGTTAAATTTGTCCGCAATTTGCCTTAATGGCCTAAACAACATCTGTGACATTTGAATAAACAGAAAAATAACTCCCAGTGAAATCATTCCATTAGAGACAACATTCAGTCCTCCATACCAAACAATTAATCCAATAGTGACAGATGAAGCAATTTCAGCAATTGGAAAAAAAATTGAATTAAACCAAACAGTTTTTAACCAGGCTTTTTTATGTTTTTCATTAATTGCAAGAAAGCTTTTGTACTCAAGTTTTTCTCTATTGAATATTTGAACTACTCTAATTCCGCTCAAGCGCTCTTGAACAAATGAATTTAAACTTGCAACTTGAAATCTAACTTCTTCAAAAGCTTTTTTCATAGACTTTTGAAAAAGTCTAGTTGCATAAATAATTATCGGAAGAACTGAAAAAACGATCAAAGATAGTTCCCAGTCAACATAAAGCATAACAAGTATCACAAGAGTCATTTTTAATAAGTCGGCAATTATCATGAATAAGCCTTGGGAAAAAATACTTGCGATTGTTTCAATATCACTAACTGATCTTGTCACTAAACGACCTATCGCTGTTTTATCAAAATATGCCATTTTGAAATTTATAATCTTATCAAATAACCTTAGCCTTAGATCTTTTATTACGCTTTGACCCAACCAATTAGCATAGAAAACAAAAAGAAATTGAAAAATAACTTCTAGCAATAATGTTGCAAGCATAAGAAATATAAAAAATAACATTCCCGAATAATCTTTTAGCCTGATGTAATCGTCAACAATAATTTTTAAAAAGTAAGGTGTTAAAGTTGAAAAAAATGAAAGTGAAATAGCAGCAAAAACAACAAAACGATAAGTCAATTTATAAGGAGATATAAAGGCCTTTAATTTTTTAAAAAGTTCAAAATCAAAAATTTTACCGGCTAAATCACTCATTACGTAGGTAAATATTATCTGGGTATTCAATATCCTTTAAGAATAATCCTTTTGCTGGGACTGAAAAGCCAGCTAAAGATCTGTTTTTATTTTCAATTATTTTTGATAAATCATCTACAGTTTTCTTTTTTAAACCAATATCTAATAAAGTACCTACAATTGCACGGACCATATTGCGGAGAAATCGATTCGCTGTTATTTTAAATTTGTAACCATTCTGCAAAAGAGTCCATTCTGCAAAACTTATTTTACATTTGAATGTTTTGACGTCTGTTTTCGTCTTCGAGAAACACTCAAAGTCATCATGTTTTAAAAGTACCTTAGTAGCTTCTTTCATCAAATTTAAGTCTATTGTTTGCTCTAAGCTATAATGAAAATCGTTTCCAAAGGGTGTTTTTTTTAAACTAATAAAATATTCATATGTTCTGGATATTGCGTCAAATCTTGCATGTGCGTCATCTTTAACTCTTTTTATTGAATTAATTGAAATATCTTGAGGTAAAAATTGATTAAGTTTGTATGTAAAGTTGTTGTCCAATTTTGTATCAAATTTAATATCAAAATGAGCGACCATTTTATTAGCATGAACGCCAGAATCAGTTCGGCCAGACGCAGTAAGCTTTATTGGCTCTTTTAATAAAGTTGACATTGCAACCTCCATTTCCTCTTGAACAGTTAGGGCATTTGACTGAAATTGCCATCCATGATAATTTGTACCTTTATATGAAAAATTTATAAAAAAACGCACTCTTCATTGTTTTTAATCAAATATAGTTTGAATTAATTCTTTGACACAATTAAAACAACATCGCATACCAAATTTATAGTATGTTTAAATAACTTAAACTTATCTGCTCTGAAAAATATTTTACTCCTTTCTGATACACATGGCTATTTAGATGAGAATATGCTATCATATGTAAAAAATACGGATGAAGTTTGGCACGCAGGAGATATCGGAAATAGAATAGTAATTGACAAATTGAAATCGCTGAAGTCAACTAAAGCAGTTTACGGAAATATTGATTGTAACAAGGTCCGTAAGCTAACTAAAAAAATTTTAGCCTTTGATTGTGAAGGAATTAGAGTTGTTATAACTCACATTGCTGGCTATCCTAGTAGATATGATAAAAATGCAATTGAAATAATCCAGAGATATAGTCCAAAATTATTTATTTGCGGTCACTCACATATATTAAAAATTATGCGAGATAAAAAATATGGTCACATACATTTTAATCCTGGTGCAGCCGGAATAAGTGGGTTCCATGAAAAAAGGACAATGTTAAAATTTACTTTAGATGAAGGCAAAATCAAAAACCTATATGTAATTGAACTTAATAATAATCAAAAAATTATCTAAGTCTATCAATTGATCTAATTAACTTTTCATCTCTTATAATTGACCTACGAGCCAAAAAAATAAAAAACTGTTTGATAATTAACAAAAATGGTATAGTATAAACTAAATCGATATATATCTTGTTTAAAAGATTATATGTTATGAATAAAAAAACTACCAAGTTTGAAATTATAAGCAATAAACAAACTAATGATTGAAAACCCCTTTTTTTATAAAAAAAAATGATAAAAAATAAAATTATTGATGAAATCAAAAAAAAATGGGATTTGCTTATAATTGTATTTTCTAATAGTTTGAATGTATACTTATAAATGAAGAATGATAGAAATGAACTTAAAAATAAATAAACTGTCTGTATGCGTTGAATCATATTAATTTTTTATAAAATTAATTTTTTTTTAAACTTAAATATTTTAAATAAAATTTGTATTATTGCTAACCACAACACTTTATAATCATAAATCTGATACCATTTCAGATTTTGTCAATAACCACTAAACTTAATGTACGAATTAGCAAATCTTAAAACAAAGAAATTATCTGAATTACAGGATATAGCAAAAAATATTGGACTGAAGGGTTCGGCTGGTCTTAAAAAACTAGAATTAATTTACCAAATAGTTGATTTTATAGCTTCTAAACCTGAAGATGATCAAAAGCAAGCTCCTCAAAATAAAGAAAAACTAAAATCAGTCAATAAGGCTGATTTTGAGAAAAAAACAATAAGTAAAATTTTGCCTGTTCAGAAAATAAGAAATAAAGTTAGTTCTGACAATGAACAAAATAATCATCAAAAAGAAAATCAGAATAGTGGTCATTTTTCAAGAAATAATTCTCAAAAAAATAAACCAAATAATAGACTAGAACATAATAACCACAATAAAGACAACAAAAGTAGATATAGACAGCCAGACTTCGAATTTGATGGTATTGTTGTAACTGAAGGTGTTCTTGAAATGATGTCAGAAGGATATGGTTTTTTGAGATCCTCTGATTACAACTATTTGTCTTCTCCAGATGATGTATATGTGTCACAGTCTCAGATTAGATTATTTGGGCTAAAAACAGGTGATACAGTCCTAGGTTCGGTAAGACCCCCTAAAGAAGGTGAAAAATATTTCCCCTTGATAAAAGTAGATAAAATCAATGGTTTAGACCCTAAAGTTGTAAGGGACAGAGTGTCGTTTGAGCATCTGACTCCTCTATTCCCTGACGACAAATTTAAAATTGCGGAAAAACAGAGTACAATTTCCTCTAGAATTATGGACTTATTTTGTCCTATTGGTAAAGGCCAGCGTGGAATGATAGTTTCACAACCCAAAACTGGTAAAACAATGTTACTTAAGGACATAGCAAATTCAATTGCAGCAAACCATCCAGAAGTGTATCAACTAATTTTATTGATAGACGAAAGGCCTGAGGAAGTTACAGATATGCAAAGAAATGTCGACGGTGAGGTAGTTGCATCAACATTTGATGAACCAGCTGAAAGACATGTAAAAGTTGCAAATATTGTTTTAGAAAAAGCAAAAAGGTTGGTTGAATGTGGTCATGATGTCGTTATACTTTTGGATTCGATAACACGTTTAGCAAGGGCTTACAATACAGTCCAACCAGCTTCAGGTAAAATTTTAAGTGGTGGAGTGGACGCAAATGCTTTACATAAACCAAAACGTTTTTTTGGAGCAGCACGCAATATTGAAAATGGTGGCTCACTGTCGATAATTGCCACTGCATTAACTGAGACAGGCTCAAAAATGGATGAAGTTATTTTTGAAGAGTTTAAAGGTACAGGTAATATGGAGCTCCAATTAGATCGACGCATCGCGAACAGAAGAATTTTCCCTGCTATTGATTTGGTTTCATCAAGTACTCGTCGTGATGACTTATTGCTTGATGAAAACACAATAAAACGCATGTGGATAATGAGGAAATATTTAGCTGATATGAATCCAGTTGAGGCAATGGAATTTATTAATGACAAATTCACAAGAACCCAAAATAATGAAGAGTTCTTAATTTCAATGAATTCATAAATATAATGTTTGTAAGTTTAATTTACTCACTTTAAAGAAATAACGTGTTTTGTGAGTTTAGATTTTAAATTACCAGCTTTATTTTTATGTATTACATTTTTTTTGGATAATTTGTCAATAAGAGATATAACTTCAGGTAATAATTTCTTAGCCTCGTTTTTTGAGGTAATACTTTTGAGCTTTTTAATTGCATTTCTGGTTGTTTTGTGTTGAAAACGGTTTAGTATTCTCTTTTTGTTATTTGATCTAATTCGTTTTAGGGTGGATTGATGATTTGCCATATAATTAATTAAATAATAGTAGCCCGTAGGGGAGTCGAACCCCTCTTTCCAGGATGAAAACCTGGCGTCCTAACCGATAGACGAACGGGCCATAATTTTAGAGCGCAAATTTACATGTAAAAATATTATTAAGCAAGAGTAATAAAACTATTACTGTAGAGAAATAATAAAACATTTCCTGAGTTAGTAAGCTTTCGCAAAAAGTACTCTTTTTTTTGATGGATTTCCGCTATAAATACATACACCGTTCTCCTCTTTTGTGTCTAAGGGTATGCATCTTATTGTTGCTTTAGTTTCCTTTTTAATGGCTTCCTCTGTTGAATTTGTACCATCCCAATGTGCTGATATAAAGCCTCCTTTATTATCTAAAGTTTTCTTGAAATCTTTAAAATTATCAACAAAAGATATATTTTCCTCGCGAAAGTTTTTTGCCTTTAAAAAAAGTGCATCTTGGATTTCATTCAATCTACTCTTAACAAAACCCCCGACCTCTTTCTGTCTTACAGTTTCTTTAGAAAGATTATCGCGTCTTGCTATTTCGACTGTACCTTGGTTTATATCATTGGGTCCAATTGCTATCCGCAATGGCACACCTTTCAACTCGTATTCATTAAACTTAAAGCCTGGCTTAAATTTATCACGATTGTCAAATTTTACCCTTATATTCTGGGCCCTTAATTCTTTCATTAATTTATCAGCTACTTTTTCAATTCTTTTTTGCTCAACAGAATTTTTATAGATTGGAATTATTACAACCTGATATGGTGCAAGATTAGGAGGTAAAACTAAACCGTTATCATCACTGTGTGTCATAATTAATGCACCTATAAGACGAGTTGAAACTCCCCACGATGTTGCCCATACATAATCTAATTTACCAGAATCACTCGTGAATTTTACATCGAATGCTTTTGCGAAATTTTGACCTAAAAAATGAGAAGTACCGGCCTGAAGTGCCTTTCCATCTTGCATTAAAGCCTCTATACAGTAAGTTTCTTCAGCACCAGCAAATCTTTCGCTAGCTGACTTTACTCCCTGAATTACTGGAATAGCCATAAAGTTTTCAACAAAATCAGCATATACCTGATTCATTAATCTGGCTTCACTTATAGCCTCTTCTTTTGTGGAATGAGCCGTATGTCCTTCCTGCCACAAAAACTCTGAAGTCCTTAAAAAAAGCCTAGTACGCATTTCCCATCTTACCACATTAGCCCACTGATTTATTAATAAAGGTAAATCACGATAGGACTGAACCCAAGATTTGAATGTATTCCATATTACTGCCTCACTTGTAGGTCTAACAACCAACTCTTCATCTAATTTAGCATTTGGGTCGATAATAAGTTTTCCATTACCATTTTCATCATTTTTTAGTCTATAATGAGTTACAACAGCACACTCTTTTGCAAATCCTTCAGCATTTTTTTCTTCTGCCTCAAATAAACTTTTAGGCACGAAAAGAGGGAAGTAAGCGTTTTGATGACCTGTTTTTTTAAACATTTGATCCAGCTCAAACTGCATTTTTTCCCATATCGAATATCCGTAGGGTTTAATAACCATACACCCTCTAACACTAGAGTTTTCGGCAAGATCAGCTTTAATCACAATCTCATTGTACCATTTTGAGTAATCTTCATCTCTTGATGTTAATTTTTTTGGCATAGAATTTGAAATAAAATATGTAGTTTGATTACATAACAAAATTAAACCTTTTGTAGCAAATATTTAAAACGAAACGTTATGAAAACATTTCAAATATTTTCAGGAATTACCAAAGAACATTTATTTCTTGTATTAAGTTTAATCTTATGTGGCTGTGGAAGTTTTCAGGGCTCGTCTTACTATGATAGTGACGGTATATATCGATCGAGAAGTAGTAGAGCAACAAATATGAATAATTCAGCTAAAAATGGCGATTACTACGCAAAATATTTTAGAGATGCTGCCGAAAGTGGATACTTAAATTCAGATGGGAATAATACTTTTTTTACTGATATTGACTCCTATAGTTCAAATGAGTACCCCAATGAAAAAAATTATGACTTGAATAATAGTCAAATACCATGGGGCGAAAATCCATCACAAACTGAGGTTATCTTGTTCAATAATAATCCAAATTTTATGTGGGGTTTATCTGGATTTGCATTTAATTATTCTCCGTTTTGGAACAATTACTTTAACAATCCCTTCCAATTTGGATTCAATGGATTTATGAGTCCTTGGTCAAATTTCCCGATGTGGAGTCCCTATGGGAGATATGCTGACTTCTGGAGGTTTAGAGGATATGACACGTTTTATGACCCTTACAATTACTTTGGCGGCTTATACAATCCATATGGATTAGGTTTTGGTTTTGGAAGCAGAAATAATTGGTTTAATAGATATTATAACTATAACCGGTTTAATGATTATTATGGTAATAATCGAAGAAGAAGTGGATCGAGTACTTACAGAACTACAATAGCTAGAGTTAGGTCTGGTCGAGGTGAGAGAGTTAATAGAAATTCTAATTCACAATTGATTAATAAATCAGATAGAGTAAATTCAAGACAAAAAAATATCGAAAAAACAATTACTAGATTCAATCTTGGTAGAAGAAGCGGGTCAATCGGAAGAATTTCATCTATAGGTTATGATAGAAACCGAATAAAAAGCAATTTGAGTTATAATTCAATAAGAAGTTCTAGTAATTTAAATAATTCGATAAGTAGGAATAGATCGTCTAGTTTTTACCAAAATAATCGAAATATTTTAAAAACACCAAATCAAAGATCAGTTGGTTCAGGTAGACTACAAACAGAAAATCGTTTAGTCGAAAGAAATTTAAATAGAACTCCTTCTATTATCATGAGAAGTCCTCAAGTAGTTCGTAGTCAGACCAATAACTATAGTAGAAGTCCCTCATACTCATACTCACGTACAGAAGAAGGCACTTATAGAGGTACTAGAAATAACACAAGGATTCGAAATGATAACGTTAGAAGGAACAATACAGTAAAACCGCAAAATTCGACTAATTATCGCTCTTACAACAGATCCTATAATACTAGTAGAAGTAATTCTACATTTAATTCTGGTGGTGTTAGTAGATCCTCTTCGGGAAGAAGTAATTCATCTGGGGGAAGGGGAAGTACGCATTAAATATTTGAAATACTTTTTATGCGAAACTTATTATATGTAGGGCTTGGTGTACTGTTTTTTTATCCAGTTAACTCCCAAACTTTAAATGATTTAAATTTTTTAGCATTATCAGCACTGAATGGTTCAGCAAGATATAAATCAATGGCAGGTGCCTTTGGTGCATTAGGAGGTGACTTATCCTCCATAGCTAATAACCCCGCAGGCTCATCAGTTTTTTTATACAATGAAATTGGAGCTTCAATAAATTATAGTTCAAGAAATGTGAAAGGAATTTATTCAGACCAGCCAAGAACTTTACAAGGTGAAGATTTTTATTTTGATCAATTTGGTGCTGTATTTGTATTCAATAATACGAACGAAAAGAGTCCATGGAAAAAAATAAGTGGCTCATTAAGTGTAAATAGAGTGACAACATTTGATCAAAGGAGCTCAATTATTGGACCTGGAAAAAATAGCATTTCAGATTATTTTCTTCATTACGCAGATGGGGTTGCGTTTGAGGATATTCAGATATACGGTGACGAAACCATTTCAGATATTTACGGCTATCTAGGTGAAGAAATAGGTTTTGGCGCTCAACAGGCCTTTCTGGGTTATCAATCCTACATAATTGATCCTTTAACAAATAATTCTTCCGAAATCACTTATGTATCAAATATCAAATCTGATAATTTCAATCATCTTTTAAATCAATTTAACGAAGGTTATCATAGAAAAACTAGCTTTAATTTTAGTGGACTATATAAAGATTTTTTACATCTAGGTTTTAATGTTAATCAACACAGAATTGAATTCAGTAATCTTCAGGATTTTTATGAAAAAGAACATGATTTGAATTCAGTGGTCAGTAATGTGAACTTTGAAAATTCTTTGTTAAGTTTTGGCCAAGGTTTATCCATTCAGTTTGGTGGCATTCTTATCTTAGAAAATTTTAGATTAGGCCTTAGCTATGATAGTCCACAATGGATAAATCTTACTGACGAGACTAAACAAAAAATAAGTAGTTTTAGATTTGATGAAGGACTGTCTATAAAAGAAATAGTTGATCCAAATGTTATTAACTCCTTTGATATTTATAAATTAAAAGTTCCATCAAAGTCGAGTATAAGTTTTGCATATATTTTAAATAAAAAAGGTTTACTTTCTATTGAATATAATAATCAAAACCTATCTAATATTAAATTAGACTCCGAATCAATAAGCTCATATCTAAATGAATTAACCTCTGATCTTCAACAGGCTTTTAGTTCAATTAATACAATAAAATTTGGAGGTGAATATAGGATAGAAGATCTTAGTCTTAGGGCAGGCTACTATCAAAGATCAAATAATAAAAAGAATATTTTTAAAAATGATAATTCATTTACTTTTGGAATAGGATTTGATTTTGGATCAAGTAATTTTAGTTTGTCTTTTGTTCAGTCAACCCAAAATCAAAATCTGCAATTATTTTCGGCAGGATTGACAGACGAATATGATTTAGAAAATAAATTAACAGAACTTTCATTAAGTTATAATATAAAATTCTAGACTTACTAAAAATCTGAATTCCTTTCAAATTCAGTATATTTGTAGCTATTTTAGGCTTATGAAAATTGAAAAAATAATTCCTGACAATCAACAAGATTCTGCAGAAGACCATTTTTCTTCAAACGTAAATACACCGCTTAGAGACGATGCTTTTTTAAAAACCGACGAAGAGAAAATTGTAATTATTCAAAAACATGTTCAGGCTATACTTGAAACACTGGGAATGGACTTAACCGACGATAGCCTAAAAGGTACACCCAAAAGGGTGGCCAAGGCATATGTTAAAGAAATTTTTGGCGGGTTACATCCAGATAGAAAGCCTAAATCTTCAACATTCAACAACTCATATAAGTATGGAGAAATGTTGGTTGAGAAAAATGTTATAGTCTACTCAACATGTGAGCACCATTTACTTCCAATTATTGGAAGAGCGCATATAGCTTACATTTCTAAAGGAACTGTTGTTGGACTTTCAAAAATGAATAGAATTGTTGATTATTACGCCAGACGCCCTCAAGTACAAGAACGGTTAACATTACAGATTGTTACAGAACTGCAAAATGTATTAAAAACAGAAGACGTAGCTTGTGTTGTAGATGCAAAACATTTGTGTGTAAATTCAAGAGGGATTAGAGATATTTTAAGTAGCACGGTGACAAGCGAATTTGGCGGAGTTTTTAAAATGAAAGAAAAAAAACGTGAGTTTTTAGATTATATTAATCTCGATACTGATTTTAATGAGTAATTTACTTCAGGTACATAATTCTTTAAGTGGAAAAAAAGAAGTATTTAAGTCTATTTTACCCAAACACGTTGGGATGTATGTTTGTGGGCCAACTGTTTACAGTAATGTACATCTAGGTAATTGTAGAACATTCATATCATTTGATTTAATATATCGTTACCTCATACATTTAGGTTATAAAGTTAGATATGTTAGAAATATAACTGATGTCGGTCATTTAGAAAATGATTCTGACGAAGGTGAAGATAGGATTTCAAAAAGAGCTCGCCTAGAATCAATTGAACCAATGGAAATTGTTCAACGATACACTTTGGATTTCAGAAGAATAATGAGGTTATTTAATACTTTATCTCCAAGTATTGAACCGACAGCAAGTGGACATATTTTAGAACAAATTGAATTAATCAAAAAACTTGTTAAAAACGACTATGCATATGAAATAAATGGATCAGTTTATTTTGATGTAAAAAAATTTAATCAAGATATCCCATATGGCAAACTAAGTGGCAGAAATATTGATGAACTTATCCATAACTCGCGTGCATTAGATGGCCAGAATGATAAGAAAAATCCCCAAGATTTTGCATTATGGAAAAAGGCTGAACCAATACATATAATGAGGTGGCCTTCACCTTGGAGTGACGGATTTCCGGGATGGCATCTCGAGTGTACAGCTATGAGTAGAAAATATTTAGGCACAAAATTTGATATTCACGGAGGTGGTATGGACCTTAAATTCCCTCATCATGAGTGCGAAATAGCACAAGCAGAAGGAATTGAAAAAGAGTCACCAGTAAATTATTGGTTACATACAAACATGCTTACACTTAATGGTAAAAAAATGGCTAAGTCGACTGGTAATAACATTTTACCAGATGAAATATTTGATGGGAAAAATACTTTTTTTAAAAAAGCATTTTCACCAATGGTAATTAAATTCTTTATGTTACAAGCTCACTACAGAAGTATGGTAGATATAAGTGAAAAAGCATTAGAAGCATCTGAAAAGGGCTATAATCGTCTTCTGAGTGCTTTAGAAACTATCGAAAAAATAACCCCATCATCGAAAACTACAGGTTTTGATGTTATATCATGGAAAGAAAAATGCTATTCATCGATGAATGATGATTTTAATAGTCCATTACTAATTGGTCATCTATTTGATGCAGTAAAATTTATAAATTCTGTAAAAAATAAAAAGAAAAGTATTAGCATTTTAGATCTAGAGACTCTTAAAAAATCTATCCACGATTTCATTTACAATGTATTAGGTTTCAGGATTTCAAAGTACTCTGAAAATGATACTAAGTTTGAGAAAAATAAAGAAATTTTGGAATTATTATTAGAAGTCAGAAATAAAGCAAGAGATAAAAAAGACTTTGAAATTTCGGATTTCATAAGAGAATCATTAATCGAATTAAAAATTGAATTAAATGATACTGGAAATGGAACAAACTATGAAATAAAATAGCACATAAAATGCTTAAAAAAATTCTTGTTTTTCCTCTCATTTTTTTAGTAAAAATATACCAAAGTATTATTTCCCCTCTATTTCCGCCAACCTGTAGATATAAACCAACTTGCTCTGAGTATGCTATTCAATCGCTAAAAAAACATGGTCTTATTAAAGGAGTCTTTTTATCAATTAAAAGAGTAGTAAATTGTCATCCTTGGGGAGGTTCAGGATATGATCCAATTCCTTAATTATTTATCAGGATTGCCCATGGATTTAACTAAATTTACTACTTAATAATTTATTATGCATCTAATAAAAATTGAATGGGCACCAAGTGAAACACTTTTTAAAATTGGGGACTTTGGTATACATTACTACAGTTTAATGTTTATAATAGCCTTTAGCATTGGCTACTACATAATGAAAAAAATCTTCTCAAATGAAAATGTGTCCGAAGTATACTTGGAATCTTTATTTGTTTATATGGTATTATCAATTCTTTTAGGTGCAAGACTTGGTGATGTATTTTTTTATAGTTGGGACTATTACAACGACCACCTTATTGAAATTTTATTACCCATAAAAGAAACGTCTGATGGCTTTAAATTTACTGGATTTAGAGGACTTGCTAGTCACGGAGCTGTCATTGGTAGCCTAATTGGTCTTTATCTCTATCAGTTAAAATTTAAAAAGCGTTCTTTACTTTGGTTATTAGACAGAATAACTATACCCGTTTGCCTTGGTGCATGTTTTGTTCGCTTAGGAAACTTTTTTAATTCAGAAATCGTAGGGAAATATAGCAATACTGATTTCGGAGTTGTGTTCCTTAATAGAGGGGAGACTCTCCCAAGGCATCCTGCCCAAATTTATGAATCAATTTGTTATCTTTTTTTGTTTTTATTTTTAAGGAAAACATACAAATCTGATAAAAAAGATAGACAGGGATATCTTATTGGATCATTTTTTGTTGGTATGTTTACTATACGATTTGTCATAGAATATCTAAAGGAAAGTCAAGGAGGTTTAGAAGATATGCTGGGCTTATTTTCTACAGGTCAATGGCTCAGTATCCCTTTAATTCTTTTTGGTTTTTACTTAATTTTTAGACAATCAAAGTTTTTTAAAGAGTAAATACGTTTTTTTTTTGGGGGGGGGAAATTTAGCTAATTTAAAATTAGGTTTTATAATTATTTGTTTTCCTTATCAAGCACTCTTTTATTTTGAGTATCAAACATAACCGGTGTCGCGATAAAAACAGAAGAATATGTCCCAACAACAACACCTATAATTAGCGCAAACATAAATCCTCTTATCGACTCTCCTCCAAAAATAAAAATTGCAATTAAAACTAGTAATGTAGTTAAAGATGTGTTTAAGGTTCTACTTAGAGTACTATTTAGTGCATTATTTACAGTGGAATCAAAGCTTGATTTAGTTTTTTCAACTAAAAATTCCCTTATTCTATCAAAAACCACAACCGTATCATTAAGTGAATAACCAATTACAGTTAACACGGCTGCAATAAATGCTTGATTAATTTCCATATTGAAAGGCATAAAAGTATATGTCATAGAAAAAATCCCCAAAACAAGTAATACATCGTGAAAAACTGCTGCAACTGCTCCCAAGGAAAATTGCCATTTTCGGAATCTGACTAAAATGTAGAGAAATACAACAACTAATGAGCCGATTATCGCTAAAAATGAATTATTTTTTATATCGTCTGCTATTGTCGGTCCAACCTTTATTGAAGACATTATTCCAATATTTTTTTCAGAACTACCTTTAACAAAATCGTCATAAGATATATTTTGAGGTAAAAATGATGACAAGGCCTTAAAAAGCATATTTTGAATTTCTTCGTCAATGGTTACACCTTCGGTATCTACTTTATATTTAGTTGTAATTTTAAGCTGATTTTCTTCTCCGAAAGTTTTAACCTCTGCGCTTCCAAAGGAACTATTTAGTAAAGAGTTTATTTCTGTAGGATTTACGGGTTGATCAAATCTTACTGTGTAAGATCTTCCGCCTACAAAATCAACTCCTTGATTTAAACCATTTTTAACAAGTGAAAATAAGCTGACAAAAATCAGTATAGAAGAGCAGATATAAGCTATTTTTCTTCTTTTTAAAAATGAGATATTTATTTTTGATAAGAACCCCTTTGTCAATTTTGTAGAAAATGATATACTCTTGCCTTTCTCATTTCTTGAATCTATAAGAATTCTTGTTATAAAAATTGCTGTGAATAATGAGGTTCCAATCCCTATAAGAAGTGTTGTTGCGAATCCCTTGATGGGCCCTGTACCAAAAATAAATAAAATTAGTGCTGTTAAGCCAGTTGTAATATTTGCATCTAATATAGAGGATAGAGCATTGTTAAAACCGTCTGAAATTGATTTACGAGTTCCCTTTCCTTTGTCTAGTTCTTCTCTTACTCTTTCAAAAATTAAAACATTTGCATCTACAGATATACCTATCGTAAGAACTATACCCGCAATTCCTGGTAGAGTTAGTACCGCTCCTAGACCAGCTAATATTCCAAAAATGAGAAGGATGTTAAGCAGTAAAGCTATGTCAGCAAAAATTCCAGAGCTTCCGTAATAAAAAATCATCCATATCAAAACAATAATTAATGCAATTAGAAACGAATAAATACCCGCTTTAACTGACTCTTTTCCTAGTGAGGGTCCAACGATTTCAGACTGAATTATGTTTGCTGAGGCAGGTAGCTTCCCAGCTCTTAAAACGTTTGCTAGATCTGTGGCTTCATTTAAAGTGAAATCTCCTGTAATTTCTGAACGACCACCTGATATTGCTCCACTTGAAACTCCTGGGGCAGAATATACAATCTCATCTAAAACTATTGCAATGTTACTTCCTTGATTGTAAGCCTTTCCAGTCATATTTTCCCATATCCGTGCTCCTCTTGAATCCATTTGCATGGATACTGCAGGGTTGCCTAATTGATCAAAAGTTTGAAGAGCGTCTACTACTACACCCCCACTAAGCGGTGCTGTATTAGTTCGATTAGATTTAAGTGCAAAAAGCTCAATTATATCACTATCCTCTAGAGGCTTCCCCCAAACAAATCTAGTGTAGCGATATTCTGGTGGTAAAAGTCTTCTTACCTCAGGTTTATCTAGATAGCTTGTTATAATGTCTCTATCTCTTGAAGAAAATTGAGCTAGAACTGGTCCACCTTGGAATCCCTGACCTACAACTTTATCTAAAATAGGATTAACAGAAGTTGCAATAGTGTCTTGAGCAGCAACATCTGCTAGGAGTTCATCAATTTCTGAAGTTTCGGTACTTTCAGTTCCATCTTTTTTAGATTCCTTGATTTTCAATTGTTTAGCTAATAAGTTATTAGCTTCAATTATAAAATTAACTAATTGATCGTTTTTATAGGTTTCCCAAAATTCAAGTTGAGCAGTACTTTGAAGAAGATATTGTACTCTATCTATATCCTTTACTCCAGGTAATTCTACTAGAATACGTCCTGTACTTCCAAGCCTTTGGATATTTGGCTGAGTTACCCCAAACTTATCAATTCTCTTTCTTAAAACTTCAAAAGCTGAAACAATTGATTCATCAATTTTTTTCCTGATGACAGTCTTTGTTTCTTCATCATTCATTTCAAAATTGATCTCATCACTAAGTGTACGATTGGCAAAGATGTTAGGTGATGCTAATTTCACATCACCTTTAACTAATTCGAAGGATTTAAAAAATGATTCAACATAGGGTTCATCAGACGATTTTTGTAAAATATCTGCTTCATCTAATGCCTTATTAAAAACTGGATCTTTTGAATTTTCAGCTAAACCATTAAGAATATCTCTTATGGATATTTGTAATATAACATTAATACCGCCTTTGAGATCTAAACCTTTATTTAATTCCTTTTCCTTAGCATCATTATAGCTTGTAAACCCATAAATAGGGTTATTACCAATTGAGTCTAAATATGATATGGCCTTTTGATCACGTAATTCAAGATAGTTAGGGATGCTTTCAGAAATCTGTTCTTTAGAAAAGGTTTCAGCTTTTTCTTCAATACTGCTTGAAATAAATGTAAAAGAGAGTTGGTAAATGCTTACAAGGGCAAATAAAATACCGAATACTCTTACCAACGAATTGTTTTGCATTACGTGTTTATTTATTTTTTAATATAAGGCGTGCAAATATAGGACTAAACCTATGAATTGGCAACTCATATAAATATTAATGAAATAATTTATTTTCCCTTCCGAATAAAATTTGAAAGAGCAGCATTCATTTCCTTAACCCTAATCGCGCTTTCGTTTAATAAATTTTCCTCAGAATGACTTAATTTGATATCAATAATCGATTCTACACCATTAGCACCAATAATGCATGGGACTCCAATACATATATCTTCCAAATTATATTCTCCATTCAAAAATACGGAGCATGGGATAATTTTTTTATAATCATTTAGAATACTATCTACTAAATAAGCTACTGACGCACCTGGGGCATACCAAGCCGAGGTACCTAGTAATTTAGTTAATGTAGCACCACCTAACATTGTATCTGCCACGACTTTTTGAATAACTTTTTTTTCTAAAAATTGTGTAACAGGAATGCCATTATAAGTAGCTAGCCTATGAAGTGGTATCATCGTTCTATCACCATGTCCACCAATTACCATTGCTTGAATATCGCTAGCAGGTTTATCTAAAGCTAGGGAAAGATATGTTTTAAAACGAGAACTATCTAAAGCGCCGCCCATTCCAATAATCCTGTTTTTAGGCAAGCCTGTTGCCTTCAAAGCTAAATAAGTCATCGTATCCATTGGATTGGACACAACTATAATAATTGCGTCAGGTGAGTGTTCTAATACATTTTCAGAAACCTTTTGAACTATCCCTGCATTAATTCCAATCAATTCTTCACGAGTCATTCCTGGCTTACGAGGCACTCCAGAGGTGACCACCACTACATCACTTCCACTAGTTTCAGAATAATCATTAGTTACCCCTTTAATTGATGTGTTGAAACCTAGTGTAGTAGCTGTCTGGTAGAGGTCTAAAGCTTTACCTTCGGCAAAACCCTCTTTAATATCAAGAATTACTACTTTGCTGGCTATTTCCTTTTGTGAAATATATTCTGCGCACGAAGCACCTACATTCCCAGCACCTATAACTGTAACTTTCATTATTTTAAATATAAAGTTTATTTACCCAAAAAATTATGCATCAATATTAGCATATATAGCATTTTTTTCGATGAATTCTCTTCGTGGTGGAACTTCGTCACCCATTAGCATTGTAAAAACCTTATCTGCTTTCTTATCTTCTGGATCATAAGTTACTCTGCGTAAGGTCCGCCTTTCAGGGTCCATCGTTGTATTCCATAATTGTTCTGCATTCATTTCACCAAGACCCTTATATCTTTGGACTGATATACCTGAGCCAAAATCTTGAATTAATCTATCCCTTTGGTCATCACTCCAAGCATAATCACTTTTTTGCCCTTTTTTAACTAAATATAAAGGAGGTGTTGCAATGTAAATATATCCCAATTCAATTAGTTCCTTCATGTAACGGAAGAAAAAAGTTAATATTAAAGTTGAGATATGACTTCCGTCTACATCTGCATCACACATAATTACAATTTTGTGGTACCTCAATTTTTCTATATTTAAAGCTTTACTATCCTCCTCTGTTCCAATAGTAACTCCAAGTGCTGTGTAAATATTTCTTATTTCTTCATTTTCAAAAACCTTATGTTGCATTGCCTTTTCAACATTTAAAATTTTACCCCTCAAAGGAAGTATGGCCTGGAAATTACGGTCTCTTCCTTGCTTTGCAGTACCACCAGCTGAATCTCCTTCAACCAGAAAGATTTCACATAATGACGGGTCTTGTTCGGAACAGTCGGATAATTTACCTGGTAAACCTCCCCCACTCATTACTGTTTTTCTTTGGATCATTTCACGGGCTTTTCTTGCTGCATGTCTGGCTTGTGCAGCAAGAATTACTTTATCAACAATAGTTTTGGCATCACTTGGGTTCTCTTCTAAATAATTTTCAAGCATTTCCGAAACCGCTTGGGAAACAGCTGATGTTACTTCCCTGTTTCCAAGTTTGGTTTTTGTTTGACCTTCAAATTGGGGTTCGGCAACTTTAACGGATATTATTGCAGTAAGACCCTCTCTAAAATCATCTCCTGAAATCTCGAATTTTAGTTTATCTAAAAGACCTGAATTTTCCGCATATCTCTTTAAAGTAGTTGTCAGACCTCTTCGAAATCCAGATAGATGAGTTCCTCCTTCGTGAGTATTTATATTATTAACATATGAATGTAAGTTTTCGGTAAAAGATGTATTGTAGATCATTGCAACTTCGACAGGAACCATGTTTTTTTCACCTTCCATTGATATGACATTTCCTATAATAGGTTCCCTATTTTCGTCTAAATAATGGATAAATTCCTTCAAGCCCTCTTTAGATTTGAAAGTTTCTGAAATAAAACTTCCATCCTCATTTTTATTTCTCTTATCCGTAATGGTGATTTTAATTCCCTTATTCAGGTATGATAGTTCTCTCATTCTAAGAGAAAGCGTTTCGAAATTAAATTCTAATGTTTGCTTAAAAATTTCGTGATCAGGCTTGAAAGTTACTTCAGTACCCCTCAGGTCAGTATTTCCAATACTTGTGACTGGTGCTTTTGGTTTACCTCTCGTATATTCTTGTTGCCATATCTTTCCATCTCTATACACTTTTGCAATTAAAGCTTCAGACAATGCATTAACGCACGAAACACCAACTCCGTGAAGACCACCTGATACTTTGTATGAATCTTTATCAAACTTGCCACCAGCCCCAATTTTAGTCATTACCACTTCAAGTGCAGAAACTCCCTCTTTTTTGTGAACCCCAATAGGTATGCCTCTTCCATTATCACTTGTCGTTATTGAATTGTCTTCATTGATTGTAACCTTAATCTCATCACAATGCCCAGCTAATGCCTCATCTATAGAATTATCTACAACCTCATATACTAAATGGTGGAGTCCTCTAAGTCCAATATCACCGATATACATTGAGGGGCGCATTCGAACATGTTCCATTCCCTCGAGAGCCTGAATACTGTCTGCTGAATACTTATTTTTTTGAATTTCTTGGTCCATTATTTGTCAAAACAACGACTCTGATAAGTTGTTTTACAAATATAATTATTAACACCTTGAATATGACGGGTATCCACTGTAATTATAGGGTAAGTTATTAACACAAAAGTGTTCAAAAAGGAAGAGTTTTTAAGCTAAACCTTAAAATAAAACTCAACTAGTATCCTTTTTCATGTACATTAGCCACTGCCCTGCCACTAGGATCATTTTGATTTTGAAATGCCTTGTCCCATGAAAGAGCTACAGGGGTGCTACAGGCAACAGAAGGGACTGATGGAACACTAAGTGCTGCAGCATCACTTGGAAAGTGTGACTCAAAAATACTACGATAATAAAATTCTTCCTTATTTTGAGGTGTCTGGATTGGAAAACGCTGGTGGGCATTATTCATTTTTTCATTCGAAATCTCTTTTTCAACAAGATCCTTTAATGTATCGATCCAACTATAGCCAACACCGTCTGAGAATTGTTCTTTTTGCCTCCAAGCAACACTTTTTGGTAAATATTTTTCAAAAGCCTTTCTTAAGACCCATTTTTCCATACGAGTTGAATTTATCATCTTGTCATTGGGATTAAGCCTCATAGCTACTTCAATAAATTCTTTATCTAAAAATGGGACCCTACCCTCAATACCCCAGGCAGCGAGGGACTTATTAGCTCTTAAGCAATCATATTGATGGAGTTTGTTCAATTTTCTTACCGTTTCCTCATGAAATTCTTTAGAATTTGGAGCTTTATGAAAATATAAATATCCACCAAAAAGCTCGTCTGCTCCTTCTCCTGAAAGGACCATCTTTATCCCTAAAGATTTAATTGCTCTAGCCATAAGATACATGGGAGTAGACGCTCTAATTGTTGTTATGTCGTAAGTTTCTAAGTGATAAATAACTTCATTTATAGCATCTATACCTTCCTGTATTGTAAACTTGATTTCGTGGTGAACTGTTCCAATTTTTTTAGCTACTTCTTGTGCAGCAGCAAGATCTGGAGATCCCTCTAGTCCTACAGAAAAAGAATGTAATTGTGGCCACCATGCGGATTGAGCATCATTCGTTTCTACTCTCATTGAAGCAAATTTTTTAGCTAATGCAGATGTAATGGATGAATCTAAACCTCCGGAGAGGAGGACTCCATAAGGCACGTCACTCATTAGTTGACGATGAACTGCATCTGCTAATGCATCATGAAGATCTTCTATTGATGTAGTATTATCTTTCACATTGTTGTAATCAGTCCAAGTTGGTTGATACCACTTAGTCATTTTCTTTTTTTTGCTATATAAGTAGTGGCCTGGAGGGAACAACTCAATTTTATTACATACCCCTTCCAAAGCTTTTAATTCTGAAGAAACATAGAATGTCCCATCGTTATCCCATCCCATGTATAAGGGTATTATCCCAATATGATCTCTTGCAATAAAATATTCTTCTTTACTAGCATCATATATCGCGAAGGCAAAAATACCATTTAACTTTTTAACAAAATCTTTTCCCTCTTTTTCATATAGAGCTAATATAACTTCGCAATCCGACTGCGTTTTAAATTTATATTCATTTTCATAAGCTAAACGTAGTTCACGATGATTATAAATTTCACCATTTGCCGCAAGAACTAATTTGCCAGAGGGACTAATTAAAGGTTGTTTTCCAGATGTCGGGTCAACTATAGCTAATCGTTCATGGGAAAGTATGGCGTTCGAATCGTCGTAAATTCCGCTCCAATCTGGACCACGATGCCTCAATTTTTTCGACATCTTTAATATTTGTGGTCTAAGTAAACGACTTTCACGTTTTAACTCAAAGGCACATAAAATACCACACATAATATTTTTTTTGCTAAAATAGTATAAGTATTATTAAATGTTAATTAAGATCTATTAAATAATTAATAATAATAACTATTTTGGTTTAATTTAATAAATATTTTAAGTATTTAATTAGATTGTCAATCAAAATACAAAAAGTATTTAATTTAATTTATTGTTTGATTGATTCGATTACTATAGACAACATTACCATTAAGAATTGTAGCTACAATTCTTGTATTTAAAATTCTATTTTCTGGAATAGTAACTATATCTCTATCTAAAATTATAAAATCAGCAACTTTTCCTATTTCAATTGATCCTTTTTGTTGATCTTCAAAATTGGCGTGAGCACCCCAAATCGTCATTCCCCTTAATGCATCCATTCTAGATAATTTGTTTTTTGGTAAAAACCCTCCCTTTGGGTAAGAATCTTTATCTTGTCTAACAACTGCTGAAAAAAATGTTGAAATTGGACTAACTTTCTCAACTGGAAAATCAGTACCCAAGGCTATAGTTCCAGAGTTTTCTAAAAGTACTTTATATGCATAGGCTCCTTCAAGCCTCTTCTCACCTAATCTGTCTTTAGCCCAATACATATCACTTGTTGCATGAGTTGGTTGAACAGAAGGAATTATTTTTTTATTGAACAAATTTAGATCTGGCGTATCTATAATTTGAGCATGTTCTACTCGCCACCTAGGATCTTTAGACGAAATTAAAGCTTCATTGTAAGCTTCAAGTACAACACTATTTGCATTATCTCCAATAGCGTGTGTGTTCATTTGAAAATGTGTAGAAGCTAATTTTATAGCTAATTTTTTAATTGAATCCTTTGGTGTTATAAATTTGCCCTTATGAAATTTAAAATCACTGTAATCGTGTTTTAAAGCTGCTCCACGCGATCCCAAAGCACCATCAGCATATATCTTAAAAGAACGGACTGTTAATTTACTTTTTAAAATAGGGCCTCTAGATAAAAAATGTTGCATGTTTTCTTTTGTATTTGAAATCATTGCATAAACACGCATTTCTAATTCTCCATTATCATGAAGGCTGTCGATTAGATAAATGTCATCTTTATTTAATCCAGCTACTGATACCGTTGTAAGTCCGTTTTCAAAGCCTATTTCTGCAGCCTCCTTTAAAGCCTGGACTTTATCTGCAATAGATGGCTCAGGCAAAATAGCGTTAATTAGTTTCATAGGTGAGTCAATTAATACGCCTGTAAGTTTCCCTTTTTCCTTTACAATCGTTCCTCCTGATATTGATGTAGTTTGATCAATACCAGCGAGATCTAAAGCTTTTTGGTTCACTAACAATGCATGGCCGTCAATCCTGCGAAGAGCAACTGGAATGTTCGGAAATAATTTATCAAGACTTGCCTTATTAGGAAAAACTTTATCGGCCCAATCATTTTGGTCCCATCCCCTTCCTAAAATTACATTTAAATTTTTTCCCTTTGAATATTTGGATACTCTTTGAATAACCTCATCAAAACTCTTAGTACCAACAAGATCAACTTGCTGTAAACTTAAACCAAGGCTAAGAAAATGACAATGAGAATCAATAAATCCCGGATATACAGGCAATTGTTGTAGATTCAAAATTTTTTTTGCTGAATACTTTTTTAGAATTTCCTCCCCTCCAACGTCAACAAATTTCCCATTTTTTATAACGAAGGCAGTGGCTTTCTCCATTTTGTCATTCATTGTATATATAGAAGCATTATGTACAATCAAATCAGCACTATTCTGACACGCGATAAGTGAAATTGCTAAGTAAAGCAGTAGACAATAGTAAGGACCTTTTAACATTAATCTATTTTTAAAAATAAATTATTAACTATTAACGAATGCCAAATGTAGAAAAATCAAACTTAGTTACCAATTTGAGAGGTTTGATAAATTGATAATTTAAAAATTAATATTGAAAATCAAATTTATAGGTTATCCCCCCTAAAATCAGAAAGGGTGGCTCGGGATAATATGACCATCTTCCGTGAATTCCTTTTGAATTAAATCTTCCTTTAAAAAAAAGATCAAACTGTTTAGTCAATTTATAGGTGATATGAGCTGATGATCTAATAAAGATTGGAAGTATTTCTTCGTTTATTAATAAATCACTGGATAATTCTTGATCTAAAAAAATTGGTCTGACAGCAGCGCTTCGGTCTCCCCACATTGAACCTTTAAAAGAAAATGCCAAGTGATCATTCCACTTAATTTGACTCTCCCAATTAGCTTGAAGTGAAGGGATATTCCACAAAATCTCTTCCTGTTGAGTATCAAAAAATCTATAGCTAGCTTCAAAACGAATAAAATTATCCTTTATCATATTAATTATTATTGAAGCATTAAATCCGTAAAAACTCAAATCAAGATATCTGCTCTCAAATGCATTGGATAGTCTATATGACTCTAATTCATTTTCATTATCAAAGGGCAATCGTTGATAAAAATTATAATTTTCAACTTCATCGAATATTAATCCAAAATCAAAATTCAATACTGAAGCTAATCGAGATCGAATTCCTAATTGAATATTATACTTATTGAAAGTCGGAACTAGATGTGCTGTTGGTGCCATGTATGGATTTACATCTGTAAGTGAACTATATGAATTCAATTTAGCTCCTCCCAAGGCATTCAAATATGAAGTAATTTTATCTTCTTTCTTTTGGTACAGAATTTCAATTTCAGGATAATAAATAAGGTCATTTGAAATTTGATCAATGCCCAAGAAATAAGTTACTCCAGCTCCAATCTTAATTCTTAAATCCTTGCTAGTATTTTGCCAAAACATACTTAAAGAACTCATAGATTGGGAATATTCTTCTTGAATTTTTTCAAAATACGAGCTAACAAATCTTGAATTTAAACCCTGGATTTTTATTTTACCTTTAATATTACCTCTAGCTAATTCAGACCCAAAATTTGCACTCAGACCAATTTGTTTTTCTATTGAACCAAAATTGTCAGTAGACAAATTAGCTTGCAAAACAAAGTCGTTGAAAAAATAATCATACCAATTCCAATTTGATCTCACTTTAAAATTATTTCTTCTTATCTGTGGATCAATTGAATTAAGAAAACTTTGATCCCAAACATTTTCATTTAATCCAAAATAATTATTTAAGCTTTTAGAAAACTTAAATTGGGTATTTACATTATATTGGTTACTTCTAAGGTTATGATTAAAACCAATTTCATTATAATTCTGATTACTGCGTAGCATTGTATTATCTATATCATTTCCAAAACCATCTTTATAAAAATTTAATCCAAATCTTTGACTTCGATCTATCTCAACAAGACTTGAAATATTAAAAAATAATTGATTTTTATTTCCAAAAGCTCCACTAAAAAAAGTATTAAAAGGATTGTACAATATCTTTTGTTTTAATTTTAGTGGTGTGGCTTTATTTGGCTCAAAGGTTGAAATGACAGGAATTTTTTTGAGATTATATACTAGCTCAAATTTGGTATTTGAAATGGAGTCAGATATAAATGGATTCGATTTAATTTTAAATGCATCCGAAAGGCTCGGTGTAAAAGATTTTACTATGACAATGCTTTCCGTATCAATATAGTTTTCTTTTTTCTGATCATAAGAAATAGAAATTGACAAAAGAGAAAGAAATAAAATTAATCTTTTCTTACCCATTATCCTTTTGATTTTTATTTTTCAATAAATTTTCAAATTTTGTTTTAAGAAATTCAGCCTCAGAAACTATCTGATCGTATGTTTCAAAGTTTTTTATTAATGAATCCAGAACAAAAATCGCCTGAAAAGGATCATTCATTAAATAATAATTTTTTGCTAGTAATAAAAGGGATTTAGCATTCCAAATTGAACTTTGATTTGTAGAGATAGATATTTGTGAAATTAAATCATTAGACAGGTCATATTTACCATCTATATGTAAAAGATTCGCCCTAAAATATAGTGCTTCCGCGACAACAAGCTCATCTGGTGACTTTTCTAAAAGCAAATAAATATCAGAAGCTCCAACACTGTCTTTTAGTAATAACGATGAACGAGCTTTAATTGTTAATGCGTCCCATTTAATTGGATTTTCTAAATCATCATAATCCAAAACATTGTTAGAGGCTTCTAAAGCCTTTTGATATTCATTAGTAGCAAAATATGCCTTCATCAAATTTAATTTTGCAAAACGCTTGTTTTGTTTAAATGAGGCTACATTGGATAATCTTTCCATATAAAATATTGCTTCAGATTGCTTTGAATCATTTTTAAGGATATCAATAATTCTAACCAGAGCTTTTTCTGTATAAGTTGAAACTTTATCCTCAATTAATGTTTTATAAAAAAACAAAGCCTTTTCATTAAGTCCATTTTCAAAATTCAACTCTGCCAAATAGTAGGATGCCCCACTTACATAGGCTCCTTTTGGATAGATTTCCAGATATTCTTCAAATAATTTTAAAGCATTATTTTTATTACCATCCAGAAATTGTTTTTCTGCCGAAATAAATTGTATTTTTTCAAGCTCAATATCACTAAACTGATTTAGGTTATTATTTTTTATCCAATTATTAAAATCCTTTACCCTTCCCTGATCAATGGCAATTTCTTTAAGTGTAGTTATTGCTTGCAGGCCGATTTCGTATTTAAAGAAAGATATTGCCACATCTTCTAAAACCCTAACGGCTAATTCATATTTTTCTTGATTATACAAAATAAGACCTTTATTAAGTGCAGCTTTGCCAATGTAAGGACTGATTTCGTAACTCGATATTAGTTGATCATAAGTTGATATTGATTTTTTATATTGCTTTTCTTCACTATATACTAAGGCTAACTCAAATAAAGCGTCATCAATTAAATCATCATTAGGATAATCAATTATTATCTTTTTCAGAGTAGATATTTTTTTGGAATTTCTATCTACAAATCCATAGCTAATAGCTTTTTGAAAATTTGGGTAAGCACCTAATTTTTGATCTAAGGCAATAGATATGTTATAGTTTTCCATTGCAGGCCAATATTGCTTCAAAGCGAAGTGGCAATCACCCATTCTTAAATAAGTATCTCTTTGGTAAGAGGTATCAAATGAATCATTGTCCAAATTAAAATTTTTAAAATATTGAAGTGCATATTCATATTCTTTCAATTTAAAATAGATGTAGGCCATATCATAGTTCAGTCTTTTAAAACTAGGAACCGTTTCTTTTCTAAGATTTCTTTTAAACTGCTTAAATGTATCTAATGCGTTATCGAACTCATTCAGCTCATATTCTGACCTGCCAAGCCAATACAAAGCGTATGCCTCTAAATTTTTATTTTCTTTCAATTTTAAAGATCGCCTAAACAATTGACTTGCTTCAGAATAACTTGCGTTTTTATATTTATTAACTGCGTCTAGGATTAATACTTTTTGAAAAGTCTTATTATTTTTAAAACTATTGTCGTTTTCTAAAATTTCAATTGCTGCAGTAAAATTTCCTGCTCTTGTGTAAGAACTTATCAATAACTCTCTTAAAAGACCTTGATTTTCATTTTTTGGATATAGTTTAAGAAAATTGACTAAAACCTTTGGAGGATCTTCAAATGGATTCCCTATCTCATAGCTCAGTTTAGCGTAATTCAAAAAAGCATCTTCACTTATATCAGGATTAAAAGACATATTGGATGCAGTTTTAAATGCGTTTAAAGCAGCAGATTTATTATTTGTATTTAAATAACATTCTGCAAGGTTGTAATAAGAGTTTTGCGAAAGCGCATTATTCTCACCAATAATTTGATTGAATTGACTTATAGCTTTTGTGAACTCTTTTTCTTTGAAATATGCGTAACCTAGCTGGTACAAATCAGTACTTGTAATTTTCCCTTTTTTACCTTTGTAAGATTCCAAAAAAGGGATAGCCTCAGAATAAAGTTTAAGATTAAAATAACTTTCTCCAATTATTTTTGAAAGCTCTGATTTTTCAGCCTCATTAGAATTTTCTAATGCTTTTTTAGCTAAATCAATTGCCTGATTAAATCGACCCAAACGAAAATTCATATCAGCTTGAAAATAGGCTAAGTCCTCTTTTTTAGTAGGATCTGAGATTCTACCAAAAGAGGAGAGAGCAGAGTCAAAATCTTCTAGTTGGTATGCAATATGGCCTAGATAATAATGTGAATCAGACTGATATTTTTTATCATTTTTTACTTTTTGGAAAAATGGTCTTGCTTCCTTATACTTTTTAGCTGAAAAAAGTGAATACCCTTTATTAAAATTAAACTCCGGACGATCTAATTTAAGGACAGAATTTTCAGAAATCCTATTAAACCATTTTAGCGCATAACGATATTTTTCATTTTTAAAATAATAGTTTGCCACTTCTAAATCTATATTTTCACTTAAACTACTGCTTGGGAATTCCTCTTTGTACAGCGAAAGCATTTTTTCAGCACCAGAATAATTCAATCTTAATGAATTCGAAAGCTTACTAAATTCTATTTTCTCTTGATCAAGGTTGGGTAAATAGAAATCTTCTTCAAAAACACTAGCCTGCCAAGAGGCTGTAAAATAATCAAGTCCAAAAAAATGACTTGTCAAT
>CACMHY010000010.1 GCA_902613595.1 uncultured Bacteroidota bacterium
CTATAATCACTAAAACTAGCAGCACTCACATTTACTGAAAATGTTTCAGGTGAACTAGAAGAATTATTTGTTGTAGAAGAAGTTCCAGATTGACTGCTTGCTGATGTATCACTAGTATTTGAGTCATTAGCTGAATTATTATTAGTATCAGTGACTCCTGTGTTTGTAACAGGTGCTGGATTTACCGTTATGACAATATCTTGAACCACTTCAGGACAACCTCCATCACTTATTGTGGTTATCGTTCCACTATAGGTTCCAGCAGCTGTAAAAGATGCGTTAATGGTATAATTATTACCAGATTGCGATATTTCTCCTTCATCGTCGGGGCCAACGATATTTAATCCAGTTGCTGCTCCAGTATATGTTACAACTATTGGTTGAATAGTTTGTAAAACATTTATTGTCTGATTAAAAGAGCCTGAAATAAGTCTAATACCTGAAGAGTTTTCATTTTTAGTTAATGAAATAGTCTGTGAGGCTTGACTAAAATTAGTACTTGAACCTGAAGTATAAACAGAGAAAGTATAATTCTCGTCTGTAAAGATGGGTGTTCCTGATATTGTTAATTCACCATTAACAATATTAGATTCCAACCCTGAGGGTAATGTCTCTGTATTTACACTTACCCCTTCCCCACCATACTCAAACACAATTGGATCTATGGGCTGGCCATTACAAATGACTTGACTTTTTTCACCTGAGATAAGTAATAATTTGGGACAATCTTCAAGTCCAAAACTTGTTACGTCGTCATAAATCCAGCCTGAAGGTATTTGTTGGAATATCTGTGAACTTACCTTAACACAACTTAAGTTTGGATTATTTGTTATGTCTAAAGTAGTAATATTATTGTTTTGAGAAAGATCTACTTGAGTTAGTCCCGTATTACTTAAATTAAGTGAAGTAAGTTTATTTAAATTTACAAGGGGTACGTCAGAGAGAATGTTACCTGATAGATTTAGAGTAACAAGATTTATAAATTCTTCTAATCCTGAAAAATCTGTAATCTGTCTATCACTCAAATCAAGATCATTTATAGCTATCAATTCAGAATCATTTACAAAGCCGTCAATAAGATCATCGTAACCTAAATCAATTAATGCTTGCTCAAAATTTTGATCTAGTATTGCTGTTCTGTTTGGCTGATAATCCTGATCTTTTGTTCCAGTTACTTCGAATTCAAATAGTGAAGTCACATTTAAATTAAAATTAATTTGATTATCAACTACTACGATATTAGAAAGAGATCCACTGCCATTAAGTGTAATAGCACTGTTAGAATCAACAGAAAAAGTCCCGCTTATCTGCCCTGCAGAATAATTTAACTTAAAACTCTTATCTTGATTAAAGACTATACTTTTAACGTCATAGATTCTTGATTTTTGTTGCTGCTGTTGTCTTTTCTTTTTTATTTTCCATTTGCCTACAACCTCGTTAAAAAGTTCGTATTCAAAAAAAGCTTTAATAAACTTCGGCTCAGAAATGGTAATATCAAAAGGATTGTCTGTGGATAGAACCTCTTCATCCTCCCAGCCATAAAAGTCAGATCCTTCTTCAGGGGTTGCTGTTAATCTTACTGTAGTGCCATAAAGATAATCTGTAGATTTTCCAGTACTAATAATTTCTTCGGTTACCGTACCTTCACCTACAGTTTGAATTCGAAGTTCGTAAGATAGTTTTTCAAAAGTTGCCGTTACATTTTTAACGCTATTTATTATAAGATCTGCAGGGTTTGTATCTCCCTGTAAATCTCCCGACCACTCTTTAAAATAATACCCCTGTGCAGGAACAGCTTCAAGTCTTACTTTAGTACCTGAGTCATAATCTGTTTTGCCTGTATTTATAATTGTTTCTGTTATACTCCCTTGTCCATTTACACTTGTAGTTAGTTCGTATTGAACTAATCTAAAATTTGCAACTACACTTTTATTATCATCTACAGTCACTTGAACAGAGGTATTATTCCCAATTGCATCACCTGACCATCCTGTAAAAACATATTCATTATTTGGTGTGGCGTTAAGAGTAACTGTAGTCCCATTTTTAAAAGTACCATCAGATGGAAAAACAGAACCTCCCTCAGGAGGATTCACTATTATGTCTAAAACAAATTCCTTAGTGCAGCTAGATATAGCAAACAAAAAAAATAAATAAAGTAAAACTCTTTTCAATTCTTTGATTTTATGGTGAAAGGACAACCCCTTTAGCAGTCAGGGAATATATTTCTTTCGGTTCAACAATTAAACTTATAGCTGATTCTGATTCTCCTCTATCACGAGCATAATGTTTTAACTCTTCTATCGATATATTTCTTTTGAAAGCGTTACCACTAACTATAACATTTTTGCCAATTATATTTTTAGGTACAAAAAATGAATAGTCTTTAAAATTGACCATAATTTCTTTTTCATTGCCTATATCTAATTTCATCCAACACCCTTTCATTTGGCAAACATCAGTTACTTTGGCTTTTAGTTTTGCATTAAATTTTCCTTTAACCAAAAATAAATTTTGAACTTTAGAATTTTCAATTATACTTCCCTCTTCTATGTTTTCACCAAAGTTTCTTGTTTGTCCACTTAGGGAAGCAGAGATAATAAATAGAACTAATAATAATTTGATTTTTTTCATTTTAACTTTTTCATAATGTTTTAAAATTACAAAAACCCCCACAGAAATAACTATGAGGGTATTTATAATATTGATTCTGTTTAACAAAATATAGTTTTAAAAAACCCTCCTTATCTTGGAGGGTTATCTATTTATTTAGCGAATTGTTCCATGGAGGAAATTTTACCTTCTAAATCGAAATAATAGATTTCCATTAGATCTTTTTTCCATTTTCTCCCATTTTTAAAAACTCTTGACTCTGTACCTCTTACAATTACACCACTTGCAGCATCTGTATTTGCAATTTTAATTGGAATTATTGCATTGAGTTTCCAATTTACGGATCTAAAGGGTTTGAAAAAATTTGCTAGATCTGATTTTTTATACGTAGCTTTTTGACCCCTATAATCATTAAAAACAAATTCATCTGCAAAAGCCATCTTCATACCTTCTGTGTCCATTTTATTATAACTTTCAACCATTTGCTCTATAATCTTTGTTTCATTTCTATTAGAAAAAACAAAAGGTCTTCCTGTATACTCACTTTCTTTTCTACCAAAAAATTTACCTCCGTAGGGGAATCCGTAATTTGCAGAGTCTATTGCTACCCATTGTTTAAATCCTTTGACTTTCCCAGCGTTGTCGAGAACAAATTGTTCCATTAAATCTAATTTCTGGTAAGATCCATTTTTAAAGATTCTTTCTTCTTTGGACCAAGCCAAAACCTGCTTAAAATCACCATCTTTCTGGTGTAAAGGAATTATTTTATATGGAACCATAGATAAGCTCTCCATTGCATCTGCCCATTTGGCTTGATTTTCTTTAAACTTATCAGTTAAAAATTCATCAGCATAGTATGGAAATGATTTTTCAAGATCTAAATCTGAGTATGCTTTAGCTAAATCCTGTAGGTTATCAATTTCAGCTTGTGTTCCAAATGTGTATGATTTTCCGTAACTATCTCCTTCACCAAGCCAAACTCCTCCATCATTTTGACAAGAAAAAAAGGATATGGCTATAAGTGTAGAGAAAATAAAAATATATTTTTTCATTTTAATTGATTTATGTTTTTAGAAAAGCAATATACAAAGAAGTAATAAAATTTATAAAAAGGATATTTTAAAAACTAAAAACCCTCCATATAGGAGGGTTTTGATTTGTTATTTTTGAGGTTGATAATCATAATATCCCTCAACAGGAATCATAACATGATCGAGTCCTGTTCCCTCGAACATAATATATGGTCCCCCTGAATTAAAGTCTGTTGTCATACCTTTTAAAGAGGAAGGATCTTTAGGCATTAGCATCAAGTGAGGACCTGATTCAATCCAAAGCCCTTCTTTAGCATCCTCTTTATTAAAAACACCTGGTTTCGAATTATCTTCTCCCATGTCTCCATGGAGCATATACATCCAACCATCTCGATCTAGTTTAGGCTTTTGCCCTGACATAGCAGCCATTATCCATTTCATACCTTGTGCATCCATTACCATTGGCATTGCTTCATGTGGATCTTTCCATCCATTTTCAGGATCAGACATCCCCCTAGGATTTCCAGCCATTGCAGTCCAGCCATTTGTCCCTTCTCGTAAAATAGTTTCCCCGTCAGAATCAATTACAGTGCAATTCGCTGCTATAAACGGAGGTGCTGCTGTACTTAAAGCCCATATTTTCCATTCAGCTGAAGTATGGGGTAAATCTGGTTCCCCATTATCTTTGGTTGTTTCTTTCTCAATTGTTGCTGGAGCGTTATTACAAGCTAATAGTCCAAAAAGAAGAAGATTAATAATAAACAGTTTTTTCATTTTAAATTAATTTATAATGATATACAATTTACATAATTAGATTTTATCTTTCTGGATGGTAATTCCTTTATATTTTTAGAGATTTAATAAAAGGGTTTTAAAAAAGCGTAATCTCCTATTAAAGCTCTTTTTGAAATAAACAAACGTCATCCTCTTTGTAGTGCTCTGGTAAATTTGTTGTGTCTTTTAGTTTTTTTATGCCCAAAAATTCAAAGCCAAAACTTCCATAGTGCTTAATTAGTCCTTTATTTAACCCTACCGTATCCATCCTTACAAACTTAAGTTTGTTTTCGATACAATATTTTTTGCTCCAGTCTAAAATTTTCCCCACCAATCTCTGCCCCCGAAATGAAGGATTCGACGCAATACGATGAATATAAAGTGAAGGCGCGTTGTCTTCTCCCCAGATCAACTCATCTTTTAAAGTAGTTGCCCAGACGCAAGCAACTTGTCCATCGATCTCTAATTTCCATTGTGATTTATTTTTTATCTCAGCTATTATCATTTTTTTTTCAAATTTTGGCCAAGCTACTTCCCCTTTTGATTTCATATAGGCTGTCGCTATTTCATATAATTTGAAAATGGTATCCAAGTCCTCTAACTTGCTATTTTTTATTTTCATTAATCTAAAACATTTTTGATTAGTTAGGACTTATGCTAAATACGGTATCACCAATATTCACAGGAGGGGTACCCTTCATATACAAAATAGTCCCCGATTTGGTGGCAAAGTATCTTTCAATAATTTTACCAAACTCATCTGTAATAAAACCCAACTCTCTATTTTTAAGTACTTTCTCTCCAGCCTTGTACTTTGAATATAAAATACCTTGAAATTTAGACTTTATATAATAGGGACTATTCAACCTTTTGAATTTTGTTTTATCCTCAAGATCATTGTATTCATACATTTCTAATTTATCGAATATTCTATAATACCCTCTTAAAATTCTGTCAACTGCTTTTGGTTGAAGATATCCAAGTTTACCACTTTCAAAACTTAACGCGATTTTCCCAACTTGAGTAGCTTGCTTAAATGCATAGAGTGCAGGCTCACTATTTTTAATTGTATATGGATAAGATATTACATTTTCAAAGCCGCTATATTCAGACAACTCTTTTGCCTTTTTAGTTTGAAAAGGATAGTTTTGATTGTCATAATAACATACAAAAGGTAAAAGATCTTCATTGGCGTCACCACTATGAGCGTCAAGAAAAACATCACTTACAGGAATAATTTTTGTTGCTATAAAGTGTGCTATTTTTTCTGATACGCTTCCATTTTTATTACCGGGAAAAATTCTATTTATGTTTAAATTATCAATCGGGTTTACATATGGGGTACTCGAATAAAATGCTCCAATATTTGTTATGGGAAGTATAATTATAGTCCCTGATAACCTTTTTACTTCAAATTTTTTAATTAGTTTTTGTGTTGCTATAATAGGAGCATATTCCGCCCCATGAACTCCAGCTAAAATGGTAAATACTATTCCTTTATCTTTCCCTTTTATAAAAGTTAAGGGTAGAAAAGTTTTGTTACCATAATCATCATTGAATTCTAATTTTATTTTATTAATGCTCTCACTCGGAGAGTTTAAAAATAAACTATCGAATTTATTTTGACAATTAGCTTGATTAACTATAACTATGAAAAGAAATATAAATTGTCTTTTCAATTTTTTTAAAGTTTATTTTTTTGAACTCTCGTAAGGTTTGATAATTATTACCTCACCAAAAAAGAATTTAAATTTTAAAAAAAATTACTTCTTATTGGCTTCCATGAACATTGCGAGTTCTTTATTGAAAGCCTCATCTGGAAAAATAGCACTTACTTCCACAATTTTGTCATTCTCCCATTTGTAACCAAAAAAGCAGTGGTTGGATATTGTATCGCCAGAAATTTTTGATACTGCAGTCCAGTCACTCCAATGACTTGTCCAAGTACTTCCATAATCGTCAGCATACTTGCCTCCAGCATTTTTTACGTCAGCGCCAATATAATTCACAGTCTCCATCCAACCTTCTGGAAAACTAATCTCATTAAACATGGCATGATGAGTGATTACCAAATTTTCAAAATCAGTTTTAGTCATTTCTAACTGGTTAAATTTAATTTTAGCATCTTCAGAAATAATACTTGAATCAAAGTTATTATTTACATAACTCTCCATCATTTTAGAAATTTTCTGAGCCTTCTCATCTTTTATTTTGATTGTGGAAACTTGTTCTGTCTTATTATTAGCACAACTAAGAATCCCTACGGATATCATTAAGATTAAAAACTTTTTCATTTTAAATTGATTTATATTAAAGCTATAATATACAAAGATTTCAGAACATGCTTTATGTTAAATTTGAGTGATGCCCTTTGATTATTAAATAGGTTTAAGATTTTTTTAAAAGGTCTCTAATCTCAGTCAATAAAATAATTTGTTTTGGTGTCTCAACTGATTTATCTGAAATATCTTCAGACTTTTTCCTTAAGGAATTAAATAATTTAATTACTAAAAATATGGTGAATCCTACAATGGCAAAATCAACGATATTATTTATAAATAATCCATATTCAATAGATACTTCACTATAGCTCTCAGTTGCTTTTCTTAAAATTATTTTTTTTTCTTGAAAATTTATTCCCTGTGATAGCATAGAAAGTGGTGGTAATAAAATATTTTTTACAAGTGAATCAACAACTGAATTAAATGACGCACCTATAACTATTCCAACTGCCATTTCGATCATATTCCCTCTTAAGGCAAATTCTTTAAATTCATTTATAATTTTCATAATCTAATTTTTTTGGTTTATATAATTTAATTTTTTAGATACTATGTTTCTTAAAATTTAATCATTAAAAAATAGCCTAATATGTTCAACGTTGAATAATTTAAGGTAATTTGTTATTGTTTGACAAAAAAAAAGAGCCTAAGAGGCTCTTTTTTAATTTTTAAAAGTGAGATAAAGTAAACTATGCAGAATCTGTTCTAAATTCTTCACATGTGTATTTTTCACTTACTTCAACCTCGTGTATGCCACACCTTTTAAGTTCGTGGTTCAAGTTGTCACAATTAATACAACTATTACTTATTTTTAAAATTTCCATTTCTTTATATTTTTAACAAATATATATTAAGGATTCACATATTTCCAAATAACTGAACTAATACATAATTAAACTAATTCTAAATAAGAAATGGCTTGTAAAATTATATTTTGAAACTAATATTAGAGCCGGTAAAAAAAGAAAAGAGCTCTTTAAAGTAGAGCTCTTAAAACCATAAACCAACTTATTCAAAAAAGAATATACAACAAATGTACATATGTATTTTTTCTAAAAAAATGTAAGCTAATGAAAAATCTTATAGTATAATAGAGGTAACTGATGGTAATTTACTGTAATTCAAACAAGTAAAATTATAATATGATGGTGCCATATTAAATTCTGTTATACTATTTAATTTTGCAGATTAGTTTTAAAAAGTTATTAATATTGATTTACATATACCACTTCAAAAATCCTTCAAAACTATATAGCATATGGTTTATATTAGGCATTATAGTATATTGGTTACTGTTAATCGTAAATCTAAATAAAAATGAAAAGAGAAGTGAATGCAATATGGAAAGGTGGCGGTGCTGATGGAATTGGTCATTTAAATGTTCAAAGTGGTGCATTTAGTAATATGCCATATAGTTTCAAAACAAGGTTCGAAAATGAAAATGGTAAACTGGGAACAAATCCTGAGGAGCTTATAGCCTCTGCACTTGCTGGTTGTTTTAATATGAAACTTGCCTTTGTTCTAAATGAAGCAGATTTTAATCCAAACGAACTAAATACTAAGGCACAATTAACTTTTCAAGATGGGGTAATAACATCTATAGAATTAATCTTAAATGGAAATATACCAAATATTAATCAGGACAAATTTACTGAACTAGCTGAAGAAGCAAAAAATAATTGTCCCGTGTCAGGGGTCTTGAATTGTGAAATTAAGTTAAATGCGACTCTTTTTTAATTACTTTAAAAAGAGTCTTAAAATTTATTTAAAAGTTTAAATTTTAGTGAACCTATTATCGATGAAGAAAATTGTTTTAAAATATGTAATTGAATTTTCTGTCATAGTACTTGGTATTTCTGTATCCTTTTGGTTTGACAAATACCAAAAATCACTTGATGATATTGACAGAGAAAAGGAGGTGCTTTCGGAATTGTCAACTGAACTGGAAGTAATTGAAAATACTATTAAAAATAGAGATAGCGTTTTTAGATTTGACAAAGAGAATTTAATTAGAATAATTGATGATGACCTTGAAAACATTTCTTTTACATATAGTGAGCTATTAATTGCTTCAATTGATTATCGCGGCTTCAGCCCTAGTGAAGAAATTTATACTTCACTCAAATATGATGGGGGCCTAAAATTTATTAGAAATAGTAATATAAAAATTGCCATAGAATCATTTTACAATGGAACTAAATATGGGGTCTTAGCTAATATAAAAGATGAAATAGTTGTTCAGAGAGAGATACTTAAATATATTCAGTATAATCACCCTCAGGTACTTATCAAAATTAGTAAATTGAAAATTTCAGAGTTTGAAAAAATAAAACTTTTCACTAATATCGTTCAAAATGACAGTACTCTAAAGTCATTACTGGTTTCCAAACTTAGATTTATGAATAGTAAGTTGATATTTTTAAAGCGCTATAAAAGTAGTTTGTCAATGCTTAAAACTCTAGTCGCTTCATAATAAAACACAAACAAACTAGGTTACATATTCATTTAATAATGTGGCACCTATTGCTAAAAACAAAATAATTATTAGGATTATCCATTTTTGTTTTTCACTCTTTTCCATAAAATAAATCTACAAAAAACGATACATAGATAAAATTAAACCTTACTAACTTTGAAATTGTATAATTAAATTTTTAAAAACATTTAAATTTCGAATGAATTGATCAAATATTTATTTTAATAATAGATGAAAAAAATATTTTTATTTACTTCTCTCTTTTTGATTTTTGCTTGTGAAAAACCAGATTCGAAACCCAACTTTTTATTTATAGTTGTTGATGATTTGGGTTACTATGACTTAAGTGTTATGGGAAGTAGTTTTTATGAAACCCCTAACATAGACAGAATTGCTGAAGAAGGAGCTTTATTTAAACAAGGCTATGCTAATGCATCTGTATGTAGTCCATCAAGAGCAAGTTTGTTAACCGGTTTTTATCCAACTATCCATGGTATCACAGACTGGATTGGTGCTAAAAGTGGTATAGATTGGCGAAGTAATGGTCGCGAGACAAAACTTTTGCCTAGTAGTTATGTCAATCATCTTCCATTTGAAATGATAACCCTGCCTGAAGTGTTTTTGTCAAACAATTACAAAACTTTTTTTGCTGGAAAATGGCATTTAGGATCTAAGGAAGAAAAGTCTTTACCTACAGATCATGGATTTGAAATAAATAAGGGTGGCTATTTCGCAGGAGGCCCATATTCTGGTGGATTTTTCTCACCATTCAATAATCCTTTTCTAGTTGATAAACATGAAGAAAAAGGAATTCCACTTTCTGTGAAGCTTGCTCTGGAGACTGCTGATTTTATCAAAGAAAATAAAGAAAATCCATTCTTTGCGTATTTAAGTTTTTATGCAGTTCATGCACCTATTCAGACCTCTAGGGATAAGTGGGAAAAATACAGAGAAAAAGCAGAAAATCAAGGTATACTTGAGGAGGGATTTTTCATGGAAAAAAGACTTCCAATGAGAATTAAACAAGATAACCCTGTTTATGCAGGATTAATTGAGCAGACCGATGATGCAGTTGGTGTTGTACTAAGAACTTTGGATGAACTGAATTTAGATAAAAATACCATAGTAGTTTTTGTATCTGACAATGGCGGGGTTTCTTCTGGAGACGACTTTTCAACAAGCAACCTTCCGCTCAGAGGTGGAAAAGGTTATCAATGGGAGGCAGGAACTAAAACACCTTTCTTCATGAAGATACCCCATTTAGATATTCATGGAAGAAAAATAGATACTCCTGTTATGGGAGCAGATTTATTTCCTACATTATTGGAATTAGCAGGAATAGAAAATCCTATTAAGGTAGACGGAAAAAGTTTGGTACCCTTACTTAAAGGAGAATCATTTAATAAACGTCCTATTTTTTGGCATTATCCTCATTATGGAAATCAAGGTGGAGATCCAAGCGCAGCTATTCGCCTAGGAAATTGGAAATTAATAAAGTATTTCGAGGATGGTAGAAATGAATTATATGACCTTAAAAATGATATTGGTGAAAAGTTTGATGTCTTAAACAGCTATCCTAAAATAGCCGCCAAATTGAATAAAACTCTTGAAGAGTGGCTTATCTCAACGAATGCAAAAATACCGGATGTTGATCCAATCTATAATAAAGAAAAAGAAACTACATGGTTGAACCTTCACAAAATCAAGATTAAGGAAAAAGTTGAAAAAAGAAGAAAGGATGAGTTAAAATTAGATTACAAACCCAACATAGATTGGTGGGGAAGTTCTATAGAGTGAATTTAGAAGGAGGATGAAAGGGAAAAGTTTACTCCATAATACTATTTAACAAAACTCATAATAGGTTTAGAAATACCTGATTTAGAAGAAGAAGATATGCCAATGATATAAAAAAACCCTCTGTTTAGTAGGGTCTTTTAGAATGGCATTTAATTTTATAGAGTTATTGCATTTGAGAAGCATTAATCTCGGCAAGTTGTGGTGCTTGATCGCTAAAAAGGTATGTTTCAGCAATGGTCCCGTTTTTATCCCACTTGTAGGCAACATGAACTGGAACTTGGATTGTTTTTCCCGTTGCTTTCCCTGTAGCTTTCCACACAAACCAAGCGTGTGACCATACTCCAGCATCATTATTATAGTTTGTTGTCTGAACATAAGCTCCACCCTCTCCAACAGGGCTGATTATGGAAATATCACTAAATAATTCATGATGAGATGCAAGTCCTGCTATATTTGTTTTTACATCAACTGGTTCAACACTATTTATATATATCAAAATTTCAGGTGAATATAGGGTATCAGCCCAACTGTAATCATTTGCTAGGTAACTGTCAAGTGCAGCTAAAATTGATTTTGACTTCTCATCCCCTGTAGTTATCTGTGGCCCTGTAGCTGAACAGCTAATTACCATAGCTGCGATAAGTAATAAAAATATTTTTTTCATTTTAATTGATTTATGGTTAATAATGTCTTAAATATACAAATTAGTCACTAAAACTTAATGAAGAGGATATGCCGATGATTTAAGTGGTTGATTTTGAGTAATCATCTTTCGAAATTATCTCTTTCCTCTTTTGATAAACTTAGAGCAGTTTTATAGGAATCTTCAAGATCTCTTAACAACCTCGAATACATATTTACATATTGCTGAGCTTGGGAAATAGCTCCATAGAATGAATTACCCAAATAATAATTTTTATTAAATTTTGAATTAATTAATTTTCTTGAGCCGTAAAATTTGCCATCAAAAGAATTATATGTAAAACGAATCCTGAAATTTGAATTAATCTCTCTTCTGAAAATAATATTAAAATTATCTATCTCTTTTGAGGTAGCTATGTTTCTTTCTTTAAGATGATTAAATATTTCTAAAAGGTTGTTCTTCAGTTCCCTATTTTCTATTAGCTCGAAACTACCTGTAGAAATTAATTCATTAAAGATCCCATCTTTCTGGAAAAATGAAAATCCGACCTCAATTGAAAGTATCTTTTCGATTGTCTCAATATTATCAATTTGAGTGTGATTTTTGTCTATATCATTTAATAGATCAAGTATACTTTGTTCACTTTGAAACAAAATATCTTGAATATTTTTTAATTGCTCAAGGTCATCTTCAATTGTCTCAATTAGGTCTCCTATAAGAGCATTTTTTAAGATCAAATTATCAGATTTTTTTCTTAAATCTTCAATATAAAAAGAAAATAAAACACTACCGATTATAGCAACTGCTTCTAAGATTAATCTGTAATATGTCTTCATATAAAACTTTATTATTTAAAACCAATTTGTAAACTAATATATCAATTTGATTAGATAAATTTTTAAGCTTTAATCTGACCACAACCAAATTAATGTCTCTGGAAATAATTCTCCACCGTGTTTATTAGAATGTCCACCTACACCATAAATAAATTTGTATTCATATTCACGAAACTCTAAAGATTCTGCCATTTCTTTATTTTTCGATGGCCAAGAGCCAACAACTAGATTGAGATCATTTTCCCCTCCTTGAAGAAAAACTTTAATATCTTTCTTTTTAGACTGTCTTACAATTTGTGGATACCTGTCTCCTCCCCGAATATTTGTGAAACTTCCACAGTGACTTATCACATTCCCAAAAATATCTGGTCGGTGCCAAGCCGCATTGAATGAGCAAATACCCCCTGAACTAATTCCTCCAATAACAATTTTTTTAGGATTTTCAGTAATGTTATAATCAGACTTAATTTCTGGAAGAATTTCTTCAACTAAAAAATTTGCATATTTTTCATCAATTGAGTCATATTCATAACTTCTGTTACTTGTGTCCCAACCCCATATGTTCTTTTCACCCACAAGTTTATCTCCTGGATTTATAAACACACCTATTGTTTGAGGAATTAATCCAAAGTGAGTCATATTGTCTAATGCAATTCCTGCTTGAAAGGTTTTGCTAAAAAGATATCCCTCTCCGTCTTGAAAAATAATCAGATTTGATTCCTTTTTTTTATCATAATTTGAGGGAATGTATATCCAATAATCTCTCTTAACACCTGGATAAAATTTTTCACTTATATGGTTTTTTTTGATAATTTTTCCTTCTTTAACATCCGCTCTTTTTTTTGAAAGCCAAGTAAGCTTGTAAGGTTCATCAATTGTCATACTCTTAGTGAACCTTTCTTTCATTAAATCAGGATCAAAATCAACCTGTGCAGACAGAAGGCAAGGGAATATAAGAAATTTAAATAAAATTCTCATTAGATAGGATTTATGGTTAATAAACAACAATATACAAATTAGTACCTGAACTTAATGAAGAGGGTATGCCGATAATTTAGACCCAAGAATTTATTTAATTTTTATCTCGGGATTCTTTTGACAAGAAATAAAAAAAATCAATAAACAATGGTTGTTTATTCGTTTATATCAATCAGTGATTGGTAAGTCGCAACTTTTAATTCTTGTCTTAGAGGCCAGGGCGAACCCATTAATTGAATCATCGAAATGACTGAAATTTCTTCTACAGGATCTATCCAGAAAATTGTTCCTGCAGCACCTCCCCAACTGTATTCCCCGTCACTTCCAATAATAGAACTTTTAACGCTATCCGTAACTAAACCAAATCCTAGACCAAATCCGAAACCATCTGACTCTGCCTCATCAACAGATGTAGTGTCCCATCCTGGACTTTCACCACTCCCCCCCTTTCCCGAGAGACTTCTAGAAAGATGATTTTTTGTCATAAATTTTACGGTCTTTGGGCCAATAATCCTTTTACCATTATAAAGCCCTCCATTACGAACACATTCCGAAAAAATCATAAAATCCATTGCTGTTGAAACCAATCCTCCACCACCTGAATAAAATTTTACCTTTTCATAGTTAGTCCCAGCTTTTATGTTTGTGTTGTCCTCCTTAATTGTTAATAGTGAGTTGTTTGTTTTATCGTAATAGTGATTGGGTAAAAATCTATTAAGCTTATTATTAGGTACTTCGAAAAAAGTATCATTCATACCAAGCGGTATAAATATATTATCATTTAGATATTCCGAAAAGGTCTTCCCAGAGAGTCTTTCAATTATTACACCTGTAATATCTACTGCAATTGAATAATGCCATTTAATTCCAGGTTCATACAATAAAGGTAAAGATGAAACTTTTTCAATAAATTTTTTTGAACTACTCGATTCCCACAACTTTGCCTCTTGGTATTTTTTAGCAACTGGTCCACCTCCCCATCCATACGTAAAACCTGCAGTATGAGTTAATAATTGTTGCATTGTAATTTCTGTCTTGACATCTACTAATCCCCCTTTTGAATTATATCTTTTCAAATTATTAAGCTCAGGGACATATTTTGTGATAGGGTCATTTAATTGAAATTTTCCTTTTTCATATAATTGCATCGCGGCTAAAGCAGTGACTGGTTTTGTCATAGAGTATATCCTAAAAAGATCATTTTTTTTTATTTTCCTCTTATCATCAATACCACGATTCCCAAAAGCCTCAAAATAAATTAATTTTCCTTTTCTAGCTATGATAGTAACGATTCCAGGAACTTTGCCTTCAGACACATAATTATTTGATATTTCTGATACCCTATTTAATCTCTTTGCTGAAACACCCACAAGTTCGGGGTCAATAACTTTGTCAAGCTGAGCAAAACAGAGATTGTATACAATTAAAAATATAAGTAAATGTAATTTCTTCATTTTAATTGATTTATGGTTAATAAACAACATACAAATTAGTACCTGAACTTAATGAAGAGGATATGCCAAGAATTTAATTTTCTGCCTCGTGCAATTCAAAATATTTAACATCAGCTTTTTTCTTCAAAAGATTAACATCCCACATCACAAAGTTTAATGCACCATTATTTATAGCATCAGTAAAATAAAATTTAACATTTGCTCCCATTCTTTTCCAAGTTCCTTTCAAAGGTGTAGTTATAAGAGTCCCATTTTCTAAAATAGTCCTTCCTTGACCGTCAAGAGTGCCACTATTTTTTGATGAATTGATTGATGTTACTTTAAATGCTACGTAAACACTTCCGTATCCACTTATTTGACCCTCAAATGTCATGTCAGAAAATCCATCTCCAGGAATTATTGTTATTATGTCAAGAACTCCACCTCCTTTTGGGTTTGATAGGTCTTGACTAAAAGTAAATCCTGTAAAGAATATCGTAAATAAAAGTGATGAAAGTAGCTTATTCATTTTAATTGTTTTATGGTTAATAATGTCTTAAATATATTGAGAATATGTTGAAAAGAAAAAACCTTTGAGTTTTGAGACTACATCTGTTATAAATTTTTCTTTAACTAGGAATCTTCTCAAATTTCATATATCTAATCCCTAAATTAAAAGGTAATAACAAGATTATTAATTGTACCAACATTGTTAAAGAAATAAACACATTGTCTTCTGTCATTTTTCATGGGGTTATATATATATTAAAACTCCTTAACCCCCGTGGAAAAAGGAAATATTAAAACCATACCCCCCACTATTTTACTGTAAATTAACTGTCAAAATTTAGCTAAATAGACCAATTTTAATAGATTTGTAACAATTGTAAACTACTGTAAAAACAATTTGATTTTTATAAATTATTTAAAATCAATTAGTTATAATTTGGGGATGTAGCTCAGCTGGCTAGAGCGCTTGACTGGCAGTCAAGAGGTCGTGGGTTCGAGTCCCATCTTCTCCACGAATTAAATTATCCACTTATCCCTTTATAAATGGGCTCTACGATATAAGTGGAAACCTTTTCTTTACAATTAAGTTAAGCTTAAAGTTAGTCATTTTCTTGGCACTTATTTGGCACTAATCTATAAATAGAGGTAAATCTTCTCTTTCATTAGTAATGTGTGATGCTTGTAAACGAGGTAATGTATACTGTAATGCTATTTGAAGCATCTTTAACTTTTGAGTATTATTTAGCTCTTCTATTTGTATGGAGTTTATAAGACCATCTATTAGGTTTTCTAACTTACACCTTACTTCTGCTGTTACTTTGTTTGGTTGTCCTGCTATTCTTCCCATACTTTTTTTATTTTAGTTGTTATGAAAATTTCAAGATTTTACCTTTCTATTTTTGTTCTTGTTTCTTGGGTATCTTCTTGTCTATATTCAGCTTTTAAATTTGGTATTCTGTCTGATGATTCCGTTTATACTTTTCTTTGGGGTTTGCCTCTTGCAGTTATACTTATTATCTACCTTTACAGAAACCCACTATCTAAAAAGAAATAAATTTATGAGTGTAGCTATCTTATTAATAGGATTTTTAATAACACTCTTATTTATAATCGGACAGTTTAAAGAAATACAAACCGAAGATAAATTAAGAATGGATTATAAAAACTATTACGAAAGATATCACATAGAAAGAAAAAAAAATCCTAAAACTAAGAAGGGTTCTCAGAGTAGACAAGTCAAAATAAAAATTGAAAAAACAATAAAATAAAACTTGCTACTTTATTTTTTAAACTCATTAAGAGTAAAAGACACATTATAGATAAAAACCTCCGTATCATTAGGAGCATATTCTAATGCGTAGTCAAGTTTCTTATCATACCTCCCTGCAATTATTATTCCTTTTACATTCTCATCTTTGAGATGTCTTTTTACCCATCCCATATATCTTGTAAGTTGTCCAAAAGTATCATCACTTGATTGGTCTCTTTTTAACTCAATAACTACATAGTTTTTAGTTGCTTTATCTTTTGCAAGAATATCTATTATACCTATATCTGTTTTGTACTGTTTACTTATTAAATCACCATTTTCATATATCAAATCATACTTTTTCCCAAGCTCGGTATTATCCCAATTATTAATTATAAAATCTTCAAGTTGTTTTTCCATGTAGAATAAACCCTTGCTGTATGAAGATTCTTCGTCTCTTATTTCAAGGTTAATAACCTTAGCATAAATTTCAACTAAGTAGTTAAGTTCCTTATCAAACTGTTTGCTTGATACATTATTCCCTTTTAAGTTTTTAAACGTAACTGTTTCATTTTCTATTTCAGGTTTATATGCTTTGTAAACAAATGAGTCACCATACCTGTAAGGTTTACCAAAGGCATTACTATCAAAAAATTGTGTAATTGTGGGATTACCTTCAGAAACTTCATTTGACCATGTATCACCTCCCACAAATGCTTCCATTATACCATATGCTAAAATCAAAACATTTTGTTCTTTGTAATAGAGATAAACACAGTTAATACCTTTTGTGTTTCTTATATCATTGTTATGAATACTAACCCACGATATTTTAGCAGGAGTTCCCATTCCAAAGGAAAACTTTACATCTAAATCAAGATATTCTTTTGGGTAAAAAGATGTTTTAAGCTCAGCCGTTTGGGACTGTAGTATAAATTTAGATATGCTATTAAACATATTGGTGTAAAGTTTTAACTATCTAATATATGCCAATTATTTTCATACCCATTTGGATCATTTACATCTATCCTAAATTGTCGCATTGATCCATCTTTAACAGGTTTTTCTCTTGGTATTTTTTGGTAAAACACATGTTGCTCTCTCACATACTTTGCTACATCCTTACTTTTTACAAGAAAGAATTTAGGAAGTGAACCCACATCTTCTATATGAACAAAACAATACACCAAGTCATCCTCAATAATGTTTTCATGTTTAGAGGACATGATCCAATAATATACCTTATCAGTATGCCATTCTTCAAAACGTTTGAATTTTGTTAGTTTATTGGTTGTAGTTTTTACCTCTACCTTATACCCCTTTTTAGTTTGCTCATTATATACAAGTATGTCTACACCTTTGGTATTTCCAAGTGTAAGAGATGCATTATAACCCCTTGCAGTTAGTTGTGCTAAAACATAATACTCTCCTGCTAAACCTTTCTGATGTAATTCCAACTTATTTTATGGTATTTATTTACACTTAAAAATAAAACTAAAAAGAAACAAAAATTACTGATAATCTGCAACTTGTAAATACATTGTATAGGTTGTTTAATGGTAAAATTTGCATTACAGAATTTTCAGCAATAATAAACATCTACTAACAATACTATAATAATTATAATGCTTATAAATAGTATATAAACAGCTTTAAAAGAAAAGAAAGAAAAAAGAGTAAAAAAGAAAGAAAAGAAAAAGCCCCCCATGAAAAACAAACATTCTTATTTTACCTGAACCAAGTACCTAACAAATATGATACAAGTTTAGACAGTTTTTTAAGTGGTTTTGCATCCTTCCACCATATGTACAATAAAAGTTGGTGGAAAGTGTTAATGATTTGAATCTTAAAGTAGTTGCTAAACCTTAGGTAAGTATTGTTATTATTGGGATTATAAAGTTTCCAACAAAATATAAACATTAGGTACTAATTTGTATATTGGTTATTATTAACCATAAATTTATCATAATGAGAAAAAAATTTTTAATCTTTTTTTTACTGAGTATTTCATTTACGTTTGCTCAAGACATTACAGGTGTAACTAAAACAGGGGATAAATATTCTTCTATGATTCGCAAATCAATAGAAGGATATTTTAAGAATGATTTTACAGTACATGAGGAAATTAGTGCAGATGATGCTGTATTTACTGTAAATAGAGAAACTTTTAGCAAAGACGAAATTAAAGCAGGTTTTTCTGCCCATCATCAATTATATACAAATATCAACGCCCCTTGGCTTTTTGTCGAAACTACATTTTATGATGAAAACAACAATAATCAAGTTTGGACCCATGTATGGCAAATGTGGGAAGGAACCTCAAAAAGAAATGGAGAAAAGTCAAGAGGCCCTGTTCACTCATCATTTAAATGGGTAGATGGTAAGGTTGTTGAGGGAATATACATATATGATACAGTGCCATTATCGACAGAGATAGCTGCTGTACAGAAAAAAAAGAAAAAGTAATTATTGAAAACTTTTCAATTTTATGGAATCTGTATAGACCTCCCCTTTCTACTTAGAGGTTTTTTTCGGAGATTAGCAGCATATTAATCGTAAATTATATTTATAACCCCTCCCAAGCGGAGGGTTTTTTTATATCATCGGCATATCCTCTTCATTCAGTTCAGTTACTAATTTGTATATTTATTCTAAACCATAAATCAATAAAAATGAAAAGTTTCATTTTATTCTTATCTGTAGGTCTATTATTTTCTTGTAAACAAAACCAAAAGTCGTTATTAGAAGGTGCTTGGATAAGGAAGGGAACTATAAATTATAAGGGAGGTAAACCGATAGATACAGTAGAATTTAAAGGGATATTTTTTGAAGTGTATACGAAAGGTTCATTTTCGCTTCTAATGAACGAAATTAAAATTGACTCTATCACTGGAGAGGATACCGATAAAGGAGTTGCAGAAGCTGGGACTTACACACTGAATGATAACAAACTCAAAAAGAAAGTGTATTATGGGACAGGTTGGCTTGGTGAAGGGCTAGGTAAATGGAGTGGTCCTGACAAAGATTACATCGAGATGGAATTTGAAGTTGATTATGGAAAAAACCATTTGTCTAAGTTAATAATTTCACCTTTTCATCCTTCCGCACTTGACTCGTTAGGTAACGGTTTTGCTGAATACTACACGAGAGTAGATTAAATCATCGGCAGATCCTCTTCATTAAGTTCAAGGACTAATTTGTATATTGGGAGTTATTAACCATAAATTAATCAAAATGAAAAATATACTTTTTACTTTTTTACTATTACCCTTTTTTGCAACTGCTCAAGTAGCGGTATTTCATCCTGTAAAAATTCCTCAGGGTCAAGTAGAAAAATTTTTGGAAATTGAAACTAATTATAGCCAAAAAGTAGCTCAGAACGCAGTGGAAAAAGGTGATTTACTTTGGTGGGCATTAATGAAATCTTTTAATGCCACAAGTAAAGATTATAATTATATGTGGGTGAATGTTTATAAAGACATAGATGCTACAGTTTCATCTTCGGCAAGCTGGTGGACAAATTCTGAAGAAGTTGTTGGAGTTAAACCGCAATTACTCTATGATGGCTGGAGTGGTGGTGAAGCTGACCGAAGGTACTTCTATCAAATTAAAGGACAAATTGATTCGGGTGTAGAAGGAAAATTTGTGATTTTCAATTTTGCATCACCAAAAAATATAGATGAAGTAATTTCTGACAGTAAGAATTATGTTGCTCCTAGATTTAAGAAAGTAATGAAATCTGCAGGAATGACTGGTTGGGGCTATGCAACTAAAATTACTCCACAAGGTCAAGACTATGCATCATTTATGACTTACGACGCTTTTGACTCAATGTCCAATTTAATGAAACATTTGTCAGGTGAGGGGGCAGCAATCAAATCATTAGATTTAGATAAACTTGAACGAATTAATTGGGAATCAAGATATATTCTAGAGATTGTGTCTTCAACGTCTTCAAACTAAAGCACAAAGATTTGATACCTACAATTGTTTACATAATATGCACCTCTCCTATATTAATTTTAGGAGGGTGCTAACTGATATTCCATTAAAAATGAAAAAAATATTATTTATCCTGACTGCAGTATTTTTCTTTGGATTAGTTTTTTCACAAGAAAATAAAGTTCTAGAAAGTCAAATTGTAAAACAATGGATGGATTACTCAAAAGGTTTTGAGTATAAGGATTACGAAAGAATTGCTAGTCATTTTACATATCCTGCAATTTTTAACAATTCAACTCCAATAATAGTTAAGGACAAAAAAATGATGATCGAAGCTTACAAATCAGTTAGGGAAAATGTTCAGAAAGATTATAAATATTCACTAATTGATAAATGGAAATTAATAAATATTACAAACGAATTTCTAATATTAGATGCTCATTATTCTAGATACAATGCAGATTATAAGCAAATCTTATCTGGCAGGGGATTATATTTTTACAGGAAAGTAAATGGTAACTGGTTTCTTAAAGAGGTCACTACTCTTTCACAAAATAAACTTTAACCACAATTTAAATTCAGATCATCGGCATATCCTCTTGATTTAGTTCAAGTACTAATTTGTATATTGGTTATTATTAACTATAAATCAATTAAAATGAAAAAATTTATTTTATTATCATCATTTCTTGTTTCATATTTATCTCTCGGACAAACAAGATATTGGACATCATATAATTTTACTGTCGAACCGCAAAATGAGGCAGCCATTTATAAACTTGTGGATGATTATTTTAAATCTAATCCTACATCCGAAAGTGTAAATGCATACTTATATGAAAATCATTTCAGAGATAACGGCAATAATTACAGCCATTCATTTATTTGGGCGGGGACACTAGATGGTATGGGAGACCAGTATACTCCAAAACAGGACAAAGATTGGGAACTACTTTTAACAAAATTAACCCAACTCATCGATGAACCTCACAGCGCTGCTATGGGAAATACTGTCGTTAACCAAGGAGAAAATAAACCTATCCAAAGATATTTTTATTTGGATGTTGAAGACCCAGCAAGATATTTAATTGCGTTTAAAAAGTACTTAAAATATAGACCCAAAGATCGCCAAGTATTACTAGGGGGATTTTCTGCGGGTAGATCTCCAGATGGAGAAAGTCATTGGATAATTGTTGGTTTTGACGATATGAAATCTGCAATGGATCCTGGAGCATACAGAAGAACAAATTCACAAGCTCAAAAGGCCTGGGATGAATATAGAAAAAATAGAGGTGAAACACGTTTGGTAAGATCAGGTTTGAGAATTATGCTAGGAAGTTGGTAAAAAATTACTTCATAATTATACCCTCCACTTAGGAGGGTTTTTTATATGATTGGAACATCCTTTCATTGAAGTTCAGATTCTAATTTGTATTTTTAAAATTACTAATCAAAAATCAATTAAAATGAAAGATATACTTGTTGTTGCAAAACTTAACGAGGGCAAGTTTGAGAAATTTATGGGCTTTATGCAATCTGAAGAGGGAATGAATGAAAGAAGAAAAATTGCAGATTTGACAAAAACTTTAGGTACAGTTTCCCCAGATAAAAGTGCAGTAATGTTCAAAATTGCTGTACACAATAAGGATGCTATGTATTCATTTTTGGATGGTTCAAATCCTGTGTCAAAACCAATTTTTGATGAGGTTATGGAAAGCTATGAGATTTTTGAGTTAAACAAAATTTAATCTTGCTTCAAATCACCGGCATATCCTCTTCATTAAGTTCAAGGAGTAATTTGTATATTATATGATATCAATCATAAATCAATTTAAAATGAGAAATATTCTATTTTCAATAATGTTAATTTCATTCATAATTTCTTGTCAAAATCAACCTCAAAAAAGTGAAAAGGAATTAAAATCAGAAGCAAATCTAAAAATGGCTCAATCATTTTTTGATAATCTTTTTACAAATCCTGAAGTTTCAAAAAGTTTACTTCATAATGATTTTACTTTTTCTTGGATGGGCATAATTGAACAAGGAGGGGTATTATGGAATAGAGATAATTTATTTGATGAATATTTTAAAAACATAATTCCTGAAATCCTACCTAATGGTATCATCTTGAATACAGTTGATACTATTTACGATGAAAATGGTGTAGCAATAATTCAAGAGGGAGATGCAGAAGGCAAAAATGGAGAATATGACAATAAATATGTGTGGATTTTCAAAATGAAAGATGGTTTAATTTATTCATTGAGAGAATATAATAGTGATATATTGGTTGCAACACAATTGTATGATTACAAGCTAACCCCCATTGATAACTAAACCATCGGCATATCCTCTTCATTTGGTTCAGAGAGTAATTTGTATATTTAACATTTATAACCGTAAACCATATGTATTTGAAGAAGACATATATTTGTTTTTTTTTATTCACTTTTTCCTGTTCAGAAAATGAATCACTACCCATCGAGAATACGGCAACAAGTGAAATTACTTCAAATAATTCTCAAAACTCATCAACTGAATCTCTTTTTTGCCCACCTTGTCAAAGAAATAATGATTTTTCATCTTATGATGATCTCGTTTTCCCAAATTTTGAAACAAGCGATAATAAAATAAAAGTAAAAGTTAATACCCTAACAAATCTAAATTATTCCTCATCCATAGATCCATTAGAAGCAGTCAAAGATGGATTTTATGATACAAGTTGGTTTAATATTTTGATTAATTATGGTTATTGGTGGACAGATCCCAATAATGATCATTGGAATCCTGATGCAGAATGGTATAATAAACAAGTTCCAGCTAGGGAACCGAATTTAAGTAACAATTTTGAAGATTGTGTAGATGATAGTTTGAGATGGAAATGTGGATATAGTTTTACAGTTGAATTACCAGAACAATACAATACAAGTAAAAAATACCCCCTAATTGTTTTTTTACACGGAGGGGTATGGCAAAGTAGAGATGAATTGAGATTTTACGAAAATATAGGAAAAACAATTTACAAATTTGATACTGACCCGTTTGTTCTTTTAACCCCAATAAAACTTGAAATAGACTGGAATCCGAAAAAAATAAGAGATGTAATAGAACTTGTGACTGAAAATATTTCAATTGATATTAGTAGAATTTATTTAACTGGAATTAGTATGGGTGGAAGAGGAACATTTATTGTTGCAGCAGAAAATGCGGACTTATTTTCAGCACTAATGTCCATCTCACCTCATCACGAACCATATTCTTATTTGGAATTGGCTAACAAAGTAAAAGATATCCCAATATTAATTTCTCACGGTGATGCCGATGACATTTCATCATTTGAAATTGCAAGCCAAATGGCTGAAGAACTTAAAAGTTTAAATGCAGAAATTATTTTTAAATCAATTAAAGAAGGAGATCATTCTATCTATGACCAGATATATTCAGATTCCTTAAGTATTAGTTGGTTAATGAATAAAATAAAAGACTAAATCATTGGCATATCCTCTTCATTAAGTTCAGGGAGTAATTTATATATTGGTTTTTATTAATCATAAATCAATAAAAATGAAAGCAAGTACTTGTCTTAAAATCTCTTCAGTCTGTCATTTTCTGTTAAGTATTTTTGTCCTTATTACCATATGGCTTACTCCTGAAGTTTTACCTTATTATCAAAATCAAGAGGCTATTGAAGCAGCCAGAGCGTGGGGGGATGTTAATGGTTTATTGTTTTTATCACTTGCTTTAATTTGGTTTTTATCAAGTAATTTAGAAGACCTAAAGCCAAAGAAAGTTATAGGAATGAGTAATTTTATTATAGCTCTAATCTTATTGAGTTTAGGTATATTTCATCACTTGGTATTATCAGGACCACCGCCACCAGTATTTATTTTAGTAACTATTTCTGGAGGTATGGGTTTTTATGCTTGGAGAAAATCAACTACTTAAATCATTGGCATATCCTCTTCATTAAGTTCAAATTCAAATTTGTATTTTTAAAATTACTAATCAAAAAACAATTAAAATGAAAGATATACTTGTTGTTGCAAAACTTAACGAGGGCAAGTTTGAGAAATTTATGGGCTTTATGCAATCTGAAGAAGGAATAAATGAAAGAAGAAAAATTGCAGATTTAACTAAAACTTTGGGTACAGTTTCCCCAGATAAAAGTGCAGTAATGTTTAAGATTGCTGTGCACAATAAAGATGCTTTACATTCATTTTTGGATGGCTCAAATCTTGTATCAAAACCAATTTTTGATGAGGTTATTGCAAGTTACGAGATTTTTGAGTTGAACAAAGTTTGATATTAACTCCACAAAATCAGTATTTCCTCTTATTTAAGATCAGGGACTAACTTGTGTATTGATTTAATTTATCCATAAATTCATGTTAAGATATTTTGTTGTGTTTTTTTGTCTGCTTGCGTTTTCTTGTTATAAAACAAATGTAGTACAACATGAGAATTGGAATAAGGATCCTGCAACCAAAGAAA
>CACMHY010000011.1 GCA_902613595.1 uncultured Bacteroidota bacterium
CTCCCTCGCATTTTCAGGCATATAAAAATGCGGGCTCTAAAACTAGCGAACAACTTATTCAATTTATAAAGAAAAAAGAAAAAATTTTATTAATTCAAAAAAGCTATTTAAATATTGCTGATGAAAAAGATCCTATTTCACAAAGTGTAATAAAAAATAACTTCTCTCCGATTTTGGGCGCATTTCAAATTAAAAATTTTGAGAGAAAAAAATATTTAATTGATGTTAGCAATTATTTTAATAAAGATTCTCCAGGATTTAATATTTTGAGTTCCTCAGAGAAAAAACAATATGCAGTTGGAGGAATTGATCCGAAAAGAAGTTTTTTAGATACAATAAAAAGTTATCCTAAAAATTTAGAGATAAGGCATACACTTACTTTTAAATCGTCAAAACCACCTAGGAATAATTTAACAAATACAATAAGCTTTCAAATAAATCATTCACTTATTTTATTGCCTGACAAGCCAATGAGTTTAAGATATGCAGATGATAGAATAGGTTGGCTAAACATAGAAAAATACGATTATAGTAGTCAAGAATTAAAATCAACCGAAATAAAAATAATTAAAAGATGGCGTTTAGAACCCTCCGACCTTAATGCATATATGCGTGGAGAACTAGTGGAACCTATTAAGCCGATAATATTTTATTTAGATAAATCTACACCTTTGAAATGGAGACACTATTTTAAATTGGGAGTTGAAGATTGGAATAGTGTATTCGAAAAAGCTGGTTTTAAAAACGCTATTGTGGCAAAAGATTCACCAAGCCTTGAAGAAAATGAAGATTTTAGCTTGGAGGATATTCGTTACTCAATAATTCATTATGTTGCTTCAACCACACGAAATGCAAGGGGATTAAGTATAGTGGATCCAAGATCTGGTGAGATAATTCAAAGTGATGTAATATGGTACCACAACCATCTCAAATCTTATCGAAATAGATATTTACTAGAAACTGGGGCTTCGAATCCAAAAGCAAGGACTTTAGATACAGATGAAAATGACATAGGTCTTATGATAAGAAGAGTTATTTCTCACGAGGTTGGCCACGCCCTAGGTTTACCACATAACATGAAATCAAGTTCTGCATATCCAGTTGACTCACTTAGGTCAGACAACTTTACCGAAAAAATGGGTATTGCCCCGACAATAATGGATTACGCAAGGTTCAATTACGTTTCGCAGCCAGGTGATAATAACAAATTGTTCATTAGAAAATTAGGCCCTTATGATGATTATTCTATAGAATGGGGGTATAGATTTTTTCCTAAGGAAACTTTAGAAACGGAAAAAGTTTTTTTGAGAGAATTTGTGGATAAAAACAGTGTGAATCCCATTTTTATGTATGGTACAAGTGGTATTGATCCAAATGTACAAACAGAAAATATCGGCGATAATCCAATAAAAGCGAGTAATTACGGAATAAAAAATTTAAAAATTGTTGCTTCAAAACTAGATGAATGGACAACAAAAGAGGGAAATTCATATAACGACCTAAATGAGTTATATAATGAAATGTTATCTGTCTATAAACGATATATTTTTCATGTTGTTAGAATTATTGGGGGAGTTAATGAAACTCTCCTTTTTAAGGGTCAAAACGGAATACCCTTTATAAATGTCGATTACAATAAACAAATCAGTGCATTAATTTTTCTTGATAAGAACCTTTGGTCTACACAAATATGGTTAATGGAGCCTGACTTAATTTCTAAAATAAAACAAGATGGCATTCTAGAAAGAATTCAAAATATTCAATACAGCGCCTTAAATAACTTATTAGAGTATTCTAAGTTAAATAGAATGCTATCTACTAGTAAAACCCTTAGAGGTAAGGCACTAGATCCCGGTGAACTAGTTTATAAACTCTATCTATCATTATATGAAATAAATAAAAAATTAGATAATTCACTTATGGTTCTACAAATTCGTTTTTTAGAGAAATTAAATAGCCTAATAGAAGAGACCAAACTTAATCCTAGTTTAAAATCTAGACTTTTAAACATTCAAAATTTAATTTATAAAAATGTAAAGAAATCCATAAGAACATCAAACTTAAAAAATAAAGATCATTATGAGTATTTAAAAAGGATGATCGAAGTTAAACGACATAAATAGAATTAAAATTATGATTGAATTTTCCTTAACAATTCCATTTTTTATATTTGATAAAACTTTTAACTATGTCTCTTTCAGAATTATATACTCAAAGATTTAAATCTAAAAACCGTGATCATTTTGCCGCTATAGTCAGTCTAGCACTCGCCGATGGAAAGATAACTAAAGAGGAACAAGCTTTTATCAATCGTACTGCTATAAATCTTGAAATAGATGAAGATGAGGTCAAACATATAATTGAAAATATTGACTCATATAAAATCAATCCTCCTGTTTTAAAACGCGAACGCCTAGAGAGGCTTTATGATCTCTCACGTATGGTCTTTGCTGATAATATTGCAGATGAAGCAGAAAAAGAGTTAATGCACCGCCTTGTTATTGGATTAGGTTTTGAGCAGAATGAGGCAAACTCAATAATAGAAAAGTCCTTCAAAGAAATTATTAAAGGAAGTGATGAAGATGAATTTATCGCTGCCTTTTAATTTCAATTCTAACTATTATCGCTTTACCAACTAAGCATATCCCTGAATTAAATACCACAAGGGCAAGAGTTCCCAAATAAAACCAATCGAAGTTTTTTTCAATTTTAAATATAATTGCCTCACCCAAGAGCGATAATCCAAATCCACATAGTAACAAACCTGTTATTGAATAAAAAAGCCATTTAAATTCCATTTTTTATTTTAAAGTTAGTTTTAATTGAAAACACAAGAAATTTATTTAAAACTAAATACCTGAATATTATGAATATAGCTTTCTTGACTTCAAATAAGAAGCGAGACCTAATATGAATATTAAAATTATTGAATAGTAAACAAAATTTGGAGTAATTATTTTATCCCCACTAGCATATGAGTGCAAACCAACTAAATAAAAATTTACACCAAAATAAGTCATCAAGATACTTGCAAATGCAATTACGCTCATTAAATTAAAAATCCAAGTCCCTCTGAGACCTGGTATTAATCGCATGTGTATAACAAAAGCATAAATCATAATACTGATAAGAGCCCATGTTTCTTTTGGATCCCAACCCCAATATCGACCCCAGCTTTCATTAGCCCACATTCCACCCAAGAAGTTACCTATTGTAAGCATTATTAGACCAACGGTTAGTGAGAGTTCATTTATAATTGTTAGTTCTTTAATCTGTAATTTAATTTTTTGACTATTTTTTTTCGAAGCTAATAACATTAAAAGTAAAGCTACAGTTCCAATAATCATGCTCAAAGCAAACGGTCCATAACTACCAACTATTACCGCAACATGGATCATTAACCAATAGCTGTCTAGAACCGGGACAAGATTAGCGATTGAGGGATCCATCCAATTCCAATGAGCAATCATCAAAATCATACCCGAAACAAAGGCGGTAGAAGCCATAGTTAAAGATGATTTTCGTCCAAAGATCAATCCAAAAAATTGAGTTGCCCATGCCGCATAAATCATCGATTCATAGGCGTCTCCCCAAGGGGCATGTCCTGATATAAACCATCTAGCAATAAGTCCAACAGTGTGCAATAAAAATAAAAATAATAATGTGAATTTGAATACATTAACTAACAACTTAATTAGCTTGTTAGACTTAAAAATCTGAATAATTAAGACGATAAAAAATAAAGTACCCGCATATATATACCAACTAAAAAGCTTTTTGAAAATATCATATTTATTGTATAGTATTTCTGATTTTATTTTATCCTTAGAGGGTAATATAGAACCACCAAATCTTTTTTGAAATCCTGATATACTTTCCAATAAATTATCAGCTTGATCGTAATCATTATCCTTTTGTGCTAACCGTAAAGATTGAAAATAAAGGGGTAAGATATTACGGACATATAATGAATCTTTTCCTCTAAAATTTGAATCTGATAATTCTGGGTAAGAAACCCATTTATTATTGACATCATCCGGTATTGGAAAAATTCTCATTACTTTGCCCTCGAGAGCTGAATATAATAGATTTACTCTGCGATCTAATTCGATAAAGTCTTTTTGAAACTGATTTGGAACAGAAGCTCTGTAAGCCTGTTCTAAAGGTAACGCCAATTTGTAATTACCTTTTTTATCAAAAAATGAAAGTAAAGGAGCATATTTGATGTCTGTATTTAAACCTATGATCTTTCTTATGCTGTCATTTCCCCTTTTTAGGTAGATTAGAGGCACATTATACCATATTGTAGGGTTATTCATAATTGAAAGTAAGACCTGGTCAGAGTTTAAACCATTATAATTGTCTTTTTTACTGACTTTTCTCAATAATTCAGAAGAAAAGGTGTTTGCTGGTTTCATTCTTCCTCCTGTATCTTGAATTACTAATTGACCAAATTTATTTGAATGTTCTTTAGAAAATGCGTCAGCTTTTATAATCGAATCAAAAAGAAAAGCATTCTTTTCAAAATTCTCTAAGTTTTGAGATTGAAGCTGAAAAGATTGCATTATTAACAAAACAGTCAAAGTAGTTAAAGCACTCTTTTTCTTTTTTATTTTGTCTAAAGCTTTTGAGAGGTCTTGAAAACGAGTTTTTCCAACAAAAAAAATACCTATCATACTTAAATAAAGAAAGATGTAGCCAAAATAGGTAATGTATGTTCCCCACCAATCATGATTTACAGATAGAATTGTTCCCCTTTCATCAGGATTAAACGATGCTTGGAAAAACCGATAGCCTTTGTGGTCCAATACATGATTCATATAAATATCATAGTCGAAGGATTCTGAGTCTTCAACTCTGACTTTACTCATAAATGAAGAGTAACTCTTTTCAGTCCCAGGATACTTTTCTGCGATAAAATCATCTAGTTTTAATGCAAACGGGAGTTTAATCGGTAGAGAACCAAATTTTAAATAAAAATCGAGCCCTCCAACAGAAGCTTTCTTAGGGTTGTTTGTAATTCCTTTTCCACCTAACAATGTAATAGACTGGCTTTCCCCATTAGATTGTATTTCCAGACGAAGTGCGTTCTGAATTGATTCTCCTTGAGTGTCAGCTTTTACAATATCAAGTTTGCCACGAAGAGCAGGTTCAGGTATTACAAATTGAAAGTTTGGAATTGAATAAAGAGAGCGAAATTGCAAAGGGGTCTCAATGTCAGATTTCAAATTTCCGCGAAATTGATCTGACATTCTTATAAACTCTCCTGAAAAAGGTGAGTTAATTGAATATAATCCATCTTTAAGAGTAATATTTATAGCCCCACTTTGATAGCTATTTAGTGTAAATAGAATGTTATGAATATTTGCTATTTCACCTTCTTTTATATAATGATCATGTCGTGTGCCATCACCGGCTTCGACAATTTTAAGATATCTATTTCCCTTATCATCTAAAACTAGGCCCTCAGTAACATTTTCGATGTAATCAACATAATTGATTTGAAACGGCTGACTATTAAAATCGCTTGACCACTCAAACTGATTATTAACATGTTCTGATAGTAGCAAATCATCTTCCAATTTTTTTCTGCGGAGTTCTCCATCGATTTCACCGTCTATTAAAACAGTAAGGTAAGTTTTCTCAGAAAGAATTTCATTTTCTGTTGCACCCTCTCTAATTGGCATAACACCCTCATAACCAATATATCTAGTAATAAAGGCACCAGTTAGTATCATAAGAAATGAAATATGGAGCAATAGAACTGCCCATTTTTCCTTTCTAAGTAATCTGTATTTAAAAATATTACCAATAAAATTAATACCCATAAGGAGCATTAAAAACTCGAACCACCAAGCATTATAAATCCAAATTTTGGCAGTATCTGTACTATACCAACTTTCAATAAAAGTACCAACAGCCATGGCTGAAGGGTATAATATGAAAAGGAGAGCAGTAAGTCGATTAGAAAATAGAAAGTCTAAAATCCTGCCTTTAATCATTTACATCATCATCATTCAGATTGCAAATATACACTTGAATAGCAAATTATTACTTGCTTTTGGATTAAAAAATTTTATAGACACATCGCGCTCTTTTAAACAAAATGAAACTTGCATTTTTGTATTTTTGCATACTATATGAAAGTAACTCTTGTTGGTGCAGGAAAATTAGGTACCCAGCTATATGCGAAACTTTCCTGTATTGAAGAAATTCAATTTGTACAATGGTATATCCGCTCATCAAAAAAAAATAAAACTAATGAGGGTATCACGATAACCAATGATGCTAAAAAACTAAAACAAACTGATCTTTATATTCTTGCAGTTTCAGATAATGCTATCGAAAAAGTGTCAAATATTCTTCCTAAAAATTCTTTTGTCGTTCATACTTCAGGATGTATCTCAATAAATAAAATAAAACAAAGCCGCAGAGGAGTTTTTTATCCTATTCAAACTTTCAGTAAAGGAAGGAATATTGATTTTTCATCTATTTCCATAGGTCTTGAGTCTAGAACAAAAAATGATTACATGATATTAGAAAAGCTTGTAAATTTCTTTGGTGCTAATTGTTTGCATATCAATTCTGATCAAAGAAGACATCTTCATTTAGCAGCGGTTCTAGTTAACAATTTTCCTAATTATTTATTCGCTCAAGCAGAGGTGCTATGTATTGAAAAAGGACTCTCTTTTGAGCTTTTAAAACCCTTATTATTTGAAACAGTTAGTAAATTAGATCAGCTAAGCCCTTTAGATGCTCAAACAGGACCGGCCGTAAGGAATGACAAAAAAACTATAATGCAACATCTCAGACTATTAAAAAAGCCTCATCTTAGATCTATCTACAAATTGTTAACTAATGAAATCCAAAGAAATAATGGAAAAAAATTATAAGTCAAAATTATTCAAAATCAAAACATTTATATTCGATGTAGATGGAGTTCTTACAGATGGAAAAGTTATCGTTACTACTGAAGGTGAAATGTATAGGGCATTAGATACAAAAGATGGTTATGCTATGAAATATGCCATGATAAAGGGTTTTAAAATCGCTATTATTTCTGGTGGTACGAATGAAGGTATTCGTAATCGTTTTCAGGCTTTAGGGGTAAAAGATATTTATCTAGGCGCCCACGAAAAATCCGCAGCTTACGATGAGCTAGTTAATAATTATAAACTTAAACCAGATGAAATATTATATATAGGTGATGACATTCCAGATTTACCCTTAATAAACAAAGTAGGAGTTAGCTGCTGCCCATCAGATGCTGTAACAGATGTAAAATCAGTTGTAGATTATGTTTCGCATAAAAAAGGAGGTGAGGGTTGTGTACGGGAAATTATAGAACAGGTTCTTAGAGTTCAAGAAAAATGGTAATAACGTATGACGTTTGAAACACGAAACATGAATAGTCTTAATGGATATGAAATTATTTTAGCCTCAGGATCTCCAAGGAGAAAAGCATTTTTTAATGAAATGGGTTTAGATTTTAAAAATAAAGTGATTCCCGTTAATGAATACTTTCCGACGGGACTTAATGGTGTTGAAATTGCAAGTCATATCACTAGAAAAAAAACAGTTCCTTTTTTAGATATTGTAAATGAAAAAGAAATAGTTATTACAGCAGATACTATTGTTTGGCACGAAAATAAGTTTATGGGTAAACCAAAGAATGTGTCTGAAGCAAAAGATATGCTAAAAAGATTATCTAATAGTACACACGAGGTTATAACTGCTGTAGGCTTTTTGCAAAAACAGAAACTAGAAATAATTCATGAAGTTTCTAAAGTTACATTTAGAAAAATATCAAATTTGGAAATTGAAAAATACATTAAATCTGGATTACCATTTGATAAAGCAGGTGGCTATGGCATTCAAGACTCTTTTGGTACTATTAATATAATCCATATCGAAGGTAGTTTTACAAATGTTATAGGATTACCTGTCGCTCAAGTGTATGAAAAAATAAATGAAATTGTAAACCAGAATTAAATGATTTTATAAAATTCCCAATATCTTAATTAAATGAAAAAAATAATTCTTTTATGCTCGATTTTAGTTATCAATTGTAATCGATTAGGGTTGGAAAAATCAATTGATCAAAATATTTTCTTAGATCAAGAATTTAAAAATTATTGGTTTGATGGAACTGCAGAAATAACTAGTTATGAATTAAATCAATATCGATACGGCCAAAAAAGAAAGGGGAGCTCAGTTTTAATCTATGTAACCGAAGACTTTTTACCCAATAAACAAGTCAAAGCAAACAAGGAATCTTCATCAACTCTAAATATTTTGAAATTAAATCGAACTAAAAACTTTTTGACAGGTATTTACCCCTACTCTATAATGACTAGTATTTTTTCTCGTCTTGAGAAAAAAAAGCCATTGGTTAAGATAACATCATCAATCCAGGAATGGTGTGGTCAATCATATGCCCAGCTAAACCGAAGAGGAAATCTAAAAATTTCGAGTCACTCATACTTTGAAGATGAGGCAGACCAAAATACAAACTTAAAAGACAACTTAACTGAAGATGAAATTTGGACATTAATAAGAACGAAGCCAGAACTTCTTCCTAAAGGAAAGATTTTGATTCTACCTTCCATTGAATATTTACAGCTTAATCACAAAAAAATTAAGTTTTATGAAGCGGAAGCTTCAATTATTCAAAAAGAAGGAATTAACACATATTTAATTATTTATCCTGAACTTCATAGAAAACATTCTATAAGTTTTAAAAATGTAAGGCCCTATGGGATAATTGAGTGGGCTGAGTATGATTTAAGATTTCCGGAGCAAGTAACAAAGGCAAAAATTATAAAAACTCTTAAGCTTCCTTATTGGAAATTAAATAATCTCGGGGGGGAAAATTATCGTGATTCATTGGGATTAAAATAAAAGTTCACATGAAAAAAAGACTACTTTTCATCTTTCTGCTAAATTATTCCATTTTACTATGTCAAGACAGCGCGGAAATTTATAAAAAACTAAAAAAACTAAAAACTCTTTCATCTGTACTCTATATTGCTGCACACCCTGACGATGAAAATACACGATTAATTTCTCTTTTTTCAAATCATTATTATTCTAGAACAGCATATTTATCTTTAACTCGAGGTGATGGAGGACAAAATTTAATTGGTACAGAACTTGGAGAAGCCCTAGGTCTTATTCGTACACAAGAACTTTTAGAAGCTAGAAGAATTGATGGAGGAATTCAGTATTTTACAACTGCGAATGATTTTGGTTTCTCAAAACATCCAGATGAAACTCTCTCAATTTGGGATAAAGAAGAAATCTTAGCACAAATTGTTTATTTAATAAGATTATTTAAACCAGATATTATAATCAATCGTTTTGATCATCGAACACCGGGAACTACACATGGACACCATACAAGTTCAGCAATATTAAGTAAAAAAGCTTTTCAGCTTGCAAGTGATCCATCAGCTTTTCCAGATCAATTATCTAAAGTCGATATTTGGAAACCAAAGCGTCAATTTTATAATACATCTTGGTGGGCATATGGAGGAAAGGAACAATTTAGAAGAGTCGATAAAAGTAAATTTATCCCAATTGATAGTAATCCAATTGATTTTTTAACTGGACAAACCAATGAAGAAGTTGCTGCTTTGAGTAGAAGTCAACATAAATCGCAGGGGTTCGGTATTTCACCAAGTATTGGGAAACAATTAGAGTACCTAGAGTTAATTAATGGAGATAATCTTTTAAATTCTAATCCATTTGATCAAATAGATACAACATGGAGTCGAATTAGAGATGGAAAAAAGATTGAAAAACTTATAAATCAAATTATTGCAGATTTTGATTTTGAAGAGCCTAGTAATTCTATTTTATTACTTGCAAATTTGTATAAAGAAATTAGTAAAATTGAAAATAACCATTGGAAAAAAATTAAATTAAAAGAAGTTAGGGATATAATTAAAGGCTGCTTAGGACTAAGGTTGCAATTTAATTCAAGTGTAGAATCAGGAGTCGATAAAACCAAAATATCCACTGAACTTATAGCTTCAAATTCAAGTAATTTCGAAATAGAACTTATTAATGTTGATGGAGCCTTAAATATTGATGTGTCAAAAAAACTATCAAACAATCAGGTTTGGAATGTAAACAAAAACTTATCAATTACAGATGCTGTAACAACCCCGTATTGGTTGTTAGAGGAAAAAGATTTAGGAAATTATAAGGTGAAAAATAAAAATCTAATAGGTCTAGCTGAAACGCCTAATCCAATCAAAATATATTTTAATTTCAAAATCCAAGAAGTTCAAATTCCAATTGAAATACCTCTCACCTATCGGAAAACTGATAGAGTTATTGGTGAAGTCGTGCAAGATTTCCAAATTCTACCTAGAGTGACTTCAAAAATTGAAAACGATGTTATTTTGTTTTCAAATGAAAATCCGAAAAATATTACTGTGACAGTAAATTCAAACGTAAATAATTTCTCCGGTGATGTTTCATTAATGAGTTCCGAAAATTGGGAATTTTCTCCAAAAAGTCAAATAGTGAATATTGAAAAGTCTGGCACATCTAAAGAGTTTATCTTTAGAGTCATACCGCCCAAAGGAAATTCCAAAACGATTTTAAAGTCAATTGTTAAAAGTGAAAATGAAGAATATAAAATGTCACTTGAAGAGATCAATTATCCACATATTCAAAAGCAATTTCTCTTAGGCCCAAACAAAACAATTGTTTCAAAAATAGATTTAAAAACTAAGATTAATGAAATTGCATATATCAATGGTGCGGGTGATAAAATATCAGAAAGTTTAAGAAATGTTGGAATTAAAGTAAAGGAGTTTGATGTCGATAAACTAAAATTAGAGTCACTTTTAGAATATTCAACAGTAGTTGTGGGTATACGGGCATTTAATGTTCATAATGACTTAGCATTTAAAAATCAAATATTATGGGATTTTGCAATGCAAGGAGGGACTGTTATTATTCAATATAATACGAGTCGAAATTTTGATTCCTCAATCCTAGCACCTTTTCGAATTAATATTTCCCGTGAAAGAGTAACTGATGAAAACGCACATGTAACTATTTTAAATAAAGAACATACTCTTCTTAAAGAGCCGAATAAAATTACAGAAATAGATTTTAACGATTGGGTTCAAGAGCGTGGTCTATATTTTGCAAATTCTTGGGATAAAAGATATGAAGCATTATTTTCTATGAGTGATAAAGGTGAGTCAGAAAAAAAAGGAAGCCTACTTGTCGCCGACTGCGGAAAAGGTAAATTTATTTTTACAGGATTAAGTTTCTTTCGTCAACTTCCATTAGGTGTGCCTGGTGCCTATCGCCTTTTTCTAAATCTTATTTCATACGGGCAATGAAAAAAAATATATACTTCGTATTAATTGTTACAAACATTGTTTACCTCATTATATTTTATCTTCTTACAATTAATTTCAAATATTAATGCAAACTCTAGATTGGGCAGTTCTCATAGGTACACTAATTTTTATCGTTTTTTACGGTATTTGGAAAAATAAAAATCCAAAGAACATAAATGAATATTTAAAAGCTGGAAATCAGAGTCGATGGTGGACTGTTGGCCTATCGGTAATGGCAACTCAAGCAAGTGCTATTACATTTTTATCAACACCCGGTCAAGCATTTAATGATGGGATGGGTTTTATACAGTTCTACTTCGGTTTACCATTCGCAATGGTTATAATTTGTTTGTTTTTTATCCCAATATATCACAGATTAAAAATATATACTGCTTATGAATTTTTAGAAAATCGTTTTGATAAAAGGGTTAGAACTCTAACAGCTAGTTTATTTTTAATGCAAAGAGGTTTAGCAGCTGGAATTACAATTTATGCACCGGCCATCATTCTCAGTGTTGTGTTGAATTGGGATTTAAGAATTACTGCTTTAGTTGTGGGTTCATTAGTAATCTTGTATACCTTGGTTGGGGGTACAAGAGCTGTAAACATGACACAAAAACTTCAAATGTTTATCATTTTTTCTGGAATGTTTCTAGCATTCTATTTCATTATAACTAATTTACCAAATCAAATTTCATTTCTTGACGCTATAAGTATTGCTGGAAAAGCTGAAAAACTAAATTTTTTAGATTTTAGTATTGACCTAAAAAACCGATATACATTTTGGAGCGGGATAACAGGGGGCTTATTTTTATCTCTTTCATATTTCGGAACAGACCAATCACAAGTTCAAAGATATTTATCAGGTAGATCTATAAGAGAAAGTCAGATGGGGCTCATAATGAATGGTTTTCTAAAGGTGCCTATGCAGTTTTTCATTCTTTTCACAGGAGTAATGGTGTTTGTGTTTTATCAATTTGAGTCGGCTCCATTAAATTTTAATCCAAAAGCAATTTTGACAGTAAAAGAATCAAAACAAATTGAAGATTTCACAAAATTGGAAATTGAAAATTTAGAAACCCAAAAACAAATTAGAAACCTTTTGCTAAATAATGGTTCTAGCAAAGAAATTGATGACTTAAGAAAAAAAGAATCAAAACAACGAGATATTGCGAGACATATTATAAGTAAGTCAGATCCGAAACAAGAGACTAATGATAAGGATTATATTTTTATATCATTTATTTTATCTCATCTACCTGTTGGTTTAATAGGTCTATTAATTGCTGTAATACTGTCAGCATCGATGAGTTCAACTGCATCAGAATTAAATGCACTAGCCGCTACTAGCACAATTGATTTGTATAAAAGAAATTACAAAAATAAAACTGAGACAACTTACTTAAAAGTATCTAAGACATTCACGCTTATTTGGGGATTAATAGCAATCATTTTTGCATGCTTTGGGAACCTTTTTGAAAATTTAATTCAATTAATCAATATAATTGGCTCAATTTTTTATGGAACAATTTTGGGTATATTTTTAATAGGTATTTTCGATACCCATCTAAAAGGAAAAGCTGTCTTTTGGGCAGCTATTATATCAGAAGTTTTAGTTATTATATTATTTTCTATGGATAAGATTGGGTTTTTATGGCTTAATCTCATTGGTACTTTTGCAACTGTATTTTTAAGTTTGTTTTTACAAAATATTTTATTTTCAGAATCTGAAAACTAATTTTCCTTGCGTTAGGTAGGAATCCTAAAGTAAATAAAGTAGCGAGAGGGAGACTTGAACTCCCGACCTCCGGGTTATGAATCCGACGCTCTAACCGCCTGAGCTATCTCGCCATTTTTAATTCTCTAATATAGAAACATAATCTTCTACCTACAACCTTTTGAAAATATTTTGAAATAAACGTACTTCTAATCGAATTTTCAATATATTGGGATTCTAATTTTTATAAATGGCTACTAAACAACTTTTTTCAATAGAATATGATTTTCATGCTTCAAGACAAATGCTTTTTCAATACTTATCTACACCATCTGGTCTTGGAGAGTGGTTTGCAGATGATGTAAATTCAAGAGGTGAAAATTTTACTTTTATCTGGGATGATAGCGAAGAAAGTGCAAAATTAATTCAAAAAAAGAATAACGAGCGTGTTCGCTTTAAGTGGAAAATTGATGAAGAAGAAAATAATGAGTATTATTTTGAATTCAAAATTCAAGTTGATGACCTAACAAACGACGTTTCCCTGATAATTACAGATTTCGCAGAAGAAGACGAATTAGAGGAATCTAAAATGCTGTGGGATAACTTGATTGCCAGTTTAAAGCAAATTTTGGGATCTGGTTAAACTTTTCTAATATGTTTAATTGTAATGGCTTAATTGTATCTCAATTAATTGATGCTGATCCTGACCTAATTTTCAATTTACACAAAAACTTTTCTTTTATTGAGAATGTTCGTTTTTCCAATGGTAAAATACTTTTTTGGGAAAAACACTATTTTAGGATAATAGCAAGTCTAAGAAGATACAGATGTAAAATTCCAATTTCGTTTACAATGGAAAAATTAGAGGGAGAGTTACTTAAACTTTTTAATTTCATTGATAGCAAAACTGAAAATGCTCTTTTCAGATTTCAATTCATTAAGAATTTGAAACAAACAAGTTTTATAATAAGTCTTTCAGATACAAATCCAATTAAATTAGGTTTTGAAAATTATCAAGTTGATTTGTACAAAGACATTTTAATGTATTCGCACAACTTATCTAACATGTCAAAAACAAACAGTGATTTACGCTTAATTGCGAGTATGTACGCAACTGAAAATGGGCTAGACGATGTTATCCTAATAAACGATCAAAAGAAAATTACAGAAACACTTAATGGTTCAATATTTTTATTAGAATCGAATCAAATACAAACTCCTAGTTTATACTCTGGATGCCAAGATTTTGTTCTAAGACAGGTATTCTTAGAATGGATAAAAAAAAATGTTAATGAATATAATGTTTTAGAAAAAGAAATTAATCCGTTTGAACTTCAAAAATCTGAGGAAATTTTCATTATTTCGTTAGAACAGGGTCTACAATGCCTCACAAAGTATAAAAAATCTATATATTCACCAGATAAAGGACTAATCCTTTTAGAGAAATTCAGATCATGTCTGAATTAATTAAAATTTGGGTTTTCAGGCGCGTTTGACCATAACAAGTATTTCCCACCTAATGAGATCATACACTCTTGCCACATATTTTCAATTTTCATTTTCATTATATTTTTTGGCGATCTAATTTCAAATGGCTCCCACGATTTTTCTTTGAGTTCTTTTCCTAACTGCCCTTTGGTCCAGCTACTACAACCCAAAAAAAAACGAATATCCTTTGCTGAAAGTTTTTTTTCATTGACAAGTTTTACCACAAATTTGAAATCACCATTCCAAAAGAGAGAATCATTTATACTAATGCTATTTGGTATTAGATTGCCCATCCTGTGTAAATAAAAAAGATTATCCTGTTCCACTGGCCCACCATAAAACAATGGAAATTTTATATTTATATCCTCTACCACATCATCAAGTTTATAGCCTGTCTTTTTGTTTAATATGAAACCAATACTTCCAGAATTCTTGTGACTCGCAAGTAAAATAACCGATCTACGAAAATTAAAATCACCAAGTATTGATGGAGTAGCAACTATCAATTTACCCTGATTCATAAAATAAATATAAAAAAAAAGCTCCTAGAAGGAGCCTTTTCGTATGCTTTTGAGGTATTAATTAACTGTGCTTGATAACTCAGCACCTGCTTTAAATTTTACGACATTCTTAGCAGCAATTTTTATCGTTGCACCAGTTTGAGGGTTTCTACCGTCACGTGCAGCTCTTTTAGAAACAGACCATGATCCAAATCCAACCAACGAAACACGTCCCCCTTTTTTTAGAGTTCCCGATACACTTCCCATAAGAGATTCAAGAGCTTTTTTAGCTGCTGCCTTTGAGATGCCAGCATCTGCTGCCATCGCGTCAATTAATTCAGTTTTGTTCATAATTTAATTTATTATTAGGTTATTTAACAAATTTATATGGATTTTCGTGTAACTGTTAAAAAAGCTAGGGAAAATGACGTATTTGTTAATAAGTAAGGTCATTTGTTAATAAGGAAAGGTCTTTTTTATAAAACGGAACTGTCTTTTGGAAATTTATAGCCATTTAAAAATGTTTTTGCATCCATACGACGCTTGTTTGGAATCTGTATTTCTTTACAATTTAAAAATCCCTCTGTATGTGAAATATAAATTTTGTTGCCTTTGATTACAATTAGATTTGTTGCATGTGGATGAGTTTCGAATACTGGCTCAGCTTCAAAAATTTTTATTCTTTGTGATGAACCGTTAACAATTAAATTTGTCCAGGCTCCAGGATATGGACTTAGACCTCTGACAAAATTTTTAATTTGTTCTAAAGAATTATCCCAGTTTATCATAGTATTTTCTTTTGTTAACTTAAAAGCTAATTTTTCATTTCCACTTGGCTTTTGAAAAACTGGTGTAATTAACTTTTTTTTAAGACCTAATAAGGTTTTGATTAGTATCTGAGCTCCTATATTTAGAAGTTTATTACTTAATGTTTCCATATTATCAGTTTTACTAATAAAAATTTCTTTTTGCATTAAAATTAAACCAGTATCAATCTGCTCGTTGATTAAAAATGTAGTTACTCCTGTTGACTCTTCTCCATTAATTAAAACCCAGTTTATTGGTGCTGCCCCTCTATAGTTTGGCAAAAGAGAGGCGTGAAGGTTTATAGTCCCTAAATTAGGAATACTCCATACTAACTTTGGTAACATTCGGAAAGCTACAACGACGAATGCATCAGCACCGATTTTTCTTAAATCCTTTACAAATTCAACAGATTTTAAGTTCTCGGGTTGATAAATTGGAAATCCATTAATTTCTGCATAATTCTTCACCGCTGATTTCATAAATTTTTTACCTCTTCCGGCCTTTCGGTCAGGAGCAGTAACAACACCCTTTATAATAAATCCATTACTAAATAATTCCTGCAGGCAAAAACTTGCAAATTCTGGTGTACCGAAAAAGACAATTTTAAGCGCTTCTTTAATGTTTTTCATTAGCAATGTTATTTAATAAATTTTGTATGCTACTAAATTAGTTAGAGATTTATTTTCAGCATTTTGATAATTTTGATTTTTAGCATTCTCAAACATTAAAATTATACACATTCATATGATAAAAGATTCTACAAAATCGATCCTTCGCTCAATATCGATTTTGGGGATTTCAATAAGCTCATGTATAATTTCATA
>CACMHY010000012.1 GCA_902613595.1 uncultured Bacteroidota bacterium
ATAAGTCTGTGAAGTAAAATTGCATACGATGTTAGATTTGATCGAATTCATTAAGTATTGTTATAATATCGGATGCTTTTTTAAATTTCAATTTGTTTTGCTTGATAATTTTTTTCTTATTCTTAGCATCTAAATCCATAAAATCAACTAAATTCTTTTTGTTGATTTTTATCTCCTTTTTCTCACTGTTATTTTTTGAAACATAATATTTAAATTTTTCTACAAAACGTGGGTCAAATGATCTCTCCAATGATGTTTTTGCTTCTGATCCTTCCATGAAAAGTTTAATTCTTTTTTCATACAAGGCATATTTCTTACCTATGAACAATACAACTAAATATCCTTCTTTTCTTAATCCATTTATATTTATATAATTTGTGTATATATACTTTTCACCTACAATTGAACATGATATGTTCATGTTTTTCATTAAAATTTTATCTGAGCTCAACGTTTTTGGGTTATTTGAAAATTCTATTTCGTCTTTGTAAGCGTTATATCTCAAAAAAATATTTTCATCTAGGTCTTTATCAAAATATTTAACCTCTGCAGGTTTGAAAATTTTATCAAAATATTCACTGCCTTTTACTTTTGGATTAGTGTTGGGATATTTATTGACTCTGTTTTTTATAAGCTCAAATAAATCATTGATTCTAGAATCCGATCTTACACCGTTCGAGCCGATATTTTGTGAAAATATTGAATACGTACTAAGTACAAAAAAATAGAAGAAATATTTCATATTATGATGGTTTCCAGTCTAAGTGTAAAATTACGATTTGAAAATTATGTTGTGATATTTTTTAATAAAATCAGATTTGAACCATAATAAATAGGATTCTAAAAAAAAGAGACTTGCATTTGTAAATTTTAAAATATTTTAGACTTTGAAGCAAACAATTTATTAGTTCGATACATTTTTTACTCAAAGGGTAAATTTTATAATATTAGGGTTTGAAACACCAAAAAAAAACTATACATTTGCACGCCATTTAAAACGGCCTATATTTAAACAAACTTATGCCTACTATCGCGCAATTAGTTAGAAAAGGGAGAATAAGTGTCTCCAAAAAAAGCAAATCTGCAGCCCTTGACTCATGTCCTCAAAAACGTGGTGTCTGTACGCGGGTTTACACGACGACTCCAAAAAAACCAAATTCCGCAATGCGAAAAGTTGCCAGAGTCAGACTTACTAATAGCAAAGAAGTTAATGCATATATCCCTGGCGAAGGACACAATTTACAGGAACATTCAATAGTTTTAGTTAGAGGTGGGAGAGTAAAAGATTTACCTGGTGTTCGTTATCATATTGTTCGTGGAGCACTTGACACAGCAGGAGTGGAAGGTCGTTTACAAAGGCGTTCTAAATATGGAGCAAAAAAACCTAAAGGCAAGTAAAATATTTCCTAAATGAGAAAGAAACAAGCAAAGAAAAGACCACTAGAGCCAGACCCAAAATTTAAAGACCAGCTTGTAACTAGGTTTGTAAACAATTTAATGTGGAATGGAAAAAAATCAGTCGCTTTGTCTATCTTCTATGATGCTATTGATATAGTTGAGAAACGAAAGCAAGACGAAGAAAAGTCAGCTCTTGAGTTGTGGAAAGATGCATTGTCAAATGTGATGCCACATGTAGAAGTTAGAAGTAGAAGAGTAGGGGGAGCTACTTTCCAAATTCCAATGCAAATTAGACCTGATCGAAAAGTTTCTCTAGCCATGAAGTGGTTGATAAGTTTTTCTAGGAAACGAAATGAAAAATCTATGGCTCTCAAGCTAGCAAATGAAATACTTGCTGCATCGAAAGAAGAGGGTTCAGCTGTCAAAAAAAGACAAGATACACACAAAATGGCAGAGGCAAACAAAGCATTTTCTCATTTTAGATTTTAAACATTTAACTATGGCTCGAGATTTAAAATACACAAGAAATATTGGAATTGCCGCCCACATTGATGCAGGCAAAACAACTACGACCGAAAGAATTCTATTCTACACTGGTGTCAGTCACAAAATAGGTGAAGTCCATGATGGAGCAGCAACTATGGATTGGATGGAACAGGAGCAGGAGCGTGGAATAACAATCACATCAGCTGCTACTACATGTATATGGAATTTTCCGCAGGACCAAGGAAAACCAACTCCTGATTCCAAGCCATATCATTTTAACATCATAGATACTCCTGGACATGTTGATTTTACAGTCGAAGTAAATAGATCATTAAGGGTTTTAGACGGACTTGTTTTTTTGTTTTCAGCCGTAGATGGGGTTGAACCTCAGTCTGAAACAAATTGGAGGTTGGCTGATAACTATCGTGTCCCTAGAATTGGATTTGTTAATAAAATGGATCGTCAAGGAGCTAACTTTTTAAATGTTTGTTCTCAGGTCCGTGAAATGTTAAAGTCCAATGCTGTTCCGATTGTCTTAAATATAGGTGAAGAAGAAGATTTCAAGGGAATTGTAGATTTAGTCAGTAACAAAGCAATAGTATGGCATGAGGAAAGATTTGGTTCCACATTTGATGAGATACCGATACCCAGTGAGATGGCCAGTGAAGTAGAAAAGTATCGTGCACAATTAATTGAGGCAGTTGCAGAATATGATGAAAATTTACTGGAAAAGTTTTTTGATGATCCAGATAGCATAACCTCTGATGAGATACATAATGCCCTTAGAGCTGCAACTCAAGATATGAGTATAATTCCAATGATATGTGGTTCTTCCTTTAAAAACAAAGGGGTGCAGTATCTTTTAGATGCTGTTTGTCGTTATCTTCCATCTCCTGAAGATAAACAAGCTATTACGGGTGTAAACCCAAATAATGATCAGGAGATCTCAAGAAAGCCCGACATTAATGAACCATTTTCCGCATTAGCTTTTAAAATTGCAACTGATCCATTTGTCGGACGTCTTGCATTTTTCAGAGCATACTCAGGCCATTTAGATGCAGGATCTTATGTTTTAAATAATCGAACAGGGAATAAGGAAAGAATATCAAGAATATACCAGATGCATTCAAATAAGCAAAATGCAATTGATTTTATTGAGGCAGGAGACATTGGTGCTGCAGTCGGATTTAAAGATATAAAAACAGGTGATACTTTGTCAGCTGAAAAATCTCCAATAATTCTTGAGAGTATGGATTTTCCTGACCCTGTAATTGGAATTGCTGTTGAGCCAAAGACAAAAGCAGACATTGACAAACTTGGTATGGCTTTAGGAAAATTAGCTGAAGAAGACCCTACATTCCAGGTCAAAACAGATGAATCATCCGGGCAGACAATTATTTCTGGTATGGGAGAGTTACACCTAGATATTATTGTTGACCGTTTAAGGAGAGAATTTAAAGTAGAGGTAAATCAGGGTAAACCCCAAGTAGAATATAAAGAAGCACTTACATCAAAATCAGACCATCGTGAAGTCTACAAAAAACAAACAGGAGGTAGAGGAAAATTTGCAGATATTGTTTTTTCAATGGAACCCGGTGAAAATGGTAAATCTGGATTGGAATTTGTCAATTTGATAAAAGGTGGTAATATACCAAAAGAATATATTCCGTCTGTTGAGAAAGGATTCAAAGAGGCCATGAGTAATGGTCCACTTGCAGGATTTGAATTAGATTCAATGAAAATAACACTTCAAGATGGATCATTTCATCCTGTTGACTCCGACTCCCTATCTTTTGAATTAGCTGCAAAACTTGGATTTAAAGAAGCTGCCCGTGGAGCAAGTCCAGTAATAATGGAGCCCATAATGAAATTAGAGGTGCTAACACCAGAAGAAAATATGGGAGACATAGTAGGTGATTTAAATAGACGTAGAGGTCAAGTCAATTCTATGGATGATAGAGCTGGGTCGAAAGTCGTAAAAGCTGAAGTGCCTTTATCCGAAATGTTTGGTTATGTTACATCTCTACGGACATTATCATCTGGAAGAGCAACTTCAACCATGGAATTCGCCCATTACGCTGAAACCCCATCTAGTATTTCTGAGAATGTAATTTCTGAGATTAATGGAAATCCAGATTAAATTTTTGTAAAATGAGCCAGAAAATAAGAATAAAATTAAAATCCTATGACTTTAACTTAGTTGATAAATCAGCTGATAAAATCGTCAAGACTGTTAAGAATACTGGCGCTGTTGTTACTGGTCCAATTCCTTTACCAACTCACAAAAAAATCTTCACTGTTTTAAGGTCTCCACACGTAAATAAGAAATCACGCGAGCAATTTAAATTATCCTCGTATAAAAGATTGTTGGATATATACAGTTCATCTTCCAAAACGATTGATGCACTTATGAAGCTTGAGTTACCCAGTGGAGTTGAGGTTGAAATAAAAGTTTAAACACATAATTATGTCTGGTTTGATTGGAAAAAAAATTGGTATGACAAGTCTTTATGATAATGACGGGAAAAGCGTTGCGTGTACTGTTCTAGAGGCTGGACCATGCTTTGTCTCTCAAATAAAAACAAACGACAAAGATGGATATCAAGCGATTCAACTCTCTTTTGATGATAAAAATGAAAAAAAAGTGATTAATTCAGAATCAGGTCATTTCAAAAAGGCTAATCTAAACGTAAAGAAAAAAATAGTTGAGTTCAAAAATTTTGAGACGGAGTTGGCTCTTGGTGACACTGTAAGTGTAGAACACTTTTCAGAAGGAGATTTTGTTGACGTGTCTGCAAGGTCGAAAGGGAAAGGTTTCCAAGGTGTAGTTAAAAGACACGGCTTTGCTGGGGTTGGACAGGCAACTCACGGCCAGCATAACCGTTTAAGAGCACCTGGTTCTATTGGGGCCGCATCATATCCAGCACGCGTTTTTAAAGGAATAAGAATGGCTGGACAAATGGGCAACAAAAAGGTTAAAACCCTTAATCTCAGAGTAATTAAGGTTGTCCCAGAAAAGAACTTACTTATACTAAAAGGATGTGTTCCTGGTCCTAAAAACACTTACGTAATTATTGAGAAATAATGGAATTGAATGTACATAACATTAAAGGCAAGAAAACTGGCAAGAAAGTCAAGCTTGACAGCTCTGTTTTTGGTGTCGAGCCAAATAACCATGCAATTTACCTGGATGTAAAATCTTATTTAGCTAATAAGAGGCAAGGAACACATAAAACAAAGCAACGATCTGATATAAAAGGGAGTACAAGAAAAATCAAAAAACAAAAAGGTACTGGTACTGCAAGAGCTGGAAGTATCAAAAACCCATTGTTTAGAGGCGGAGGTAGAATTTTTGGACCCGTCCCAAGAGATTACGCGCAAAAGGTTAACAAGAAGGTTAAACGTTTGGCTCGTAAATCTGCTTTGAGTATAAAGGCTAAAGAGAAGTCTATCTTTGTGATTGAAGACTTTCAAATGGAAAAACCAAGCACAAAAGATTTTACAAAAATACTTACAGCTCTCGGTTTGTCCGGTAAAAAAAATCTTTTCGTATTGGAAGAGTTGAATAAAAATGTATATTTGTCGTCGCGCAATTTAAGAAATTCTAGTGTTGTAATTAACTCTGAATTAAATACTTATGGAATATCAAATGCTAGTAATTTGATTATAAGTGAGGGTGCAATTCCACAAATTGAGTCACTTCTAAATCGTTAAATATGAATATCTTAATTAAACCAATAATTACTGAAAAAGCTACACATCTTAGTGAGAACAAAAACCAATATACTTTTTTAGTAAACGGCGAAGCCAACAAAATTCAAATTAAAAGTGCTGTTGAGGTTAATTATGGTGTAAAGGTTAAGAAAGTCTCTACAATAATTTGTGGATCTCAGCGTAAAAAAAGATATACAAAAAATGGTATTCAAAATGGTAAGACGAATTCCTCAAAAAAAGCTATCGTTAGTATAGCTGAAGGTGATAGAATTGATTTTTACGATAATTTATAAAATATTGTAGCTATGTCAGTTAAAAAATTAAAACCAATTACTCCAGCTCAACGATTTAGAATTGTCAATGGATTCGACGCAATTACTACAGATAAACCTGAAAAAAGTTTACTATCTCCGAAGAAAAAAACTGGCGGAAGAAATAACAAAGGGAAGATGACCTCTCGTTACATAGGTGGCGGCCATAAAAAGAGATACCGTGTTATAGATTTTAAACGAAACAAATTTGACGTTCCATCAGAGGTAAAATCCATTGAATATGATCCAAATCGATCTGCTTTTATTGCTTTAACAGAATTCGAGGATGGTGAAAAACGTTATATAATCGCTCCAAGTGGTCTAAAAGTTGGGCAATTAGTTTTATCTGGTAAAAATGCTAACCCCGAGATCGGTAATGCTTTATTTCTATCTGATATACCATTAGGGACAATAATATCAAATATTGAATTGAGTCCTGGAAGAGGAGCTTCGATTGCTCGAAGTGCTGGATCATTCGCACAACTTATGGCTCGTGATGGGAAATTTGCTACTATTAAATTACCCTCTGGAGAGACGCGTTTGATATTAGTAACATGCATGGCAGTAATTGGTTCAGTCTCAAATTCTGATCACCAACTTTTAGTTTCCGGTAAAGCTGGGAGAACCAGATGGCTTGGTAGGAGACCGCGAACAAGACCAGTTGCCATGAACCCGGTCGACCATCCAATGGGTGGAGGTGAAGGAAGAGCTTCAGGAGGACATCCAAGATCTCGAAACGGAATACCTGCAAAGGGTTATCGAACAAGATCCAAAACTAAGGCATCAAATAAGTTTATAATCGAAAGAAGAAAAAAATAAATTATATGGCACGTTCACTAAAAAAAGGCCCTTTCGTTCATCATAGTCTAGAAAAGAAGCTGATGAAAAACATTGAGGACGGAAAAAAAAGTGTTATTAAAACTTGGTCACGGTCTTCTTTAATAACACCTGATTTTGTTGGCCAAACAATTGGTGTACATAACGGGAAGACATTCATACCTGTCTACATAACTGAAAACATGGTAGGACATAAATTAGGTGAGTTTTCTTTAACAAGAAACTTCAGAGGACACTCAGGGGCAAAGAATAAAGGGAATAAATAAAATAAATTGACATGGGAAATCGCAAAAGACAATCCGCTCAAGCTAAAAATGAGGTTAAAAAATCTCTATCATTAGCAATACTTAAGAACTGTCCCACTTCCCCGCGTAAGATGAGGCTAGTAGCTGATCAAATTAGAGGTAAATCTATAGACAAGGCATTATCTATTCTGAAATTCAGCCCAAAAGAAGCATCGAAAAAATTAGAAAAACTTGTTTTATCTGCAATTTCAAATTGGCAATCCAAAAATGAAAATGAAGATATTGAAAAGGCAAACCTTTTCATTAACGAAATAAAAGTCGATGGAGGAAGAATGCTTAAAAGATTGAGGCCAGCTCCTCAAGGGAGGGCTCATAGAATTCGTAAAAGGTCAAACCATGTGACTATTATACTTGGATCTAATTTATTAAAAGCATAAAATGGGACAGAAAACAAATCCAATTGGTAATCGTTTGGGAATCATCAGGGGATGGGACTCAAACTGGTATGGTGGGAGGAACTATGGAGATAAAATTGAGGAAGATGAAAAAATCAGAAAGTACATTCATGCGCGCCTCTCAAAGGCAAGTGTTTCAAATGTAATCATTGAAAGAACATTAAAAATAATTACTATCACAATTACTACTGCACGACCTGGTATTATAATTGGAAAGGCAGGACAAGAGGTTGATAAATTAAAAGAAGAACTACGAAAAATTACATCAAAAGAAGTTCAGATTAATATTTTTGAGATCAAAAGGCCAGAGCTTGATGCGCAACTTGTTGGTTCTAGTATTGCTAGACAAATTGAAAGTAGAATTTCATATAGAAGGGCTATAAAAATGGCTATAGCAGCTGCTATAAGAATGAACGCAGAAGGAATTAAAGTCCAAATTTCTGGCAGACTAAATGGTGCCGAAATGGCAAGATCTGAATCTTATAAAGAAGGCCGTATTCCCCTTTCAACATTTCGGGCTGATATTGATTATGCCGTTGTTGAAGCCCATACAACATATGGAAGGTTAGGAATCAAAGTTTGGATCATGAAAGGAGAGGTTTACGGAAAAAGAGAGCTTTCACCCTTGATCGGTATTTCTAAAAAAAGTCAACCAAATTCCAACTCTGGAACTGGAGGTGATCGCCAACGCCGACGAAAATAAAATTACAGAAAAACGATGTTACAACCAAAAAAGACAAAATACAGAAAAGCACAAAAAGGACGAATGAAAGGCCTTTCTTCACGTGGCAATCAGCTCTCAAATGGAATGTTTGGAATAAAAGCTTTAGACTCAGTATTTATAACATCTAGACAAATCGAGGCAGCAAGAATTGCAGCAACCAGATACATGAAGAGGGAAGGACAACTTTGGATAAAAATTTTTCCAGATAAACCGATCACAAAAAAACCACTTGAGGTTAGAATGGGAAAAGGTAAAGGGGCACCTGAGTACTTTGTCGCAGTGACTAAAGCTGGGAGAGTTATCTTTGAGGTTGCTGGTGTTCCATACGATATCGCAAAAGAAGCACTTAGACTTGCTGCACAGAAATTACCTGTTAAAACTAAATTTATAGTCGCACGTGACTTTGAAAACTAATATTAGAAATGAAACAAACTGAGATAAAAAAACTTTCAAAACAAGACCTAGGAGACAAATTGGTTGAGTACAAGAAAAAATTGCTGGAGCTGAAAATGTCTCATGCTGTTTCACCAATAGAGAACCCCTCTCAGATAAGGAATACACGAAGGTTAATAGCTAGAATTAAAACTGCTATTACAAATAAAAAGGAATTATAACATCATGGAATCAAGAAATCTAAGAAAAGAGAGAGTAGGTATAGTGATAAGTAATAAAATGGAAAAATCTATTGTTGTTTCTGAGGTCAGAAAGGTGAAACATCCCATGTATGGAAAATTTGTTTTAAAAACAAAAAAATACATGGTTCACGATGAAAAGAATGACTGTAATATCGGAGATACAGTAAAAATAATGGAGACAAGACCATTAAGTAAGTCAAAGTGTTGGAGAATGGTAGAAATAATCGAAAGAGCTAAATAAAATGGTACAACAAGAGACAAGACTTAAAGTTGCAGACAACACTGGGGCAAAAGAGGTGTTGACAATTCGTGTGTTGGGTGGAACAAAACGAAGATATGCATATATTGGTGATAAAATTGTTGTTACGGTGAAGGAAGCTTCTCCCTCAGGGACAATAAAAAAAGGACAAGTATCAACTGCTGTAGTTGTAAGAACTAGGAAAGAAGTAAGGCGTGCCGATGGATCTTACATACGTTTTGATGAAAATGCTTGTGTTTTATTAAATCCAACTGGTGAGATGAGAGGTACAAGAGTTTTTGGACCAGTTGCAAGGGAGCTTAGAGAAAAACAATTTATGAAGATCGTTTCCCTGGCACCAGAGGTATTATAATAAAAATTTAAAATGGCAATTAAGATTAAAATTAAAAAAGGAGATAAGGTCAGAGTAATATCTGGATCTAATAAAGGATCAGAGGGCGAGGTAATAAGTATTAAAAAAGATACGAACAAGGCAATTGTAGAAGGAGTTAATGTTGTGAAAAAGCACAATAAACCAAGTGCCCAAAGCCCTCAAGGTGGTATATCTGAAATGGAAGCTCCAATTGACATATCAAATTTATCTTTGATTACACCAGATGGAAAAACAACACGTGTAGGTTTTAGAATGGATGAAGGCACGAAAGTCCGCTACTCAAAAAAAACTAATGAAGTTATTTAGAATATGACATATATACCAAGATTAAAACTCGATTATCACAAACGAATTATTGCTAGTCTAAAGGAATCTTTCAGTTACAAAAGTGTTATGCAAGTACCAAGACTTCTCAAAATAGTTCTAAGTAGAGGCGTTGGTTCTGCTGTAGCTGACAAAAAACTTATTGAACACGCAATTGATGAATTAACACTAATTACAGGTCAGAAGGCAGTAGCAACAGTATCTAAAAAAGATGTTGCATCTTTTAAACTCCGCAAAGGTATGCCTATTGGAGCAAAAGTTACACTTAGAGGTGAACGTATGTATGAATTTCTGGACCGTCTTGTAACTACAGCACTACCTAGGGTTCGCGATTTTCAGGGTGTAAAAACAACTGGATTTGACGGTAGGGGTAATTACACGTTGGGTGTGACTGAACAAATTATTTTCCCTGAAATTGATATAGATAAAGTAAACAAGATAAATGGTATGGATATTACCTTTGTAACTTCAGCTAGAACTGATCAGGAATCAAAATCATTACTAACTGAATTAGGAATTCCATTTAAAAAGATTTAATATGGCCAAAGAATCTATGAAAGCACGTGAGATAAAACGCGCAAAAACAGTCGCTAAGTATTCAGAGAGAAGAAAAGCTTTAAAAGAGTCTGGTGACTTTTTGGGACTGCAAAAACTCCCTAAGAACGCCTCACCTGTAAGAATGCACAATCGTTGCAAGTTAACTGGAAGACCTAAGGGATACATGCGTCAATTTGGCATTTCAAGGGTAACATTCAGAGAAATGGCAAATAAAGGTTTAATTCCCGGAGTCACAAAAGCCAGCTGGTAAATTTTAATATTATTATTTATGTTCACAGATCCCATTGCAGACTATTTAACACGAATAAGAAACGCTAACCTTGCTGGTCATCGAATAGTCGAAATTCCTGCATCCAAAGTAAAAAAAGAAATTACAAAAATTCTTTTTGACCAAGGTTATATTTTAAGCTACAAGTTTGAAGAAACAGAAAATAAGCAAGGAATTATAAAAATTGCTTTAAAATATGATAAGCATACAAAAGAACCTGTCATAAAAAAACTTCAACGAATAAGTACCCCTGGTTTACGAAAGTATTCTTCTTCAGAAACCTTACCGAGAATTTTGAATGGACTTGGGATTTCAATAGTTTCTACATCAAAAGGAGTAATGACCGGGAAGCAAGCTGCTAGAGAGAACGTAGGTGGGGAATTAATTTGTTATGTATATTAAATTTATTCATTTATGTCAAGAGTAGGAAATAGTCCAATTAAAGTACCAGAGGGAGTTTTCATTGATATTCAGCCCTCTAAAATTAATATAAAAGGAAAGTTAGGAGAACTTTCGCAAGAATACAGTGATGTTGAAATAAAATTTGACAATCATGTAATATCGGTATCACGTTCTTCTGAAAGTAAAACTGCCAAATCAAAACACGGATTGTATAGATCATTGATTGCGAATATGGTTCATGGTGTAAGTGTTGGTTTCACAAAGGAGTTAGAGCTAGTTGGTGTTGGTTACAGAGCAAGTAATCAAGGACAAAAACTTGATCTTGCACTTGGTTTTTCACATAATATACTCTTTGATATAGCTCCTGAGGTAAAAATTGAAACAATTTCCGAAAAGGGTAAAAACCCAATTGTAAAGCTTACCTCTCATGATAAGCAATTGGTTGGTTATGTAGCGTCAAAAATACGCTCTTTCAGAAAACCTGAACCTTACAAGGGAAAAGGGATTAAGTATGTTGGTGAACAAATAAGAAGGAAGGCTGGTAAGTCTGCTTAATTTATAGATTATGAGTTTAACAAAATTAGCACGCAGGAATAGAATCAGAAAGCGAATTCGCAAAATTATAAGTGGAACGGCCACCACTCCTAGGCTTTCTGTGTATAGAAGCAACAAAGAAATTTACGCCCAATTAATAGACGATATGCTCGGTGAAACTATAATATCAGTTTCATCACGGGATAAAGAAATCTCAAAAGAAAAACAGTCTAATAAAACCGAAATTGCCTCTGCTGTGGGCAAGCAAATGGCAGCTTTAGCCATAAAAAACGGTATTTCTAAAGTCAAGTTTGATAGAAACGGTTATTTATATCACGGCAGAGTAAAAGCATTAGCTGAGGGCGTTCGTGAAGGGGGAATTAAATTTTAATTTGTATATGTATCAAGATTATAAAAACGTAGAATTAGTTAAGCCTGCAGGCTTAGATTTGAAAGACCGTTTGGTAGGTGTTCAACGTGTTACTAAAGTAACAAAAGGTGGAAGGGCATTCGGTTTTTCAGCTATTGTTGTCGTAGGGGACGAAAATGGTGTTGTTGGGCAAGGTTTAGGTAAATCTAAAGAGGTTTCAGAAGCAATTGCAAAAGCTATTGAAGATGCGAAGAAAAACTTAATACGTATACCTATTCTCAAAGGAACACTTCCTCATGAACAAAAAGGCAAATATGGTGGAGCAAGAGTTTTCCTTAAGCCGGCATCAGAGGGAACTGGAGTTATTGCTGGTGGTGCTGTAAGAGCGGTTCTGGATGCCGTTGGCATTCACAATGTGCTATCAAAATCTCAAGGGTCTTCGAACCCTCATAACGTAGTAAAAGCTACTTTTGATGCACTTCTGAACCTGAGAAACCCTCAACAAATTGCAAAAGAAAGAGGCATTTCAATAGATAAAGTCTTTAATGGATAAAAAAATGGCACAAATAAAAGTTAAGCAACTGCGGAGCAAGATCAAATGTCTTCAAAAACAAAAACAAACTTTGGATTCTTTGGGACTAAGGGGGATTGGTAGTGAAGTTGTACATGACGCAACACCAAGTATACTAGGTATGATAAGGAAGGTTAAACATTTGGTGTCAGTTCAAGAGTTATAAATTTATTAATGATGAGTTTAGAAAAAATATTACCGGCAGAAGGATCAAACAAGGTGGCTGGAAAGCGTCTTGGAAGAGGTCAATCATCAGGAAAAGGTGGCACTTCCACACGAGGTCATAAAGGAGCTAAATCACGTTCTGGATATTCAAAAAAGATAGGTTTTGAAGGGGGACAAATGCCACTTCAAAGAAGAATTCCAAAATATGGGTTCAAAAACTTTAACCGAACTGAATATCAAGTAATTAACTTGGATGTAATCCAAAAATTAGCTGAAAATAAAAAATTGAAGAGTGTATTGAATTTAGAGCAGATGGCTAAATTACGTTTGATACACAAAAACGATTTAGTAAAAATATTGGGCCGTGGTAAGCTTGCAGTCCCAATTAAAGTATCTGCTCATAAGTTTTCTGCTTCCGCAAAGAAAGCCATTGAGGCTGCTGGAGGTGAAGCTATAACTATATAAATTGTTTTGATGAGAAAACTATTAGAGACAGTTTACACCATTTATAAAATAGAAGAGTTACGTGATCGAGTCCTTTTAACTTTGAGTTTGCTATTGGTTTATAGAGTTGGAGCCCAAGTTGTATTACCTGGAATAGATCCAATTCAACTATCAGAGCTAAGTAACAGAACTGATGGTGGGGGTTTACTTGGAATTTTGAATGCTTTTACTGGTGGAGCTTTTGCTAATGCATCTGTTTTTGCCTTGGGGATTATGCCTTACATATCTGCATCAATTGTTGTCCAGCTAATGGGAATTGCAGTCCCATACCTTCAAAAACTTCAAAAAGAGGGTGAAAGTGGAAGAAAAACTATAAATCAAATCACAAGATGGCTAACTATTGCTATTTGTGTCGTACAAGCTCCAGCTTATTTGTATGGCCTAAGCGCCCTCGGGGTTCCAGAAAGCGCCTTTATTTTGGGAAAAGGCCCTCTATTTATATTCTCATCAGTTATCATTTTAGTTACAGGTACTATTTTTGCTATGTGGTTAGGTGAAAAAATTACTGATAAAGGGATTGGAAATGGTATTTCACTTCTAATAATGGTTGGAATAATTGCAAACTTACCATTATCTTTCGCGCAAGAGTTTGTATCTAGAGTTTCAGAAAATAATGGTGGCTTAATGTTAATTCTGATTGAGTCAATCCTTTGGATAGTTATTATTTTACTCTCAATATTACTCACACTTGCGGTTAGACGTATACCTGTCCAGTATGCAAGAAGGCAAGCAGGAGGTTCAACTTCTGAACGAACAATTTATGGCTCACGTCAGTACATTCCTTTGAAACTAAATGCCTCAGGGGTTATGCCTATAATTTTTGCTCAAGCTATAATGTTCGCTCCAACATATATTGGAAGCCTACTAGGAGATTCTGGTGCAGGCCAATGGATGCAAGCAAATTTTTCGGATATATTCGGTTTGTGGTATAATGTTCTTTTCTCGATATTAATTATTGTTTTTACATATTTTTACACGGCCATAACTGTACCTACAAATAAAATGTCAGATGATTTAAAACGCAGTGGTGGATTTGTACCTGGAATTCGTCCTGGAAACGAGACCTCAGAATATTTAGATAAGGTTATGTCACATATAACCTTTCCAGGTTCAATTTTTTTAGCTATTATTGCAATTTTTCCTGCAATTGTGGTTAAACTCATTGGTATTCAACAAGGATGGGCTCTTTTTTATGGAGGTACTTCACTATTAATTATGGTAGGCGTTGCCATAGACACAATTCAGCAGGTAAATTCTTACTTGCTTAATAGACATTATGATGGTTTGATGAAATCAGGGAAAATTAGAAAAACATAAAATTACAATGGCAAAGCAATCAGCGATAGAACAAGAAGGAACTATAATTGAAGCATTATCAAATGCTATGTTTAGGGTCGAATTAGAAAATGGACACATTGTAACAGCACATATCTCAGGTAAGATGAGATTACATTACATTAAACTATTACCAGGGGACAAAGTCAAGTTAGAAATGAGCCCTTATGATTTAACAAAAGCAAGAATTACCTTTCGATTTTAATACTTAATTAATATTATGAAAACTAGAGCATCAATTAAGAAACGAAGCGCAGAATGTAAAATAGTCAGAAGAAAGGGCCGCTTATATGTTATAAACAAAAAAAATCCACGATTTAAACAAAGACAAGGTTAATTATGGCTAGAATATCAGGTGTAGACATTCCAAAACAAAAAAGAGGCGTTATTTCACTTACCTATATTTTTGGTATAGGTAAAAGTCGAGCACAATCAATTTTACTAAAAGCAAAAGTTGATCATGAAAAAAAAGTACAAGACTGGACTGATGATGAAACCTCTCGTATTAGAGAAGTCGTGGGATCACTCAAAATTGAAGGCGAGTTACGATCTGAAGTACAACTAAGTATAAAAAGGTTAATGGACATTGGGTGTTATCGAGGAATTAGACATAGAAATGGACTACCTCTTCGTGGACAAAGAACAAAAAATAACTCTAGAACGAGAAAGGGTAAGCGTAAGACAGTAGCAAACAAAAAGAAAGCAACTAAATAATTTTTGTAATTATGGCAAAAACAACAAACAAAAAAAGAAA
>CACMHY010000013.1 GCA_902613595.1 uncultured Bacteroidota bacterium
TGCGAAAAGTAAAAGTATTTGTGAAAGGCCCAGGAAATGGTCGTGAGTCAGCGATACGTACTCTACATAACAATGGAATCGAAGTTTTAGAAATTGTTGATGTGACTCCACTACCACATAATGGATGTAGACCACCCAAAAAAAGAAGGGTATAAATAACTGTAATAAATAAAAAACAAAATAAATGGCAAGATATACAGGCCCTAAAACTAAAATTGCACGTAAATTCGGAGAACCTATTTTCGGAAGTGATAAGGCATTTGAGAAGAGAAATTATCCTCCAGGTCAACATGGATCTTCTAAGCGAAGAGGGAAAAAATCTGAATATTCAATTCAACTCATGGAAAAACAAAAAGCCAAGTTTACTTATGGCATTTTAGAACGACAATTCAGAAACCTTTTCGAGAAAGCGAGCAGAAGTAAAGGTGTAACAGGTGAGGTTTTACTTCAATTATGTGAATCTAGGCTTGATAATTTAGTTTATCGTTTTGGATTATCACCGACCAGAAGTGGTGCAAGACAACTAGTTTCTCATCGTCATATTACGGTTAACGATTCTATTGTGAATATACCTTCATATCAAGTTAAAAAGGGAGACATAGTAGGAGTAAGAGAAAAATCCAAAACCTTAAATATAATTCAGGAGACAAGGTTAAAAAACGAATCTTCGTTTGAGTGGTTAAGTTGGAATCAAGACGAACTAAAGGGAACACTTGTTAGTATCCCTGAAAGAATTCAAATTCCTGAAAATATAAAAGAACAATTAATAGTAGAATTATACTCAAAATAAACAAACAGAACCTCAAAGCTATGGCAATATTGAATTTTCAAAAACCAGATAAAGTAATAATGATAGATTCCTCAGAATTTGAGGGAAAATTCGAGTTCCGTCCGCTGGAACCAGGATATGGTTTAACTGTAGGAAATGCGTTAAGACGCGTTCTTTTGTCCTCTTTGGAGGGTTTTGCAATAACCTCGGTTAAACTAGAAAACGTAGAGCACGAGTTTTCCACTATAACAGGAGTAGTTGAAGATGTTACTGAAATTATTTTAAACTTAAAGCAAATTCGTTTTAAAAGGCAGATTGAAGAATCTGAAGAGGAAAAAGTTACTATTTCCTTGGGGGGTCAAGATCAGATCAAAGCCGCTGATTTTCAGAGATTTATATCGGGTTTTCAGATATTAAACCCTGATCAGATTATTTGTAATCTAGAGAAACAAGTTCAACTTAATTTGACCATTACGATTGAGAAGGGAAGAGGTTATGTTCCTGCAGAGGAAAATAAAAAAGCATCAACCGAGTTGGGTGTGATATCTATAGATTCCATATTCACACCAATTAAAAACGTTAAATACAGTATTGAGAATTATCGTGTAGAACAAAAAACAGATTATGAAAAGCTTGTATTTGAGATAATTTCTGATGGTTCCATACACCCTAAAGATGCTTTAACTGAAGCTGCAAAAACTTTAATTCATCATTTCATGCTTTTCTCTGACGAAAGAATAACACTTGAGGCTGATGAAATAGCTCAGACAGAAACTTACGACGAAGAGTCACTTCACATGCGACAACTTTTAAAAACCAAGCTTATCGATATGGATTTATCCGTTCGCGCTCTTAATTGTTTAAAAGCTGCTGAAGTAGATACTTTAGGTGATTTGGTATCATACAACAAAAATGACCTTATGAAATTCAGAAATTTTGGCAAAAAATCATTAACAGAATTAGAAGAACTAGTTGTTTTAAAAGGCCTTTCATTTGGTATGGATCTTACGAAATATAAATTGGAAAAAGATTAACAGGGAAATAGAATGAGACACGGAAAAAAAGTCATCCATCTTGGACGAAAAACTGCTCACAGAAAGTCAATGTTAGCGAATTTGGGTTGTTCTTTGATTGAACACAAAAGGATCAACACCACAGTTACAAAGGCAAAAGCATTGAAGCGCTTCATTGAGCCTATTATAACTAAATCAAAAAATGACTCTACTCATAATAGAAGGATTGCATTTTCTTTACTAAGAGATAAAAAAGCAATCTCAGAGTTATTTAGAGAAGTCGCTTCAAAAGTCGGAGACCGTCCTGGGGGTTACACGAGGGTTATTAAACTTGGAAACAGACTTGGTGATAACGCTTCGATGGCTATGATTGAATTGGTAGATTTTAATGAAATCTACAATACTGAGAAAATAACAAAGAAAAAAACTAGAAGACGCTCAGGAACCAAGAACAAGGCAATAGAAACTATAAAATCAAAAGACAAAGTTTCTAACGAGGAAATTATTGATTCTGTTGATGATACAACTAATAGCAGTTCTTCTGGAAATAAAAGTGAATAATAAATTAAGTAGATAATAATATTATTCCCTTTATTTAATATTAAAGGATAAACCTTTTTGTTTATCCTTTTTTTGATTTATTTTGTAATTAGAATCATGGCATACAGATCAAAAAAAAAGGCTTTTGTTTTACTTGCGGATGGGACTCAATTTTTTGGAAAGTCAATAGGTATCGAAGGTGATGCTTTTGGAGAAATTTGTTTTAATACTGGCATGACCGGTTATCAAGAAATTTTTACGGACCCATCTTATTTTGGTCAAATTATGGTAACAACTAATACCCATATTGGTAATTATGGAATTGAAAAACATGAATCTCAATCAAAAGGTATATCTATCGCGGGATTAATATGTAAGGACTTTAGTTTTAACTTTTCTAGACCTATTGGCACAGAATCATTATTTGATTATTTGCGGAGTCATAAATTAGTCACAATTAGCGATGTGGATACCAGGGCACTAGTTAATTATATTAGAGAAAATGGGGCTATGAATGCTGTTGTTTCCACGAACATTGGAATGGAAAAAAAACTTCTTAAAGAATTAGCAAGCTCACCGAGTATGGAAGGTTTAGAATTAGCTTCAAAGGTGTCAACAAAAAAATCTTACACGGTTGGTAATCCTGACTCCAAGTATCGAATTGCAGCGATTGATCTAGGAGTAAAACAAAATATTTTACATAACATGGTTGAAAGAAACATGTTTGTAAAGGTCTTTCCATATGATACATCTTACAAAGAGTTGGAAGCTTTCAAACCAGATGGATATTTCATATCTAATGGTCCCGGAGATCCCCTTCCGCTCAAAGGTGTTCAATCGGTTGCAAAAACAATTATTGAAAATAATAAGCCTTTATTTGGCATTTGCCTTGGTCATCAAATAATAGCGTTGGCAAATGGAATCCCAACATTTAAGATGTTTAACGGACATAGGGGAATAAATCATCCTGTAAAAAATATCATAACAGGTAAAGGTGAAATTACGTCTCAAAACCATGGATTTGCAGTAGATATGAATGCTGCTAAGGAAAATCCAGAAGTCGAAATTACACATGTACACCTAAATGACGGAACACTTGCTGGAATGAGATTAAAAAATAAAAAGTGTTTTTCTGTTCAGTATCATCCTGAAGCTGGTCCCGGTCCTAATGACGCTACATATCTTTTTGACATTTTTAAAAAATATTTAGATTAAATAAATTCAGTAAAAATATTTAGAATTCGATGAGTAAAATTATTAAAATCCATGCAAGACAAATATTTGATTCCAGAGGAAATCCAACAGTTGAGGTCGACGCCATTACAGAAAATGGAATTTTAGGAAGAGCTGCTGTTCCCTCTGGAGCATCAACTGGTGAACATGAGGCAGTTGAGCTACGTGATGGTGGAGAAAAATATATGGGTAAATCTGTAGGAAAGGCTATAAAAAATGTGAATGAAATTATTTCAAAAGAAATTTTAGGTATTTCAGTATTTGAACAGGAAAAAATAGATAGCTTAATGATAAAATTGGATGGAACTCAAAATAAAGCGAAATTAGGCGCTAATTCTATTTTAGGTGTCTCTCTTGCAGTTTCTAAAGCTGCTGCAAATGAGCTTGGTCTTCCTCTTTACAGGTATATTGGAGGGGTTAATGCTAAAACTCTTCCAGTCCCTATGATGAATATCATTAATGGAGGATCACATTCAGATGCACCAATTGCTTTTCAGGAATTTATGATTATGCCCGTAGGAGCAAATTCATTTACACACGCGATGCAAATAGGTTCTGAAATTTTTCATAACCTTAAAAAAGAATTAAATAATCGTAACTTAAGTACTGCTGTTGGAGATGAAGGAGGTTTTGCTCCCAGATTGAAAGGTACTGAAGACGCATTAGATACAATTATTGCATCCATAACTAAAGCTGGATACAAGTCTGGATCTGAAGTAATGATAGCTCTTGACTGTGCGGCAGCAGAATTTTATAGAGACGGTATTTATGACTATACTATTTTTGAGGGTAAAAATGGTTTAAAACTTAGCTCTGAAGAGCAAGCGTCATACTTAGAAAAACTAGTAGAAAAATATCCTATAATATCTATTGAGGATGGAATGGATGAAAATGATTGGGAAGGTTGGAGATATCTGACAAAGTTGATAGGTAAAAAAACTCAATTAGTCGGGGATGATTTATTTGTTACTAATGTAAAACGACTCTCCAAAGGGATTGATCAAAAAATCGCAAACTCAATACTTATTAAAGTTAACCAAATAGGAACTCTAACAGAGACAATTGCAGCAGTTGATATGGCACATAAGTCTGGATATACTTCAGTAATGTCACATCGTTCAGGTGAAACTGAAGACAATACAATTGCTGATTTAGCAGTTGCACTAAATACAGGTCAAATTAAAACTGGCTCAGTTTCAAGAAGTGATCGTATGTCAAAGTACAATCAATTGCTAAGAATTGAAGAAGAGCTTAGTAAAACAGCTTATTTTCCAAAAGAGAATGCATTTAAGCACCTTTAAATTGAGATGTTTTTATTAACTTAATAAGGTGTAGTTTCTTAAAATAAATTTATAAATGAGTAATTCAATTAAATTAAGTTATAATAGCAAAGAATATGAATTTCCCCTAATTGAAGGTTCAGAGAAAGAAAAGGCAATTGATATTAAAACCCTTAGAGCCCAAACAGGATTGATTACTTACGATCCTGGATACAAAAATACTGGCTCTTGTAAAAGTGAAATTACATACCTTAATGGTGAAGAAGGAATCCTGCATCATCGTGGATATTCAATTGAAGAGCTATGCTCAAAGGCGAGCTTCTTAGAGGTTGCCTTTCTATTGATTTTTGGTGATATGCCAACTAAAAAAGAATTAGGTCTTTTAAATGATGAAATTAGAAAAGACTCACTCGTTGATGAGGATATAAAGTTAATTTTAAAGAGTTTCCCTAAGTCTGCACATCCTATGGGTATATTAGCTTCATTGACTTCAGGACTTATTGCTTTTAACCCAAGTACTGTTAATATTAAATCAGAAAAAAGTATGCGTGAAGCTATAATAATGTTGATGGCAAAGTTCCCAATTTTATGCTCATGGACTCACAGAAAAGTTAAAGGTCTACCTCTCAACTACGCAAACACATCCCTTTCATATGTCGAAAATATAGCTCATATGCTATTCAAACTTCCACACCAAGATTACACTCCTAGTCCTATTGTAGTTGATGCTTTAAATAAGTTACTAATTCTTCATGCTGATCATGAACAAAATTGTTCAACGTCTACTGTGAGGATTGTGGGTTCGTCAGAAGCAGGACTTTTTGCGTCAGTTTCAGCTGGTGTTTCAGCGCTATGGGGAAGACTTCACGGTGGTGCGAATCAAGGAGTAATAGAGATGCTAAAGGCAATTAAAAGAGATGGAGGGGACACAAAAAAGTTCATGGCAAGGGCGAAAGATAAAAATGACAGTTTTAGATTGATGGGATTTGGGCATAGGGTATACAAGAATTTTGATCCTAGAGCTCGTATTATAAAAAAAGCTGCTGATGAAGTTTTAGGCGAGCTTGGAATTAATGATCCAATTCTTAAAATTGCAAACGACTTGGAAGAAGAAGCTCTCTCAGATCCTTATTTTATTGACAGGAAACTATATCCTAATGTTGATTTTTATTCAGGAATTATCTATCGTGCACTTGGAATACCAACAGAAATGTTTACGGTCATGTTTGCATTAGGTCGAGTACCTGGATGGATTGCGCAGTGGGCCGAAATGAGAAGGAATAAAGAACCTATTGGGAGACCTCGCCAAATTTATACAGGAAAAACAAAACGTTCCATCTAAAAGCTAGATATTATTCATCAATGGAGGGTAGAATATTTTCCAATCTGTTTTTAATAATTTTTTTGAAAAACTTGTGTGTAGATTTCTTATCAGCCAATACCTTTATATATAAACTGTCTTTATAAATTGAATACTCTTCGGCTTTGCCCTTGTAAATTTTGAGCTTAAAGTAGGGTATTATTAGACCATAAGTCTCTAATAAGCTTCTAAAAAAAACGATTATTCCTTTTGGACGCAACTCAATATTACATTTATTTATATTATTGTCCAGCAGAAGTAGATTTCTAATATTTACTGATGCACTAGAAATAATCAATTTTTCTGATCCTATTCCTCCCATCTTAAAACGTTCTTTAATTGAAAAAGGTTTTCCAACCAGTTTATCAATTTCTTTTTTTTGTTTTATATCATTATAAGAAATATTTAAAAGCATATTTAAAGTTAAGATATATATGTTAAGAGCCATAATTGGACAATAATAATATTTATCTTTAACTCGAAAATAATTGATGAATACAAATTATAATAACCATTTTTCTAATTCACTAAAAACTTTCTTTAAATCTAAATTTGATTTAGAAATTAACACTTTTGAATTTCAAAATACAAGAAAAGAATTTAAGGGTAATGTCACTTTATTGGTATTTCCTATTCTCAAATATTTAAAAATAGATGTTGAAAAATTGGCAAAACTTATAGGGGAATATTTACTTAAAAATAATAAAAACGTAGAGGATTTTAATGTTGTAAAGGGTTTTTTAAATCTTTCTTTAAATGATACTTTTTTTTTCGATTGTTTCTCAGCTATCCTTAGAGATAAAAATTTCGGTCAGAAGATTTTAAATAAAAATTCACCTAAAGTGATGGTTGAATTTTCCTCACCCAATACAAATAAGCCACTTCATCTGGGCCATATTAGAAACAACCTATTGGGTTATTCTATTTCTAAAATTCTTGAGGCTGACGGTAAAAAGGTTATTAAAACTCAAATAATAAACGATAGGGGTATCCATATATGTAAATCCATGGTTGCTTGGATTAAATATGGAAAAGGGGACACACCCAAAAAGACTGGTTTGAAAGGTGACCAATTAGTTGGAAAATATTATGTCATTTTCGAACTAGAATATAAAAAACAAATTACAAGTTTAATTTCAAAAGGTAAATCAATAAAGGAAGCTGAGAAGACAGCTCCAATTATTTTAGAAGCTCAAGAAATGTTAAGACTGTGGGAGTCTAAAGATTCTAAAGTAATTTCATTATGGAAAAAAATGAACCAGTGGGTTTATGATGGTTTTGATCTTACTTATAAAAAACTCGGGGTTAATTTTGATTCATATTATTATGAAAGTGAAACATATTTAGTTGGTAAAAAAATTGTTGAGAAAGGTTTAAAGCAAGGACTATTTTTTAAAAAAAATGATGGTTCAGTCTGGATTGATTTATCCGATGAAGGATTAGGAGAAAAACTTCTTCTTCGTTCTGATGGTACATCGGTATATATAACTCAAGATTTAGGAACTGCCTTGTTGCGCATGGAAAAAAATCCAGAATTAAATGGATTGGTATTTACAGTTGGAAATGAACAAGATTACCATTTCAAAGTACTTTTTTCGATTATAAAAAAGTTAGGATTTAATTGGTCAAGATCACTTTATCACTTAAGTTATGGAATGGTAGACTTACCAAGTGGTAAAATGAAAAGTAGAGAAGGAACTGTTGTTGATGCAGATAACCTTATTGACGAAATGACTAAAAAGGCTAAATCAATTGCAAAGTCTGTCGGCAAAATAGAGACTTTAAAAAATTCTGAACGTGAAAATCTTTTCAACATTATAGGGTTAGGAGCATTAAAATATTTTATTTTAAAGGTAGATCCAAAAAAAAGAATACTTTTCGACCCTGAGGCATCGATTGATTTTAACGGTAATACGGGTCCTTTTATACAATATACTTATGCACGCATCAAATCTTTGGTTAAAAATACCAAAGACCAGTTTTTATTAAATAAAACAAGTTTTAATTTAGATGAAAGAGAACGAAAATTAATAACTCATTTAAATTTATATCCAATGACTATTTCACATGCAGCTGATCAGTATAGTCCCGCGATTATTGCAAACTATCTCTATGAATTGGTAAAAAATTACAATACATTTTATCAAAATGTAAAAGTTCTTGGCGCTAACGAGCCATATCAAAAAGAATTCAGAATTGCTCTTTCAAGAAAGGTTGGGGTTGTTATAAAAAGTGCATCTTTTCTTTTGGGTATTAATCTACCTGAAACTATGTAAAAAAAAAATCGCTCCGAAGAGCGATTTAATTCTTTTTCATAACATTTAAGTTATTTAGATTGTACGGCTAGATTATAAACAACTAAACCAAATCCAATTTTGTTGATTGCATCGCCAACATTATAAACGACATCCATAGGAAGGCCGCCGAAAATGCCACTATACCATCCTTCAGTTCCAGCCATATACCCAATAGGATATATTGCCCAACCTACTAATACAAACCAGCATAATGCTTTGTGTGCAGATTGAACTGCTCCACCAGCTGCTGCTGCAAGTTTTGAAGCTCCTCCAAGCCATATCTCATATGCGATATAGAAATAAGCAATCCCTGAAATAAGACCCCATACTGCAGGACCTGAACCAGTTGTGTAAACAGCTTCACCGAAGTAGCCTGCAACTAACATTATAGTAGATACGAAAATCATTTTCCACATTAAAGTTTTAGTTGCACCTGCTGCTTTGAGTATTAAATAGAATTCAACGCACATTAAAGGAACAGTAAGGACCCAGTCAACATACCTAAAGAAAGTTGGGGATGTTGCATTAGTTGCCCAATAGTCTCTCATGTACCAGTAGTGTACTGCTGCAATGAACGTAATTAATCCAGATACTAGAATGGAGGTTTTCCATTTACTATCGAATGAGTTCATTGAAAGAAAGAAGAACGCTGATGCTGCCATCATCGCCATACATCCTACGAAGAAAGTAAATCCAACGTAGTCGTCTGTGGCCATCGCTGGCGCTACAGTCATTAAGCTAAGAATTTTTTCCATGATTAAATCAATTATTTATTTTTGTTTAGGTAAATTTAGAAAAAATTAAACTTATTTGCTTTATTTTTATAAATATTTTTTTTTGAAACCTTTAACTACCTCACAACCAATTATTAACAAATTTTCAATAACACACTATATAACACTATTTTGTGTCTTTTTCACCTTATTTTGTCCAGATAAGGGTCAAAACATTATTTCTGCAATAGGTATACTTTCTTTTGGAATACTACATGGAGCCAACGACATAAAAATATTAGTTAAAAAAAATTCTACGTCTAAGCCACTATTGAAATTCTTTTATCTAATATCTTACGTGACTGTAGTTTTATTAGGAGTTTCTATTTTTTATTTTCTTCCAGCATTAGGTCTCGTAACTTTTATATCTGTAAGTTGTTATCATTTTGGAGAGCAACACTGGGAAAGTAAGCTTAATAATATTAAAGAAAGGAAAATATTTTTCTTAACATATGGGGCTTTGATATTTTCAATTCTTTTTATTTTTCACTATAAATCAATAAATGAAATTATATTTCAAATCTCAAGTTATGATTTGTCGTATTTGGATTTAAAAAAAATTTTTATTTTTTCAACGATTTTTATGCTGTGTTTAGTCATCAAAAATTTTAAAAAAATTAAAGATTTATGGATCGAATTTATGATTATTGTTTTTCTTGGAATCATATTCTCTCAAGGCTCTTTATTATTTGGATTTGGCTTCTATTTTATAATATGGCACAGTTTACCATCATTAAAATCTCAAATTAGATTTTTATATGAAGGACAAGTAATAAACCCTTTTATAAAGTATTTAAAGTCTGGTTTTATTTATTGGATATTTGCAATAATTGGATTAGCAGGATTTTATTTTTTAGGTGTTCTACCAAAAGAGCAATATGTATCAGTTTTTTTCTCGTTTTTAGCGGCTATAACATTTCCTCATGTGGTTGTTATGGGTATAATGTTTAAATCATCTGATTAGTTAGAAATAATTAAAAGCCATTCGTTATTTTTGATAATCAAAAATCTATTTAAATGTTCGATAACCTTAGCAGCAAACTAGATAAGGCATTTCAAATACTCAAGGGGCACGGTAAAATAACTGAAATTAACGTTGCCGAAACACTAAAGGAAGTAAGAAGAGCTTTACTAGATGCAGATGTTAACTATAAGATTGCCAAAGAATTTACATCAACTGTTAAAGAAAAGGCGCTAGGTCAAAAAGTATTAACAAGTCTGCAGCCTGGTCAATTGATGGTCAAAATTGTAAAAGATGAACTTGCTAGATTAATGGGTTCAGATGCTGTAGGTCTAAATTTAGAATCGAAACCCTCTGTGATTTTAATGTCCGGACTTCAGGGTTCAGGTAAAACAACATTTACAGGAAAATTAGCTCTATATCTAAAAAAGAAGCATAAGAAAAATCCTTTATTAGTTGCTTGCGATGTCTATCGTCCAGCAGCAATCGACCAATTAGGAGTTGTCGCTGAGCAAGTAGGTGCTAGTTGGTATTTTGATAAAGGAGAGAAAAACCCAATTAAAATAGCAAAAGCAGGCTTAAAAAAAGCTGCTGAAGATAGGCATGATGTCGTAATTATTGATACAGCTGGAAGATTGGCTATTGACGATATATTAATGAATGAAATTAAAGACATTCATTCTGCTATAAGACCTTCGGAAACTCTATTTGTTGTTGATTCTATGACAGGACAAGATGCTGTCAATACCGCTAAAGCATTTAATAGTGTTTTAAATTTTGATGGTGTGATTTTAACAAAGTTGGATGGCGATACAAGAGGTGGAGCTGCGTTATCAATTAAATCTGTGGTAGATAAACCGATTAAGTTTATTGGCACTGGTGAAAAAATGGAAGCCATCGACATCTTTTATCCTGACCGTATGGCTGACAGGATCTTAGGAATGGGTGATGTAGTTTCTTTAGTTGAGAGGGCGCAAGAACAATTTGATGAAGAAAAAGCCAAAATAATAAGCAAAAAGATTGCAAAAAATCAGTTTGGTTTTGATGATTTTCTTTCACAGATTCAACAAGTAAAAAAGATGGGTAATATGAAAGACCTTATGGGCATGATTCCAGGTGTTGGAAAAATTACAAAAGACATTGATATTGATGACAATGCATTTAAAGGAATTGAGGTAATTATTGGCTCAATGACCCAAAAAGAACGTTCCAAACCTCAATTAATGAATCATAGCAGAAAAATGCGAATAGCTAAAGGTTCTGGAAAACCGATAGAGGAAGTAAATCAATTGATAAAGCAATTTGAGCAAATGAGTAAAATGATGAAAATGATGCAAGCAGGTAAAGGAAAACATATCATGCAAATGATGCAAAAATTCCGTTAAAGACATGATTATTTTAGATGGAAAAAAAACTTCAGATCAAATCAAACTCGAAATAAGGGATGAAGTAAATAAAATGAAATTAAAAGGGGAAAGAGTTCCGCATTTAGCAGCTGTTTTAGTAGGTAACGACGGGGCGAGTCTCACATATGTAGGGAGTAAAGTTCGATCATGTGATTATGTTGGTTTTAAGTCCAGCTTAATAAAATTAAATAATGATATTTCTGAAAAAAAACTTTTAGATGAAATTAAAAAATTAAATGATAATCCTAAATTGGACGGTTATATAGTCCAATTGCCACTTCCAAAACATATAAATGAGCAAACAATTTTATTAGCCATCGATCCAAAAAAAGATGTAGATGGTTTTCATCCAGAAAATTTTGGTAGAATGGCATTACAGCTAAACTCCTACATACCGGCAACTCCTTTTGGAATCATTCAATTACTAGAGAGATATGAAGTACCTACTAGCGGTAAACATTGCTTAGTGGTTGGGCGAAGTCATATTGTAGGGAAGCCCATTAGTATTTTAATGAGTCAAAAAAGATCTGCAGGAAACTCTACTGTTACATTAGCTCACAGCAGAACTAAAAATTTAGGCGATATCACACGCCAAGCAGATATAATAATCATGGCACTAGGAATACCTGAGTATTTGAAAGCAGATATGGTTAAAAATGGAGTAGCCGTAATAGATGTTGGAATTACTAGAGTTCCTGATAAGAATAATTCAAAGGGATATACAATTAAAGGTGATGTGGCATTTGAGGAGGTATCAAAAAAAGCAAGCTTTATAACACCCGTTCCCGGTGGCGTAGGACCTATGACTATCGCAATGTTGTTAAAAAACACTTTACTCGCTAGACAGTGGAAGTAATTTTAGGGTCTTCAATCGCATTGTAAATTTTCAAAATTAAATAAGCAAAAGATACTCCTATTAATATAAGAATCATTGTCAAGTACCCAGTTGCTGAAAATGAAAGACGAATTAATATTGTTGCTATTATGAATCCTGTGTTTCTAATTAGTTTACTGTACTCTTCTGTATAACGAAATGAAATAAGTAAGATTACTACATCAGCTAAAATCAAAAGTGTAAAAAATTGGTTAAAAAAAAGGCTATCTATTTGTGGGACCGAATTTTGATTTAAAATGTCAGCTATCCACTGAAAGAAAGTCGAAGACAACATAACTGTTAAAACTCCAAAAAGAATTACACTTACAATTTTTTTTGAGTTTATGAATCTAACAAGTTTTGGTTCTTCAACAGGTTTTTTAGGGATTTGATTTTTGTTTTTATTAAATAAAAAAATCAACATAAATAAAAATAAAAATCCTAACAAATCAATCATTAGTTCAAGATTATGGCCACTTAACATCCATTTATCATCTAAATCCATTTGAGGAATATCTTTAAAAATTTTGCGAATTACTATAAGAGAAATAATTTCAAATTGCTTAGAAACACAAGATGTAAATGAAC
>CACMHY010000014.1 GCA_902613595.1 uncultured Bacteroidota bacterium
CTATCTATTATCATTTGCATTTTTTTTCTGTTTTTATCTACAACATTTGGACAGAAAAGTAAGACAAAAAAATCAAAATCTATCCAAGAAGTGTCTTTAGATGCTTTTAAATTAAGAAACGTTGGGCCTGCTTTTTTGTCAGGAAGAATTGCTGACATTAAAATACATCCTTTAAATAAAAATATATGGTATGTGGCTGTGGGATCTGGTGGCGTTTGGAAAACAGAAAATGCAGGAACGACGTGGAAACCTATTTTTGATGATGAAACCTCGTACAGCACGGGCTGTGTAACGATAGATCCAATAAATCCTGATATTATTTGGGTTGGTACGGGTGAGAACGTTGGAGGTAGACACGTGGGCTATGGTGATGGGATTTATAAAAGCCTAAATGGGGGAAAAACATGGGAAAATATGGGTCTTTTTAAGTCTGAACATATTTCAGAAATCATTGTTCATCCTGATGATTCCAATGTTGTCTGGGTCGCAGCACAAGGACCACTTTGGACTAAAGGTGGAGATAGAGGTCTCTATAAAACAATAGATGGGGGTAGAACATGGAAAAAAACACTTGGAAACAACAAATGGACAGGTGTTACTGATATTATGTTGGATCCGAGAGATCCTGACGTAATATATGCAGCAACTTGGGATAGACACAGAACTGTTGCAGCTTTAATAGATGGCGGTCCAGGGACAGCAATTTATAGATCTGATAATGGAGGAGAAAGTTGGTCAGTTTTAAAGAGTGGTTTACCCAATAACCCTGATTCAAATGATGATGGAGTCGTAGATGATGATGATTCACCAACAAAAAATATGGGTAAAATTGGTCTTGCAATTTCTCCTCAAAACCCAGACGTAGTCTATGCTGCGATTGAATTAGATAGATCTACAGGAGGTGTTTACCGGTCAGAGAATAGAGGTGAATCATGGAAAAAAATGTCAAATACTGTATCAGGTGCTACAGGACCTCATTACTACCAAGAATTATATGCAAGTCCGCATAAGTTCGACAGACTTTATTTAATGAATGTAAGAGTATTAACCTCTGAAGATGGAGGTGAAACCTTTGAACAATTGAAGGAGCGAGATAAGCATTCTGATAATCATGCGATAGTTTTTAGAGATGATGACCCAAATTACATTATGATTGGAACCGACGCAGGTATTTATGAAACTTTTGATTTGGCTGAAACATGGAAATACCACAAAAATTTACCTCTTACCCAATTTTATAAAGTTGCTGTAAACAACGCTAAACCTTTCTATCATATTTTTGGAGGAACCCAAGATAATGGATCTGCTGGAGGGCCCTCTGCTACTGATGAAATAGAAGGTATAGCCAACAAACATTGGTACAAAACACTATTTGCTGATGGTCATCAATCAGCAACAGATCCGGTTTATAATAATATTGTCTACGCTGAAACCCAGCAGGGAGGTTTGTATCGAATTGATTTAACTAGTGGTGAAAAAGTATCAATCCAACCGCAAGCAAGTGATGGTGAACCGCATGAAAGATTTAATTGGGATGCACCAATACTTGTAAGTCCACATAAGCCCTCAAGGTTGTATTTTGCTTCCTATCGTGTCTGGAAATCAGAAAATAGGGGAGACGATTGGATTCCAATTTCGGGAGATTTGACTCGAAATGAAAATAGAATTGAACTCCCTATAATGGGAAGAAAACAAGGATGGAACAACGCCTGGGATGTTGGTGCGATGTCAAATTATAACACTATTACATCTTTGGCAGAGTCTCCAGTGGAGGAAGGCCTTCTTTATGCTGGAACTGATGATGGATTTATACAAATTTCGGAAAATGGAGGAGAAAGTTGGAGAAAAATACCTGTTTCTAATTTAGGTCTTGCCCCAAGAACTTTTGTAAATGATATTAAAGCTGATTTATTTGACGCTAATACCGTTTATGTTGCATTAGATAACCATAAGGAGGGAGATTACAGTCCATATCTATTTAAAAGTACTGATAGAGGTTTAACATGGAAATCTATTTCTGGAAATATTCCGTACAGAACCTTAGTTTGGAGAATGGTGCAAGATCCGGTTAAAGAAAACCTCCTCTTCGCAGCAACTGAGTATGGTATTTACACTTCTTTAAATGGTGGTAGCTCTTGGCAAATTTTAGAGGGTTCACCAACAATTTCATTCCGTGATCTTACAATTCAAAAACGTGAAAATGATCTTGTTGCTGCATCATTTGGTCGTGGGTTTTTTGTGTTAGATGATTACAGCGCTTTACGCGAGTTCAGTGAAACAAATCTCGATAAAAAAGGAAAATTATTTAAGCCTAGACCAGCTAAATGGTATATACCAAAAAGTATAATTGGAAACACGGGATCAGACTATTATTTTGCTAAAAATCCCACCTATGGTGCGGTTTTTACTTATCATCTTTCTAATGATTATAAATCAAGAAAAGAGCTTAGAGAAATCAAGGAAATGGAATTGAACAAAAAAAATATTAACATTCCGTTTGTAGGTTGGGAAAATTTAGATTCTGAGCAAATTGAGACTGAACCGCATGTAATATTGACAATCAAAGATGCTGAGGGCAATATTATTAATAAAATAACCAAAACAGCATCAGAGGGGAGTCACAGAATATCTTGGAATATGCAACATTTCAATCCATTTTCAGTTTCTCCTAGTGGCGTTTCCGGCTCAATTTATGGTGGTGGTGCAATGGCAACACCCGGAAAATATATTGCTGATCTCCACTTAAACGTTGATAACAAAATTATCCATCTTGATGGTCCAGTAGAGTTTGATTTAGTACCTATAAGAGAAGGAGTTTTAAAAGGTGTTACTTACAAAGAATATAATTCGTTTAGAGAATCAATGGGAAAACTTACACGTGAAATAAATGAGTTTCAGGATATTTTCTCAACTGCTAAGAGCAAAACAGAGGCATTCTCTATAGCTCTAAAGAATACAGCTTCCTTACCTGGAAACATTGAAAAAAATCTCAAACAGCTTCAAAAAGAAATTTTTGCTTTAGACATAAAAGTTAATGGAAGCCCTTCAAGGACTGAAATGGGTGAAAAGAACCCACCAAACATTCGAACTTTTTTCTATAATGCAATGAATGGCTTAAGAAGTACATATGGACCAACAGGTTTACATAAAAGTAGTTTAGAAAAGGCTAACTCATCTCTTGCAAAGCTTAGAGCCCGAGTTGATGAGATCAATAACGGATTAATGGCTGATATTGAAAAGGAGTTAGAAAACTCAAACTCTCCGTTTATTTCAACAAAACTTTCAACTTGGTAATTAGTGTTAAAAATATTATCTAGGCCTTTCTGTAAGAGTGGAGGTAAGTTCAAAGCATTCTAAATCAAAATATGAGATAGATGCTAATAAATGGTCAAAAATATCTGAGGTTATTCTTTCATAATTTACCCATACTTTGTCATTACTGAAGGCATAAATTTCAATTGGTATACCTTGTGTAGTCGGAGCCAATTGCCTACACATTATTGTCATTTCTGTGTTAATATTTGGATGTGAGTGAAGATAACTTTCTGCGTAAAATCTAAAGAGTCCCAAATTAGTAAGATTTCTTCCATTTATAAGGACACTTTTATCAATCTTTTTCTGTTTATTAAACGATTCAATTTCATTTTTCTTTATTGTAATTAAATCTTTTAACAATTCAATTTTTGCAAGTGAATCTACTTCCTTGCTATTTAGAAAGCGAATACTGCTAATCTTAATTAATATGGAGCGTTTTATTCTTCTGCCTGAGGACTCATTCATACCTCTCCAATTTATGAAGGAGTCTGAAATTAATTTATATGTTGGTATTGATGTGATTGTTTTGTCAAAGTTTTGTACTTGAACGGTAGAAAGGCTTATTGATATAACGTCGCCATCGGCACTATTACCAGGCATACTTATCCAATCACCAATTCTTACTGTATCATTCACAGCAATTTGGACACTAGCTACAAAACCCAAGATGGTATCTTTAAAAACAAATAACAAAACTGCTGAAAGAGCACCGAGAGCAGTTACAAAACTCCAAACATCTTTTCCAGTTAAAATTGATAGAATCAGTATACCTCCGATAAACCATAGAAATATCATGACTACCTGAAGATAACTTTCGAGTGGTTTATCTTTTAGTGCGGGAATTGTTTTGAGGTAATCGCTAATTGCCCTCAATAAAGCCCTCACAATGGCAATTAATACAATTATTGAAATTGCTTCTATAATATTTCTTGTCGCTACAAAAACTCCATCATATGAATTCTCAAAAATACCAGGCATATTTGAATAAAGGAAAAGAAGAAAAGGTATATAGGATAATAATCTAGGCGCTTTGTTCTTTATGAGAAAGTCATCAAAAGATGACTTAGTTTTTTTTGCTAGCTTATTAAAAATTAATATTATGACTTTTTTAGCTATCAGAAAGATAATTGTTGCTAAAACTAAGATTGAAAAAGACAATAGTAATAATGTAAAATTTTTTGCCCATAAGTCAGAAAGGCCTTGACTTTGGAATAATTTTATTAAATAACTTTCAATCTTTAGGAAATCCATTTTTTAAAAAGCTTTATTGTAGAATTTTAGTCTTTCTTTTTTTTAAGATCAATTCACCTTTTTTTTCTATTGCCCTAGCTAAAGCTTTAAAATCTCTTTCATCAGTTAGAGGATTCATAAGAACTGTTCTTAGATATCTTTTTCCCCTAAATATACAAGATGTAATGTAGAATTCCCCTGAGTTAATTAAATCATAACGTATTGCAAGTTGCTCTTGATTATTAATAATTTCTGGTTTGTATTGAAAGCAAAGAATGTTAGACTCAGGGACGTATGGACAGTGGAAACCGTCATAATTTTTCAAAAAATCATACAGATCCTGGGCCTGTTTAAAACTATTCTCTATAAAATTAATAAGAGCTTGTTGGCCTTCAATTGCAAATGTCCAAAATAGTTTAGTCCCTAATGCAGATTTTGTGCATTCTATTGTAAAAGGCATAGAATCCATTCCAACTACATCATTTTCATGAAAAACATAACTACCTTTCTGCTGGAAGCTTTTCCACATTTTTTTTTGATCTTTAAAAAGAACTGCTGTACACAAGGAAGGAACTCTTAACATTTTATGTGCATCCCAAATGAGTGAGTCTGCTTTTTTTAAGCCCTTTAGTTTATGATCATGTTTTTTTGAAAGTAATGCGACACTTCCATGAGCACCATCTACATGAAACCAAATTTTATGCTTTCTACAGAAATTGGCCATTTCATCTATAGGGTCAAAAAGTCCAGTAGAAGTTGCACAGGCATTTGCAATGAGTGCCATAACTCGATTACCCTGGTTTTTTGTACGAGTAAAAACTTTTTCTAATTCAGAAATAATAATCTTTTCATTTTCGTCAACGGGAACAGGAACAAATGCTTTTTTTCCCATACCCATAATTGAAAGAGCTCGCGAAATAGAATAATGTGAAGAACTTGGTCCCATAACAACCAAATCATTTGGATTTCCTTTATCCCAAGCTTCTGGTGCAATAGCTGCTCTGGCTGAAGACAAGGCTGTTAAATTAGCGATTGATCCACCATGAGTGAGGATGCCACTTCCGTTTTTGGCTAATCTACCAAATTTATAAAGATCGTTTCCTTTAAACCAACCTACTTTAGAAAGCATCCAATTTATCATAAAACTTTCAAGTGTAGAACCTGCGGGCCCCATTTCATAGAGTGAGCTAGGATTATTTATAGTCCCATGAATCCAATCTGGAATTCCTGCCAAATCATGCGGAACTGCAACTTGATGCCCCATATATCTTGAACTTTTTAAATGATTTGTGTTTTTAAGATAATTACACACAAAGTTTTTTAGGTCATTTTCATCTTTAAAACCTTTTTCAAATAGTTGCTTTACTTTTAAGGATTTCGCAATCAGTTCAGGTTTGTTTTGGTTTAAAACAGAGGTTTCTGTTGAAATACTTTCATTTATATATTTTTTTAACGCATTTGCGACAATTTCTTTTGCTCTAGTGAAATTTAAAGTATTTCTCATTCTTAGAGCAAAATTAATCTAAAACAATTTTTAAATAAAAATATTTGATGGTAAAATGATTTTATTAGTATCCAAATTGCCGCGGTAACCAAAGCGTAATCTGTGGAAAAAAAGTAATTAGCATCAAGGCCAGAATCATTGCAATAAAAAGTGGTAAAAGTGGCTTAATAACCTTTTCGATACTAGTTTTGACAACACCAATACCGACAAACAAAACTGATCCTACAGGAGGTGTGCACAAACCAATACACAAATTTAACACCATCATTATTCCAAATTGTATAGGATCAATTCCAATAGACTTTATAATTGGAAGAAATATGGGAGTGAAAATTAATACAGCAGGAGTTATATCCATAAATATTCCTACAAATAGTAATATTAGATTAATCATCAGTAATACAATTAATTTATTTCCACTAATGTTTAATATAAAAAGACTTATAGCTTGTGGAATATTCTCAAAAGACATAACCCATGACATACATATCGAACAAGTAACCAAAAGCAAAACGATGGAGCTAGTTTTGGTTGAACTTAAAATAATACTTGATAGTTCATTAATTTTAATTTCATTATAGATGATACCCAGGACTAGAGCATATAAAACTGCAATAGCCGAAGCTTCGGTTGCAGTAAAAAGACCTATTACAATTCCACCTATTACAATCAATAGTAACAACAAACTTGGTAAAGCATCAATAAAACTTGAAACAACATCTTGAATATTACTTTTATTAGAGGTTGGATATCCCTTTTTTTTGGCCCAAAAGTAAGCTACAACCATTAAAAAAAGACCAGTTAAAATACCTGGGATGTATCCTGCAAGAAATAGTGCTGCAATTGAGACTCCACCACTAGCCAAAGAATAAATTATCAATACATTACTTGGAGGAATAATTAACCCAATTGTAGATGATGTTATATTTACTGCAGCACCATACTCTTTATCATATCCTTCCTTTTTCATTTCAGGACCAAGTATACTTCCCATTGCTGAAGCTGAAGCCATTGCAGATCCTGCAATAGCACCCATTAGCATTGCTGAAATAATATTTATCAATGCCAAACCACCAGGTAAACTTCCTACAAGAGTTTTTGCAAAGCGTATAAGACGATGTGCAATTCCGCCATTTGACATTAATTGGCCAGCAAGAATAAAGAAAGGAATTGCGAGTAGTGCAAAACTATCCAATGCTGTTGCCATGCGTTGTGCAATTGTTGTAGCGGTTATTATACTTGGTAAGCTAACAAATAATGATAAAAAAGATGATATTACAATACTCCACGCTATGGGTGCTCCCAAACCTATAAATAATAAAAATGATATAGTAAGAACAAAAACTCCTAAAAAATCCATAATCTAAAATTCAATGTTTGATATTTTATAGAAAATAATTAGAATACCACTCACAGGAATAATTGTGTAAACTAAACCTAAAGGTATTTGAAGTGATGGTGAATACTGTTCTAATTTTAAAGTGATGTATACTAAAAATAGTCCTCCTACAACCATGACAAAAAAAGAAAAAATTATTATTGAGAAACTGATGCACTTATTTATAATTTTCTGAAACTTAGAACTAAGTTTCCTTGAAAAATAGTCAATTGAAACATGCTCATTTCTACCTGAAACATATGCTGCTCCAAGGATTCCTAGCCAAATCATAGAGTATCTTGCAAGTTCATCCGTAAATGAGCTTGGATTTATCAAAATATGACGAGCAAAGATTTGCCAAATCACATTTATGACCATTATTCCAAAAATAAAAATCAAAAGTTTTTCAACAACATTATCTATTTTGTGTCTAACCTGCCTCATTACTAATTCTTTCTATTAAATGCGCCATTGTAGGGTCTTTTTCAAAAATTTTATAAATCTTTTTAGTTAATTTTTGAAAAGCTTTTTTCTTAGGGTAAGAAACCTTGACTCCTGCGTCAATAACTGCTTTTAATGCATTTTTTTCTGCCTTTTTCCAAAGGTCCCTCTGATAAGATACTGATTTATTGATTGCCTCTTTAAGCCAATTTTTTTCATCTTTATCTAGGCGATTCCACATATGTACACTAATAATTAAAATATCTGGTATCATGGTATGCTCATCGATAGAATAAAATTTGCATATTTCATAGTGTTTTGATAAGTAAAAACTAGGAGAATTGTTTTCTGCTCCATCTACTACGCCTTGCTGTAAAGCAGTGTACAATTCACCCCACGAAATTGGAGTTGGTGAGCCACCTAAATTTTTTACCATATTAATTGCTGTAACACTTTCTTGAACCCTGATTTTTAAACCCTCTAGGTCTTTAGGTTCTGTTATTGGATGATTTTTAGTATAAAAACTTCTACTACCCGAATCATAATAACATAAACCCTTTAAAAAATATTTTTCCATTTCTTTTAATAGTTCTGTTCCTATTGGACCATCTAGAACTTTAAAAAGATGTTTTTTATCATCAAATAAAAAAGGTAAACTAAAAATTTTCAATTTAGGTGCAAAGTTTTCTAGTACTGCTGCAGAGACTTTGGTCATATCTAAACTTCCGATTTGAAGAAGTTCTAAACATTCACGTTCACTTCCAAGTTGTTGATTTGGATAGATCTTAATTTGTAATTTTCCTTTAGAAAGTTTTTTAAGATTTGAATTTATATTCAACATAGCAAGATGGACTGAATGATTAACATCTAGTCCATGAGCCAAACGAATTGTTTTTACGTTTAATTTTTTTTCGCAGCTTATAAAGCATGTAATGAATATAAACAGAATAAAATAAAAGATATTAGTGATAAAGATTCTACGATATCTCAATGAGCAAAATAATTTTTAGCATTATAGTAACTTATATCGGAAATAATTTTTCCTATCATATAATAATCTCTAGGTAAATGACCTCTTTCAATATCATTACCAAATAAATTACATATTAACCTTCGAAAATATTCATGTCTTGGAAAAGATAAAAAGCTTCTTGAATCGGTTAACATGCCAATAAAACAACTTATCATTCCAACATTTGATAAGGTATTAATTTGATTTGTCATACCTTCTATTTGATCTAAAAACCACCAAGCAGAACCCCATTGTATTTTGCCCTTACTGCTACCATCATTAAAATTTCCCAACATTGTTGCCATAACCTCATTATCTGCAGGATTTAAATTGTAAAGAATAGTTTTTGAGAGTTGGTTTTTTTTATCTAGAGCATCTAAAAATTTTGATAAAGTATTTGCTATTGGGTATTGCCCAATTGAATCCCAGCCACTGTCAGCTCCAAGTAAGTTATACATCCGACTATTATTATTCCGCATAGCTCCTAGGTGAAATTGTTGAACCCAATCAAATTTGTGATATTGTTCACATAAAAACGTAAGAATTGCAGTTTGAAATTTTTCAACTTCTTCAAACTCTAATATTTTCTTATTCCTACTTTTTTTGAAAATATTTTCAATTTCAGAAAGACTTGTATTTTTATAAGGTAAGAATTCTAATCCATGGTCAGATAATCTGCATCCATGCCCATGAAAATAATCGATTCTTATTTCGAGAGCCTCGCATAAGTGTTCAAAACTTCTTATTTTAATCATTGCAGAAGTTTCAAGATCATCTAGATATTTATTAAAGTTTATATTTTGGATATGAATAAATTTATCAGGGCGAAATGTTGGACTCATTTTGGTATAATGATCTGTTTTGCTGTATTCTATGTGATATTTTAAGTTATCTTGAGGTTCATCAGTTGTACAAATTTGTTCAACTTTCATTTTTTTTAGTAAAGACAGACAGCTAAATTCAGGTGAGGTTGCCATTTTATTAGTTTGATGAAAAATTTCCTCAGCATTTTTAGCAGAAATTAAATCTGAAATACCAAAATATCGGTAAAGTTCTAAATGGCTCCAATGATATAAGGGATTTCTTATCATTTGTGGAATTGTAGAACAATATTTCAAAAACTTTTCTTTTTGAGAGGCATTCCCAGTAATATATTTTTCACTAGTTCCAAGAGTTCGAAGCGCCCTCCATTTATAATGGTCTCCTTCTAACCATAGAGAAGTGATCGAATCATAAATTTTATCTTCACAAATTGCTTTAGGGGATAAGTGATTATGGTAGTCAATTATAGGAGAATCTTTTGCATAGTCGTGATAAAGTATTTTAGCACTTTTTGATTCTAAGAGAAAATCTTCATTTATAAAAACCTGATTAGTTAGAGATTCACTCATTTTAAAATTTTGAGTTAGACTTTTGGTTCCCATCCGGGAGCATATTCACGCTTCAAGTAATTGTCCACAATATTATTTAATATTTTTCCTGTTTTTGTGTCAATGTGAAGTGTTTTTCCTGAGTCTTGAGCCAAGTTTGCCAAATGACATAAGTGAGTTGATATACTAGCATCTTTTATCTCGGCATTTAATGACTTATTATAACGAATAGAATCAAATAAATTTCCAACATGATTTTCATCTAAACCACCTTGTCCTCTTGTATCAATAGTTTTGCTAACTGCACCTTCTTTTTCATGTTTTATTAAATTCCCACCCAAATCATACAATTTGTAAAAATTGCGATCCAATTGAATACTGCCTTTACTACCATAAATTGTAACTCCCCTACCAGGCTGTTTGGGTTGAATTAATCCTCGACTGTGGCCGGTCCATGTAATAAATTTACCATCTTGATACTTAAAAGTAACTTGCTGATTATCAACAAATTCCCAATCATCTTGATATGAATATTTTCCTCCAAATGAGGTTACGCTTTCAGGATAATCAACTCCTAATGCCCATCTGCAAATGTCGATCTCGTGAGTTCCATTATTGTGTACTTCTCCAGTTCCCCAATTTCGAAACCAATGCCAATTATAGGGGTGTATATTATCCTTATATGGAACCCTTGGTGCTGGTCCTTGCCAAAGGTCCCAATCTAAAAATTTAGGAACTTGGACTATTTTACCTATGCCAATTGATCCTCTATTATTTGAATAATATGCCTCGCCTTTATATACATCACCAATTATACCATTTCTTATCTCGTCAATTGCTAGAATACTTGTAATGGCTGACCTTTGTTGATTACCCATTTGAATTTTAGTACCATACTTTTTTTGGGCGACTCTTAATAATTCGTTTTCATATAGATTGTGGCTACATGGTTTTTCAATGTAAACATGTTTACCTGCTTGCGAAGCCATAATTGTCATGTGAGCATGCCAATGTTCGGGTGTTGCAATAAAAACAGCATCTAAATTTTTATTTTCAATCAATTTCCTGAAATCCTTCTCAATTTTTGGAACATAACCAATATTCTTTTTACACCACTTATTGTGATCTTCAAGGATTATATCGTCAACGTCACAATTAAAAATTATTTTTGAATTATTTTGACTATTTATTGCGGCAGCATGAGCTTTTCCTCTGCTTCTAACCCCAACTACTGCACAATTTATTCTATCATTTGCTCCTAGAATATTTTTACCGATGAAGAAATTAGAACTCGAGCTTGTTAATCCTATTGTTCCTAAAGAGGTTTTTTTTATGAAATTCCTTCTTGTATTATCCATTTATAGATGTCTGATTTTAATATTTTTAAATGAAACTTGGTCACCATGATCTTGAAGGAGAATAACGCCTTCTGACCAGAGACCAAAATTGTCCCAAATTTTGTATTTACTTTTTTCAACCAAAGCCTGGAAGGATTGACTAAACCTGTCAAACTCAACAATTTTCACATGATTAAGCCAATGTTGTACATTACCATTATTTACTACAATACGGGCATTATTCCATTTACCTACACCTTTAAAATCTTTCACACTCTCTCCAGGAACTCTATTTTCTGCTCTAATTAGGTCATACAAAGAACCAAGAGCTCTATTACCATTAACTCCTAGCTTGGCGTCCTCATGCCTTTGATCGTCAAGTATTTGAAATTCTAGTCCAATTGCAGAGCCGTCTTCTATATTAAGTTTAGGCTTGACTAAATATTTTATACCACTATTAGCACCTTCTGAGATTAAAAAATCTACACTTAATTCAAAATTTCTGAATTTTTCAATCGTAATAATATCTCCACCATTTCTAGCTTCTTTTCCATCGGAGGCTTCTACTGTAATTATTCCATTATTTATTTTCCAACCATTTTTAGGAAATGAACCTAATTTTGCTCCTCGCCAACCATTTGTTGTTTTACCATCCCATAACATTTTAAATCCTAAATTTTTTTCTTCTTCAGTAAGCATTCCATCTAAGTAACTTATTTGAGGTGCTTTATTATCTGTTGACATTCTATTTATTTCAAGATTTTCTGTGAGTATCCTAACATTTTTCCAACGCACTTTTTTTCCTACTTGATCAGAATTAGATATGCTATGCACTTGAAAAGCAATAAATCCTTTTAATGTAGTTTCATCAATTAGATTAGAAATTTCTATGCCATTAATGAAAGACTTTATTTGATTTCCAATAGCTTCAATACGATATGAATTCCATGTCCCGTTTATAAATGCATTTTTACCAGTTGGATTTCTTGATAAAGGGTAAAGCCAGCCCCTTCTTGCTTCATCGTATATACCTCCTGCCCACTTTCTTTGACTAGTCTCTATCTCACATTGATATCCGTGGACTCTACCGTTCATATAACTTTTAATACTTTTACTTCGGAATTGAACTCCAGAATTTAGCCCATAATCTAGAAGAACATCAAATTCGAGTATAAAGTCGTCATATTCAGCCTTAGTGGCTAAAAAACTGTTAGGTGTATTGAGTTTTGATGTTCCTGTAAGTACACCATTTTCTAATTTAA
>CACMHY010000015.1 GCA_902613595.1 uncultured Bacteroidota bacterium
CTAGATCAGGTACCCAGCCTGCGAATCTTCAAGGTCTTTGGAACCCACATATCAATGCTCCTTGGAATTCAGATTATCATTTAAATATTAATCTTCAAATGAACTATTGGTTAGCAAACCTAACTCAACTAGATGAATTAAACATGCCTTTATTTGATTTTGTAGATCGTCTTATTCAAAATGGTAAAGAAACAGCAAGAAAAAATTTCGGTACTAGAGGATCATTTTTACCTCATGCTACCGATATATGGGGTCCAACATGGCTTAGAGCTCCAACTGCATATTGGGGTGTTTCCTTTGGTGCTGGAGGTTGGATGTCCCAACACTATTGGCAGCACTATTTGTTTACAAAAGATTTCAATTTTTTAAAAAATCGGGCTTACCCTGTCATAAGATCAGTTGCGCTCTTTTATAGCGATTGGCTAATTGAGGATCAAAGAGATGGAAGCTTAATTTCAGCTCCTTCCACCTCACCAGAAAATAGATATATCAATAAAAATGGGGTCGCTGTGGCAAGTTGTCTCGGAAGTGCCATGGATCAGCAGGTTATTAATGAGGTTTTTACAAACTATCTCGAAGCAAGTAAAATGCTAAGCATTAATGATGAGTTAGCATTAAAAATTAAAAAGCAGCATAAGATACTAAGATCTGGCTTTCAGTTAGGAACAGATGGTAGAATTTTAGAATGGGATCGAGAATATAAAGAGTTAGAGCCAGGCCATAGACATATGTCTCACCTTTATGGTTTTCATCCGGGCGATCAAGTCACATTAACAAAAACACCAGCTTTATTCAAAGCCGTTCGAAAAACTTTAGAATACAGGCTAGAAAATGGAGGTGCTGGTACAGGTTGGAGTCGGGCATGGTTAATTAATTGCGCAGCTCGTTTAATGGATAAAAAAATGACAAAAGAACATATAGAACTGCTTTTAAAAAAATCTATTTACCCTAATCTTTTTGATGCACACCCACCGTTTCAAATCGATGGAAATTTTGGATATACAGCTGGTGTTACTGAATCACTATTGCAATCACATGAATTGGATATAATTAGAATCTTACCTGCACTCCCAAATAGTTGGGAAAACGGAATTGTAAAGGGTTTAAAAGCAAGAGGAAATATAACAGTTAGCATAGAATGGGAAAACAATAGCCTTAAAAAACTAGATTTGATATCAAAATATGATTCAAAAAAAAAGGTAATTTATAATGGAGCTGAGAAATTTATAAATTTAAAAGCTAATGTTCCAACTGAAATCGAATTTTAATTGTAATGACTATTTAAAAAAATAGAATTGTCTATTGAAATTTAAAGTTATATGTAAGGGAAACAAGAGGACTTCTCAGTACTGACAACTCATAAGAGCCAAGCGGGCTACCTAGAAAAACATCCGCATCAACTATTCCGTTTCGTTGTGTATAATAAATGTTAAACGGGTTTTTTCTTCCATATAAATTGTAGACTGTAAAAATCCAATCCCCCTTGAATTTTCGATTAGGGCTTTTACTGTACGATATTTTCCAAGAAAAATCTAGTCTATGGTATGTTGGTAATCTTGAATTATTTCTACTCAGATAAATAGGTATTTGTACATTCTGTCTTTCGAAAATTCCATTCGCAATGGTGTAAGGTCTTCCTGACTGGCCAACAAAATTAAAACTAATTGAATTGTATTTATCATTTTCAAAATTTATAGAAGCATTCACAGTGTGCGGTCTATCAAAATCTGAAATAAACCAATCATTATTATTTATTTTGTACTCGGGCCTTGTCTCATTTGTCTTTAATAAACTTCTAGACCAAGAATAATTTATAACACCATTAAATTTTCCTAACGCCTTTTTAAAACTAAGCTCAATACCATAGGAATTACCATTTGCTTGACTTATTTCTCTTTCTAAAAATTCAGATAGAAAAAAATCAGCTCCCGGTCTATAAGTGAGATTATTTTCAGTCTTTCTATAGTAACTTTCCAGAGATAGCTCAATAAAGAACTCAGGATAATTTTTATAAATACCTAATCCATAAGTATCATTTTTTTGAGGAAGAATATAACGATCTGAAATTTTCCATCTTGATGTAGGGAGAGGAGTATTTGTGTTGTATATGTTTTGAATATATTGAAAAAGACGTGCGTAGCTGGCCTTAATAGAGCTATTCTCACCTAATTTATAATTCAATCCAAACCTTGGCTCAGGATTAAAATAACTCACTACTAGCTCATTATTATCAAAAAAGTTTGTTGTAACAGCTAGGTTATTACTATCATATTGAGATTCAGCATATGGGCCTAACAACGAAAATTGAGTCAGTCGTATCCCAGATGATAAACTAATCCTTTGACCCAAATTAAAATTTAAATTAGAGTAAAAAGATGTCTCATATCCTTCTTCTTTACTTAGGCTGACAGGATTTATACTATTGCCAAATCCAGGGTTTAAGTTACCTGGGAAAACTTGATATCTGTTCACTTCTATGCCTGAATAAAAATTAAAGTCTGTCTTTTTATTGTTCAGATATTCTAACTTAACACTCGTGAAATCTATCTTTGATTCAAAACTGATTACATTGTCAGAATCAATCTCAGGGAATAAGTTTTTAGGTCTATACAAGCTTCGAACTAAAGTCCCTGTAAGATTAGTTTCATTTTTAAAGGTATGCAGCCATTTCAAAGTATGGTTTCTAGTTCCAAAATCATATTGATTTGAGGACGATATTATATTCTCAACAGATGAGATTAAGTCAAGTTGATAAAAATCGTTACTCCTGAAATTAGTGTAAGTAAATTGATTATTAGAATTTGGTATGTACAATAATTTAACAGTAGTATCATTGAAATTTGCCTTTGTATTTTTTAATCTTGGAATAATAATAGGAAAAAACAAATCACTAAATCCAACTCTTCCACCAGCAATAATCATCAACTTATCTCTAATTATGGGTGTTGTTATTGTAAGACGACTAGACACTAAACCAATTCCACCTTCTAATTTAAATTTATCAGGATAAGGGGTTTTCGCCTTTATCCCAAGAATTGAAGCTATTCTCCCTCCATATTTAGCAGGTATGTTCGCTCTGTAAATATTCACTGAAGAAATTAAGTCTGGTGTAAAAACAGAAAATAAACCAAATAGATGAGTTGGATTAAATACAGGTGCTGAATCAAATAACAATAGATTTTGATCTAAAGACCCTCCTCTTATTGAAACACCATTGCTAACATCACCAGTATTGTTTACACCTGCCATTAGTGTTAAAGTTTTAAGTACATCAAATTCACCTAAAGCAGCTGGTATTTTTTCCAATTCTCTACTATTTAACTCAATTACACCCATCTGTGGGGTTTCTGTACTTTGAAATCTCTTTTGAGCCAGAAGAACCACCTCAGAAAGTTCTTCTTCTTGCACTTCCATCGAAATCAATATTGTTTCATTTTTGAATAAATTCTTCTTAATTAAAACTGATCCATAGCCTAGATAGTCAATTTGAATACTATAACTATCTTTTTTTAGTTTTTTTGAAAATATCCCATTTGTATTTGTTATGCCTCCACAATTACACGGGTCTAAAAGGATCGTGACTCCATCCAAAGGGGTATTATCAGACGCATCAACAACTTTAACTGTTAAAGTAAAGTCTTGACCATATATAACAGTTGGGATGGATAAGAATATAATTGACAATATAAAGTTTAAAAATTTCACTTTTATTTAAATTTAGTTTAAACTAGGATTTAAAGGGCAACATTCTCGACCATCAATATATCCGTCACCATCTGTATCAGGATTATTTGGGTTAGTTCTTGTAATCTCTCTCTCAACAATATCAGGTAAATAATCCTTATCACTATCTAGTGGTAAACTATTTTGATCTAAGGGGTCGGAATCTGAATAAATCTCATATTCATCTATATAACCATCGTTGTCGTCATCCTCATCAATACAATCTGGCATCGAGTCCATATCGTTGTCATCTGGTACACTTTGAGAGTCAAAGTCACTTGTTCCGCAGAAATTTTCATAATATAAAATAAACCCATCACCATCTGCATCATTGTCGCATGCATTGCCAATTCCATCAAAATCTAAATCACTTTGGTCCGAATTGGATATGGAAATACAATTATCTGAATTATTTTCAATTCCGTCTCCATCAATATCATCATTAGCCAAACTGCTAATTTCAAAGTAATCTAAAAATTTTAAATCTAGATTTTTTGTTCTAAAGCGGGATTCTTCACAGATATACTCGTATGTGAGTGGGTTTGGTATTGGATCACCAAGTACCTCTGGTTGTAGCTCCAAGAAGTTGCCATAGACTCTTTCTGTTCTGTTGTCACGTTTTATGAAAATTGATTTAGTAACAGCTGAAGCAGCAATAAATCTCCCTAAAACCGTTTCATTAGGATTAGAAATACTAGTAAAATTTCCAATTAATGCAGTCGGTAGTGGGGAATTAAGGCTACCATTATTATCCACTAAATCCTTAATTGTTTTATAATATTTGTATGAGTCCTCAGAAATATTTAGTTTTTGAATTTCAACTAGAACATTTTGTTTTGAAGTATATGGTAATTTACCCACTATTAGGTTTGAAATTTTCTTTCCATTTGTAAATTTATCACTGTAGACAATAATTTCGTCATTGTAAGTAATTTTCCAACATCTAGAGTTACATGTATAGGTGTAATAATCTTTAGTAAGTCGAGGATTATCAAATTGAGACAAACATTCCCCGTTTCGTAATACTCCATATTCGCAAACTTTACAATATATTTCGTTTTCATAAGCTTTATATTGATAAAGAAAAAAGTTTTCATCATCAGGTGGGTCCTGAAAGTCAATTGATATTTCATTTCCTGGAAGATATCCTCCTATCCCTTCATCGTAGGTCATCTCCAAATTAAAATTTTCTTTTATACTTAGTATAGGAACTTCAAAAGGGGTAACCTCAGAAGTTGATTTATATAAATTACCGTTTGGTAGGGTGACTTCTAATTCCCACTTTGACCCAGGCTTTATTTTAAAGACATCCGAAACCCTATAAAGTTGATCTTCCTCTACAAAAGTTATTTCTTCTTTTGTTAAAGAATTTATTAGTCTTATTCTACATCCTGAAACAAATTCACTTACATAATCCCCAAATTCAATTTTAGTTTTTTCTACCTTAACTGAGGTTGAACCAGGAGCTGTAGATGCCAAACCATTAATAACAACTAAATCACTTTGAAAGTCAAAAATAGGCTCAATTGGATCAATACAGGAGTATGTCATTATGCTTATAAATAAACAAATAAACCTATAAAGAATGTCTTTCTTGAGCAGGAACGATAAATTCAAAACAATTTTGTTAGAACAAATTTACAAATATTACAAAGTGAAAATTAATTTTGATTATTAAATAAATATTAATTTGTAATTTTAGTTATGGATTTAAATAACCTAAACCCTCTTGAAAACATTGACCATTGGGAAGACGATTTAATAAAACGTTATCCTGAAAACAAAAATGAAAAATCTCAAAAAGAATTCAGAGATTATCAAAATTCAAAAAGAGCAGAAACTGTAAGAGAATTTTATAAACTCAATCATAAGTACCAATCTTATGATTTTGTTTGTGAAAAAGAAAATAGATTTCTACAATTCAAAGAGCGAGAAATGTCACTATGGGATGCAGTAGAGTTTTTAAATACTTTAATTGATGATAGTGACCCTGATATAGAATTAGACCAATTACAACATTTGTTGCAAACCTCTGAGGCAATTAGATCTGACGGTCATCCTGATTGGTTTGTCTTGACTGGATTTCTGCATGACGTTGGTAAAGTACTATGTCTTTTTGGCGAACCACAGTGGGCAGTTGTTGGTGACACTTTTCCCGTTGGTTGCTCATTCTCAAAATCAATTGTTCATTCAGAATATTTTTCATTAAATCCAGACAGCAGTAATCCCAAATACAATACAAAATTCGGTATTTACAAAGAAAATTGTGGTTTAGATAATGTGAAAATGAGCTGGGGTCATGATGAATACTTATATCAAATAGTAAAAGACTATCTTCCCCAAGAAGCCCTATACATGATAAGATATCATTCATTTTATGCACAACACAAAGAGCAAGCATACGATTATCTTATGAATGATACTGATCTAAAAATGTTTGATTGGGTAAGAAAGTTCAATGCCTATGATTTGTATTCTAAAGCACCTGTACCACCTGATAGCCAATCACTAAAACCTTACTATGAGGATTTAGTATCCAAATATCTACCCAATACCCTTAATTTTTAATTTTTTTAAAGTTGTGAGTATTTAAGTGGTATCAAAAAAGTGCGTTTGATATCTGAAACTGTATTTGAATATTTGTCTAAGTTAGATATCCTTTTCCAATTAGGATCTGCTGAAAATTTTTTCCAATTAGTGTTTCTCTCCTCCATAGATTCAAAAGCTAGCATATAAGTAAGTGATGGCATTAATGGTCCAGAAATTTGCTCTCCAAAAAAAACAGAATATAATCCTGTATCATCAAAAATTTTTAGTTCATCTTTATTAAACATTTCTATTTTTCTTCTAACAGCATCCTCACTATAACCTTCATAAATCCTCAATTCAAATAAATTAGATCCCCGTTTAGGTTTTATCAGCTTTGGAAGTCCATCAATCGCTGTCAAAAAAGATACATGATATCGGTTGTAAACTTTTTTACTTTCTGGTACTCCGTCATAAATTTTACGTGAGTTCAAGTAGGTTTTATCCTTACTTAATTCTTTTAAGATATTTCCATAATGTGAGACATTTTTATAAGGAATAAATAGATAAATTTCTTTGGGTATGGGATCGCCTAGAGTTTTAAAAACACCAATATTTTTGACGCCGTAACGGTTTAAAGCTGGTATTAAAACTTTTGAAAAATATTCATGAAGTTTATCCTCGGAAGAGTTAAATGGGAGTTCGTATTTGCGTATTTCATAATACTGGTTTTGAGCAAAGCCAATTAGATTTATAAAAAAGAATAACATTAATAAATTTTTCTTCATAGCTAAAAGTTTAAATTAAAATACAAAAATCCACCTTAATTTCCTCACTTACACAATAACCTTGATTAAAATAATATTTTATCAATTCCTAGAGCTAGTCCGCGGATTTCAGCCAATCCTCTTAACCTTCCTATCGCAGAATACCCAGGATTTGTTTTTTTATTTAAATCATCTAACATTTGATGCCCATGATCTGGTCTCATTGGAATTTTCCAGTCTGATCGATTAACTTTTTTTCTCTTTTTTTCTTCAATTAAAATTGCTCTGACTATTTGAAACATATCCAAATCACCCTCTAAATGGTTAGCTTCATAAAAATTACCTTTATCATCTCGTTTTGTACTTCTTAGATGAAGAAAGTGTATTCGTTCCGCGAATTTGTGAAAAATTTCTATCAGATTGTTGTCAGGACGAACTCCTAGTGAACCCGTGCAAAATGTTAAGCCGTTTGAAAGTGAAGGAATAGCTTTAAAAATGAAATTTAAATCTTCATAAGTACTTACAACTCTTGGTATTCCGAACAAATCAAATGGAGGGTCATCTGGATGAATACACATCCTTACACCAAATTTTTCTGCAGTCGGTATAATCTCTTCTAAAAAGTAGATTAAATTTTTTTGTAAATCAGACTTGCTAACTGATTCATAATATTCTAATTGATTTCTAAATTTTTCTAGAGAATATTTCTCTTCTGAACCAGGTAAACCAGCTATAATACTCATCGAAAGTGTTTCGACCTCCTCTTTGGTGAGGCTATCATAATATTTTTTTGCCTCTAAAATTTTATTTTCATTGTATTGCTTTTTTGCGTTTTTTCTTTTTACAATAAATAAATCGAATGCAGCTAGAGCAGTTTTATCAAAATATAATGCTGTTGAGCCATCTTTCATGTGGTAGTGTAAATGTGTGCGTGTCCAATCTAAAACTGGCATGAAATTGTAGCAAATATTGTATATACCACATTTCGAAAGGTTTTCAATAGTTTTCTTATAATTTTCAATATGCTGATTATATGTGCCTACACGGCGCTTAATATCCTCATGGATAGGGACTGACTCAACAACTTCCCAATCAAGTCCTGCTTTAACGACGATTTCCTTATATGCTTTGATAGAATCTTTTTCCCAAACGGATCCATTTGGAACTTGATGAAGTGCTGAAACAACATTCGTTGCACCAGATTGGAGTATGTCGCTCAATCCAACAGGATCATCAGGCCCATACCATCTAAAAGATTCTTTCATTTATTAGATAAAATTAAACACCACTATATGCGCTAAATCCTCCATCAACTGGCAAAACGATACCAGTAACAAATTTTGAGCTATCACTACACAAAAAATGAATAGCACCATTTAATTCTTCAGGTTTTCCAAATCTTTTCATGGGTGTATTCTTAATAATTTTTTCACCACGTTCAGTTAGACTTCCATCTTCGTTTAACAAAAGACTTTTATTTTGCTTTCCTATAAAAAAACCAGGAGCTATTGCATTAACTCTTATCCCATCACCAAATTTTAATGCCATTTCAACTGCCATCCATTTTGTAAAATTTTCCATTGCTGCTTTTGCGGCAGAATAACCAACAACTCTTGTAATCACTCTATCAACCGTCATAGAAGAATAATTAATTATACTTCCACTACCCTGTTTGGATAAAACTTCTCCAAAAACAATTGAAGGTAGTACGGTACCTTTCAAGTTTAAGTCTACAACATTATCAAAATCTTTTTCAGATAAATCAAAGATAGATTTTTCGTCAGGTATTACAGCTCCAGGAAGATTTCCTCCAACGGCATTAATCAAAACATCTATGCGTCCTGTTTTTTTTACAATAGAAGCACAAACTGTTTCCAATTCAGATCTCTCTAAAACATCCGCAACATAGCATTCAACAACCGTATATCTCTCGGTTGATTTTTTTAATTTAAGTAGTAAATTCTTATTTCTACCTAAAATAAAAAGCTTCACTTTCGCTTTGGCTAAACTAATTGCTAAAGCAGAAGCTAATACACCAGTAGATCCTGTTAAAACAATCACTCTATCTTTTAAATCAAACATTCTAAATATTATATTTTGTGTTCCATGAAATAACTTGCTCTCTATCCATAGCATCAATTCCCATTTGAACTGCGAAAGATACAGCAGCACCCGTATTAACGTTAGATAAAGGTGTCGTGTTATTAATTATAGATGAACGAAAATCTTCCAGAGCCTGTATTGTAGGATCCTTATGATCGTAATTAATTTTATTTCCCTTTCCTTCTTCCCAGCTTGCTGTAGCTCCAGACACTCCGTCAACATCACTAATTATTTTATTGTATTTTCCTTCTGGGTATTTCCAAGCATTCTGGTGATCAATCAAGATCGTAGCATTTTCTCCCATGACCTTTATTTGATAGTCATCTTTCGCATTTGAAGTTAGGCAAGTAAATGAAGCTTTTACTCCATTTGGATATGAATAAACCAAGTGAATATTGTCATAGGTCTCTCTACCATCTTTCCAAAAATCAATTCCACCAAATCCTGCAACTTTGTGTGGACTACTTTTTAAGAGCCAATTACTAAAATCAATTTGATGCGAACTCAATTCAGCTGTAAGTCCATAGGAGTATTCTCTATACATACGCCAGTTTATTTGACGCTCATATTTTGAATTTGCAACTGGTCTACGCCAATTTCCATTTCTATTCCATTGTGCTTGAATTGAACTAACCTTGCCAATTTCGCCAGCCTGAATCATTTCAACTAAATAAGAATATAGCCTTGAACTATGATATTGGTGTCCTGTCTGAAATATTTTGTTGTAGTTATTTTTGACTTTTTTCAGTAACTCAATAGTTTCATTATCACCTTTAACCATTGTCTTCTCACAATAAATGTTCATTGAGGCATCAACAGCATCTGAAGCAATTCTACAATGCGTATTTAGTGGGGTGCTTATAATTACTGCATCTAAATTTTTATGCGACAACAACTTTAAATGACTTTTATATTTTTTTGCTTTTGGAGCTATTGCAGAAGCCTGTTTAATTCTAAATGGAAGAATGTCACAAAATGCAACTAATTCGATTCCATCTATATTTTTTATTAATCTCATTAAACCTTGCCCCCTGTCACCTGCCCCAATAACACCAATATTGAGTCTATTTGAAGGAAATTTCTTAAAAATTGAAAACACCTGAGAGTTAGGGCTCACTAACGGAAAAGCAAGAGCTGGCGCAGTTTTTTTTATAAAGTCTCTTCGAGAGTCCATTATTTGAAATAGTTAGAAAAAATTACAGTTTTTGGTATCTGCAATTTAACAAAA
>CACMHY010000016.1 GCA_902613595.1 uncultured Bacteroidota bacterium
ACATGCCCAGGGCAACCACTGTCATAAGTGCCATAGAGCTGTTTGTTCTAACAGAGAGTCCGACATCAAATTGATTTTGCCAGCTTACCATTGCTGTAATATCAGCAGTTGTTGGCAGACCTTTTACTTTTCTAAGCATCAGTGAAGGCTTTAGATAGAGTCCACTAGAGACGGGTAAATCGACCCCAGCTCCTAGATAGGTATGTACACGATCTTTGGCTGTAATGGCCAAGTTATCATTTTCTCTGTTGACATTAAAAAGCCTTGGTATAGAAAAAGAGATCCAATAATTAGTTGCTTTAAAATAAGCACCTGCTCCCACATTGGGATTAAATTTACTAAGACTCACCTTACTAGGATCTCCCACGGGGGAGTAAGTAGTGAGCTGTGTTGGGTCAGAACTATAAAAGTTCCCTCCTGCTTTAAGCCCTAGAAAAAGGATTGACTCCCCACTCATCTGTAGTTTGTAAGAGAAGTCTACATAGGCAAAGGTTTGTTGTTCGACAAAGACCTTGTCAGAGACAACAGACAGTCCCAGGCCGACATTATTTTCTCTAGCTGAAGAGTAGGCAAAGGCGAGTGTTCTGGGTGCATCTTGTACAGAAGCCCACTGGCTTCTTGAGGTAAAAGAAAGCATGTTGGCGGCATCTGCTCCAGCAAAAGCCGGGTTGATTACATTCATATTATATCTATACAAAGAGTAATAAGACTCCTGCTGGCTAAGGCCAACCAAGGGAAGTATAAGTAAGAAGAGTAAAGTAATTTTTCTTATCATAATTATCTTGTAAGATAGAACCATCCTTCAAAATCCACACTACCATTGCCGTCTAAATCTATGCGATAGTAGTAACTTCCTGCAGGCAACTCTACCCCATTTAACGTTCCATTCCAATCATTATTATATGGTTTAGCAGTAAACAACTCTGTTCCTGTTCTAGAATAAATCCATACTTGATTGTTTAAATATCGATCAATTTCTCTTACCTGCCAAGTATCATTCCTACCGTCTCCATTTGGAGAGAAGAAGTTGACAATCTCAATAGACTCTCTTAAGCTTGGGTTATCAAAACCTTGTGGGAAGCTACTTGCCAAAAGTGGATCTGTACCTGCTAGGGTCTCATCTAAGTTAGGGAAGCCGTCCCCGTCCTGATCATTATAAGGATCATCGTTAACACTGTCTAACTGATCCACCACCCCATCACTATCTGTATCTAAGTACAGTGACTCTAAATAGTTGGCCTTGCCATCAAAGTCTGTATCATCATCACGTGGATCTCCGTTACCATTAAGGTCTTCCTCTATAGTAAGCAGCCCGTCCTGGTCGTCATCAGGATCAACATGATCTAAGATACCATCCCCATCGGTATCTAAGGCAAAGTTTTCTCCAGGCTCTGTGATCTCAAAGATTGAAGGCACCCCGTCGTTGTCGTCATCTAAATCGTGGTGGTCTGCAATACCATCCCTATCGGTATCTAGCATGAGAGCTCTTGCACTTCTTCCTGTTTGTAGAACCTCGTACTTAGAAGGCACCCCATCGTTCTCATCATCGGTATCTAAATAGTCTGGCGTACGGTCCCCGTCAAAGTCCATGGCATCGGTTGGGATACCGTCTTGATCTGAGTCAGGCGACTCATCAATAGAGGCAATGCCGTCTCCGTCATCATCAGCATCCAGGTAATCTGGCGTACCGTCCCTGTCACTGTCAATAGCATCATTAGGATTAAAGTCACCGTTAGGATCCGTACCTTCATAAAGACTGAAGACCCCGTCGTTGTCATCATCAGGATCTAAAAAGTCCTCAAAACCATCCCCGTCTGTGTCTAACGAATTTATCGAAGCACTGCCAATTATTTCCTTTATACCTTCAATGACTGATCCCTCAAATTCACTATAGATGTGATCTCCATCATCATCTGGATCGCGGGAGTTGATAATTCCATCGGCATCCGTGTCAGAGCTAATCAGATCTGGTGAGACCTCTTGTATAGGGGTGATATTGGTATCCAGCTCAAAGATCTCCTCACTTTTAGGACTGATTACTATACGCTGCTCAGACTTAGGAATAGGCACGTTAGGATCCCCAGCAGTTGTATTGACATAGGCAATCTCTACCTCGTAAACACCATCCTTGTTTGCATCATCAGGATTATTAGGATCAGGCACATTAACAAAGGCCAGATACCCTTCTCCTAGGCTTTTCTTCCTTTTAGCATAAGGCGAGTAGTACTTTTGGGATCCTTTTGCTGCAGGCTCTCCCCCTACGATTTTCACTTTGTCAGCATCCGCTCCGCCAACTACTTTTTTACGCACCTTCCACTTACCTACATTACGCCCTGTTTTAGGCTCCTCTTTAACAAAGGTAATCGGAGTGGCTTTACCTGCTGATCCACCGATAGAGATTTTAAAGTCCTGGTAAAAGGTTATAAATACATTCTCTGCCACATCGGTAATCCCATCGTTGTCATCATCAATATCAGGCACATCTCCCAGGTCGTCAGAGTCGTTATCACCATAGACATCTACTTCGTCTGGGATTCCGTCTCCATCATTATCACTGCTGTAATTAGGATCCAGCGGGAAGTCGTCTTCTCCGTCAATGACACCATCCCCATCAGTATCAGGATTTTCAGGGTCTGTTCCTGTAAGTTTTTCTAAAAAGTCTGAGACACCGTCCTGGTCAGTATCCAGTGGATTGCTATTAGGATCTTTAGGATCAGTGTCTTGCAATAGTTCATCCACATCACTATAGCCGTCGTTATCATCATCCTCATCTTTGTTGTCTCCTATACCGTCTTCGTCAGTGTCGAACTGCTCTTTAGGATCTAGCGGGAAGGCATCCTCACTATCAGGCACCCCATCATTATCATCATCTGGATCGACACGATCAGGGATACCGTCTTGATCGGTGTCTTTAGTAAAGCTAGGATCCAGCGGGAAGGGATCCTCTAGGTCATTAACCCCATCTCCGTCAGTGTCCGGATTGTTAGGATCAGTGCCTATAATCTGTTCTTCTAAATCAGAGAGCCCATCGCCATCTACATCTTCTGGGAAGTCCTCTTTGTCTTTAGGGTCAGTTCCAGCTCTAATTTCAATCACATCAGGATAACCGTCATTATCATCATCCTTGTCGGCATTGTTTCCTATACCATCAGAGTCTGTATCCTCACTCTCTGTTGGATCGTAAGGGAAGATGTCTGTTCTATCAGGTACCCCGTCGTTGTCGTCATCCGGATCCAGCAGATCAGGGATCCCGTCTCCATCTTGGTCACTGTTGTGTTCAGGATCTAATGGGAAGGCATCGATTCTATCGTTCACCCCATCCCCATCGGTATCGTAATTATTAGGATCTGTACCTCTTATAGCTTCTTCAGCATCAGAGAGCCCGTCCTTGTCAGCATCCTCAGGAATACTGGTTGGATCAAGGGGATCACTGCCCTCTACTATCTCTATTTTATCTGGATAACCGTCATTATCATCATCCAGATCAGCGTTGTCTCCAATACCATCGCCATCACTATCAGAAGACTCTCTCGGGTTGTCAGGGAATAGGTCTTCAATATTGTCTACCCCATCACCGTCTCTGTCAGGATCTTTATTATCCCCTATACCATCGCCGTCAGAGTCGCGACTCTCATCAGGATCTCTTGGGAAGCGGTCCTTACTATCTGGTACCCCATCGTTATCATCATCCGGATCAACATCATCAGGGATGCCGTCTCCATCAAAGTCGTTTGCCTGTGTCTGATTATCACGATCTAGTGGTGATGGGTCAGAGCCATCTGTTAGACCGTCACCGTCAGTATCGGGATTATTAGGGTCGGTTCCTATAATATTTTCTTGCACATCAGAGAGCAGGTCGTTGTCAGTATCAACAGGTTTACTTTCAGGATCTTTAGGATCAGAACCTGCTAGGGTCTCGGTGTAGTCAGAGTACCCGTCACCATCATCATCACGGTCTGCGTTATCACCAACACCGTCCCCGTCAGTATCTATAGTCTCCCTTGGATCTTTAGGGAAGGCGTCCTTATCATCTTCTACCCCGTCATTATCATCGTCCTCATCTTTATCATCTGGGGTACCGTCTTTGTCGGTGTCTTGAGAAGCATTAGGATCTAGCGGGAAGTCATCCCTTCCATCTATAATACCATCCCCATCGGTATCAGGATCATCGATATCTGTTCCGGCTTCTTTTTCTTTAGCATCAGGCAGGTAATCCCCATCTCTGTCCTCAGGGGTACTCTCAGGATCTTTAGGATCTGTACCTAGCTCTAGTTCCAATAGGTCATTATAACCGTCGTTATCATCATCCGGGTCAAGGCTGTCAATAATACCGTCCCTGTCCGTGTCGCTAGTTCCTCCAGGGGTAAGCGGCTCAGGATCGTTAGAGTCACTGATACCATCCCCGTCGGTATCTGGATTAGCAGGGTCTGTTCCTAGTTCTATCTCTTGGTTTGTGGTAAGGCCGTCCTTATCAGGGTCACGAGGATAGTCAAGGGCATCTTTAGGATCTGTGCCGTCATCGATCTCCACAACATCGTCATAACCGTCATTATCATCATCTGGATCTGCGCGATCACCAATACCGTCTCCATCGTAATCAGAAGTCTCATTAGGATCCAGCGGGAAGGCATCGTCTTTGTCTTTTACCCCATCGTTATCGTCATCAGTGTCTCTATCGTCAATAATACCGTCTCCGTCAGAGTCAAGACCTCGGTTTGGATCTAGTGGGAAGGCGTCATCGCGGTCACTAATACCGTCTCCGTCAGTATCTGGATTTTTAGAGTCTGTTCCTAAAAGGCCTTCTTCACTATCGGTAAGGCCGTCTTTGTCTGTATCTTCAGGGACACTGTCTGGATCTAAAGGATCTGTGCCGGCGACAATCTCTTGGTTATCTGTAAACCCGTCATTATCATCATCCGGATCAATACTGTCATTAAGCCCGTCCCCATCGGTGTCGGTCTGATTGTTTGGATCCAGCGGGAAGGGATCTTCCTCATCTTTTAGCCCGTCATTATCATCATCAGGATCCGTCTTATTAGGAAGCCCGTCGCCATCGGTATCGGTGGTATAATTTGGATCGGTTGGGAAGTCATCTTCTCCATCGATGACCCCGTCGTTATCTGTATCAGGGTTACTAGGATCTGTACCAAGTCCTGGCTCAAGGCTGTCAGGAAGCTTATCGTTATCCCTATCGGCAGGGAAGCTAAAAGGATCTAGGGGATCAGTGCCTGCAAGAGCTTCATCTCTATCTGTAAAGCCGTCATTATCATCATCATTGTCCGCATTATTACCAATACCATCACCGTCACTATCATACTGCTCGTTAGGATCCTCGGGGAAGCTGTCAAAATTATCATTGACCCCATCGTTGTCTTTATCTGGATCTAAACCATTTGGTATGCCGTCCCCATCAAGATCTTCTGGGCTGGGCCTTGCCGGTTCCTCTGTTTTTTCTACAACCTCTATTTGGACAGTCTGTGTAACAGTATAGCCCACACTATCGGTTGCAGTAACAATAACCTCATAGATACCGTCACCATTATCATCATCATTGCCTCCAAGGGTCGGCGCAGGATCGATAGTAAGTATACCGGTCTGCGGATCGATAGTAACATTTGTCTGATCAGCACCTCCTGTAATGGCAAAGGTGGCCGTCTCATCTGCCTCAACAGGGCCTGCAGAAGTCGTCCCTTCTGTAATGGTCAGTGAGGATGTGCTGGTTATCGTTGGAGCGGTATTGTCTAATTTAAAGACTGAGGTAAGCACACTTTGGTTTGCAGTGACACTATTGGCTGTAGTTACCTTAGTCGATGATATTGTATCAGAGGCTGAGATAGCAAAGTTAATATCCCCATCGCTATAAGTATTAGAAGCAGTAAGGGTAAAGTTCGCTGTATAGGTATAAGGCCTGGCGCTAGTCTGAGTAAAGTTCAGGTTAGGCTGAGAGGCCAGTCCTGTTACAGTCATCGATATAGTGGATGCGTTAAGAGCCCAAGGCTGGTCTGAGACTACCGTTACAGTAATCACATCACCTTCCTTAGCACTGGCAGAAGAACCGCCATTATTAGAACTCAAGGTTACACTAAGGCCTGGGTCTGTTGCTTTAAGCTCGATGCCTGTAGAAAGTGAGACGCTATTGGTTGAAAAACTAGCATCCCCCGTATTGCCATAAAGGTCCTCTACACTGCCTCCATTTAGATCGATACTACCAGAGGATGCGATCTGAACACCATTAGAAAGATCCCCTTCTTTTACCGTATAGACAAAAGTAGGACTAGCGGTTCCTGAGCCTGAGACGTAGGTAGCATAGACAGGATTGCCAT
>CACMHY010000017.1 GCA_902613595.1 uncultured Bacteroidota bacterium
AAGCGAAGTTACCTTGGGACCGGTAAGGTCAATTGTGAAGGTTAAATTATCTCCGCCAGAGTAATTCTGATTAACCTGGGCATCAGTTAGGCCTGTGTTATAGACTAATATTTTAGAAATCTGACCAACGAAAAAATCATTATTATCTCTACCGTCTTTACCAATATAGCTCCAAACATTATTATAAGTATTACTACGAGTTACACCAGTTACAGTTTTATTTAAAACACCATCAATGTAAATTTTCATACCTGAAGATTCATTGGCCCCTGTGTTAACCCAAGTAATTTCATGCCACTGTCCGTCATTTACTTGAACAGTACTTCTGTTTGCGGCAGAGTTGGTTTGATTGTAACCCATACCACCTTTATATGACCACTGACTAGCATAGCCTGAGTTTAATCTGAAAATAGATTCTCCATCAAAAGTACCTGCTCTCCCAAGGGAAAGTAAATACTGATTATTAGATGAAGTAGTTTTGACTCTAGTAGTCACAGTAATTGGGAATCTTGCTGACATACCGTTGAGTTTCGCATTAGCTACTGATCGGAAAAAGTCTCCTGCTGAAAAATCAAAGTAGTTTCCTGAGTTATTTGTCACAAGAGCTGCTCCGTAATTAGTAAAATTATTGTTCTGTGAAGAAGCGTCATTTACTGTTGCCCCTGAAAGAACATTTGGTGTGTCTGCATTTATGTTTAAAACTAAATTGTCAGTTACAATTCCTTTACCTGTAAGACTGTTACCTGCTAAATCTATTCCGGTTATACTTACAGTTGCACTGCTCACAGTTCCAGACCAATTACTCATGTCAAGGGTGTAGGTCCAAACCGAAGAACTTGTAGAAGTCATATTGGCGTTAGTCACACCATCTCCTATAGTTATCGTTGGAATCCCTGCCATAGGTTCACTAAAGGTTGCTGTAATAACAACATTTGAACTAGAAGAAAGAATGTCGTCAGCATCGTTGTCTGTTATAGTGACCGAGGGAGAAGTATTATCTAAGTTAATTGTTATGCTCTGATTTCCAGAGTAACTGTTACCAACGATATCTTGCCCTGTAAAAGTTACTGTATAGCTTCCGGCTGATACTCCACTTGTGTTCCAGGAGTATGTCCACGTTGTACTATTGGTTGCAGTTAAATTAGCATTATTTACTGCTGAGCCAATGGTTAACTTTGGCGCAGTAAGCATGGGTTCATTAAAGGTTGCTGTAATAGTAATATTGTCCCCAGGCTTAATTAAATTATCATTATCATTTGTCGAAATGCTTAGCGTAGGAGAAGCTGTATCAACTGTAAATGAAATATTTTGCGAACCAGCTACATAGGAATTTCCGGCAAGATCTGTTCCACTCACAGTAAGGGTATACTCTCCATCAGAAAGTGTTCCAGAAGATGTATTCCAAGTAAAAGTGTAGGAATTTGTACCTGATATTTTTGTCATTGCTGCATTTGAAAAAATACCTGGTATTGAAACGGTAGGTGTAGCAGCCATAGCCTCTGAGAAAGCAGCAGTCACAGTAACTACTTGTGAAGGAGAAACTAAATTATCATTATCGGAACTTGTTAACGAAACTGTTGGAGCTGACGAGTCTATTGAAAAAGTTATGCTGTCAGTACCTACGTAAGCTCTTCCGTTTATATCTACACCAGAGACTGTTGCTGTGTATGCTCCATCAGTTAAGTTGCCAGCAGCATCTACATCCCAAACGTATCTAAAGGTAGAGCTGTTTACCACTGTCATACCTACATTAGTCGCTACACTACCAATACTTATAGTAGCTGTAGGTGACATTGCAGCGGAGAAGGTTGCTGTAATAGTAACCTCAGAGTTATTTTGAACATAGTTGTCTGCATCAGTATCTGTTAGAGTAACCTGTGGCGCAGGGCAGGTACCCCATTGAGGTGATTTGGAAGCATCTTGTCGCCATGCTACATTATTTTGCTGTCCCGTCCAAGATGTTGGCTTAGTTGGTATATTGGAAACACACCAACCAGAAATATCTTGGACAAATGCCGCAGCTTGATAAAAGACGCCAAGCATGCCATACAACTGTCCACCATTTAAAGAACCTCTATAAACATTAGAAGTATTCCAATTGCCAATAGAGGGACTCCCGCCATTATTAAAATTCCTAGCACTATTGAACATATTTCTTATGGTAGTAGCACTTGAAATATCCCAACTACCAATATCTTGGTTAAATTCATAAGCATTTCCAAACATTCTTTGGAAATTAGTAACACTAGACACATTCCAACTACCAATGTTTTGATTAAAAACAGCAGCTTGCTCAAACATACTTTTCATCGTAGTCACTTTAGAAACATCCCAATTCCCAATGTCTTGGTTAAAGGCTCTAGCATTTTTAAACATTCCTTCCATTTGGGTTACATTAGAAACATCCCAAACTCCAACAGGTTGGTTAAATGTTGTCGCGCCAACAAACATATATCTCATATCTGTTACAGAGGCAGTATTCCAAGTGCTTATATTTTGGTTGAACGAAGTAGCGGCTTCAAATGTTCCAACCATATTTGTCACGCTGGATGTGTTCCAAGATGATATATTTTGATTAAACTGACTATTACTCCGAAACAGAGCCGACATATTAGTTACATTTGAAACATCCCAACTACCAATATCTTGATTAAAAATTGTTTGGTTGAACATTTGCTCCATATCTATTACACTCGACACATCCCAACTACCAATATCTTGATCAAAATTACTCGCTAACCAAAACATGCGGTTCATACTAGACACGCTGGAGGTATCCCAATTGCCTATGTCTCTATTAAATGCTGTTGCACCAGTAAATAAGCCTTGCATATTGGTCACATTTGAAGTATCCCATGAGCCAATATCTTGATTAAATGAAGAGGCGTTAGCAAATAGACTTCCCATGTCTGTTACAAGAGTCGTTACTACCCTATTCCAATCATTATCATTTTTATTTTTAGCCGCAATAGAAGTATTGTCATGTGCCGTGTAGATCACTCCATTAACCACTCCCTGGTCTCCAGCGCTACATCCTCTACATTTTACTGTGACCCCATTAGCATCTAGATAGAATGTAGGACTTATAGTAAAGGTGATACTGTCGGTTCCAGCATAAGCATTTCCAATGGCGTCGGTTCCACTTACAGTAACTGAGTAAGCTCCAGCGGCAAGGGTTGGAGTCGATGTATTCCAGTTGTAGGTATAGTTATTTGTACTTCCTACTCTTGTCATCGCTACATTGGTTACCACTCCTGTAATGTAAATCGTTGGAGTAGCTGTCATAGGTTTAGAGAAACTGGCAGTGATCGTTACCGTATTAGTAGGTGATAAAGTAGTAGATATAATATTGTCTGCATCGGTATCAGTTAGGGTTACTGTAGGTGGTGTAGAATCGACAGTGAAAGTAATACTATCTGTACCTGAGTAGGTGTTACCTGCTAGGTCAGCTCCTGCAACTGTTGCTCTATAGGTGCCATCTGAAGGGGCTCCACCACTGTCTACATCCCATTTGTATTGATAGGAGTCACCAACAGGAATTAAGTACAACCCAACACTCCCTTTATTATTATGATCGTTATTATTAATACCATAACCTAATTTATAATTGGGATCCGAAATTAATAATCTTGAACCATCAGAGGATAAGGCAACCTTACTACCCAAATGATTATGTGAATTATCCTCAATGTCTCCAACTAGCTGAGTCCATGAAACAGTTCCTGAATTATATTTATAAACACTAACTTGGCCACCGTAATTGTTGAGAACACCAGCAACTGTGTGATTGGGTGCACCAACAGCCAATATCGAACCATCTGAGGATAAAGAAACGTCTTGGCCAAATCTATCTCCACTAGCTTCTCCAACAAGATCTGAACCTAATTGAGTCCAAGAAGAAGTTCCAGTATTATACTGGTAAACACGAGCATAACCTGCGATAAATCCGGAGCTTGCATTCCCCAAACCATTATATCCTCCACTAGCTACTCTTGATCCGTCAGAAGATAAAGAAACTGAGTGACCAAATTGATCATTTACAAATTTTGCACTAATGTCTGAACCTAACTGAACCCAAGAGGAAGATCCAGTATTATACTGATAAATACTAATATATCCTGTTTTATTTGAATTTATTTGCCCCTGCGACCCTATTGCCACTCTTGACCCGTCAGAAGATAAAGAAACTGACGAACCACTGCGATCATTCGCTGCCTTACCATCAATATCTTGTCCTACTTTCACCCATGCAGATCCATTATAATCATAAATACGAACCTGACCCATTAAACTTCCTGAACTTCCACCACCCCTATTAGCTGATGCTCCAATTGCAACTCTTGTGCCATTAGAAGATAAAGAGACAGCGCCGCTATAATCTCCTGCTGCTTCTCCATCAATGTTTGCTCCAAGTTGCACCCATGCAGATCCATTGTATTCATAAATACGAACAGTACCTATATTAATTGAATTTCCATTAGTTCCATCATTCCCATATGAACCAATTGCTAATCTGGATCCATCAGAAGATAAAGAGACAGAGCGGCCGCTATAATCTCCTGCTGATCCATAGATATCTGCACCTAATTGAGTCCATGAAGAAGTTGCAGAGTTATATTTGTAAACACGAACTTGACCTGAATCAGTCCCATTTCCATTATTGCTATGTGCACCAGTAGCTACTATAAATCCATCAGCGGATATACTTATCCCTGAACCCAAATAGTCACTTATTGCGTCCCCGATAATGAGCCCACCTAATTGAGTTACTGATCCAGTCCCACTTGCTCCTCCTGATATCTTGGTCATTCTCTGACCCGATATAGAAGTCCCCGATATCGAAATCGTTGGTGTGGCTGTCATCGCATCATTGAAAAATGCAGTAATAGTTACTGTATCTGAAGCGGCTAATAAATTATCATCATCAGTATCAATTAGAGTTACTGTTGGTCTTGTTGTATCATAGGTAAAGCTACAAGATACTGTAGAGGCAATGCTATTGCCTGCTAAGTCTTTAACAGGTGGACTGCCAGGTGCATGGGTAAGTTTTACAAGTCCCTCTGCTTGTGGGGTTAT
>CACMHY010000018.1 GCA_902613595.1 uncultured Bacteroidota bacterium
TCTGAACACTGCAGAAATACTTGCTGATTTATATCTTGAATTGGCAAGCTGGGTAGCTGTTATTGTTGTATTTCCAATACCATTAATTGATATCAGAGTTCCAGATAAAGTGGCCACATTTAGATTAGAGCTTGAATAAGTAATATTTCCTGATCTATTTGAGGTGGGTGGGGTTAAATTAAAATCGTTATCTAAATTTGTTTTAGTAGGAATTGTAAAGTTAGATAAAAAGGTGTCTCCTTGACCTACTACAAATACAACTCTAACTGGTACTGCCTGATTATATAAGTTATTTCCTTGTTGAGTAATTTCAACTGTAAGCTGCCCCGAATCATTAAATGACAGTGTGGTGTTATTTAAAGTGGCGTTGTTTCCTGCTACAATACTATAATTTAAAGCCAGGCCGGAGCTAGCAACTGCATCAAGGGTTAAATCTAAATTTTCGGTGTAAGTTAACTGGGTTGTAGGAGTTGTATTAAAACTTATGTTTTGATTTGTTTTAACAACATCAATAACAACTGTTGTTGTCGCTGAATTGTAATTAGGATTACCAGAGTCGTCAGTTGTAAATGTTATGGTTACAAGACCTGTTTGTTGAATACTTACTAATTCATAATTACCTACAGTCCCCGATACTGAAGCGGCAGAACCTGCAGATAAACTAATTATTATTGGTGAGCCTGACGAAGAACTTGCAGTAATAGGTATGGAGGTAAAATCTTTTAAAGGTTTTGTCGTCGGTAAAGCACCAACAGTTATTGTTTGATTCTTTTTATTAACTACAAAACTGGTTGAAATAGTCCCAGAGTTGTAATTATTATCTGCAGAAAGAGTGGCTGTAATACTTGTCTGTCCTGCATTAGTTATACTAACTGTACTCCCAGAAATGTTGGCAATATTTTGATTCAACAAGGTGTATGAAAAACTTCCTGTATTATCACCATTTTTTGTGGGTTCAACTATTTCAAAGCTAGCATCTCCGAATGTCCTTACTATTGGGTTAAAGTTTGTAAGTGTTGGGTTATCTTTACTGATTATAAGGCTTGCCGAAGCAGTTGCTGAATTGAAATTTGCATTGGCCAGCTGTGAAACCGTAATTGTTGTTGTTCCAGCACCAACTATTGTTACTGTGTTACCATTCACTGTAGCTACACTTGCATCTGCAATAGAATAAGTAAAACTTGCGGTACTACTTGATAAGGCAGAAAGATTGAAATCAGAATCATTATAAGTTCTAGTTACAACTCCTGTAAAGATAATTGTTGGATCAAATTTGTTAACTGTTAGTGTGATTGTTGAAGTTGCAGAACTGTAATTACTATCGGCTGCTTGAGTTACAGTCACAGATGTTGTTCCCCCACCTTCAATTGTTACTGTGTTACCAATTACAGTTGCGACATTTGCATCTGAGATAGTGTATGTAAAGGCACCTGTACTACTAGAGGTTGCAGAGAGGTTAAAGGCAGGGTCTCCAAATGTTCTGTTTTCATTTGAGATAGAAATTGTAGGGGCGGCTTTATTTACAGTAAGTGTCATTGAGGCTGTAACCGCATTATAGTTATTTGTGGCTGCTTGTGTAAAAGTAATTACAGTTTGACCAGCCCCAACTATTCTTGTATTACTCCCGGTTCCAGTTGCACCTGATAACGAATTATAGTTTTGTGCCACTTCCTCTGCAGTCAGAATTCTATCATACATTCTAACTAAAGGCAAGTATCCTCCAAAAGCGTCACTGGCATCAAATCCTCCACAAGTATCATCGAAGTCTTGACCGATTGCAAGACATCCATTGGTAGGAATTAATGTATTATTTGTATTATAGGTCAGAACAAGAGCACCATCAAGATATATTTTATCAACACCGGAAGACTTATCAATAGTCTGAACAAAATGGTGCCACTGATTATCACTTAAATTGACATTTGTATTTTTGGAAAATGCAGGTGTGTGGTGTGTTCTTACTTGCCCACTAGTTATATAAATTAAATTTGCATTATCATTAGCAGTTTTATTGTAACTCAATAGGCCGGCATTATCATTACTAGATGTTTTTACAAGTATTTCGTTTGTAATAGTAGTTGTAGGATGTGGGAAATTCGTTTGTTTTAAATATTTAGTGGTCTGCCCCCTTTCAAATGTAAATCCATTTGTGGTGTCATAATTCATATTACCGCTAATTGTAAAATCGTGATTGTTTCCACTTAAATCATAAACTGTATTTCCAGAGCCTGGATAAGAAGTAGGATCTCTTGAGTCAACATGAAGTAAAAGTCCGCTTGTAATTGGATTTAGCCTCGCAACAGAAGTATTCGAAATAGTAAAGGTGATTACACCATTACTATTTGATGAAGTTGAAAGATCAAAATTCGGATCACCAAATGTTTTTGTTAAATCGGAAAACGAGAATGTTGGATCAGCTTTGTTAATTGTAAGAGTCATTGTAGCAACCCCTGAAGAGTATATTCCATTAGCAGCTTGAATAACAGTTACAGAAGTTGTTCCTGCTCCCCTGATTGTAACATTATTTCCACTTACTGTGGCGATATTTGTATCTGAGATTATATAACTAAATGTACCTGAACTATTCGAGGTAGGAGAAAAATCAAAGTTAGAATCCCCAAACGTTCTACTTTCGTTAGAAAAAGTGATTGTAGGGGTAACCGAATTTACAGTTAATGTAATTGTTTTACTACCCGTATTAAAATTTGAATCACTAGCCTGAGAAACTGTAATTGTGGTAGTACCTGCCCCTACTATACTCACTTTATTACCATTTAAAGTCGCTATACTAGTATCCGCTATAGAATAAGCTAAATCAACATTTGAATAATTTCCAATATTCGTCAGCCCATACCTTTGGGCTAGGTTGTTATAGTTATTTTGGATTTCACTCGAGGTTAGTACTCTATTATAAATTAGAACAACAGGAATATATCCGTCAAATAAATTAGTTCCAGGACCATGAGAAGCTATCCTTACTAGACCTGGAGAAGCACCGCTAGGTGTGGCAGTATAATTATCTGAATCAACCAAGTTACCATTATAATAGAGCTTGAATCCATCAGAATTACTAAAACTCACCGCAGAATAATGCCAACTATTGCGCATATCTCCAGGACTATAGGCAACTTGACTCCAACTTGAACCTGGAGAACCACCATTGTGACCCGCTCTAATTGAATTATTGCTATTTGCCATCCAAAATGCATGTGCAGCTTCATTACCACCACTTACTATATTTTTTGTTTTTGATCTTGGGTAATAGACAGCAATTTTTGTGTATTGAGTTGGGTTAAGTACTGTTGTGGAATTAGATTGCGCGTAATCGTTATTGTCGTCAAATTCAAAAGTTCCACTATTTAAATCCGATCTAAAAGTTGGGTTACCATAGAGTGTAAAATCATTTGAATTACCACTTATATCATACCAAGTATTTCCTCCAGAAGTAGAATCATATGAATCAGTATCACTTGCATCGAGGTGAAGTACCAAACCAGAGGTAACAACTTGAGTGCCTGGACGACTGGATGTAGCATCAAGATCAAAATCTGCATCAAGCGCTGATTTAGTAATATCAGAAAGTGTTATTGTGGTGTTGAGTTTACTAACTGTCAAAGTAATAGTTGAAGTGGCTGAATTATAATTGGCATCAGCTGCTTGGGTAACAGTAATTGATGTTGTTCCAGCACCAACAATTGTGACATTACTAACACTAAGACTTGCAATATTAGCATCTGCAATAGAGTAGGTAAGACCACCAGTACTGCTAGAGGTTGCTGAGAGATCAAAATTAGCATCACCATAAGTTTTTGTTAGGTTAGAAAAGGAAATTGTGGGTGTACCTTTATTGATAGTTAGTGTCATAGTCGCAGTGGCAGCAGTGTAACCACCTCCCGCTGCTTGAGAAACTGTAACAGAAGTTGTTCCTACACCTACTATAGTTACTGTATTTCCATTTACAGTAGCAACATTTGTATCTGAGATTACGTAATTAAAAGCTTGCGAACTGTTAGATGTGGGAGAGAGGTTAAAGCTTAATTCGTCGAAAGTTCTAGTTTCATTAGAAATTGATAGTGTAGTTGTTGTCTGATTTGAAGATGAAGTGTAATTTTGGGCTACTTCTTGAGCCGAAAGGGCTTTACTGTAAACCCTAAATGCTTCATATTTTCCTGCAAAGTCCCTGGATTCAACACCATTAAAATCATCACAACAGCCAGGGTTATCCTTTCCTAGGAAAAAATAATTACTTGATCCACTAGCAGAATATGATATATTGCTTCTTTGACCAACAAGAACATTATTGACATAGAGTTTAAATACTCGGTTGTTGGCATTTGCATCATAATCCCAAGTTAGGACTAGATGATATTTTTGATTCACATTAAAACTTGATGAAATCCCATTGGTTACTCCATTGGCACTAGAATGAAGCTGAGCATAAAATGTTGAATTTGCAGAGGCAAGGGGGGGCATGTTCCATCCAAGATTATCACTTTGATTGGACATATTGATTACATTACCACTTGTGGAGGTGGGAGTAACTATTACTTCTAATGAGTAATCCTGATTTGAAACACCTACAGATGGAATTGCAGGAGTTTTTATGTAGTTGTTTGATCCATCCAAAGTAAATTGATTGTTTGAATAGCTTGTCCCACCAATTATAGTTGCATTATAATTATTTCCACTAATGTCATTCCACGTATTTCCTGATCCAGAATAAGAATTAGAATCCCTAGTATCTAGATTTAAAATTAACCCATCAGTTACAACTTGTCCAAAGATAAAAGTGGGTATTGATAAAAGAAAAAACAGTAAGGACTTAACTTCTTTCATTTGGCAAAAATAGGATTAACATCCTATTATTTCAAAAAAAGGCAGT
>CACMHY010000019.1 GCA_902613595.1 uncultured Bacteroidota bacterium
GATCCTGTGGGAATTGATCTCTGTGATCAGGAATCCCGTCATTGTCAGAGTCAAAATCAAAGCGATCGTCGATACCATCCCCATCGGTGTCTTGACAAAACTCAGGATCTAGGGGGAAGTCATCTTCTGTATCCGGGCAGCTGTCATTATCGTCATTAGGATCGATACAGTCAGGGATTAAATCTTTATCAAAGTCATCTGGTGTACTGGTTCTGTCAAAAGGATCCGTTAGACAGTCAATCTCATCTTGATCTAGGTACTGATCATTATCATCATCCGTATCGGCATTATCCCCAATACCATCGAGATCATTGTCTGCCCATTCTTGATTATCGAAAGGGAAGAGGTCTTCGGTGTCTAGATACCCATCATTATCATCATCAGGATCAAGACAATCTGGATCTCCGTCATTATCACTATCTATGGGTTTATCGGCGCTATCTCTAGGATTAGTTCCACAGGCAATTTCAATTGTATCTGACCAGTTATCATTATCATCATCAGTATCCGCGTTATCCCCAATACCGTCACCGTCAGAATCGGCGTTTTCAGAAGCATCATTAGGGAAGTCATCACAGACATCACCATATCCGTCTGCATCGGTATCAACTTGAAAGGGATTGTTTCGATCAACACAATTATCACAAACATCACCCACCCCATCTTGATCATTATCAGCTTGATCAGGGTTCGCTACAGTAGGGCAGTTGTCATTTGCAGCAAAAACACCATCGTTATCTGGATCTTTTTGACTCTCGGCACAACCTTCAGAGTCAACTGTTGCCCCTTGGGGAGTACCAGAACAAAGATCAAGAGGATCAGTAATTCCATCACCGTCAGAGTCAGCATTAGCATTTACTGTATTGTTTGATTGAGTTGAAGAAGCCGTCAGACCTAGGACATCAAAAATAGCGTTAGATACAGGACTTATAGTTATGACCTCACTACCGTTAGGTGTACCCGAGAGAGGCAGACCAAGCTGAACAGTAGTTCCGTTTACACTAATACTAGATGGAGTAGTGGAGGATAGGGTAGCGGTACCTCCTGTAAGGGCTAGACTAAAGTCATTTGCAGCTAGAGTAGCTGTTGATTGGGCAGTACCTCCAAAGACTGTCTCAGAGAAGATAACCGAAACAGAAGTATTATCAGAGGCTATGGAGCTAGAGCTTATAGTAGGAGGCTCATTAATATCATTGACATTAACAGTGAGTGCTTTTGAAAAAGTATTAGTTCCATCACTAGCTTGAACATAAATGTTAAGTGATGGGGTTGTTTCATAGTCTATATTACCACCTACTAAAAGCTGTGTACCTGAGATAGTAAAAGAGGAGTTATTCCTATCATTAGTCCCATTGCCACTGACAAGACTAAAAGTAAAGCTTGTGGTATCAGAATCTGTTGCTGTAAGATTAGCTACTAAAGTACCTACTGCAACTTCCTCGTCTACAGATGTTGTTGAAGTCCCAGTTCCAGAAGCGCTTTGAAAAGTTAAGTTAGAGTTTCCAACCTGAGTAAAGGAGTGAATTGTGTACCCGCCATTTTGAGTTATTGTTCCTCCAGTAGCTATAGGAGTTCCTAAATATCTTACTATTACAATCCCAGAGCCTCCTGAACCTCCATTTTGATTTCCACCTCCTGGGGTGGATGCTCCACCACCACCGCCACCAGTATTTGCAGTACCAGAGACACCAGGGCTATTTTGTCCAGCTGTTCCACCAGCTCCACCACCACCTTGACCTCCTGCACCACCTCCAGCTGAAGGTACAGGATTATGTGATCCGCCACCGCCACCGCCAGCATAATATGTAGCTGTTCCTGTGATTGATGACTGTATTCCATCTCCACCGTCTCCCCTTCTGTTAGAAGATGCATTACCCCCAGCAGAACCAGCTCCACCACCACCAGCATGGTTATATTGACCACTACTACTAATTATATTACCACCGTTATTACCTTGACCAGCGGTAGCTGTTCCACCATTTCCGTTAACTCCGTTTCTGTAAGATGCTCCACCACCAGATCCTCCATTAGATCCAGTTCCTTGACCAAGACCTAAACCTCCACTAGCATCGTAAGAGACACCACCTCCACCTCCTATTGCAGTTTTAGTTTCTAACCCACCACCAGAAAGTTGAGAGTTTGAGCCATTACTTCCATTGTATGTGCTATTTGTTCCCCCTAGTCCTCCAGCTCCTACTGAAACATTATATGTACTATTTTGAAGCCCTGAGAAAGAGCCACTTAATAAACCACCAGCACCTCCACCAGATCCATGACGATATCCACCTCCGCCTCCTCCAGCAACAATTAGATACTCTAGGTTTAATTCTGAAGAAAATCCTAGATCAGTTATTGGCTCCAAAATATTAGTCACTGATACGGTAAAAGCTTTAGCAAAATCATTGGCCCCATCATTTACATTAATGTAAATATTGTAACTGGCTTTTGTCTCATAATCTGGTGATGAGTTTATTATTAAACTCGTCCCACTTACTGTAAAGCTATCATTATCGTCGTCCTGGGCATCTCCACTATTGGCAAGGGTATAACTATGAGTATCACTAGTATCAGAATCTACAGCAGATAAAATTCCAACAACTGATGTTGCAGAAATATTCTCCGAAATTGTATTAGATGTGAGATCAATATCCGTTGGTGCCCGATTTAAGTCATTAACGCTAATTTGGAATGCTTTTCTAATCACATGTTCTCCATCAGAAACTTGGAGATTTACATTTAAAGATGTTAAGTTATCATAGGATATGGTTGAACTTGCAACAAGCAGTTGAGTACCTGACACAGTAAATAATGAGTTATGCTGATCATTAGTCCCATTACCTGTTGCTAGGCTATAAGCTAGATTAGTGGTATCTGTATCAGTAGCTGTGAGAGTTGCAACCACAGTTCCAACTGCCGAGCCCTCGTCAAAAGAAGCAGTAGAAGTTGAGGTGCCTCCAGATGAAATCGTAAAGTTTGAGTTGCCTGTTTGAGTAAAAGAGTGTATTGTATGTCCACCATTTTGTGTTATGGTTCCTCCTGTGGCTATTGGGTTTCCTAAATATCTTAGAACCACTATCCCTTTTGCACCATTACCTCCAATACGATTAGTTCCACCGTTTCCTCCATTACCTGTATTACCTGTTTCATTAGAGGCAGCAAAAGTTCGGTTTGGACCACCTGGTCCGCCGTCCCCCCCAGCAGCATAAGTAACTGAGCTGCCCGATATGTCATTTGAGGTTCCTGCTCCACCTCCACCTAGAGTTCCTCGGTTTCTATCTTGACCACGAGCTCCAGCTGAAGATGATCCACCACCACCACCACCATTACCTTGACCTGGTGAATTATTAATCCATCTACCTTTTCCTCCACTGTTACCCTGACCGGCTGTTCCAGAAGCCCCGGCTCTATCGGTACCACACCCAGAACCCCCACCACCAGAAGCGCCTGTTGCACCTGATGTACTACAACCTCCACCGCCACCACCACCAACTGCAGTGACTGTAGTTATTCCTTGCCCTGCAATAGAGCTACTTCCTCCATTACCTCCTGGACTACTCGTACTATTTACTCCAGTGCCTCCAGCTCCAACAGTAATAGTGTAAGTTGTTCCTGAAGTTGAACTTAGAGTTCCAGTTAGGTATCCTCCAGCACCGCCGCCTCCGCCACCTTCGTTAGAGTTGCCATATCCTCCAGCTCCACCACCGCCAACAACTAGGTATTCAAAAAATGAAGCTGCGGCTTCAAACGAAAGATCAATCGGTGGCTCATTAATATTTGTTACACTCACCGTAAACGCTTTAGCATAATTTGACGTTCCATCGTTTACGTTAACATAAATATTGTAACTAGCTTTAGTTTCATAGTCAAGTGTCGTACTTGTAAGAAGTGAAGTTCCACTTATGGTAAAACTTCCATTATCATCGTCTTGAGCATCTCCACTTGAGGTAAAAGAAAAGGTAAGAGAGCTAATTGACGTATCGGAGTCAGTGGCAGAAAGAGTACCTACCGTAGTGCCGATGGATGCAGTTTCTGATATTGTATTGGAAGTTAAATTTATATCTGTTGGAGGAAAATCAACTAATGCATTATAGTTTTGCAGTACCTGCTGATCGCTTAAGGCACTATTATAAATAAGTACTTTTGAAATTTTACCACTAAACATATCTCTATCAGAATTCCCACCTCCATGATTTGAATAACCAACTGTTCCAATTGAATAAAAACTATCAGCGCGATAAATATTTGAGGGTTCAGAACTATGCTGTGATGTCCCTTTTAAAACACCATCTATATAAACTTTTTGTGTTTTTGAATTCCAATCATAGGATACAACAATATGATAAAATTTGTCTTGTGAAAAATTATTGTTTACTACTAAATTTTTATCATTATCAGTGGCATTATATTCAATACGAAATTCAACATTATTATTTGAATTAGAAATTTTTAAGTTTAAGTTATCATTATTATCACTATAACTCATGTTTGAATTTCTGTAAATTAGAGTCCCATTACCACTCTTAGTAACGACTTCAATAGTGTATGAATAAATATTTGAAATAGATGGTGTAATAATTTTATCATTAGTCCCATCAAATAAAAAACTTTTGTCTTGGGAATCAAAAAAAGTTCCATTTAGAATACTTCCATTATTTCCAAGTCCACTTAAATCATTCCATGTATTTCCAGATCCTGAGTAAGAACTTGGGTTTCTAGCATCAACATAAAGAACCAACCCATTAGTAACTACTTGGGCAAAAACTTTGTTCGAAAATAAAATAATTACCAAAAAAAATTTGACAAACCTCAAAACGAATTTGTTATGGTTATAATTACG
>CACMHY010000020.1 GCA_902613595.1 uncultured Bacteroidota bacterium
AGGTTTAATTGAACCAGACTTATTAAAATTTGCAACCTCATTAACTGAAGAATTTGACTTCAGCGTTCTATTGATTGACGTGATGTTGCCTTTTTTATTATTTGCTGGTGCAATCAGTGTAAATGTACATGAACTTTTAAAAGATAAGTTAACCATACTTTTGTTAGCAAGCTTCGGTGTTGTTTTCTCAACTTTTGTAGTTGGAACAGGTCTTTTTTGGTTAACACAACAATCACTTTTTGGCCTATCTGATCTGGGTTTAACTTATGTTGACTGTTTGCTTTTTGGTGCTCTAATAGCTCCTACAGACCCCATAGCGGTTTTAGCAATGGTCAAAAAAATGAATCTCTCCTCAATAACAGAAACTAGAATTGCCGGAGAATCACTTTTCAATGACGGAATTGGAGTAGTTGTTTTTTTGACTCTTCTAAGTATGAAGGCTGAAGGTATAGAAAATATAAGCCTTGCAAGCGTTGGGTCATTATTTGCTACAGAAGTTATCGGAGGAGTATTACTCGGTGCTGTAATGGGATTTTTAGGATTAAAACTGGTTAAATATATAGAAAATGAACATGTTGAATTGGAAGTTTTGATTACGCTTTCTATGGTATTATTAGTTCCGGTAATTTCTCATATATTTCATTTTTCTGCTGTATTAGGTGTTGTGGTTATGGGGCTTTTTCTTAATCAAAATATTGATGGTGACAAAAAGGCTGAAGGACTGCAAAGAGTTATGGGTGACTACGTTTATAAATTTTGGCATCTTCTTGATGAAACTTTAAATGCAATATTATTTATCCTAATCGGATTAGAAGTGATTCCTATTTTACAAAATTTTGATTTCTCTTATCTAATTATTGTTATTGTTATGATTGTAATAGTTGTTGTTTCTAGGGGAATTGGGGTATTTGTTCCAATAAAAATTCTTTCTATTAAAAAAAGTTTTGAAAAAAATACTGCACTTATCATAACATGGGGAGGACTCCGCGGGGGACTAAGTATTGCATTAGCATTAAACTTACCTAATAGCATTGGTGCAGGAAAAGACCTTATTTTAATACTTACTTATGGAGTGGTTTTATTTACAATTTTAGTTCAGGGATTAACATTGAAAAAAATAGTTAAATAATTTGAAAACCATTAAAGTGGTAGTTATATTTGATGTGAGTAGTTTGTGCTGTGACAACAGCTATGTTTAACCAAATTTGAAAGGAGGTGTCTATGTCTTATTATAATCATTTAAGGGATTCGAGACAGCAGGTACCCAATTGCGGTCTGTTGTAGCTTTCCTTATCTATTACAAAAGCGGATCGATGGATCCGCTTTTTTTTTGAAATGAATAACATTCCTAAAGTAAACTTAGAAGATTTCACTTCTAAAGATTCAAAAACGAAAAAATCATTTGTCAAAAAAATTGGAATTGCATTTCAAGAAATTGGTTTTCTTGTCTTAAAGGGTCACTTTCTAAGCAGCTCACTTCAAGAAAATCTTTATAAGGAAATTCAGGATTTTTTTAATCTATCTGATAAAATCAAATCATCATACGAAATTAAAGACGGAGGGAGTCAAAGAGGTTATACTGGATTTGGAAAAGAGAGTGCAGCTGGGAGATCGGTTGGTGATTTGAAGGAATTTTGGCATTTCGGTCAGGATTTAAACACAAAAAAGTATCTAAAAAAAAATTACGCAGAAAATATAAAAGTTAAAGAATTAGAAAATTTTAATCACGTTGGCAACTTAGCCTTTTTGGAATTAGAGAAAACTGCGAAACTAATACTTCAAGCTTTAGCTCTTTTTTTAAATATAGACGAGTTTTATTTTGATAAATTCGTTGATGGTGGAAATTCAATCTTAAGGGCAATACATTATCCGCCAATTAAAGAACACCCAAAAGAAGCTGAACGGGCTGCAGCACATAGTGATATCAACTTGATTACTCTATTAATGGGTGCTCAAGGGGGAGGTTTACAAGTTTTAAATCGAAAAAATCAGTGGATAGAGGCTGTTGCAGAAAAAGATGAATTGATAATTAATATTGGCGACATGCTCTCAAGATTAACAAATAATTTTTTCCCCTCTACTCTGCATCGAGTTGTAAATCCTCCTAAGGAATTTTGGGGAAGTTCTCGATATTCAGTCCCCTTTTTTATGCACCCAATACCAGAAATGCCATTGAACTGCTTACCGCAAACTTATAATAAGAAAAATTTAAAGAAATATGATGACATTCTAGCAGGCGAATTTTTAAACCAAAGATTAAAGGAACTAGGTTTAATCAAAAACTAGGTTTATTAATTTCTTGTTATAAGGACTTTAATACATAAAAAAATCTTCAGAACAAACCTATAATCAGCAGTGTGTTTTTATATTTTAAAAATAAATTAAAATACAATCTATTCAATTCTATTAATCACTACCAACTCTAATAAACTTTATGCTATAAGCATCAAGTAATATTTTTTCTTCTTCTTTTCCATCTTCATTTGAAATTCTAAAGTCAATGATTTTATCTGATACGTTCACAAAAATATTTACAATTCTACCATCTTCTGACATCCAAGCAGCACGTTGCAAAGCAGATATGGTAATATCTGATGGATTATTTTCACCCCACTCCCAATCTGCAGTGATATTTGGAATATCTCCATGCACTACAGGTGGAGGTAACATTTGGCCCCCAACAAAATAATCAATCAATTTGTATCGAGTTTGAGCCATTTTTCTTAAAAAGTCGGCAGGCACTTTCTGTTTAAGAATAGTTGGACTAATCCAACCGAGTTGTTCACCAAAAACCAATTGCTGACCTGCTCTCATAATTAGTGCTTTATGTTTGTCGATGCCAACTGGATTGAAGCGACCGAAGATTGATATCTGACCTGCGTATATGGCAGAATAGATCGGTTTTTGATTCTGGAATTGAGAATTCCAGCTTAAAAGACCATCCAATAAATGGTTATAAGGTTCGGCCATAGCTTCACTAGTAAGAAAAGCTCCTTCCGGCATTTCTTCCCGTATGGCTGAGAGTAATTTGTAATATCCTTGGTCAAGCCACCAGGAACCGCCTCCCAATGGATGCCCATGGGATCTATCCATGCATAATTTTGGTGAGGCAGCACTAATCTGGTCTAGGTAAACACCTGAAGTACCAGAATCTTTTTGTAGCCTTAAAACAATCTCCTTAATTTTTTTCTGCCAGATTTCGGTGACAGGATTCATCACAGCATTGCGAACACCATTCCCGTAGTCTTCAATATAAGGCTCCCCTTTTTCATTCTTAGTAACAGCCTTAATTCCTTCTGATTTAAAATCGTCAAGGTCAGCATCCCACAAACGCCCATTTATATATGGCATCACTCGAACACCTGCATCTTCTAACTCACGTACAGCTTTTAAAAAACCCTCTTTTGCTGGAAAAAAATGCGGATAATCATTATCAAAAGGAATTTTGTGCCATACATACCAGTGAAAACCTATCGGTACTCTCATAAATTCAGCAAAATCTAGGACTTCTTCTACAAGAGTTTTTAGATCACCACCTGATTCGTGTTGTACCCAAACAGCTATATCTTGAATTCTAGAGGGACGCTTACACGGAGCTTTTGGCCACCAGGGAGCCTCTTGTTTAACCCACGCCTGGTAAATCATAGCTGCTTCATACCATGTCCCCTCAACATAACCAAGAACTACATTTCCAGGTAGTTTATAGCCATTGTTATCAATACCCATATTCGGTGCTGGCCAGTTGAATTGGAAATTAACCTTTTGCTCGTCAGTACTAGTGGATATTTTCTTCACACTTCCAGTTGGATCATGACTGGCAATATAGAGTCCACCTTGCTTATTATATAGCCCAAGCATCTGATAAGTAGCTCTCCAATTTGGATAGACCTCACTGTAATTAATATCTTTTGTATAAGGTGATTGAGATGCAATACCTGAAGCCTTGGGATAATGAAGTACATTCTCTTCAGGAACTTGTCCAATAGGTCCTGCTTTAATTGAAGGAAACTCCGTTTCCAAAAGTGAAAGCCCTTTTTCTGGTAGTTTTGTTTCCAATCCCCAATGTGTTAGGTTATTGTGGAATTCGACCTCACAGACGACAGAGAGACCATTTAATTTTGAGTCCTTTGCATCTTTAAAATTTAAAGTAAGTAATGATAATTTTTCATTTTTATCCCATTTAATTTCAGTCTTCTTCCAACTTGACTCATTATCAAGTCTTATTGTGTCTTTTCCAATGGAAATCATAAGTTTAAATATTGAAGTATTAGATCTATTCAGTAATTCAATCCCTTTATCCAAATCAAATAGACTGACAAAATTTATTCCGTTATCAGTCTTGTTCAAACCAACCCCAATAATATCGTTGTGATATAGGTGAATACCTTTACCACGGGGACTAAACCAGACTATATCTTCATCAAGATTCATAGCTGATTGAGGCAAGTTTAATAGTTTTTCCATTACAACTACTTTTTCTTGCCTATCTATATTAAACTCTAAGTCTCTCTTAATGATTGTAAATAACCATTTACCAATCTGTTGTTGAGAACTGTTTATTTTTTTTAATTCCTTGAATTTGTACAGCTGGCAAGGTCTGATATTCTTTGCCTTAAGAACTGTTGAAACAAAACAAAATATCAATATTAAAATTAGATTTCCCTT
>CACMHY010000021.1 GCA_902613595.1 uncultured Bacteroidota bacterium
CAAATGCTCAGAATTATGTATTGGATTTTGATGGCTCTAACGATCATTTAACCACAACCATTGACGCTGACCGAGATGCCATGCCAAGTACTACTTGGTCGGGGTGGATTAAACCAACAGGTGCGGCTGGTTGGCAAGTTATATTTGGAATGGAAGATGGAGGTTGGGATAGATTTTTAATAATTGAAAATGGTGGCCTTGGTTTATCAATGGGAAAGACAACTAACCGATGGCAGACAGGAGCATCTGTAACTGCTGGCCAGTGGCAGCACGTTGTTGCAATTTATGACAATGGATCAATGCGATTTTATCACAATGGAACTGAGTACACCACAAATGATCAGGAAGGTAATCACAGCTCAACAGGTAAGTTTACAATAGGGGGGAATCAAACTCACAGTCCACATAATTATTATCGTGGATTAATTGATGAGGTTGCAGTTTGGAATGAAGCTTTGACTGCTTCAGAAATATCTGCCTTATATAATTCAGGAGTTGGTCTTGACGCTTCAGTTAATTCAGGGAATTACAGTTCCTCCTCAAACCTTGTAGGTTATTTTAAAATGAATGAAGGTAATGGAACAACTGCAAACGATTCAAGTGGAAATGGAGCCTCAGGGACGATGGTAAGTCCATACACTGCCAATTGGGTTGCTGACAATACATTTAACTTTTCTGCTACAACTATACCCAAAATTGAAAGAACTCAAATTTCGGTAGACAATTCAACTGTTTCGGTTACATTTTCTAGCTCGGTATTTGGTGGTTCAGCAAATGCTACATCAACATTAGAGGTTGCTGATTTTGCATTAACTATCTCAGGTGGTTCAGCTTCACTTTCTTCAGCTACCCCGTCTAGTATAAGTGTAAGTGGAACAACAATGGGTCTTGGAATATCCCTTTCAGGAACACCAGACGGAAATGAGCTATTAACTATTTTACCCGCCTCTAATAGTTCAATTTTTAGTGTCTCAGGTGATACTGTATCTACTACACAATCTAGTAATACAACTGAATTAATACCAAATATTATAACTGATAATCTTTTGCTATATCTAGATTCTAGAAATAAATCCTCATATCCAGAATATGGATCAATTTGGTACGATTTAAGTGGAAATAATTACAACGGAAATTTGCAAAGTACAACTTCATTTTCCTCCGATTATAATGGAATTCTAAATTTTAATGGTTCTACCGATTGGGTTGAACTTAACTCATTTTCAGGAGCTCTTACTAATTCCTCTTCTTACACAATATTACTTCATTTTAAATCTACCGAAACCAATGCATCTGGAAATGTATACAATAATGCAATTTTTTCAATGCATAACTCTGGAACTAATATCTTTAGATTGGGAGCAGCACCTGACGGCAACAAAGGACTTTACTATAATATTGGATCTGCAGATTCAAGAGCTGGTTCAAACATTAATCTTCACAACAATGAATGGCGGTTTGCTGTAATATCAAAAGATGTTGGCTCAAATGCAAATTTTTATATCGACAATCAATTAGTTTCCGCTGGAGGCAGTCCCGGAAATACTACTAATTTCGATTCAGTTAACCAAGTGTCAATAGGCCAAGAATATGACAATTCTTCGAAGACTGACCACTTCCAAGGAAGCATACCAGTCGTAATGGTATACAATAAAGCACTTTCGGCTAATGAGATAAATCAAATTTATAATGCATTAATTGACACTCCTCCTTCTGATATATCACTTAGTTCAAATACAATATCTGAAACATCAACAATTGGTAGTTTAATTGGAACATTTTCTGCTACTGATTCAGATACATCAAGTAATAATCTAACCTTTTCTTTTACCTCAAGTGGAGATGCTCAAGATGACGATAATGGAAGCTTTACTATCAGTGGGACTTCACTTTTAACAAGTACAACACTTGACTATGAAACTAAAACGAGTTATAATATTTATGTCAACGTAAGTGATGGTAATTCGAACTATGCTAAAGCATTTACAATTTCTGTAAACGATGTTGTTGGATTGACTGATGATATAATTCTTCATTTAGATGCAAATAATTCAAACTCATACTCTGGATCTGGATCAAACTGGCTTGATTTGTCTGGTAGTAATAATCATGCTACTTTTTATGGAAATACATCCTACAGTGCATCAGATGGGGGTCATATTTATTTTGATGGAAATGGAGACAGGCTCAATTTTGCTTCAGCCATTAACATCCCTGTTGTGGGGTGGACTATGACAATGATCGTTGACATTCCAACTCAGAACCAATCGTGGTGGAATTATTTTTTAATGCAAACTGGCGGTGGATATAAATATGAATTTGGAAAATATGGAACTAGTGGAGATAGTTTTTCATGGAAAGATAATAACAGAGTTGCTGGAACTAATTTGGGAGTAAATCTTTTGACATCTGGATACTCAATTTTATCTTTTGGTATAACTGATGATGGAAAAAGTTTTTATAGTTTAAATGGAGGTGAAAAAGTTTTAAATACTGCTTCTAATACCGACTGGAGTGGAAGGCCAAATTTAAATTTTAATAAACTTTTTGGAGGTTTTTCTAATAGTGGGACTCATAATTTAGCCGCTAGAGTTAAAAAAATTATGCTACATACAAGAGAGCTTTCTAATGCTGAACTTTTCAGTAACTATGTATCAATAGATAATGAACCACCCTATATTACTGCAACTAGGATGGAACTCGATAATTCTAAGGTAAATGTCATATTCTCTGATCATATGTCAAGCACTTTGCAGCCAAGTGACTTTAGTTTATCTCTAAACGGTGGGTCGGCAACTCTAGCATCACAAACTCCCACAAGTGTTACAGTGAGTGGAACAAAAGTACGTTTAGGTGTAAACTTAATTGGGACCCCAAATGGTAATGAGCTTATAACTGTTTCTATTCAACCTAATTCTGTTTATGATTATGCAAACAATGTTGCATCTAGCACGCAGTCAAACAATTCAGCTAACCTTATTCGAAGTATTGTTCATGATAATGTAATTGTATATTTAGATGCTAGAAATATTGCTTCATATCCAGGTAATGGTACTAGTTGGTATGACCTATCAGGAAATGACAATGACTTTAGATTATATGGGGCAACTTATAACAATTCTGGATATTTTGATTTTGACGGAACAAATGACTGGGCAAGAACAATTTCTTCATTGGATTTAAGTAGCTATTCGGCTGTTACTGTTCAAATAAATTTTAAGTCCGAAAATACAAATTCAACAGAAGCAACCTATGAGCATTCAACAAATTGGAACACTCAAACAGGTGGATTTGGATTATTTGCACATAGTGCGGGAGGAGCATTTGTCAATAATACGCACCATACCAATCAAAACGGTGGCTTCAGTGGCAATAGTGGAAGAAACTATCAGTTTAATATTAATTCTAATTGGCACCTGCATACAAATATTCACAGTATGGTCAATGATGCAACCGGAAGGCTTTCATATGTTGATGATACTCTAATCCCGTTTTCTTCATCTCCATATCCTAGTTCAACAGCAACAATTAACGGCTCTTTTTCTGACCATTATTTTTATATAGGTTCTAGGGAAGGAACTAATTACTATTTTAATGGACAAGTTGAATCAATTATTATTTATGGTTCAAAATTATCCGCTAGTCAAGTCTCAAATAACTATTATGCCTTAACAGATGCAAATAGAGCTCCAACAGATATTTCATTGAATTCAACTTCTGTTAATGAAAATGTTTCGCTAGGTACAGTAGTTGGCAATCTATCTACAACCGATGCTGATTATTGGGACTTACATACTTATAGTTTAGTTGCTGGTGCTGGAGATACTGATAATACTAGTTTTAGCATTAGTGGCTCTAATTTAGTAACTGCATCTGATCTAGACTATGAAACAAAAAATATCTATTCTGTTCATGTTCAAACTTCTGACGGTACAGCGACCTATACCGAATCATTTACAATATCTGTTTCA
>CACMHY010000022.1 GCA_902613595.1 uncultured Bacteroidota bacterium
TATACACATACCTTTTTCCTGGAGGTGGCAAATCATAAACTCTTGCATGACCGTAACGGTGCGTAGGGTTTGCACTTGGTCCTCTATTTGCTGGCGCTGTAGCAACTAGTTTTGTTCCATCTGGGGTTAAAGAAATCGATTCGCCAAGTCTATCACTTGGATTTTCACCATAAACAATTCCAGTTTCTACCCAATCGGAACCATCCCAATCAAAAACTTTTACTGCACCTGTTCTATAATTATCTGAAGGCCTGCGTAAATATACAGCACTAGTTGCTAATCTAAATCCATCTGCACTTATAGATGTAGAATACCCCATATAATCATCTTGTTGGGAACCATTAATATCCGATCCTATTTGGGACCAAGTGTTATCGCTTAACTCAAATACTCTAGTTTGACCAGCATAATTAACACCATTAATATTTACATCGGGATTTCCAACAGCTAATCTTGATCCATCTGAAGAAAATGACATTTTATTACTACCAATACCTTTTCCTGTCTCACCCCAAATACTATTCCCAACTTGAGTCCAAGTTGCAGTTCCAGATATAACCTGATAATCGTATACCCTTATTTCACCGTAATTTTGTTGTGCATTTGATAGATCTGCACCTGGAGCTCCAATTGCAATTCTTAAACCGTCTGGTGTCATAACTACACTTCTTCCAAAATAATGTTGATAATATTCACCTTTCAAGTCTGCTCCAACCTGTACCCAGTTATTACCAATTAAATCATAGATTTTTACATATCCAGACCGGGTTGTGCCATTTGATCCATCAACAGCTCCAATTGCTATTCTTGATCCATTAGAAGATAAAGAAAGTCCATCGTGACGTCCAAATAAATCAGATCCTGCATTTCCATCTATGTCAGATCCTACCTGACTCCATGAACCTCCATCCCAATCAAAAACCCTTACATGTCCTTTTCCTCCATCATGTTTAGACCCTGAAATAGCTATTCTAGACCCATCAGAAGAAATACTAACTGCTTCACCAAATCCGTCATTATTAGAAGCACCAAGAATATCAGGCCCTACTTGTGTCCAGGTAGCGGTTCCTGAGATAACCTGGTAATCATAAACACGTGCTAAACCTTTGTCAATTCCATTTTGATCAGCTTTTGGAGCCCCAACCACGAACCTTGTACCGTCACTTGAAAGTGCAACAGATGATGAACTAACCTGCTGACCACTTCCTAGATACTCAGATTGATGTTTACCATCAATATCTCCACCTATTTGAGTAATTGTTCCTGTATTACTAGGTCCTGATAATCCTATCATTACCTGATTTGATATGGATGTCCCCGATATCGAAATCGTTGGTGTAGAAGTCATCGCTTCATTAAATAATGCGGTGATGGTTACCGTATCGGAGGCGGCTAATAAATTATCATCATCGGTATCAGAGAGGGTTACAGTAGGTGCTGTATTGTCTAATGTAATAGTAATTTTATCTGACCCTGCGTAGGTATTTCCTGCGAGATCTGTTCCTGTAACGGTTACCGTATAACTTCCAGCAGAGACTCCAGAGGTATTCCAAGAGTAAGTAAATGTGGTACTATTAGTCGCAGTAAGGGCTACATTATTTACTACAGAACCTATGGTTATTCTAGGACCTGAAGCCATCGGTTCATTAAAGGTCACGGTTACTGTTATATTTTGGCCTGGCTGTATAGTATTATCTGGGTCACTGGTTGTAAGTGACACTGTAGGAGTAGAAGAATCTACCCTAAAGGTTATACTTTGAGTTCCTGCTACATAGGGGTTTCCGATAAGGTCTGTACCGCTTACTGTGGCTGAATAAGCTCCATCAGAAAGAGTACCTGAAGAAGTATCCCAAGTGTAAGTATAAGAATTCGTGCCTGATACAGGAGTCATAATTACATTGGTCACAATTCCTGTGATGGAAATTGTAGGAGTAGCAGTCATGGCTTCAGAGAAACCAGCGGTAATGGTTACTACTTCAGAAGTAGAAACCAAATTATCACTATCGGTATCAGTTAAAGTAACCGTAGGTGCTGTAGTATCTAAAGTAAAGGTTATACTTTCTGTTCCTGTATAAGGATTACCTGCTAGGTCAGCACCTGCAACGGTAGCGTAATAATTACCATCAGAAGGAATAGATGGGCTGTCAATATCCCAAGAATATTCATAACGGTCAACGCCAATAACTTTAACTCTTCCCGCTTGTCCATTTTGATAAGGAGCACCAATAATCCCAATGCCATTTCTTCCTAAATGGACATGGGTCCCCAAGAAGTCAGTTGCACTTTCTCCACTAACTTTTGATCCTATTTGTGTTGCTATATTACCATCCCAGCTAAATAACTTATAATATCCTCTAGCATTAGCACCACCAGTTGCATCAATAGCTCCAATGAGAATTTTACTTCCATTTCCACTAATTGCACTAGAATAACCGAAACCATCATTTGCAGCATCCCCAGCTATGGTTGCCTTATGAGTCCAAGTTGAAACACCAGAAATAATCTCATTCTCAAAAAGAAGAACATGACCTGTACTGTTTCCTAAAGTAGCTCCAACTAAGATAGTTTGTCCATCTTCTGTGATAGAAACGGATCTACCAATTGTGCTACCTGAACTATCTACTGGATCAAAAATATCTGCAGATTTGACCCATGCATTTGAGCCATTCCAGTCATAAATCTTTACAACACCATTGTTGCTGATATAAGTAGGAGCACCTGCAACTAAGCGCAATCCGTCTTTAGATAAATCAACTGCAGAACTTCCTTCTCCTAATTTTCCATTTGTTCCTTCTCCATCTATGTCACTTCCCATTTGATTTAGATTATTTCCATCCCATCTAAATACCCGTATATGACCTCTGTTGGATGAAGCGCTTCCCCCCTTATTTTTACCCGCACCAAAAGCTACTATGGAGCCATCATGATTAAGAGCTATTGAAGATCCAATCGCCTGGAGATCATTTGCCGCTTCACCATAGATAAAACCATTTCTTATGGTCCAAGTATTTCCAACTAATGTGTAAACTCCATATTTTCCTCTGTAACTATTTGCTGTACCTCCAGTTCCACCCACAGCTACTACATTACCATCACCACTAATGGCTACCGTTCTACCATATCCATCTCCTGATGCACCATTTATATCGTTACCTAATTGCACCCACTGTTTGCCATTCCACTCATATATTCTTGCATATCCAGCAGTACCATTCCCTCTCATTCCACCTACAATAATTCGGTTACCACTATCACTTGTCTGTGAATAAAATCCTAGCCAATCACCTGCCGCATCCCCATCAAGCGACTGGCCAATTTGATTTACTGGTGTTCTTGAAAATTTACTCATCGCAGTATTAGTAACTAATCCGGAAATGGATAGTGTAGGTGTAGGAGAAACTGTTTCTGAAAAATAAGCTGAAATAGAAACAACATTACTAATTCCAAGTGTAGGACTTGTAATATCCGAAACTAATAAAACTTCAGGAGATGATGTGTCATAGGTAAAGCTACAGGATACTGTAGAGGCAATACTGTTTCCTGCTAGGTCTTTTACTGGGGGACTACCTGGTGCATGGGTAAGTTTAACCAGTCCCTCTGCTTGTGGGGTTAT
>CACMHY010000023.1 GCA_902613595.1 uncultured Bacteroidota bacterium
TCATAATTCTTTTAAAAAAGCACTTCATATAGCAAGAGAAATTTTCTTGAATCGTAAAAAATTTAATGACGATATCAATTAAAACTAATTAATTAGAAATATTTAGGATTAATCAATTTTTGTTTTTAAATATGCTCACAAAAAAACTTCCTAAAAGAGAGTGGACAAGACTGGATAATGCAGCTGGTATAGCTACCAAAGGGCTAGTAAAGTTTTCACGAGCAAGTACAACACCTAGTCCTGAGTTTTGCATTCCTACTTCTATAGAGATTGTTTTGGCAATTTTTAAGTTTTTAAATGCAATCCAACTTATTGAAAAACCAATAATAAAACCTGAAAGGTGGAGTAGAATTAATGAAACTAAAAGTTTGAATCCTGATTCCAAAATAACATCTTTTCCCTGCCCTACAATACTGCCTACAATAAGACATATAAATAACACAGCTAAAGGTGGAGCATAATGTAAAACTTTTGAAACATACTTTGATAAGTACTTATTTAAAATTATACCAATTGAAATAGGAATTAAAACAACCTTAAGAGTACTATAAAATAGTCCCATTGCAGATATATCGAGATAACTTCCAGAAAGTTTGAGAGTTAAAAAGGGGGTCATAAAAATTGCAATCATCGTTGAGCAGGCAGTCATACAAACTGAAAGAGCAACTTCAGCTTTAGACAAATATGAGATTACATTAGAAGCTGTTCCGCCAGGACAGCATGAAACTAAAATCATACCAACAGCAAAAAGAGGAGGCAAATCAAAAATCTTAGCGATTCCCCATCCTAAAAAAGGCATAATAAGAAACTGAAGTATTAATCCTGTAATTACCCAATTAGGACTTTTTAGGACTTCAACAAAATCAGAACTTTTTAGTGTAAGACCCATACCAAGCATTATTCCTGCTAAACCAAGTGTTATTAATGATCCACTAAACCATGTTGTCAATGGAGGATGTAATAAACCCAAAAAAGCGAAAATTGAAACAATCCATGGGAATGCATTAGTAAATCGAGTCATAACTATTCAATTAAAAATAATAAATGTAGCACTTTAACAGGGTTTAACTATTCGTAAAAAAAACAATAAATTTTACAGTAAATAGATTCTTTTTTATTTTTGCTTCTCATTAACAATCATACCTGTTTATATAAATAAAATATTCGAATAAAATTAATATGAAAAACTCCACTTTATTTTCAAATTTAAAAAGCGACATACCTGCAAGTATAGTAGTATTTTTTGTCGCGCTGCCACTTTGTTTAGGGATTGCTTTAGCAAGTGGTGCCCCACTATTTTCTGGTCTAATTGCCGGAATAATAGGTGGAATAATTGTGGGTATTATCAGTGGTTCTCAAATAGGAGTAAGTGGTCCTGCTGCTGGACTTGCGGCTATTGTTTTTACTGCGATTGGAGATCTAGGTGGCTTTCAAAACTTTCTTCTAGCTGTAGTATTAGGTGGACTTATTCAATTTGTCTTCGGTATACTTAGAGCAGGAGTTATAGGTTATTATTTCCCTTCATCAGTTATAAGGGGAATGTTAACAGGTATAGGTATAATAATCATTATTAAACAAGTAAGACATTTTTTTGGTTATCAAAGTCCTGGAGAAGAATTTCCTGGAATTTTAGAGGCTTTAAATTATATAAATCCTGGAGCAACATTAATTGCTATTGTAAGTATGGGGATATTATTGCTTTGGTCAAATATTTTGAGTAAAAAAGGGAAGATTTTTCAACTAATCCAAGGACCACTAGTTGCCGTAATAATTGGGATTGTTTATGTTGTTTTCACAAAAGGGAATAATTATTGGGCAATTCAGTCAGAACTTTTGGTATCAGTTCCGGTTCCTGAGGATATGAATTCGTTTTTTGGCCAATTTAGTTTTCCAAATTTTCAAGGCATCACAAGAGTTGAAATTTGGATAACAGCTTTTACAATAGCACTTGTGGCAAGTCTAGAGACACTTTTATGTGTTGAGGCAACGGACAAATTAGATCCAGATAAACGAATAACACCTACGAACAGAGAACTCATTGCTCAAGGAACGGGGAATTTTATTTCTGGTTTAATAGGGGGTTTACCGGTAACTCAAGTAATTGTGAGAAGTTCCGCAAACATTCAGTCTGGAGGTAAAACAAAAATGTCTGCTATTATTCATGGATTCTTTTTGTTAATATCCATTCTTCTCATTCCTGCTTTACTTAATCAAATCCCATTATCTGTATTAGCAGCTATACTTTTTATAGTGGGATATAAACTTGCAAAACCAAGCTTGTTTGTTACAATGTATAAACTAGGCTGGAAACAACTACTACCATTTTTGATTACTATTATTGGGATTGTTTTTACTGATCTTCTCATAGGTATTGGTCTAGGCTTAATTCTAGGAATAGTAATTATATTAATTAATAGTTTTCAAAATTCACATTCAATTTTGAAAGAGGGAAAAAATAAAACTAGAATCACATTAGCAGAAGAAGTTACTTTTTTCAATAAGGCATCAATATTAAAGGA
>CACMHY010000024.1 GCA_902613595.1 uncultured Bacteroidota bacterium
AATCGAGGTTACCTTGGGACCGGTAAGGTCGACATCTAATGTTCCTGCTGATGGGTTAGAGAAGTTTCCCGCAGGGTCTACCACCACTACTTTATAAAGGCCACCACCACTAGGAGTGGTGATAGTACCGCTGTTGCCTGTGGTTTGTTTTGTTATGTTCGTATTTAATGTAAGTGAGCTCACTGAAGATGGATCGGCTAGATAGGCCTTAAGATCATCATTAGATATAGTTGATGGAACAAGCCATACCTGGTCCGTGGCTCCGATACCCGTGGTAGTATAGGTAGTTGTTGAAGAGGCTGCGATCTTCTTATCAGTAGCTACCGCATTAGCCGTAGGTGCAACAGTGTCAATGGTTAAATCTAGCAGCGTCGATGTGGCTGTATTACCAAAGGTATCTACAAGCTCAATGTAGATCTCGTTTTTAATATTGCTTCCATTATCGTTTTGTAGGGCTACAGAGATAGTGGATTCGAAAAGACCACTATTAGTGGAAGTCACTGTCTCGGCAAGAGAGCCGTCGACATAAATTTTTACTTGGGTGTTAGGGGATACTGTTCCTGTTATTGTAGGGGTGCTATCACTTGTAATGTTGTCTGAGTCAGAAACACCTAAATCGGTTTCTGTTTTTAGGGTAGGTAATACTGGAGCTTGTGGGGTGGTCTGCACTGTAACGTTGACAGGGGGTGAGTTCCCTGAAGTATCCCCTGCAGCATTTTCTACTCTTACGTAAAAGACATAGCCTCCTGAGGTAAGGGCCGATGTAGGTGATATTGTATAGCTCCCGTCACTGGCAGTTGTTACTGAAGCCACAATAGAAGGCGAGCCGCCATCTTTCTCTGCATACAGATAAACAATACCTGTAGAAGGAGTTACCGTACCTGTAAAGGTAGGGGTGGTTACATTAGTTAAGTTATCTGTATTGCTAGGTCCAGCATCTGAGCCTGCTGATAAGTCGGGTGCAACTGTTGGTGTTGAAGGTGGAGAAAGCAGAGTAAAGGTAATGCTATCTGTGCCTACGTAAGCTCTTCCGTCAGCGCCAACTCCTGAGACTGTTGCTGAATATTCTGCATCCGGTAAGCTGCCTGCTGCATCTACATCCCATACATATCTAAAGGTAGAGCTATTAACAACTGTCATCGCTACACTATTAATTACACTACCAATACTTATCGTAACAGTAGGTGACATGGCAGCAGAGAAGGTGGCTGTGATAGTGACTACAGAGCTGTTAAGGATATAATTATCTGCATCGCTGTCCGTTAGAGTAACCTGAGGCGCGGGGCAGGTACCCCATTGGGGCTGCTTGGAAGCATCGTTTCTCCAGGTTGCATTGGCATCACTTTTAAAACCGGAGGGTTCAGATCCAATATTGGGTACACACCAACCAGAGACATCTTGGTTAAATACATCAGTTTGCTGAAACATCTGTATCATAGAAGTAACATTAGACGTATTCCAATTACCGATATCATAGTTAAAAGCCTTTGCAGCCTGGAACATACTTCTCATAGTAGTCACTTTAGAGGTGTTCCAACTACTAATATCTTGGTTAAAAATGGTAGCGGAACTGAACATTGCGTTCATTGTAGTAACATTTGATGTATCCCAACTGCTAATATCTTGATTAAATAAGACCGCAGCGTTGAACATAGATCCCATAAGAGTAACATTAGATGTATCCCAATTATTTATAGAATTACTACCCCCATTATTAAACACCCTTGCCTCCCTAAACATTCGATCCATATCAGTAGCACTTGATGTATCCCAACTACCAAGATTCTGGTTAAAAACAGTATTACTTTCAAACATACTATTGAAATTAGTAACACTTGATGTATCCCAACTCCCAATATTTTGATTGAACGAGCTAGCAGTATCAAACATTTCACTCATATCAGTTACACTTGATGTATTCCAAGTACCAATGTCTTGGTTGAAGGCACGAGCATTATCAAACATACCATGCATAGTAGTTACGTTAGAAGTATCCCAAGAGCTAATATTTTGATTAAAGGTTGTTGCATCTTTAAACTTATCACTCATATCTGTGACAAGCGTGGTGACCATCTGACCCCAATTATTATCTGAAGCGGCCTTGGCTGCAAACATGGTCTGATCTAGTGCTGTATAGATTACTCCATTAACAACTCCCTGATCTCCAGCGCTACATCCTCTACATTTTACAGTCACCCCATTAGCATCTAGATAGAAAGTAGGACTTATAGTAAAGGTGATACTGTCGGTTCCAGCATAAGTATTTCCAATGGCGTCGGTTCCACTTACAGTGACTGAGTAAGCTCCAGCGGCAAGGGTTGGAGTCGATGTATTCCAGTTATAGGTATAGCTGTTTGTACCACTAATTCTTGTCATCACAACATTGGTTACTACTCCTGTAATGAAA